>JBGTNJ010000025.1:0-29862 GCA_041743145.1 Nitrospira sp. | reverse complement strand
ACCGCTCTCGGCGGGTGGATTTGCGATACTGTGCGAACGTCACCTCGGCAAATGTCTGTTGCGCCATGGGCGTGCCTCCTCATCAGCGAGTGTGGCGTTCCCTCTAGCACATCCCGAGCGAAGAATAAATCAGACCTTCCTTAAGCAGTGTCCTGCGCAGGGTTAGATCAGCTCGACCATTGTGGTGCGAAATACACGCAGATCATCAAGGCGCGTCGAAATGATCTCGTAGACCTGCACATAGTCAATCTTCCAGTAGACATGGACCAACAAATTTCGGAAGCGCGCCATCTGCTGAAGGCGGCCTGTGCTGAAGGGGGCCTGCAAGATCCGTGGGAATGAACCCGGCCTTCTCAAGTGAACTGAAGCAGCCTACACACTCTTCGGGCACATGATTCAGTTGCTTCGCAGATACATGAAAGCAGAGCGCCAGCGCCGCTTCAATGGCGATGAGTAATCGATAACAGGCGACATCGAGCGTGTCTTGGCTTGAGAGGAATGTTTCGCGAGGCAGACGACGCAGCTCTTCGAGCCGGCTCAACGAAGCATCGATTTCAGCACAACGAGCCCGAATGAGATCCGGATTGAGAGTCATGCGGCGAAGGCATCCTTCGTGCTGCTGCGAAGGAGTGGAGCCAGGTCAAGATACCGCCGGGCCACATCCTCGAGCATGTCGGTCAAGAAACCTTCGTCTCGACAGAGCAGGAGTCGCCCCCGCAAGACGTGGTAGAGAAACGACAGCGGTGCGTCATTGATCACCCGCACATCGACTGGTAGCCTGACCGCCGCAGTAAGTTTCGCAGAAAGAGTTTCCACGATCTGAGCCTGCTGAGCAACGACTGTGTCATCAAGAAAGAGTCCAATGTCCACATCATGGACCCGGTCTGACTCGAGCACGGACCCATAGAGATAGGCGAACCGTATGCCCGACTCTTGGCCGAGCTCAACAGGAAGCCGAGTGAATAACGCTTCACGCTGCTCCGGGCCGATGGTGTAAGTCACAGCTTTCATAGGTTCCTCAAGGACTGGTCCCATCTTACATCGATGGCAAGATGAGGACAAGAAACGCTTGCGGGAAGGCCTCATATCTCCACAGACACAGAAGCCCTAGTTTCCTCACCCCTCCTGCCTATGGTATCTGTACGGATACAGATCGTATCTGGTTCGAGACCTCGCTATGGCGACATTTCCTCATCGCCGCTGCCTGCACTCCAGACAGAACAGATCCTTTCACTGTGCGTTCACGCGTTTGCATGGCGTACATGACCGTCTCCTGAAATTTGGTTGGCAGGCATCGTCATTGCTTTCGCAGGAATAGTGATAAGACGGATGGGATGGTTCAAACGTATGTTGCGAGGCGATCATGCTGAAGAAACCAAAGGATCATGAACAGATGCGGGCTGAAATGGGGAAGCTGATTGAGGCGCTGGAGTTGCCGGAACTGAACAAGCAATTTCTCCGGGCGCGGTGGCTGGAGCAGGTCATCTGGATTGATGAGAAGGCTTGGAATTCCGTGCTGCGTCATAACGTTCTGCGGCTTACGACGATCATCGGAGGCGTGATCGTGCCGGCGTTGGTCAGTCTGAACGTCGGCGATGGAGCTGCTGCCGCGATCAAAACCCTCACGTTCATCGTTAGCCTCGTGGTGGCGCTGAGTGCAGCGGTGGAGGAGTTCTTCCATTATGGTGAACGGTGGCGCCACTACCGGCGAACGGTTGAGGGGCTCAAGAGTGAAGGGTGGCAGTTTTTTCAGCTCAGCGGGCCCTACGCCAATATGACTCATGTGCTGGCCTATCCGGCCTTCGCCGCGCGCGTCGAGGAGCTTAGTCGGGAAGAGGTCGAGACCTACATGACGCAGGTGGCAAAAGAAAAAAAAGAGCCAGATGACAATTCGCGCACGGTATCGTGAAGAACCAAGGCTGACCGAGCTATTGGAAGGAAGCGTTCATGAAACCTCATGGCTTTGTCGCGATGCCGTTTGGCCTGAAGAAAGAAAGCCAGGGGAGCGAGATTGTTTTAATCGTGTGTATGCACAGCTGATCAAGCCGGCGTGCCAACGGTAGGCTTGAGGATCTCTGGAGTGGTCAGTGGGGATGTCTTCTCGAGTGGGCGGTGGCCAAGGAGGCAGAACACACGCATTGTTCTAAATTCGTGTGCGGGGCGGTCACCGCCCCGCACGAGAAAGAGAAGATCACTTCGACGGGGCTTGTGCGACATCCAAGACTTGGACATCGAAGTGCAGCGTTTTGCCGGCCAGCGGATGGTTGAAGTCGAGCACGACGGTCTCGTCCTTTAATTCAGAAATGCGCGGAAAGACTTTTCGTCCATCGGCGGTTTTCCCTTCCAACTGCGTCCCCACCTTCTGCGCCTCGGCCGGCACCATCTTCTTGTCTACTTCCTGAAATGCTTTGGGATCGACATCGCCATAGCCTTCCGTCGGGGCGACGGTGACGTTCTTTTTCTCTCCAACTGACATGCCCTCAAGGGCCTTTTCCAGCCCAGGAACCACCTCGTGACGGCCTTGAGTCATCTTCAGCGGCTCCTGTCCGACATTTGAATCCACGACTGATTGATCGTCGAGCTTCACGGTGTATTCCAATGCCACTTGTTTTCCGTTCGAGACGGTCATTGCTGATGCTCCTTTCTTTTGATCTCCCGCTGAGGCACAGGCAGCTGAGAGGAATAGAATTGCGCAGCCACCACAGAGTGTTTGAAACAATATGTTCGTACGTCTCATAGGGCCTCCTGCGAGAAGTGGTTCGTGTGTAGACTGGAAACGGTCGCGGGATGGATGCGAGTGGACGGGCGGTCGGTTCCAGACTATGTTGGTGGATTACTTTTCACGCTACCACATGAAGTCATGTGATGCTACCCGAAATTTTCCGACTGTTCTATTGTGGAACAGGTCACGCGAACACCGAAGAGGAGCTGATGGCAGGCGGCGAGCGAGCGAGTAAGAGCAAGGAGTGCAACAAGTTGGTTGATGACTTCCGACCATGGAAGCCATCAACCAATCAGCGTTGCCTATTCTTTTCGGGTATACGTGATCTCCAGCACCTTCATTTCTTTGCCACCATGGTGCGTGCCATGCATATCAAAGGTCTGGTTATCGGCATCGATGATTTTCCAGACTGCCCGATGCGACATCTTCCCGCCGCCCGGTTCCGGATGGGAGCCTTTCAGCGTGATGGTATTGCCGTCGGCGCTGGCCGTTCCTTCCATGAAAAAGATGCCGGTGCCCATCGTATCGATCCAGGCGGTGACATATTTCTTGGTCAGATTGTCATACCCATCGATGCCGACTCCCGAGAAGGGCTGTCCCATCATTTGGGAGTTGTACTCCTGGTAGAGAAACCGCCCATCCAGTAACATCTTCATCTCCACGGTGCCGGTGGATTCCGTCGGCGGCTTGCCTGGCTCCATCCACTCTTTGGTGGTGGTTGTCCAGCTGCCGACCAGCGTCGCAAACAGCTTGTGCGGTTCGCCCGGCGTGGCGGCCTGCTTCCACAGTTCCATCATGGCCTGAGGATCCATGGGTTTCTGCCCCTTCTTCTCTTTGGCCAGAACTGGCGAGGCAGTGAGTGTGATGCACAACGTGGTAATTGCTAAGGATATGACACGCATGGTGGTCTCCTTATGGTTATCAAGCCTCGACTGCAGGCTTGTTGTTGACTGTCTTACAATAGTCGTTCGGCGGTTATGAAATCGACACTCCGGTCGACGGATAATACATCTTCAGCATTCATGGGCTTCGCCTTGACCCCTTTCTCATTCAACAGGCCAACTTCCTTCTTCGAGCCTACCGGTATCCGGTCGCATCGGCCGGCTTGCCGGCATCATGCACCTCAGGAAAGTACCGCCAGCAATCGGGCTGTGAGCCATCAAGATCGGTAAAACCATATATCTTGGCAAGCTAGCCACTCGAGAGCGATTGCCCGTTCCAGCGCGCCACGTCTGAATCGCAGGCCAAATGCGCAACGGCTCGCCCAACGTACCGAGGCGATTCGCTGATCACGAAGTGTGGTTGCTTGACGCAGGCATCGCGCCAATTCGTTTCTTTCACTCCATAGATCTCCAGCATCAGTTCCGAGCGTAACCAGCCTGGAGACAGAGCGACGGTGGTGCTGCGATGAGGCTTAAGTTCTTGCGCCTGTGCCCACGCCATGCGAACGATCGAGGTCTTGGCGAGATCGTAGAATAGCGACACGCGGTAGTTGTGCCGGTTGTAGTCTGCCGTGCCGTCCGTCATCTCGACGACCAATCCACCTGGCTGTTTGATTAAGAGCGGCAGGGCATAGTGACTCGTGATGAGATGGGTGTCGATGGCAAGTCGCAGCATGCGCAGGCCTTTCTCGAGCGATTGTTCCCACACCGGCTTGTTCCATTCGATCAGGAGATCGGCTCCCCATAGATCGTTGACTAGAATATCTAAGTGATCCTGCTCGTGCTCGATACGAGCCACGAGGTTCTGTACCTGTTGCGGGATCAGATGATCGACTTGAGCCGCAATACCCCGGCCTCCGGCTTGTTGGACGAGTTCGGCTGTGTCTTCGATCGTTTCGGGACGATTCATCTCAGATGACTGTATGCGGGTGGTCCGGCCGGTACAGTACACGATGGCACCCATCGCGCCGAGTTCGACCGCAATCCCTCGGCCGGCAGCCCGTGTGGCACCGGCCACCAAGGCCACTTTGCCTTTCAGCGCATGGCTCATCCTTTACCCTCCCTCTTCATTTTCTTTCTCAAGCCGTTAGCCTCATGCCCCATCATGATCGCTTCTGGCTTGCACTGTCAGAGCCAATAGCCGACGATCAGGTCTCTCAGTGAACGGATAAGGAAGGAACCTGGCCTAATCACCGTGGAGCCTGTGATTTTGTAACACGGGTTTTGGATCCCACTACCGTTGGAAGCACCTCCTCGATCATGAGTGTATTGAATTTCTCCGCTTCCTCGAATGGAGGGTGATGAGCGGAGTGCTCGAACCAGATCAATTGTTTGGAGGGGGCCTCGATGGTCTGGAAATAAGAAGCGGCACGGGTTGCCGGAACTTGCCAATCATAGCGCCCAGTAGAAAATACACAGGCATCTTGAATCTCTTGTAGCCTGTGAGGTCAAGCCGTGAGAACTCCGGCCACAGGTGCTCCAGAGAGAAGCGATTGCCCCGCCCGAACAGAATCAGATCGACGAGATTGGTCTCGTCGGTTTTCAGCGCCGCCCAAATCAGTTTGCCGGTAGAAAGAGCGCCGTGGAACGCACCGGCGAATTGTTCCACCCAGTGACGAGAGATCAACATTTCGTCGACCGTGTGCGGAGGCGGCCCAATTCTTCGCAGCGCTTCCATCGCTTCTCTGTTGCCTCGAGCCACCGCCTGTTTCAACGCATAGTCATATGACAATCGTTCACCTTTCGGCATAGCAGCCACTTGCCCGGTCCCGACATAGGCGGTCACTTGTTCAGGATGTTGATGGGCATGGATTGTACCGAGAGCGGTTCCCCAGGAATCAGCCAGAAGAATCACGCTGTCCGTATCAAATCGTTTCATGATCAATTCGACGATGTCATCCAGATCGTGGAGTAACTGTGCGATCGTCATGAAATCAGAGGAAATGTCGGTATGGAAGGAGCGCCCGGTTCCGCTCTGGTCCCAATTGACCACCAGGAAGTATTGCTCCAGTTCCGAGTTGAAATAGCGGAAAATCGCTGCCTCGCTGACCCCGGGTCCCCCGTGCAAGATCAGCAAAGCTGGATTATGAGTGTTGATACCCCGAAACCAGACCTGTTGTGGGATGCCGCCGATGGAGACAGTCTCCATGACGGCAATGCTTCCTGGAGTAATCTGTCCCGACCCGTCATGAAAAGGGGGAGTGTGGATGCAACCGGAGAGCGAGAGAACAGTCACGAATCTTAAAAGTACCTGCGATAGTTGTGAATGGTTCATTGGATGGTCTCCGGACGATTTCTGCCACTTTGTCCAGGACGTGAGACTTAATCTCGAGCTTTGCCTGCTTCGACCTTCTGACGCATAGAGGTGAGAGCATTGAAGGTCGGCGCAATGATCGCCACGACCAAGCCCCAGATCAGGCCGGCCATGATCGCGCGGTAAAAGACCAGATCTAGAATCGTCCAGGAGCCGTCCCCGGCGATAATGCTGAAGCGGCTGATCACTGTGCCCAACAGAGCCATTCCTTGCACTGCAATACCCGTTCGTCTGGCCCATGACGGATTGATCCAGGTCAGCAGAAACCCAAGGAACAAGATGCTCGCCAGTACGCTTTCGAGGATGACGGCCTCGCGATGCTCATAACCCTCAACCGGCAGACCGACATGAACGAACGCCGCCAGAGAGAATGCTAACCCTTCGACAAAGAGGAACACCCGAATCCGTTGTATTTGGCGAGCAACTTTCATCGTTCATAAAGGGATTGCGATCAGCCATTCTTCTGCTGCTTCACCCACACCTCCGCGCGTTTCTTGATTTCCTCCGGGGGCACATCCTCGATATGCGTGTGAATCCACCAATGGTTACCGGTAAAATCTTTTACGCCGGCGCTGCGGTCTCCGCTTCAACATTGCCTGCGCATGCTTGAATGGCGACTCTAGCGAGCTTATTGATGCTCTCAATGCTCTCCGCCAAAAACGCGATTCGGGATTCGTTAGCGACATGCTGGACAGATTCCGTCACACCGAAAAACTCTGACATAACATCGTCACTCTCGGCTTCATACTGGAGCCACCCTACAATCTTCACTGTGCGTGTGAAACCCGTCGCAGGAAGTAACGTCTTGTCGAACCGTCGGACCTCCGAAAGGCGACGGACTCGAATTCGCGGCAGAGGTCTCAAAAAACACGACGTTGTTGTTATTCATTTTCCTTCTCCCTTCTGCTCTCTGCCTGCCGAGTTCGGCTTTGACAGCCAACCTGGGTAGTCCCCCGAGGCTTACGGATAGAGGTTCCTGGAAACTCCGCATATTCCTATCCCCCTTGTACCTTTGCTGGATCCATCCAGAACACTTCCCAGATGTGGCCGTCTGGATCGTCGAAGCTCCGAGTGTACATGAAGCCATAGTCCTTGGGGGAGTACGCCTCCTTCCCGCCAGCTGTGATCGCCTTGTCCGCGATCTCGTTTACCTGAGCCTTGCTCTCGACGGCCAGGGCGGCAACACCTCCGTTGTCTTATGGGCATCCGCGATTTGCTTTTTCGAAAACTCCTTCACTTTATCGTGGGTCAAGAGCATGGCGTAGATGTCCTCGCTTATGACCATGCAGGCCGCAGTCTTATCCGTAAACTGCGGGTTGAACGAGAAGCCGATCGCTTTGAAGAACGCCATCGACTTGTCGAGGTCCTTGACGGGGAGATTGACGAAGATCTTGTTGATCATTTCGGCAACCTTCCATGGGTCGAATCTCATTTGAGTTAATTCCAATTATCGATTTTGATATCACTTGGAGCAGGTTTACCTTTCCCCGTTTCTATGAGTTCCTTGAGACTCAACATGAAAACTCCCCACTTCGTACTACAGTGAGCGGTAAACTCATTGAACTCTTTCCAGTTCCGATGGCCGAACAGCACAATCGTGAATTCGTTCTCTTGTTTCAAATCAAAGGTGATTTCCGTCCCGATCCATTCCTCAGGCCCCTTGACGCACTTCCACTGCACCCTCTTGAAGGGCTCTTGCCTAACAACTTCCATGCCCATTTCACCTATGATCTTCCCGTTGGGATCGCGAAATTGAAATGTAATGGACTTGCCAACGTCAGAGATGCCACTCGTATCAGTAGTCCACCAACCGGCAAGTCCTTCAATCGTGGAGAGTGCCCGAAACACCTTCTCAGGACTCCCCTTGATTCCCACGCGATGAAAGATTTCAGCCATGTCACACCTCCAGATTCGGCTAACTTGAAATGATCGGGCAATTGTTCGTCGCCTTCTCTTGTTGTGCGGACCTAAGCGTCAACCACGACCTTAAACCCGCCATAGGCCATGCGTTTGACGTCGAACGGCATCGAGTTCCCGTTGCACATGTCATTGATCCGGGTATCTTTCATCACCTTGGCATTGACGCGGTCGCGGCGGCTTCGTGACTTGTAGACGATCCATGAAAATACAGCGGTCTCACCCGCTTTGAGTTTCGCTAATCGCGGAAACGGCAAGCCCATCTTTACTGTGAGGTCATCGCCGACGCACTCGCGGTATTCCAGTGCGCCGTGCTCTTTCCAGATCTTGCCGGCCTTCTTGACCATTGCCAAATAGGCTTTGAGGTTCTTTTTCGGTACCGGTAGAACGAATCCATCGATGTATCGCATGGGACTCCTTTCGTTACCCATCGATTTATTTCTTCGACTTTTCCCAGAGAGTCATGACGTTCCCCTCAGGATCCGCAAAGTCCGCCATGAATCCCCACTCACCGATTGAGTGTTTGGGTGTGATGACCTTGCCACCTGCTTTCTCGATGGCCTTGAGCGTCTGGTCGATGGAATCGGTTTCCATACCAAATGATGGATGGTCATCTGTAGGCTTTTGTTTATAGAACCCTCCGTTGATGCCGCCAAGTTCGGTCGGATTGTAGCCCTTGTCCGCAGCTGTGGTGATTGCCATGGCTCCTTCGTCACCCCACAATTCAACCGTCCAGTCGAACACGGTTTCATAAAACCTTTTCGCTTTCTGAAAGTCCGAAGTCGGGATCTCAAACATCACGACTTTGTTTTTCATGTTTGTTCCCCTTCCTGTTCTAAGATGAGAGGCTATGCTACTTCTATTTGGCTATCTGAGCACGCATCCGCTGCTCATGCTCTTTCAGCTCAGGCGTGAATTCGGTGCCAAAATCCTCCGCCTCAAAGAGTTGACGAATTTCGAGTTCACCTTCTATCCCGTCGCCCGCTGGATTGGGACAACGTTTGGCCCACTCGATCGCTTCTTCCTTCGACTGGCATTGCCAGAGCCAGTATCCTGCAATCAGTTCTTTGGTTTCTGAAAACGGACCTTCGACCACGGTCCGCTTACTTCCAGAGAAGTGCACGCGTGCGCCTTTCGAGCTAGGATGAAGCCCATCGCCGGCCAACATGACGCCGGCCTTCACCAGTTCTTCATTGAACTTGCCCATCTCGGTTAGAAGCTGCGTGCTCGGCATCGCGCCCGCTTCCGACTCTTTTGTTGCCTTGACGATCACCATGAACCGCATGACTGACCTCCTTAAGTTGAACTCAGAGTTGCCTATTGTCCCAAATACGCTCGTTTGATTTTTGCAAGATCAGGTTTGCTCATCTGAAGAATGGCCGCCATGGCTCGTTCCGATTTCATGGCATCCTTGTCCTGCAACATCTCCTCCCAATCGGGAGACACGATTTGCCACGACAACCCATACTTGTCTTTTAACCAGCCGCATGGTCCTTCTTCTCCTCCTGCTGACAGCGTTGCCCACATCTCGTCGATCTCTTCCTGCGATTGGCACTTCACCATGAAGGAGACCGCTTCAGTGAACTTGAAGAGGAGGCCCCCGTTGAGCGCCACGAACTCCTGTCCGTCAATTTCGAACGTCACGGTCATCACCGAGCATTTCGGTCTTCCTGAAGCCTGTGCACCAGCCTCTCCATAACGGGTGATCGGGCCCAGCTTGGAGTTCTTGAAAATTGAGACGTAAAAGTTCGCTGCCTCCTCAGCTTTGTCGTCAAACCACAAGCAGGGTGTGAGCTTTTGCATGGCTTCCTCCTATGTAAATCGACCAGCTTTCATCTCGTAGTCGTATGAGGTGGATGGAAAGCGACATAGCTTATCCCCCAGCCATGGCTCCCACGATCAACAATGGTTCTGTTCCGCTCACGATTGCCTCTGGTAGGGGAGCGTCCGCTGATATGTGTGACAAATCCTGTTCGCAAGCGAAGAACCGGATGAACGGCCGGCGTCGCTTGGTGACATGATCGCGGATCGTTCCCCGTAGCATGGGATATCGAACTTCCAATGAATCGAGGACGGAGGCGATGGTCGCTGGACTCACCCTGTCCAGCGTGACCTCGCCATCTACGCGCGCCAACGTTCGCAAATGTTGAGGCAGCACGACGCGAATCATGGCAAGGTTTGAACCTCTACTGATAAGACTGCCGGCAGATCCCGGACAATCGGCGTCCAACTATCTCCGCCGTTGGCTGAGCCATAGACTTGACCACCGGTTGTGCCGAAGTAAACGCCGCAGGGATCAAGTTGATCGACGGCCATGGCATCGCGCAGGATGTTGACGTAGCAATCTTGCTGGGGGAGCCCTCTGGTCAGCGCCTCCCATTCGTGTCCGCCCACCTTGCTGCGATACACACGCAGCTTGCCATCAGGCGGATAGTGTTCGGAGTCGCTTTTGATCGGGACCACGTAGATCGTGTTCGGTTCATGCGCATGCACAGCGATGGGAAATCCAAAATCACTCGGTAAGTTGCCGCTGATTTCCTGCCAGGATTCTCCTCCGTTGTCGCTACGCAGCACATCCCAGTGTTTCTGCATGAAGAGGACGTCCGGGCGTGATGGATGCATCGCGATGGAATGCACGCAGTGGCCGACTTCCGCATCCGGATCGGGCAACTCGTACTGCGACATGAGTCCCTTGTTGGTGGGCCGCCATGTCTGCCCGGCATCGTCGCTACGAAATGAGCCGGCTGCTGAGATAGCGACGAACATGCGGTCTGGCTGTCCAGTATTCAGCAAGATGGTATGCAGGCACATCCCGCCTGCGCCCGGTTGCCAAAGCTGTCCTTTCGCACTCCGCAGTCCGGCCAACTCGTTCCAACTCTTGCCGCCGTCGGTGGATTTGAAGATTGCTGCATCCTCCACACCGGCATAGACTGTATCCGGATCGGTCAGCGAGGGTTCGAGATGCCACACGCGTTTGAATTCCCACGGACGCTGTGAGCCATCGTAATGCTGGTGTGTGGTCAGCGGCTGGCCCGTTTCGGCGGAGCTGTCATACAGAAACATATTGCTTTCTGCCTTCGGCATGCCGTCCGGCCCCATGAGGTCTTCCGGTTTTGTCCCAGGCGGAGTCCAGGTGTTGCCACCGTCATCCGATCGCTGGATTACCTGGCCGAACCAACTGCTCGTTTGCGAGGCGTAAATCCGGTCTGGATCAACAGGCGATCCCTTGAGGTGGTAGAGCTCCCATCCACCGAAGTGAGGGCCATCAACCTTCCATCGTTTCTGGTTGCCGTCCGCTGTCAGAATGAATGCGCCTTTCCTCGTCCCGATGAGTAAACGTACCTTATTCATGTCGAACTCCTTCGTTGATAGCGGTCAAACAGCACGTCTGTTTCGGAATCCTTCGTGGCCTTCGCGAGAATCTTGAATCGCACGGTGGAATTTCCTTTATAGATTCTTGTTGCGAGCCATTTTCCTCAGTCAACAAATCAGTTGAATCCAGCCTCTGACTATTAGTCGAACGAGTAAGCTTCAAATCGACATTCTCCTTCAATGCTTCTATTTGCTCTGAAAAGCCTTGCGCTTTCATCACCTTACCCAGACTGTCATGAAAGCCCCATGCCACGAGCCATGGCGGCTGCAAAAAACGGGGTTAACATGAGCACAATCGCTTCCGCGCGCAACCACCGTTGAATATGTCGAACCTGCTCTTCAGGGGGTAGAAATTCTGTGTGAGCCAGTGCCTGCTTACTCCACCGGATCAGTTGCACGGTCGGCCGAACCGAGAGTAGTGCTACGGTCATAAAGAGACCGATCTTGGTCCAAAAGAGGGGATTCGATAGATAGAATGGTGAACCTTTCGCACCGCAGAAGATCCGCCCAAACCCCACGCCCAGCAACAACACCGCACTTACTCCATAGGCTCGATCCAAGGTTGCGGCCAGACGCAGACTAGACGCGCTGATCCCCGGTCTGATAAGGGCGCTCTGCGCCGCGAGGATTGCTACCAGCGTAAAGACCAGCAGGAAGTGAAAGACAGAAAGAACGAAATCGAACATGACCTGTGCTCACTGGTACGATCGCAAACGATGCATTGGAAGATGGCGGCACTCTCCCGTCGCTTAAAGGGAAGTGATTTCCTGTTTCCCCAGCACCTCACGCATGACCTTTGCCAAGTCGCGCAAGGCCCGCGCACCGTCTCCCACGAACACAGATCCGTGCATGAGGGCCAATCGTGCCGGCCGAAGATCGGCCAGACCATGCAGGATCGGTTCGGTGAACGGTGTATAGGGATAGGCATTGGCGAACGGTCCCTGTTGACCTTCGATCAAGGACCGATTGGCTCGATCGACGACACCGGACTCTATGACAGGTTCCACATCACCTTCGTGCGTGAACAGATCCGAGCACAGCAGGGTACGCGTGACTTCCTCGAACAAGAGGCCTGCGTCCCAGTTATGCGGCACATGGGGCGTCCGGCGGAATCGCAGACGATAGCGCCCGGTCGTGAGTATTTCGTCCTGCGCCAGAACGTGAGCCGGACGCATGGAAAAATCGTTTACGCTGACGGCCGCCCCGATCAAGCCGCATACCGGAACTGCCTGAGGCGCAACGGCCAGCCACTCGTTCAGCGCCCCGCATTCATCAGCTTCAAAGTGGCTGAAGGAGATCCATCGAAGCGAAGAAGGCTCGATAATCCGCGCCATCGCGTCTCGCATCAGCGGAAACATCTGTTTCATGCCGGCATGAAAGAGCAGCGGTTCATCGTCCTTGATCAGAAAGTGATTGAACCGGAGATTGAACTCTGGAACATAGATCGAAATCACATAGTGATCGGGCGTGATCTCGGTCACTCTGGCTTTGTCCGTCATTGCGTCTCCTGTTCTTTGCGCAGTCGTCTGAGAAAAGACTTCCCGTACATCTTGCGTGTTTGATCTCTGATGTCCCGGTTCAGCGGCAGTGCGTCAGCGCCGTCCGCCGCAACCGGTTGTTATGCGGCTTGCTTTTTTCAAGATAACGCCCGCTGCCGCTTCCGTGTTATCCCGTCGGACTCAGGTAAAATCGGTGGACTGATACGCCAAGCATCAGCCTGAACCCGATCCGATGCGGGCAGTGTCAAAATCCACCGGCTGCGAGTGGTGTTCATGAACAACAGTCCACTCGCCGTCGCGCCTCCAGGCCAACTGTCAGTCGCAGAGTGAACGCCACCTTCCTTCCGCCCTCCGTCCCCGCGCATTCGAGCAGCGCTGTGGCAAAAGCAACATCGGTGCCGGCTGACACCTTCAGGTCGACCAACTCGAAGCGTCCGGTTCCGCCGTGCCAAGGAAAGAACTGCTCGAGCCATGTCTTTCGGTAATCGTTCTGCCCCTGCAGGCGGGCGGGACTAACAACGTCAAACATGAGCATGTCCGGCGAGTGCCGGCTCAGGACCACGTCGATGTCCCACGCCCTGTCTCCCGCAGCCCACTTCTCAATGATCGCGCGTACTTGGTCCGATTCCATTGACTCCACTCACCCGCCAGGAGCACTTGCCGTATGGAGAAGCTTGAGGCCAACGATTCCCCCAATGATGGCTGCAATGCAGAGGATGCGCGTCGCTGTGGCAGGCTCTTTGAAGAGCACCATGCCCAGCACTGCGGCTCCTACCGCCCCGATTCCTGTCCAAACTGCATAGGCGGTGCCGAGCGGAAGCGACTTCATTGCAAGCCCGAGTAGCCAGAAACTGAGCCAGGCTGCGACTAACGTGACGCCGGTGTACAGATGTTTGGTGAAACCCTCTGAGGCCTTCATGCTGCTTGACCAAACGATCTCGAGTAAACCTGCTACCACCAGGATCGCCCAAGCTGTAGAAACGGAAGAGATTGAAGCCATAGGTATGTGCGCCTTGTAGAGAAGTTAGCGTGTGTGCTGATCTGTGCGTCCTAACAACTATGTATTACCTGGTTTCGGATAAGATGCTACGCGTCTTAAGATGCTGGACAAAACTCTTAGCCGCTGGTTTCTTCCGTCATTCCGTCACCGCGTTTATTCGGCATCTGCTGAGCGGCATCTTTTGGTGACCATCCGCCGCCCAGTGCTTTGTACAGCTGCACAACAGACACCAGATGAAGCCGATGTGTGCTCGTCAACGACAGTTCGGCATCGAACAGATTGCGTTGGGCGATTAGGACGTCCAGATAGTTGGCGAGCCCGCTCTTATAACGGAGCGTCGCTTGCCGATGGGCAGACTGCAGAGACTCGACCTGCTCTGCCTGTGCATTCCGTTGCGCTCTGGTGGTTCGTACCGCGATCAGCGCGTCCTCGACCTCTCTAAACGCGATGAGGATCGACTGTTCGTACTGAGCCAGAGCTTGCCTTGCTTGCGCTTCGACGGCCTCCTGCTGAAAGCCGAGAGCCTGTGCGTTGAGCAACGGGCCGGCCAGGCTGGGACCGGCCACCCCGAAGGCCGTCTCATTCGCGATCAGTCTGGAGAACTGGGGACTGGCCACGCCCAAAATGCCGGTGATGGTGAGTTTCGGAAACCGGTCCGCCTTGGCCGCACCGATTCTGGCCGTCACCGCCGCCAGGTCCTGCTCGGCCTGTATAAGGTCCGGTCTCCGTTGCAGCAACTCCGACGGAAGGCCGGCGGGAATGGTGGGCGGCAGTATCTGCTCCGTCAGTGAGCGGCCGCGTGCGATCTGATCGGGGTTACGTCCCAGAAACACGCTCAGTTGATTTTCTTTTTGCACCATCTGCCGCTCCAGCTCCGCGACACGCGCTGTCGCGTTGGCCTGCTCCGACGTGAATTGATCCAGATCAAGCTTGGCAATGACCCCTTCCCTCAAACGCGCTTGGGCGATCCTCACCGATTCTTGCCACGAGTGCAGCGTGCGTCTGGCGATCTCAAGTTGTCGGTCGAACTGCAAGAGATCGAAGTAGGCTTCTGCAACGCCGCTCACGAGTTGCAAGACCACGGCTCGCCTGGCTTCTTCGCGTGCCAGGAGATCGCCGCGCGCCGCTTCATTCGATCGCCGGATGCGACCCCAGATGTCGAGTTCCCAGGCAAGATTGCCTTGGAGATAATAGTTGAACGCATTCGGAAATCCGGGAAATAGAAATTGCGACTTCCTTCCCATGATCGGAGCGTTGCCCGTGATGTCGGCCTTTGGGGCAAAGTCCATCCTAGCGATGAACAGACGAGCCTGGAACTCTTCGACCGAAGCGACGGCGCGTTTGAGATCTTTGTTTTCACGGAGTGCCGTGCGAATCAGACCTTGAAGCGCGTGGTCTTGGATCAGCTCCCACCACGGCAGATTCGCGAAGGAGTCGGCGTCCTGTTCGGTAACGGCCATCCTGAATGATGCCGGTGGCGAAAGATTAGGCCGGGAATAGTCTGGTCCGACGGCGCAGGCGGTCAGGAAGAAGGACCCTATGAAAAGACTGAGTATGCGCATGATGCTCCCTCTCATTTCGTCCCGAATCGAGCGGAGGATACAATCGGTCATGAGCGAGTGATCTCTTCCACAAGGTGACCGATGCAGCATCCTGTTGCGACCAATTGAGCACCTTCTCGCCACATTCGCTTCAAGAGCGCCTTGCCGTCTTCTCCCACGAAGGTCACGCCCGCGAGATCCACAACGAGAGGGACGACTCCGGCCGGTTGGAGGGCTCGCCACTCATGCTCAAGTTCATTGATCCAGGGTCCGGTCAGGCGGCCTTCCACTATGAGGCGCACTGGATCCGGACTCTTCTCTGAAGTAATTTTTAGCATGGCGAGTATCTTTTGAACCTTCTTCAGCTCTGCGCACCAACCGTGAGCAGCTCCTCATCCTCGGCATCGAGCGCGATCTCCCCAGGCTCCAGGGCCGGCTGGTGCTGCGCAGCGATCAACGAGTAGAACACGGGCACGACGAACAGCGTAAAGAGTGTGCCGACCGTCATCCCCGTGACCAAGACCATACCGATGCTGTTGCGGGCGGCGGCGCCGGGTCCGGACACGAGCACCAGGGGAAGGTGTCCAAACACGGTAGCTGCCGACGTCATTAGGACGGGTCGCAGCCTCGTGAGCGCCGCTTCGCGCAATGCCATCGCCTTCGAGAATCCTCGGACCTGCAATTGGTTTGCGAATTCGACGATCAGAATGCCGTTCTTTGCGATCAATCCGACCAGCGTGATCAGTCCTACCTGTGAGTAGATGTTGATCGTTGTGATATCCAGGAAGCTGAATATGAGTGCACCGGAGATGGCAAGCGGCACGGACCCAAGCAGGACGATCAACGGATCGCGGAAGCTCTTGAACTGCGCGGCCAGCACCAGATAGATCAGGACGATCGCAAAACCGAGTGTCACGGTGAGCGCCGCTCCCTCCTGGCGCAGTTGCCGCGATTCGCCTGCATAGTCGAGGACGATGCGCGGGCCGCTTGCTGCCGCCGCTGTTTCGAGAACGCGCAACCCTTCTTCCTTCGTCACGCCCGGTTTCACGCCGCCGAAGATACGGATCGAGTTGCGCTGTTGGAAGCGGTTCAACGTGCGCGGGGCGGTGTTCGTTTCAATGTGTGTAAAGGTGGAGACCGGCACGAGTTGGCCGCCCGGAGTTTTGATCTTCAAGTCGAGCAACGGATCGACCGTGGCGCGGTCCTTGTCGCCGAGCTGCGGGATGACCTTATAGCTGCGATCGAAGTAGTTAAATCGGTTCACATAGGCGCCGCCAAGCATCGTGCCGAGCTCCTGGCCGACTCCGGCCAGATCGAACCCCAAGTCGGCCAGACGTTCTCGATCGAGGATGACGCGCGCTTGAGGCAGGTCGATTTTCAAGTCGGTATCCACGTACAAGAATTTGCCGCTCTGCCAGCCGGCACCGAGCACGGCGCCGACCGTGTCCAGCAACTGTTCGGCCGGCAGATCGCTCTCCAATACCAGCTCGACATCGTATTGGCCCGATGTCGGCAAGGGCGGGTCCAGACGCGGGAATACGCGCAGACCGGGCACCTGCGACACCGCACCGTAGACCTCGCCGTACATCTGCTCGGTCGAGCGTACCCGTTCGTGCCAGTCCTTCGCGACCAGGCCGCCGAATCCACCCCAGGCCGTCGTGAGTCCCCATGTAAATTCCGTTTCGGGAAACGACGTAATCGCCTTCACAATGTGTAGGTGTTCGCGATTGGTGGCACCGACCGTGGAGTCCGGAGAAGCCTCGAAGAACAGACTGATATGGCTCTGATCTTCCACGGGGGCCAACTCCTGTCGCGAGAACAGATAGAGCGGCCAGGCAGCCATCATGATCAAGAGGGCCGCCGCCACGATACCCCAGCGCATCTGCAGCGCGCCGTCGAGCAGTCTCGCGTAGAGACGTCGCACTTCCTCGAATCTTCTGTTCACGAAGGCGGTGAGCCAGCCTTCCTTGCCTTGCGGATGCACGAATCGCGAACTCATAACCGGCGAGAGCGTGATGGCGACCACACCTGACAACACCACGGCCACGGCAAGCGTGATCGCAAACTCTAAGAACAGCGAGCCGGTCAGGCCGCCCTGGAAACCGATCGGGGTGTAGACGGCCGCGAGTGTGATCGTCATCGCAATGATCGGACCGACCAGCTCGCGTGCGCCGGACAGTGCCGCCTCAATCCGTGACTTGCCCAGACGCACATGCCGTTCGACGTTTTCGACAACGACGATCGCGTCGTCCACGACCAGTCCGACCGAGAGGACGATCGCGAGCAACGTCAATAGATTGAGGCTGAAACCGAATGCAAACATGAAGATGGCCGCTCCGACCAGGGAGACCGGCATCGCGACGAGCGGCACGAGGGCTGTGCGCACCGAGCCCATGAAGAGAAATACCACTACCGCGACGATGAGAATCGTCTCGGACAAGGTCTTGGTGATCTCCGCTAGCGCATTCCGCATGAACATCGTCCCGTCCCAGACGAGTTTCATGTCGATATCCGTCGGTAGGGTGGGGTGAATGCGTTCCATCTCATCGCGCAGCCGGCTCGCCACCTCGATCTCGTTCGCTCCTGGCACCGGCCAGATGCCAAGATAGACACCCTCCAACTGGTTATACTTCGCGACCATGTCGGCCTCTTCAGCCTCGCGCTCGACCTTCGCGACGTCCTTTAGGCGGACGATGGCGCCACCCCGGTCGGCGACGATGAGCTCCTCGAATTCCTGGGCCGAGCGCAGGTCGGTGTTGGCGAGCAGGTTGATCTGTACGACATTACCTTTTGTGCGGCCGACGGCAGCCAGATAGTTGTTCCGCCGGAGTGCGCCCTGGACATCACCGGGCGAGAGATTGAACGAGGCCAGCCTGTCAGGGTCGATCCAGATGCGCATGGCGATTTGACGTCCGCCTTCGATCGTGACCCGTTGGACACCGAACAATGTCGAAAATTGCGGTTGTAGTGTGCGCAGAAGCCAGTCGGTGACGGCCGGCACGCTGCGTTTTGCGGAGGTGAAGCTGAGGTAGAACGACGCATACGGTCGATCGGCCCGCTGCACTTCGATCACCGGAGGTTCGGCTTCCGGCGGCAGTTCCGACCGGACCTGTTGGAGCCGCGCCGTAACTTCGGCTAGGGCTGCCGTGCTGTTGTGATTCAGCTTGAGGTGCACCGTGACAGTGCTGACGCCGGCTCGGCTCGTCGACTCTACATAATCAACGCCGGCGATGGCGGAGACGACCCGCTCGATCGGCGTGCTGAGGAACCCCCGAACTGTTTCCGCGCTGGCGCCGTAGTAGACGGTCGTGATGAGCACGGAGGTGCTTTCGATCTGCGGGTACTGCTGCACAGGAAGAGTGGTCAGCGCCCGCGCGCCGGCCAACACAATCACGAGATTGACGACGACCGCCAAGACCGGGTGTTTGATGAAGATATCGGTGAATGAGCGCATGTGGATATCCTTGTTTCTTCTTCGAAATGGTGATCGGCTCAGTCTTGGCCGACAGTTTGTGCTCGGGCCTGCTTCTGTATGGAGTCCGCCGCATTTGCGACGAGCACGCCTTCACGCAACTTGAACGATCCTGAGGCAGCGACAGTCTCGCCGGCCTCAAGTCCGGCGTGAATCACGACCTGATCGCCAACCATCGTGCCACTTTCCACTTGCCGCACATGGGCCCGAGTCTTGTGATCATGATCCGGTGCGATCACGAACACCTGATCGCCACCGGGTCCCTTGCGTAACGCGCTGACCGGAATAGCGACGGCCTTGCGCGGAGGACCAACGGGAACTCGAACTCGGACCGATGTACCGGGGGCTAGGGTAGGGCGTGTTCCCTCAATCCGTGCCCGCACTACGGCGTTCCGAGTCGTCGGATCTACGCGCGCATCGAGCGCAACAATGTTGCCCGTGATGGGGAGGGCATCACCGGCCGCGAACACGTCGACCGTCTCGCCATCCTGTAAACCGGCCGCGACCTGCTGCGCCACCGTGAAATCCACATGTACTGCTTCGCCGACTCCCTGCAGCGTCGTGAGCAAGGTTCCTTCGTTCAGGTACTGGCCGGGGTGAACATCGGCGATGCCGACTCTGGCGCGGAACGGCGCACGAATGGTCTTCTTGGCGATGATCGCTCTGGTACGGGCCATCTGAGCCTGAGCAATATCCAGGTCTGCGCGCGCACGATCGACTTCCTCCTGAGTGGTGGCGAGTTCCTGACTGAGGTTCTGTCGGCGATTGAGCACGGTCTTGGCCAAAGCCGCTTGGGCCTCTTGCGCCTTGAGTTCGGCTTCCTCGACGGAGACATCGAGTACCACCAGCATGGTGCCGGCTTCCACGATCTGTCCCGGTGTGAGCCGGACTTCACGGACTGTCCCGGCCAGCGCGTTCTTAAGCGTGACCGAGCGTAGCGCTAGGACTGTACCGATAGATGTGGTTGTCTGGCGATGATCCATCTCATATGCCACGGAGGTGGTAATTGACTCCATCCACTCAGGTTGGTTCGCCGAGGCTGCGATGGAATCTTGAATGGATTCGTATTTCCAGGCGACCAGCCCGATCCCTGTCGACAGGACGAGCGTGAGAAGTAAAACTGTTCCGATCCAATTACGACGATTCATGAGAAAAGCCCTCCAAACTGCTTGTATCGAGTCATGTAGAAATCCCTCGTCATCGCATTTTGGTTTCATGGGAACAGCAACGACCATTCCAGCCCAGGGTGAAATCACGACAGAGCCTTCAACTGTTCGATACAACGAAGAATTTTCATGGCCTGTACGTCGAGAGTAAAGAAGGAACAAGCGGGGGTGACGAAGCCGGTTCGTCGTCTATTCGTCAGATGACGAAATATCGACAGGGGGATGTTCTGGAAGGTCGAATTGAAAAGTTGACGCTACGATGGACGTACGATACCGAGCTTCTGCATCTTGGAATGGAGAGTGGTCCGTTTCATCCCGAGTTTGGCCGCGGCACCCATGGGACCACTGAGAACCCACTTTGAGTCACGCAGTGCTTTCAGAATGTGCTCGCGTTCAGCCTCTTCGAGTGTCACCACCGTATTATGATTATGCGATGGCGTTGCAGGTGGTTTGAGCTCAGAGGCTGGTATCACAAGGTCTGAGCCAGTCGACAGGATTACCGCCCGCTCAATGAAATTTTCCAATTCGCGTACATTGCCGGGCCAGGGATAGGCTTGCATGGCTTTCATTGCCTCAGCCGGAACCGTGAGAATGCGTTTCTTCATCCGCGTCCCAAATTTCTGGGCGAAGTGTCGCACGAGGAGCGAGATGTCCCCTGGTCGCTCGCGTAACGGCGGCACAGTGATGGGGAAGACTTTGAGTCGGTAATACAGATCGCTGCGGAATTTGTGTTCTTTCACCATCCCATCAAGATCCCGATTTGTTGCGGCGATCACCCGCGCGTTCACTCGAATCGTGCGCGTGCTTCCGAGGCGTTCGAACTCTTGTTCTTGCAGAACTCGGAGGAGCTTGACCTGGAGTTCCAATGGGATCTCGCCGACCTCGTCGAGGAAGAGTGTACCCCGGTCGGCCAGTTCGAACCGACCGATCTTAGCCGCAATCGCACCGGTGAACGCGCCTTTCTCATGCCCGAACAATTCGCTTTCGAGCAGGCTAGTTGGGATCGCGGCGCAGTTCAATTTCACGAACGTCCGTTCTCTTCTCTCACTCAAGTTGTGAAGTGCTCGTGCGACGAGTTCTTTGCCGCTGCCGGTTTCTCCAAGAATCAAGACCGTGGAGTCCGTTGCGGCGACGGTTTGGACTTCCTTGAGAACCTGGTTGAGCGATCGGCTCTCGCCGATAATTTCGTCGAAGTTATAGCCAGTCTGGATCTCTTCCTCGAGATACACTTTCTCCTTCGCCAGCTTGTCTTTGAGCGCGGCAATTTCTTGGTAGGCCAAGGCGTTCTCGACGGCAATCGCGATTTGTTGCGCTACCTGGCACAACAGCTCAATCTCTTCAGGACTGAAGCCGGCATCACTTCTGCGGCCGACGTTCAGCGCGCCGAGCGCACGGTTATGTGAGAGCAAGGGTATGGAACAGAAGGACTTGACTCCGCGGTCGAGCAACTCCTGTGCGATCGGTGAAGCCTTCGCCATCTCCCGCAGATCGGATTCCCAGAATATCGCAGGCTTACCGGTTGTGATTGCCTGGCATGACGGTGACTGAGCACATTCTTCGGCTCGCCCTTCTTCGATGAAGCTTTCATTTCGTTCGAAGTCCAATACGTGAATACGCCACTGACCGATCTCACCGTTGTAGAGCAGGAGGCTGGAGCCGTCATGCTGAAGAACTGTGCGTAGGCAAGTACTGACAGCCAGGAAGAGGGCGTCAAGGTCCAGATGTGAGACCACTGCATTGTTCACTTCCAAGAGCAGACGCTGCCGGTCCCGTTCCTGAGCAAGTTGTTTCTGTGAAGCCTCTGCTTCCTGATAGTTCAACACATTGTCTGCTGCGACTGCGACTTGCTTGGCTACTTGATTTAAAAATTCGACCTCATAGTTCCCGAAGGCGTAAGGGTTCACGCTGCCGAATCCGATCGCGCCCAATCTGCGCACAGCCGTGGTGAGCGGAAGGAAACAACAGGACCGCACGCTCATTTCCCGCAGCATGCCAACGATCTTGGGGAAGCGGATTTCCTCATCCACCCGCGGCATTACAACGGGTTGCTGGTTCTTGAGTACCCATGCCGAGATGGATTCTTCCATCGTCAGCTCAAGCCCATTTGGAACGCGTTCGGTCCGTTCAGTGGCGATCACGTGAATCCTCATCATGTCCCGCAGAGGATCATGCAAGATCAGTCCGATGAATTCGAACGGCACGACAGAAGGCAGCCGCTTGCCTAGCTCTTTGAACAACGCTTTGAGGTCACGATGCGCGGAAATCGCCTCAGAGACTTCCAATAGCGCGCGGTATTGCACTGCGTCGGATTCGAGAATGTTTCCTCCGGTTCTTTCATTCATGGTCAGAAAAATGATGCGCCTTGAAGGATCTGGAAATCAAGCACCTGTCCACATGAATCCAAGATACGAGGCAGTATGCAATGATGGGTAAGAGGCTTGTCTTGTGCTTGGCCTAGTCCAGACTAGCGGTTCCCTTCCTTAATTGTGTTTGAATTGCTACTCATTCGGCAGACCTGAGATCTCTCTGACCGGTCGCACCTCGACTGTGCCGATACGTGCTCCGGGTACCTGCGTGGCGATGCGTACTGCCTCATCCAAATCTTTGGCGTCGATCAGAAAATAGCCGGCGAGCTGTTCCTTTGTCTCGGCAAATGGCCCGTCGGTTATCGTCGCCTTGCCGTCCCGCACTCGAACGATGACTCCGGTTGCCTCAGGTTGCAGAGGCGAGGCATGGATATATTGCTATTGCTGTCGAGTTGATGGCACAGTTGGATTGATTCCTCGAGCATTGCTTGCCGCCTGCCTTTCAGGATCTGGTTAAACAGGTCCTCTTTGTGGTGCACTAACAGCAGGTATTTCATGGCCACCTCCTGTGACATAACATAGTCGTCGGAGGTTGCTAAAATCGACAGGGCCATAGTCACGTTGAAATATCAGGAGGTTCTCTCGTCGGTGAGAGAGATCAAGGCCTGAGGTTCAGCACGCTGTCAGTCTTGGCCATGAGAACAACAGACTGTATTACGGCTCTTCAGGGCTTCGTGAAAGAATAGTCGCGATGATGTGGGGCATGCGTGCCGTGGGCCAGGGGCAGTCCGTCAGCACGGCGTTCCATGCGGCGGCAATGGCTTGTTGGATGATCTGCGGTGGAGCGTTGATCGTTCCTAGAAACGCCTGGTGAGGTCGGTCTGAACGATAATCCGGTTGTCGCGATGGGTGCTTGAGGTACCGTGCGACGAGATCGGCTCCCATGCTATGCAGAATCGTTCCGTGAAAAAGCAGCGATTTTCCGGTTCGTCGTTGCGCATTACCGGAAATTTTCATGTCGTCGATTGCGAGGTCGCTGATACCACGGAAAGTCGTGGCTGGCTCCCACTGGTGGAGTGCCGTAGCCATCCGTTCCAGAATAAATCGATTGGTGGTGCGAATATTCGCGAGGTCTGGATGCCAATCGAACGGCAGCACTAAGGCATACGAGAGGCAACCTGGTCCCTGCAAGACGGTTCCTCCGCCGCTCGCGCGTCGAAGGATAGGCAGACCGTCTTCGTGGCAGGCAGTCAGGTCGACATCATCGGCCACACAAGAAGCGCGGCCTAACACGACGAAGTGACGGTCGCTTTCCCAAAAGCGAAGCACAGGGTCGCCCCCCCGCTCATTCAGTTCCTCCAATAACGCTTCATCAAGCGCAAGATTCTCGACTGGAAGGGGGAGGGTCAGATCGAGCAAGCGGAGCGTAGACACCTCATGTCCGCTTGGGGATGAACAGGTGCGTTGGCGAGCCATGGAACGACTCAGCCGCTTCCATGACCGTTTCGCTCAACGTTGGATGTGGATGGATGGAGGCTGCGAGGTCTTCCGCGACTGCGCCCATCTCGATGGCTAGGACTCCTTCAGCGATCAACTCACCCGCGCTGACGCCGCAAAGCCCCATGCCGAGGACGCGTCCGGATTCTGCATCGAGTACGAGCTTGGTGAGGCCTTCATTGCGGCCTAACGTCGTCGCGCGTCCCGAGGCAGCCCAGGGAAACCGCACGACCTTCACGGCTTGTCCCGAAGCCTTGGCCGCCTCTTCTGTCAGTCCGCACCAGGCGATTTCAGGATCGGTGAAGACGACGGCCGGAATTGCTGTGGCATCGAAGGCTGTCTGTTTCCCGGCGATGACTCGAGCGGCGACTAATCCTTCATGTGTGGCCTTGTGGGCGAGCATCGGTTCGCCCACCACGTCACCGATTGCAAAGACGTTCGGTGCGGTCGTGCGCATTTGCCGATCGACTTGGATGAAGCCTTTCGATGTGAGCGCGATCTTTGTGTGTTCCAGCCCTAGCTGACCGGTACTGGGTCCACGTCCCACTGCTACGAGCACGCGATCGAAGGACTCGGTACTGGTTCCTTGAGAGTCTGTGAAGGTTGCAACCAGACCGTTCTCCCGTGCATCGAGCTTTTCCACGGTGGTGTTCAGCTTGATGGCCTTGAAGCGGCGCTGTATGCGCTGGTGCAGCGGCCGCACAAGATCTGCATCGACGCCGTTCAACAGGCGCGGCAATGTCTCGACCACCGTGACTTCGGAGCCGATGGCCTGATAGACGGTGCCCAACTCGAGGCCGATATAGCCTCCGCCGACGACCAGCAGGCGCGCGGGAATGTCCGTCAACTGGAGCGCGCTCGTGGAATCCATCACGCGTGGATCGTCGAGCTTCAGAGATTTCGGAATGGCCGGCTGCGAGCCGGTTGCGAGGATTACATGAGCGAACGAGAGTTCGTCCGGTGCGTTCGGGCCGGAGAGCCGAAGGGTCGTCGCATCCTTGAACGCAGCCCGCGCCTGGATCACCTCAACTTTCCGGCTGCCTGCCAGTGTCCGCACCCCCTTTGTGAGTTTGCCGATGATCGCCTGCACACGGCCACGAAACGCTTCCAGGTCCACGCGAGGTTTATCGAAATGAATGCCCCAGGTTGCCGCCTCGTCTGCGTCGGTGAGCAAGCGAGCTGCGTGAAGCAAGGCTTTAGAGGGGATGCAGCCGCGCAACAGGCACGTCCCGCCCAGTTGTGGATCCTCATCGATCAGGGCCGTGCGCAAGCCCAGATCCGCGGCTTGGAACGCTGCGGCATAGCCGCCTGGGCCGGCGCCGATTACCACTACGTCATACTGAGGAGTCGCCATTGAACCATCCTCGTTGAGAGTGTGTCACACATGACTCGTGAGCCGTATATATCGCGCGCTTCTCGGTGCGGGAGCCTACCGGCCATGCTAGAGCCCCAGAAACATCCCCTGAAAATCCTCCAACACTTTGACAATCTCATTGGTAAAACGCGCGCCGATCGCCCCGTCCACCAACCGATGGTCGTAGGCCACGCACAGTTGCAGCACGCGGCGCGGTACGAACTGGCCGTCACGATACACCGGCGTCATGCGGGCCTTGCCGACACCGAGAATGCCGACTTGAGGTGGATTGATGATCGGCAGGAACGGGCCGGCGCCGATTCCGCCCATGTTGCTGAGTGTAAACGTCGCTCCGCGTAGTTCTTCCAGCTTGATCTCCCGCTTGCGGGTGCGTTCGGCGAGATCGGCCAGCTCCAGCGAAATTTGCAGGAGATCTTTCCGATCCACCTGGTGAACCACCGGCACGATCAGCCCAGCTGGGGTGTCGACCGCCACGCCGATGTTGTAGTAGTCCTTGTAGATCATTTCGCCGTTGGTCAGATCAAGAGTCGCATTCAGTTGGGGGTACAGTTTGAGCGCATGGACGATGGCTTTCAGGAAGAGACTGCTCAACGTCAGCGTGGCGCCTTTTTTCTTAAACTCCGGCGCATACCGTTTATGCAACGCCATGAGATCGGTGATGTCGGCATCCTGGAATTGATGAACATGAGGAATCGTCGTCCAGGCTTGTGTCATGTTCGCGGCGATCTTCCGTCTGAGGGAGGGAAGGGGTTCGCGTCGTTCAGACCCATAGGATGTGGAGAAGATATTGGGGCCCGCGTCTTGGGCGGTACCCCGTTTGGTCCGCTCACGGACGAAAACTTTCACGTCTTCGGCAGTGATCCGTCCACCGGCCTCCGATCCTTTGACCTGCGAGAGGTTCACACCCAATTCTCGAGCGAGTCGCCGAACCGATGGAGGGGCTGGAATAGCGGCCCCGGAGGACGGCGGGTGGACCGCAACAGTCTTCTCTTCCGCAGCGGGCTCTTCCGGTTCCGGCAGGGACGCATTCGGTTGAGCCTGTCCCTGGTCCGGAGGTTGCCCGGCCTTCGCCCGGCCCGCCTCCGCGGTAGGCGACGCCTGGGGGACGGATGCCTCCGTCGGCTTTTCGGGTGACGAGGTCGTTGCCTTCTTTGCCTCACCTTCAGATTCGTCAAGCTCGATAAGTACCTGTCCGACCTTCACGTGATCGCCTTGTTGAACTAGCAGGCGCACGACGGTCCCCGCAGCGGGCGTTGGCACCGGCACGGTAGCCTTGTCGGTTTCGAGCTCGATCAGGGATTGTCCCTCGCTGACCCGATCCCCCTCACGCACCAACACTTGAACCACATCGCCGCCTTCGATACCTTCCGCGAGAAAGGGGAGTTCGACTTTCATGGCCTATCCTTCATGTGTGGATGTCTTGTCTGGTCACCGATGCCATGGAGCTTCTGTGTCAGTTGAGACTTCGAGATCTCGCACAGCCTGTGTCACCAGGCTTGCCTCAATGGTTCCTCGCCGGAACAAAGTGTAGAGCGTCGCCACGACCAGATGTTCGGCGTCGACTTCGAAGAACCGCCGTAACGCCTTGCGGGTATCGCTCCGGCCAAACCCATCCGTCCCCAGGGTGAGGAGGCCGCCGGGAATCCACGGCGCGATCTGCTGGGGAACCAAGCGAACATAGTCGCTGACAGCGACACAAGGCCCATCGAATTGCTCAACGGTCCGCTGCAGGAAGCTCGAGCGTGGGGCGGCTTCCGGGTGCAGCAGATTCCAACGTTCAGTCTCGAGCGTGCTCATCCGCAGCTGCTTGTAGCTCGTCACACTCCATACATCGGCTGCCACACCATAGCGCAGCAACAGATCCTGTGCGCGTAACGCTTCGTTCACCAGCGGACCGCTCGCCAGGAGATGCGCCCGGTGCTTGGCTTGATCCGGCGCGGACCTGAGTCGATACAGACCTTCTCGGATACCTTCCTCTGCATTCGGCGGCATCGCCGGCATCGGGTAGGATTCGTTGTATAGGGTGATGTAATAGGACAAGTCTTGTTGTTCACGGTACATCCTCTTGAGTCCGTCTTGGAGAATGACCGCCAGCTCAAACATGAACGCCGGATCATAGGCCGCAATTGTCGGGTAGGCGCTGGCGAGCAGATGGCTCTGCCCGTCCTGGTGTTGTAGGCCCTCTCCCTCCAACGTCGTGCGGCCGGCGGTGGCGCCCAACAAAAAGCCGCGTGTGCGCATGTCGCAAGCGGCCCAGATCAAATCGCCGATGCGTTGAAACCCGAACATCGAATAAAAGGTGTAGAACGGGATCATGTTGATGCCGTGCGTCGCGTAGGCCGTGCCAGCCGCGATGTACGAAGACATGGCACCTGCTTCGGTAATGCCTTCCTCGAGAATTTGCCCGTGTTTGGCCTCAAAATAGTAGAGAAGGGAACTCTTATCCACCGGTTCGTACAGCTGGCCGACATGTGAGTAAATGCCGTATTGTCGAAAGAGCGCTTCGAGTCCAAACGTGCGCGCTTCGTCGGGAATGATCGGCACGAGATATTTTCCGAGTTCCTTCATGCCGAGCAGCCGGCTCAGCATACGGGCGAACCCCATCGTGGTGGAGACAGAACGCTCCCCCGATCCTTCGAGAAACTCCTTGAACCGGTCGAGTGCTGGTGTGTCAAGTGATTGGACCTTGACGCGCCGCTCCGGGATGGGACCGCCCATCGCCTTGATGCGCTCGGCGAGGTACGCCGCCTCGGGACTGTCTGCCGGCGGCCTATAGAACGGGGTGGACGTTAGTTCCGAGTCCGGTACCGGCACGCTGAATCTCGTGCGGAATTCCCGTAGTTCTTGTTCGTTCATCTTCTTCTGCTGATGGGTGACGTTGCGCCCTTCGCCGGCCTCACCAAGACCGTAGCCTTTGATCGTTTTTGCCAGGATCACGGTGGGTTGCCCCTTGTGCTCCATGGCGGCCTTGTAAGCGGCGTAGAGTTTTCGTGGATCGTGCCCGCCTCGTAACATCTTGTGGATCTGCTCGTCGGAATAGCTCTCCACCAGCTTGAGCAGTTGCGGATCGGCACCGAAGAAATGCTCCCGCGCGAAGGCGCCGCCTTCCACCACATACTTTTGATACCAGCCGTCCACGACCTCGCCCATCCGCTTGACCAGCAGGCCTTCATCATCCTTCGACAACAGCGCATCCCAATCGCTGCCCCAGATCACCTTGATGACGTGCCAGCCGGCGCCAAGGAAAATTGCCTCCAACTCTTGGATGATTTTGCCGTTGCCGCGTACGGGACCGTCGAGGCGTTGAAGATTGCAGTTGACGACCCAGATGAGATTGTCGAGTCGTTCGCGGGAGGCGAGGGAGATGGCACCGAGACTTTCCGGTTCATCGGTTTCGCCGTCACCGACGAAGGCCCACACTCGTTGTTCGCTCGTATCCTTGAGACTGCGATCCTGTAAGTAACGGTTGAAGCGTGCCTGGTAAATCGACAGGATCGGCCCCAGGCCCATCGACACAGTGGGAAACTCCCAGTAATTGGGGGACAACCAGGGGTGTGGATAGGACGACAAGCCGCGACCACTGGGGTCCAACTCGGCACGGAACCGGTGGAGCACTTCCTCAGGGAGGCGTCCCTCGACGAAGCCACGCGCATAGTTCCCTGGCGAGGCGTGTCCCTGAAAGTACACGTGGTCGCCGCCCTGGGGTCCGTCTTTGCCGCGTAGGAAATGATGGAGAGCCACCTCATAGAGAGTGGCTGCCGACGCGAAGGTCGAAATATGTCCGCCGATGCCGGGGCGCTGCTGATTGGCTTTCACGACCATCGCCATGGCGTTCCAGCGGACTAGGCTGCGGATTCGACGTTCTAACTCGAGGTTGCCGGGGTAGGGCGGTTGTTTGGAGACGGGAATCGTATTGACATATGGGGTGTTGACCGATTGGAAGGTCTGTGCACCACGTTCACCCAGTCGATCACGAAGCCGTTCGAACAGATGCGTCGCTCGGCCGACGCCGTGCTGGTCGAGTACGTACTCGAGAGAGTCCAACCATTCACGCGTCTCCTGTGGATCTGTGTCGACCGGTGGTCGAGATGTGTGATCGTCGTCGCTCATGCACCGGCCTTCGATATGTTGTGGGTCGGGCTATATCCTAATCGTATGGTGGGCCTCAGAGTCGCTTCCCCCATTCATGTGTCAACGCGATTGATTACTGAAGTTCCAGCATCGTCGAGTTTTCATTGTACCAGTTGTTCGTCACCGATTGTCCAGAGCTGGTAGCCCTGCTTTAATCTGACGTCGGTTGATCTTATTGAACGAGTCTTCGATGTGGCGGGTCGGCAACAGATGCGTCATGAGAGATGGAATCAACTGATGGTGTGAACACGCTTCCTAGAGCGAGTACGTATGATCGTCGGTTTCCAAGCGCAGTGTTAGCGAGATGGTATGCCGTTTCGGCTGGTCAGCGGGAGCAATGGTCGTTCAAACTCGCTGACAGATATGAAGATGATCATCATGTGTAGGATTGCCGTGGTTCTTCAAGTCTATTTAAAGAAAGGGGGCAGAAGCTTCGCAGCATCCCGCCCCCTAAGTCCTCCGAAGGAGTCGCGCCCTATAACCAGGAGACGCGTTCGGCCGGTCGGATGTAGATGGGCTCTTCGACCTGCACCCGGGCGACTTCCTTGCCCGACTTGTTAAAGCCTAACACCGTATCGTTATACATCTCGAACCGCTTGCCGTGAATCT
>JBGTNJ010000024.1:0-174776 GCA_041743145.1 Nitrospira sp. | reverse complement strand
AGCAGCACGGCACCATGCGTAAGACCAAACTGAGGGGCACGGACAAGGTCGCCGCGCACTTCATGCTCAATCTCATCGGCTACAACCTCATCCGCATCCCGAAATTGCTGCCGAGAACAGGATAGTGGGGGCTGCCCCCCCACAATGAGGCGCTACACCGGAGGCACCCCTCCGCCAGGCCACGTGCCACTGCCTTGAAAAACCGAAATACCAGTGGAGAATAGGGTTTTTCAGCAGACTGCTAAGTCTCTGCTCGAAATCGCCTCTATCCAACCCATTGAACTCCTGATGAGTTCAAGCTATGAAACCCATCTTCAACTTGCACCGTTTTTATGGTCTGAGTTACTTCGATGTGGTAGGCCTGGCCAATTGGCGATAATCATTAAAACGTCTAGCCTTTAAATCAAAACGCGGCAATGTACCATGGGGGACGGTCTTCACCGCCACACGTAAAGCAAGGGCATTTCGAATTTCATGAGCAACGGCAGCAGCAATAGCCTCAGGATCTCCAGTTGTCACTTCCACTCGAAGTTCCATCTCATCCAGCTCGCGGTTTCGATACACGTCCACCGTAAATTCCCCAACTTCTGGAAATTGCCTAATAATTGTCTCAATTGCACTTGGGAATACATTGATCCCACGGATGACAATCACGCCATCAACTCTGCCGATAACTCCACCCTCTAGGCGATGAAAGGTTCTCCCACATTCACAGCGACCAGTATTCAACCTGACCCGATCACCAGTCCGATATCGGATTACCGGCATTCCCACTCGCCCGAGGTTAGAGATAACCAATTCTCCTTCTTGAGCAAGATTCCCTGTAAGCGGATCAATCACTTCACAGATAAATTCACCTTCATTAATATGAGGACCTTGTTGAGCCAAACATTCGAAACCCCAGGCGCCAACCTCCGTTGCTCCGGCATGATCGTAACATTTAGCTTTCCAGATTGACTCAATACGCTTCCGCGTCCCGGGTATGCTTGCCCCAGGCTCTCCTGCATGGATGTTAATTCTTACACTTGAATTGGAAAAATCCATTCCCTCTTCCTTGGCAATTTCCCCCAAATGCAGCGCATAGGTGGGAGTACAGACTAAAACCGTCACCTCATGGTTGAAAATAGCCTTCACTCGTTGCTGAGAAGACATCCCTCCACCGGGAATGGACATCGCACCAATCACCCGTGCTCCTTCATGAGCACTCCAAAATCCAATGAATGGGCCAAATGAGAAGGCAAAAAAAATCCGATCATGCGAGGATACTCCAGCAGCTCTGTAAACCATTGCCCAACAGCGAGCCCACCAACTCCAACTCTCCTCCGTATCCAAGCAACGCAATGGCTGTCCTGTGGTGCCGGACGTTTGATGGATTCGAGTGTAATCCTCACGTTTAAAAGTCACATTTGTTCCATAGGGCGGATGAAGGGCTTGATCCGTTGACAACTCCTCTTTTGTTGTAAAAGGAATCTTTCGATAATCATTAAATGTTTGGATCTCATTTGCATGCTTAATTCCTACCTTTTCCAACTTCGATCGATAGAAGCTGTTGTTTTTCAACACGGGATCCAACATTAATTGCAGCTTTTTTAATTGAATTTGCTCTAAGGCTTCACGCCCAAGTGTCTCAATAAATGGATCTAAGTACTCGAAATTCATGCGAACTCCTTTCTCGGCGTCGCTAACTTTACTCGGGCGTTTATCACACTTTCGAGTAGAGCAATTCGAACTTTCGTTCTAAACTTTAGAAGCCAGACATCCGGTTAATGATGCGCGGGCGTTGCATCTCCGTGAACAGGAAATTTTTCGTTTATCAACATGATGGGCCTTCCACCTGCAATAATTCGGTACGTTCTGCTGAGTGCTTCTACCCCGGCCATGTTGCGAATGGCATCGGGAACATTCTTGAGAGTCTCTTTGCCCCACCACAGCAATTCCCGGTGAGTCTCCCAACGGTTACCATAGAGAATTCGGCCAATTCCCCCACCCTCTAATTCGAGGCCTTCTTTGATAAACTGGGGCAGTCGATCAAGGATAATCAACGATGGGGCATAGGCATAACAAGTATAACTCCCTTTCCCACGCAACAAGACTTGGCGCATGAGCACCCTGCTTCCTTTTTCTGCTTCTAGCCATTCATTATCAACGGTTAATGGCCTGATTTCCTGGCCTAACCTTACAACTTCGATCTGTTCCATGGTATAGGCTTCGATAAATTTGGTTACAGTCCCATCGATTACCATAAGAGACCGTTGAAACGGAGTTAATGTTCGAAGATTGAGTTCCCGTAAATCTGTGGGTAGGGCAAATTGAGCCGTCAGCAAATCTTCCATTGGATTAAAGTCATTGATCTTGTGCATAGGTGTTCTCTAAAAACAGAAAGTGAAGTTTCCCTCAGCAAGCCAAGGGGTGTACTGCGTAGTTCTCATACAAGACCGTGGAATTCACTCCCAACTTCAATCTCAGCGACTACAAATAGGGAAGAGCCAGACCTTTAATTTTTTCAATATCATACGATGTTCGAAAACGAGTTAACACAGATTCCATTGCCGGACGAATTTCACGCAAAAAGGAATCGGCCTGGAGGAGCCCGACACGAGCTGCGCCGAGATATTCGGTGTGCAAAATTTTCTTAGCCTCGAGAAATTCCCGTCTCCTCCAAATATCCGGGTGATTATTCAATCGAAAACCTGCTTGAAGGAGAGAAGGCTCACGACTCTCTGGGAAAATGAGCGCATAGTCATGCAACAGCGCATAATCTTCTTGGAAACCATCCGTGCCAGGCAAAATAAGATAATAGGGTACCCGTGGGCGCATGACCTGAGTTTCAATGATCGACTCTACTCCTTTTCCATCTAGAATTCTGGCTTTACGAGTTCCATCCAAATATAAATTTGGAAAATCAACCAGATCCTGCACATGATGCAGAAAGCTATGGATATGAGTATTAACCATGAGAATTTTCCCGCCAAACGGAGCTAGGCGACCAAACGGGGTTTCCAACCCAAAAGGCCTGGACGACTGCTGATGCCCATCCAAAAGATCCTTTGCCAAGCGGCCCTTAGCTGCAACCGAGTTAGTGGGATGGAGACTGCGTATTACGCCGGGCCATTTCCGAAAAGCCTCGGTAACAGCTCCAACTTTTGATGGAGTCTTGCAAACATCAAATACCTCTTCAGATTCAAGATAGGACAACATACTGCCACCCATGGAAAACGTCGGCATCATGATAGTCCCTGAGGCTCCAAGCACCTCTTCTAAAGCTCTTATGAGGGTTCCCGGGCCTCCCTCCACATATCCTAACGAACTGAAACTACTGTGGACACAGACAACATCCCCGGTTGAAAGCCCCACACCTCTCAGCGTGCTCACAATTTTTTGTTGGGTCAGAGGACCTGAGACCTGATAGGTATAATATCTACTGCGTTTCACCAAATATTTCCTGAGGGTATGTGAAACTTTTCCATTCTTCAGAAGGTTTAACGCCTTGTAAAAAACTTTCTTCATTCTAGCAATCCTCTCGCATGGGCACTTCGTAAGTTACAAGCGGCTCAGTTCATGACCAGGACTAAATGCCTGTATTGGTGGCAAGCTCATCCGTCAAGGAGACGGTTTCAGGAGAGAACCGTCAGCGTCTTGACGGTAGCTCGCGTTCGAGACAACTCTGAACCAGAGGAGGGCACTTCTCTGGCAGTTCTTTCTTCCTGACATTGACTGACAAATTCGCCTGCAGTAGGCGTCGTTATTTTCGTGGGAATGTTTGGTCCTAGCGGCACGGTTGATCCGCAGAATGGACCATGACAAGTAAGTGCCAGATTTGATGCCCGCGTGCTGGCTCAAGACTCTGGTAGTTTTCTTGATCGTATCAATCACAGATACGGCGGATTTATTTGTAACTGCATCGTCGACAGGACCATGCCCACATCAAAACTCGCCCTTGGGGAGCAAGAAATTGATACTGTAGGTTATGTAAGCTCCCTCAGCGATGGGTGTCAAGGCCAACTATAGTTGGGTGATGTCAAGCTGCTTGTGTAAATTGCCGAAAGGGGCGGTGCGCCAATCTAAGTTCACCCGGACAAAAAGGGAGAGAATAATTCGCTCTATGTTCACAACATGTACCATTGGGCGAGTGCGACGTTGGAGGCATAAGAAGGCCGCAGTGGTTGCGGCCCGCACGGTCTTTGTGATGGTCTATCTTATGTTGAAGCATGAGGTTCCATACTACGAGCTCAGTGGCTGCCCATCTCGATCTAGGGTGAACGAGACCAGGGCACATGTTGGGACGTCGAATACCTGGAGCGACTGGGCCGTCGTGTGGTCCTCGAGCCAGACGCATAAGAGACAGTGAGTGTATTTTTGGAATAGGTTCTAATGTTTTCACGGTTCACTCCTTGTTTACACAGAATGTGCGCTTCGATGAAGCACATTCATAGATATCGAACATACAGTCTGTCGCAGAGCGTCATTTGCGACCCCAAAAGTTGATTCATCCATGAAAACGTGAGCATTTTCCATCAACCATCTCTCTCGTCCGGCTCTAGCGGCTATGGCAAATGAACCAATAGCGGTCAAGCGAGACCAGGTCACTGCAGTAGATTTTTCCGCTGACCGTCGCATCGCAGAGCAGTGCGCGTGCTCGGGTTGGCTCTTTGCGCTGACCTTTCCTCTGATCGTGTGCGATCAGTGGACGGTTTGTTTGCAGCCCGGTTGCAGTTTCCCATACCATCAGGCTTATTTACCCCAATGCGCCGAGGCGCGATTGGAGAATACTGATGACCGCGATGGCCGCCGTTTCAGCTCGTAGGATGGGTCGACCTAGAGTGATGGGATCAATGCCAGTCTGATCAGCTATATGCACCTCGTCCTTACTCCAGCCTCCCTCCGGTCCAATCATGACCAGCGTGGAGCTGTTTGCGCCTCGCGGTAGTTCAACTGCTTGCAGACTCTTCCCCTCTTTTCGTTCGGTCAGCATAAGCGTCATCGTGTTGGTCACACGTTCTGTTAGGAGCAATACAAGGGATCGTGGTGAAGCAATGGTTGGGACCCGCCACTGCTCGGATTGCTGCGCGGCTTCCAGTGCAATACGTCGCCAGCGGGCGAGCTGATGATCGACTCGATCAGCTTTGAGTTGCACCACGCTGTGCCGGCTTTCAATCGGCACGAACTCATCAACGCCCAGCTCGGTCGCTTTCTGAATGATCCAGTCCATCTTTTCCCCCTTGAGGAGCGACTGGCCGAGAATGAGCCGAGGGGTGTGGCGTAGCGGTTCCTGGATCGTCTCTAGAATGCGTCCAGCGACAGCTCGTTTGGAGACGTCCGTGATTTCAGTATGGTATCTGGTACCTTGTCCATTGTTGAACCACAGGGTTTCGCCCATGGTGACGCGCAAACTGTCTCGGAGGTGCATGAGAAGGTCTCCGGTGATGGAAATCGTCGGAGGCGCGATGCACTCAGGTGGAAGGAAGAATACGGGCATGCGGGCTCTGGAGGTCTGGGAGAGGCGTCTACTCGAAAAACGTCTTCATCTTATCGAAGAAGCCGTCGCCATTGGCTTCCATGGACATACCGCTCTCTTTAGCGTATTCCATCAGGAGTTCCTTTTGCCTGGCGGTCAATTTTGTGGGAATTTGGACCTTGATCGTATAGATCTGGTCGCCGGTCCCACCTCCCTTCAGGCTGGGAATCCCCAGCCCTTTAATGCGGAGGACCTTGTCATGTTGTGTGCCGGCCGGCACCTTGATAATAGTATCCCCCTTGAGGGTTGGGACTTCGACTTTTCCCCCGAGCACGGCCGTGACAAGATTGACCGGAACATCACAGGAAATATCGAGACCTTTTCGTTGAAAGATCTGATGAGGCTTGACGGTGATCGCCACATAAAGATCGCCAGGAGGTCCATTGTTTGGACCATGCTCGCCTTCATTGGAGAGACGAAGTCGCATGCCGGTTTCAATGCCGGCCGGAATATGCACGGCGATCGTACGCTCTTTGTATATCCGTTGGCGGCCCTGACATGCCGTGCAGGGTTCCGTGACGATACGACCGGTCCCTTCGCATTGTCCACATGGTCGACTGACACTAAAGAATCCCTGCTGAAACCGAATTTGCCCGGCGCCTTTGCAGCCAGCGCAGGCTTTGATGGCCGCTGCTGACTTCGCTCCGGTCCCCTTACAGTCGACACAGACTTCCCAACGCGGGATCTTGAGCTTGGCCTCTTTGCCGTAGACGGCTTCTTCAAATGTGATTTCAAGGTTGTACTGGAGGTCATTACCGCGTTCGGTCCGACTGCCGTTGCCGCCGCGAGTTTGGCTGAAAAAGTCTTCAAAGATGTCGTTAAAAACGTCCCCAAAGCCTCCACGCCCGAAGTCGAATCCGTCAAAACCTCCCGCCCCCTGCTGCGCGCCGGCGTGACCGAACATATCATAGCGTTTCCGCTTGTCCTGATCGCTCAACGCTTCATAGGCTTCGTTGATTTCTTTAAATTTTTCTTCAGCAGCCTTCTTTTGACTGTCGCCGGTCTGGAGGTCGGGATGGTGCTGGCGTGCCTGCTTGCGGTAGGCCTTCTTTAGATCGTCATCGGACGCGTTCCGATCGACACCGAGAATGTCATAGTAATCGCGTTTTGACACGGAAGCCATTGAGTCTAAAAAGAATAAAATGACCGGGCTCTACATTACAAGTCGAGAGCCCGGTCTGTCTGAGTCGTTATTCTAGGCTACTTTTTATCTTTGTCTACTTCTTCAAATTCTGCGTCCACAACTTTTTCGTCGGTCTTCGCCCCATCGGCGCTGGCGTCAGCCGTTGCACCCGGCTGCGGACCGGGAGATGCAGCGGCTTTCTTATACATCTCCTCGGCCAATTTGTGCGAGGCGGTCATGAGTGTCTGGGTCGCGGATTCGATTGCTTCGGCGTCGGTACCCTCTAATGATTTTTTGACAGCTGCCACGGCATCCTGAATTTTTGTCTTTTCATCATCGGAAACTTTATCGCCGTATTCTGTGAGGTTTTTTTCTGTTTGATAGACCAGATTATCAGCCTGGTTCTTCGCTTCCGCGAGCTTGCGGCGTTTCTTATCGTCATCCGTATGCGACTGTGCATCCCGAACAAGCTTTTCGACCTCTTCCTTGCTCAGCCCACTGGAGGCCGTGATCTTGATGGATTGCTCTTTCTGCGTGGCCAGATCCTTGGCCGATACGTGCACGATCCCATTAGCATCAATATCGAACGTCACTTCAATTTGGGGCATCCCTCGGGGCGCAGGTGGAATGCCGATCAGATCGAACTGTCCAAGTAGTTTGTTGTCATTGGCCATTTCCCGTTCACCTTGGAAGACTCGGATGGTGACGGCTGTTTGATTATCCGCGGCCGTTGAAAATACTTGACTCTTCTTGGTTGGAACCGTCGTGTTCCGCTCGATTAGCTTGGTAAACACACCACCCAATGTCTCGATGCCCAATGACAATGGCGTAACATCGAGCAGCAGAACATCCTTGACCTCTCCCTTGAGGACTCCGCCTTGGATGCCGGCCCCAATTGCGACAACCTCATCGGGATTGACTCCACGATGAGGCTCTTTCCCAAAGAACTCTTTTACAACTTGGATCACTTTTGGCATGCGGGTCATGCCGCCGACCAACACAATTTCTTGAATATCTTTCGCCGTAACCTCGGCATCGGACAAGGCCTTCCGGCATGGTTCGATCGTGCGTTGGATCAAGTCGTCCACCAACTGTTCGAGCTTGGCTCTGGTCAGCTTGATGACCATGTGCTTGGGCCCGCTGGCATCGGCAGTGATGAACGGCAGGTTGATCTCCGTTTCTTGAGACGAAGAGAGTTCGATCTTGGCACGCTCGGCCGACTCTTTGAGACGTTGAAGCGCCATTCGATCTTTCCGCAGATCGATGCCCTGGTCTTTCTTGAATTCGTCGACCAGCCAATCCATCACGCGCAGGTCGAAGTCGTCTCCACCGAGATAGGTGTCCCCGTTGGTAGACTTTACTTCAAAGACACCTTCACCGATTTCCAGGACAGAGACGTCGAAGGTACCGCCGCCCAAATCGTACACGGCGATTCGTTCGTCCTTCTTCTTATCCAGGCCGTATGCGAGAGACGCTGCCGTCGGCTCGTTGATGATACGAAGCACGTTCAGGCCGGCTATCTGGCCGGCATCTTTTGTGGCTTGCCGCTGGCTGTCGTCGAAGTAGGCGGGAACGGTAACTACGGCTTCGGTGACTTTTTCACCGAGGTAATCCTCTGCCGTTTGCCGCATTTTTTGGAGAATCATGGCTGAAACTTCTGGTGGACTATAGAGTTTACCGCGCAGCTCGACATGGGCATCACCGTTGTCGGCTTCAACTACCTTGTAGGGAAGTCGCTTCATGGCTTCTTGCACTTCACGGCTCTTGAACTTGCGCCCCATCAGCCGCTTGACCGAGAAAATCGTGTTTTCTGGATTGGTGATCGCTTGGCGTTTTGCGATTTGACCGACCAGCCGTTCGCTTTTATCAGTGATCGCGACGACGGAAGGAGTGGTCCGGCTTCCTTCGGCGTTGGCGATCACGACGGGGTCTCCGCCGCTCATGATCGCCACACACGAATTGGTGGTCCCGAGATCGATACCGATGACTTTACCCATTGATGAACTCCTTCCTCCTGGAGAACGACGACTGCATGCGCTCAGTTCGTCGATGTATCACGTTCGTTTCCTTGGGCCGGGCCTGACGATACACTGACCATTGCAGCCCGTAGGATTCTGTCATGTAGGCGGTAGCCTTTTTGAAACTCGTCCAACACCTTATTGGCCGGCACGTCGTCGGACGGCCCATACGAGACGGCTTGATGGGCGCTTGGATCAAACTCCTGGCCAGCTGTTTCGATGGTCTGGACCCCGAACTTCGCAAGGGCTCCGGATAGTTGTTTGAGCGTCAACTCCACACCCTGAACGAGTGCAGAATCGCCTCCACTTGCCTGAGCCGCCTTGATCGCGCGTTCCATATTGTCGACAACCGGCAGCAGTTCTTTGAGAAGCTGTTCGTTCCCAAATCGAATCTGGTCGCGCTGATCGCGTTGACTTAACCGTTTGTAGTTGTCAAATTCCGCAGCCAGCCGGACATACTTATCATTGAGCGCTTTACATTCCTCTGACTTGACGGCAAGTTCGTCTTGAATAGAAGAAGACCCCGCCTCGTTTTCCGGAGAACATTCATCTAAGCTATCGATTGTATTAGTGTTCTTATTTTCTTCGTCTTGAGCACTATTCATTGGAATACCTATACAACGGGCAGATATCCATAGGAGGGGGGAAGTCAACCCGTCAGGGGAAAATAAAATACATCAGGTGATAAAAAACTAAACCCGTAGATTCGCGTCGGTGCCACGGGCGCGGCGATAAAGAAGTTCGAGTCCTTCCAGGGTCAAGAACGGTTCGATGTGTTGAATAGATTTCGCTTCCGGCGCGATCACTGAGGCCAATCCCCCCGTGGCGATCACAGAGGAACGATGTCCCATTTCCAATTCCATTCGCTGGATAAGAGTATCCACAAGACCCGCATACCCGAAGACGAGTCCCGCCTGAATACTGCTGGCCGTATCGATACCAATGACGGTCTTGGGTCGGATCAGTTCGACTTTGCTTAACTTTGCGGCTCGGGCGAACAGCGCCTCAGCCGAAATAGCCACGCCCGGTGCAATAGCCCCTCCCAGATAGTCGCCGGCATGGGTAACTGCGCAGAAGGTCGTGGCCGTACCGAAATCAACGATAATGAGATCGCGGCGAAACTTGTGATAGGCCGCAGCGGCGTTTACGATACGGTCGCTCCCGATTTCCTTGGGATTCAGGTATTTGAGTGTCAGACCCGTGTCCGTTTCAGATGAGACAATCATCGGGGAACGATGAAAGGACGTTTCGATCATCGACTCGAAGGTTTCCGTGAGGGCAGGGACGACGCTCGAAATAATCGCGCCGGTGATACGTTCAGGGATATGGCCGCCTCTCGCCATGAGACTGAGGCAGAGAACTCCATACTCATCGGCTGTGGTCTTGGGGTCGCTGGCCAACCGCCAATGAGCGAGAAGATGAGTTCCGTCAAAAATTCCAGCGACGATGTTGGTGTTTCCGATGTCGATCGCCAGCAGCATTGGCGTCATTGTACCCGGCACGGTGCCGTTTAGCTACTCTCGAAGATGCATCACATCAGCTGCACGCACATCGAGCAAGGGCATCGGCTGCGAGTGAGGATGGGGCGAGAGGGCTCTTATCTGCAACGCACCATCGGCAGAGATGCCTTCTGCGAGACCAGTGACCTGGTCATGATTCGCAAACTGGACTCGGACCCGTCGACCCAGCGTGGAACAACGCTCGATGTAGGCTTGTCGCAATCGGGGCGATCCATGAGATCGAAGCTCGTCCAGGCAATGTTCAAGTTCCAGCAGGAATTGCGCGACAAGTCGATTGCGGTCGATCGCCTGCTGAGATGTTTCGGACAATGATGCTGCGATGGGTAGTAGGTCCTCCGGAAAAGCGTCCGGCGCAACGTTCACGTTGAGCCCAATCCCAATCACGATTACCGGGTCGCTGGGAGTCAGGAACAGACTCTCGCAGAGTATCCCGCCGACTTTTCGTTGAGATAGGAGCAAGTCATTGGGCCACTTTAGAGCCAATGAAACGGCAGCGACCTGTTGAGCGGCTTCCACTGCAGCGAGTGCACTAATAAGGGGTATCCACGATAGCCAGTGTACAAGAGGGGTTGTGAACCTCATTCCACGGACAATCGTCGAACAATAGAGATTCAACCCTGGTGGCGAAAACCAAGGCCGTCCATGTCGACCGTACCCGGCAGATTGGCTTTCGGCGAGAACGACAGTCCCGTGCGCGGCACCGTTCTGTGCCAGTGTATGTGCCTCCCTATTCGTCGAGGGAAGATCTTGGTAAAGATAGAGGGGATGACCGAGTACGGTGGTTTCCAGGGTGCTGCGAATAGCGTCGACGCTGAGAGGAGCAGAGGAAGACATGGGTTAGGAGCGTTGGCTGCGTGATCGCAGAGGCAGCGTCAAAACCAGGTTCATGGCAGCAGCTGGAGCAGAATGGGTGAGTGCTCCGACTGAGATACGATCGGCTCCGGCCGCCGCCATGGCTCGGACATTCTTGAGCGTGATGCCGCCTGACACTTCAACCTGCGCCTGCTTCTTGATGAGGCCCACGGCACGTCTGACCATGCTTGGGGCCATGTTGTCCAACAGAATGATATCTGGCCTTCCTGCCAAGGCCTGACGAACCTCAGCGAGAGACTCTACCTCGACAATAATCGGGAGGCTGGTTGACCCTTGCCCACGCGCTAATCGACAGGCCTTCTCAACCGGCCATCGCGTCTTCTGCAGAAGAGCCAGATGGTTATCCTTGATGAGAATGCCATCGCTCAGTGACCAACGATGGTTCATCCCTCCTCCCAGTGAGACGGCCCACTTCTGCAGTGCGCGCCAACCTGGAAGAGTTTTTCTGGTATCGAGAATGTTGACCGGGTAGCCACGCACGGCCCGACAGAATCGCTGGGTCAGTGTGGAGATACCGGACAAGTGTTGAAGAAAATTCAAGGCAATCCGCTCGGCTTGCAGGATCGATCTGCCATCACCCTCGATAGAGATGAGCGACTCTCCATTCTTGGCTTGGTCTCCATCGTGCTTGGAAACCGACAATCGGATGGAGGGATCAACGAGCAGAAAGGTCTGAACAGCGGCAGCCATTCCAGCTACAACCAAGGGTTGTTGTGCAATGATTCTGGCCTGAGTCGGTACTCGAGACGAAAAGAGCGCCGATGTCGTCGCATCCCCCCGTGCGAGATCTTCTTCCAGTCCCTGACGCACCGCACGACGGATTTCTGCAGCAGGAAGGTTCACCGGTGGTCACTGCCCCAGCATGGATTGTAATTGCTGTTCGCTACTGATCAACATGCTGTGATCTTGCGCGAGGGCGCGTAGGCGGTCCTTATGGTCAGCGATCACCTCCGGAGGAGCTTTCGAGACAAAGTCGGCATGGTTCAGTTTTCCGCTCAGGCGCTGTGATTCCTTCTCGACCTCGGAGAGCTGCTTGTCCAATCGATCGACAGCTTTCTGAAGGTCCACTTCACCCGACACGTTGATTCCGACTGAGAGGCCTTCTGCAACCAACCTCAGCAGTTGCTGCGTCGGCCAGGCGGATCGCTCGATATTCTCCACCGTACCCCGACCAAGATGGGCCACATGCGGGATGACCTGCCCGAGAAGGTCATGTTTTGTACTGTCCTCATGCGCCACGTAGAACGTGATCTGCTGCGCCGGTGGATAGTTCAGCAGCACACGACCAGTCCGGACCAGGTTGACCGTTTGTTCAATAAGAGAAAACAGGTGCTCGGCTTCGCGTGAGGCCCATGATGGTTCTTCCATGGGATACGCTTGGCTCACGATACTGTGGCCGTCATGGGGAATCGTCTGCCATAGCTCTTCCGTGATGAACGGCATGAACGGGTGCAGCAGGCGCATGGTTGTTTCGAGTATTTGCACGAGCGTGTTTCTTGTGCCAGGTCCATCTGGATGATCAGAATTCTGCAGTACGGGTTTAATCAGCTCCAGATACCAATCGCAGAACTCATGCCACATAAATTGATACAGGACGTTGGAGGCTCGATCGAAGCGATAGCTCTCTAATTCCACAGTGACGGTTTTGATCGTGTGATTCAGTCGACTGAGAATCCAACGATCTGGAACGGTTCGTTGAGAGATAGGAAGTGTGACCCGAGGGCCATCAAGATACATATGGGCAAAGCGAGCCGCGTTCCAAATCTTGTTGGCGAAGTTGCGGTACCCCTCGATCCGTTCTTCCGCCAGCTTGACGTCCCGCCCAGGGGAAGCCATCGAGGCAAGGGTGAAGCGGAGCGCATCGGTTCCATACTCATTCATGACATGGAGTGGATCGATGACGTTCCCTTTCGACTTGCTCATTTTCTTGCCTTCGGCGTCACGCACGAGCGCATGAATATAGACATCACGAAAGGGAACCTCTCCCATGAATTTCAGCCCCATCATGATCATCCGGGCTACCCAAAAGAACAGGATGTCGAGGCCGGTGACTAGAACCGACGTTGGATAATAGGTCTTCAATTCAATGGTCTGATCCGGCCATCCTAAGGTCGAGAAAGGCCAGAGAGCGGACGAAAACCAAGTATCAAGGACGTCGGGATCCTGAACCAAATTGCCACTGCCGCATTGGGGACATTTTTCAGGTTTAGACTTGGCGACTATAGGCGGTACATCAAGATCAATAAGTGGCCTATTGTCGTGCTTGCTTCTAAGGAAACCTCCGTGGCATCGCTCGCAATACCATGCTGGAATTTGGTGCCCCCACCAGATTTGTCGTGAAATGCACCAATCTTTGATGTCCCTCATCCAGCCGAGATAGTTGTTGACCCAGCTTTCCGGGATGATCCGGATCCGACCATCTTCGACAGCTTTGATTGCCGGTTCGGCAAGCGGCCCAATCTTTACAAACCATTGTATGGAGAGATACGGCTCAACAACTGTCTTACAGCGGTAGCACTTGCCCAGCGCCATCTTGTGCGATTCGACCGTCGCCAGCGCGTCTTGATTCGAAAGGAGTTGTTCAATCTTCAAGCGAGCTTTCTGTGTGGAAAGGCCAGGTAATGCGGTTGCAGCTTGAGGAATCATCCTTGTAGCTAGGCCCAGCTCGGATTCGTTGAGGAGGTTTGCATGGATGTCCAGGATGCGAATTCTACTAAGCTGGTGCCGCTCGCCGGCTTCAAAGTCGTTAAAATCGTGGGCTGGCGTAATTTTCACTGCACCGGTGCCGAATTCACGATCGACGAGGATGGAGTCACCGACGATCGGAATTGTGCGAGTCGTCAATGGAAGAAGGACACGTTTGCCAATCAAACGGTTATACCGCGGATCTTCCGGGTGCACGGCCACGGCGGTGTCCCCCAGCATGGTTTCAGGCCGGGTGGTGGCAACCAATAGATATTGTGATGGGTCTTCCTCCAGTGGGTACCGGATTGTGTAAAGTTGTCCTTTTACGTCTTCATGTTCGACTTCGATATCCGAGAGTGCCGTCAGACAGCGTGGGCACCAATTGATCAGCCGTTCGCCGCGATAGATCAATCCTTCTTCATATAATCGGACAAACACCTCCAGAACTGCCTTGGACAGCCCCTCATCCATCGTGAAACGGAGACGATCCCAGTCGCAGGATTCGCCAAGCTGTTTCTGCTGATTGACGATCGTGTTGCCCGAGGTGGCCTTCCACTGCCAGACTCGCTCGATAAACTGCTCCCGTCCGAGCGACTCACGCGAAGCGCCTTCGGCCAGCACTTGTTTCTCGACGACGTTTTGTGTCGCGATTCCGGCGTGATCAGTCCCTGGAAGCCACAGGGTGTTCCGTCCCTGCATGCGACGCCAGCGAATCAAGATATCTTGCAGCGAATGGTTGAGGGCATGTCCGACATGGAGAGAGCCCGTCACATTCGGCGGGGGAATCACGATGCTGTAGGGTTGACTTGGGTGTTCCGGTGAGGCGCGGAAGTATCCGCGAGTGATCCATTCCTGTGACCATCGTGCTTCGACGGCTTTTGGATCGTAGGTCTTGTCCAGTTGAAATGAAGCCATTGTGCACCATTCAAAAAAATAAAGGGTTGGCATCTTAGCATGTCTGTGTCGATCAGAAAATGGTATGAGTCTCAGCTTGTGACCTGGCAAGCCATGTGCTATACAGTCGCCCGTCATCGAAAACCCATCACACTACCGTAGGGAGGACCATGGCACGAGGTCGTGAGAAGGATCGGAAAACGAGGAAAAAACACCAGAAGAACGTGAAGCGAGTGAAAGCCTTGGCGAAGGCTCGGCGAGGCAAGCGGGGCAAGAAAAGTTAGTCTTTAGAAGAACGTGGAGCTTCTTCGGTCGCAATCAGACGTTTGAGCTCCGCTTTGATCTGCTGCTCCGCGACATCGGGCACAATTCGCAGCACAGCTTGTTCGACACTGTCTTTAGCGGTTGCTCGTACCAGGTCGTCAGCCAGTATCGGAGCTTGTTTTGAGACCGCTTGGTGAAGCTCGTCTTTGACCATCTGATCGATCGTCCCCACCTGTTCTCGCACGACCGCCGGTAAGTATTGATGGACCTCTGATTCGACCTGTTCGCGTACGAGTCGATTGACGTTCTCTCCGATCGAAGGTTTGGCCAGGTCGGCTACGGCTTGCCGGATGATCGGTTCGCAGCTTGCGAGCTCCTGCTTGATCAGAGAGGGCACTGTTTGAGCGAGCAGCGGTTGAATGAGCGACGTGAGGTATTCCTGAGAGAGAATGTTCCCAAGCTGCTCCTGCAATTCCTTTTCGACGACCGGCCGCACGTGAGTGCCCAGCTTCGCATTAATCACTTGAGGAAGGAGGTCGACGAGACGCTGTTCGCTCCGTTTGGTCATCGACTGCAAGAGCTGATCAAAGAGCCCTTTCATCGCGTCTTCCGGTCCTGCAGAGGAGGCTGGTGGTATGATGGCTGCGGGACCAAGCTGACGCTGTACCTCCTCTTGACCCTCACTACTTGCAACAGAGTCACCCGAGTCGTCGGAATCAGTATCTGTTGAGGTCGATGTCGGAGGCCAGACACGCCGCTTGAGACCTTTGCCGTTCGAAGATCCGGCCGGCGTCTTCTCAAGAGACTTGAGAACCTCCAGCAAATCTTCCGAGTGAAATGGTTTTTTCAAGAACGCTTTCACACCGAGGGTACGGAGGTGATTTTCGTCAGGATGATCGGCCGAATTGATCAGCGAAACGAGAGAAGTTTCCGTCAGGTTAGCCAGCTTGTTGATCTCTTTGCAAAACCCTGAAAACGTCATATTGTCGAGATGGTAGTCCGCAATGATGAGCGATGGGGTACTTCGTCGAGCGGCCTCGAGAGCGGCTGGCCCATCCTGAAACCCAACGACTTCGAACCCTTCCAGGGTGGAGATCTGTTCCACCATCCGTCTGACCGCAGGACTGCTATCCACCACGAAGATCGGCGATGACATGAAACAATCTCCCTACTTTTTTCTTTCTTCGAAGCTAGCAAGGAGGGTATTCTTTGTCAAGAAAACGATCGATAGGTGATTGTATTCACAATGTATTTAGGCACGAAGGCAGGCCGCTTACTGTAGCCATGATTGGCGGAGCATGAGTCGTTCAATACGGGTCGTATTTTTTGACGCTGCCGACACCCTGTTTCACGTGCATGGCTCGGTGGCGGAGATGTACCTTCATCATGCAGTTCAATTCGGATTTCACCAGAAACCCGATTCGGCAACGAAGATCGCCGAGGCGTTCCGGCGTGCGTTCCAAGAAGCTCCTCCTCCGGTCTTCGCCGTTACCGAGCCTACACAGATCAAACAGAGCGAACGACTCTGGTGGTTCGATATTGTTCATAATGTCTTTTATCGCGTGGGCATGTTCGAACGATTCGATGAGTTCTTCGATCAGGTCTTTCACGCGTTCGAAGATCACCGATCGTGGCGCTTGTTCCCTGAAACAGCGGCCGTCTTGGCACAGCTGAAAGTGCTGGATCTGGAGCTCGGGATCATCTCAAATTTCGATTCTCGCCTCTTCCCGGTCATGCGAGGGCTAGGAATTGCTGACAGCTTTGACACCGTAACGATCTCAAGCTTGGCCCAAGCGGCTAAACCGGCTCCTAGAATTTTTCGCATCGCATTGGAGAAGCACGCAGTCGATCCAGAAGAGGCTCTGCATGTGGGAGACAGCCTGCGAGATGACGTCGAAGGGGCCTCGAAGGCCGGATTACACGCGGTCTTACTCGATCGTTCGTCCCGTAGCCTCCATCCACTTCCCGCGGGCGTCGCTCGAATCACCTCGTTATTGGAGATTCCTGATCTCATGACGCAGGGATCGTGAAGTTAACGCGTATAGAGTCAACCCAGACTCAGGCGCTGTATGCGCGTCTAGGGATGTAGCGGAGCGAACCTGGGATCGCGCGGCCCGTAATCTTCCGGCGTCGCGACCTGTTCATTGATCCATTCAATGACGGCCACATGGCCAAGGCTCTCCGGATCTCCCGGGAGATAGTCTGAAACGACAGCCAGCACACGGAATCCTTCCTTCAGCTGAAAGGAGAGCGTCATACCTTTGATTTGTCCCCGCACAACTTGGATAGTGTACTCTTCCGGGCTCATGAGGTCGGCATACCGGTAGTATCCCCGTAGCCTGGCTCCGGCCCGTAATCGAGGCAGTCTCAACTGTTGGGCGAGCCGACGTCTCGCGGCGTAAATGGCTGATCCGACTCCTCTTCGTTGCAGGTCTGGAGCCACCATCACCTCGGCGCCGTAAAGCGTACGGCCCCGTATCGGGTCGTGGTTCGTGAACATGCCGCGGTCGGTGAAGTCCTGCCAGGAACCACACAGATCGTAATCGTCCCATCGGATGATTAAGCTCGCCGCCATTCCGACGAGTGCTCCAATGGTCGAGTCCACGGCGACGAACTGTCCTTCAGGAAAGATCTCAAGGTGCGAGGTCAGCTGCCGCTCGTTCCAGTGCGGAGGGAAGGAGTAGACGGCCTTTGAGAGCGCAATGATATCGGGGAAATCACTGGCACGTGTGTTGCGGACGACGATACCAGGAAGAGGTTCGTTCATAGAGGAACGATTTCCGTCTTCTTGACGATCTCTGCCGTCTGATGGCTGTCGAGGAGGGGTAAGACGGTGCCGTGTGATCGGCCCTGGAGGATCGTCGCCAAGTTCACGTCGCCGATAACCATGCTCTCTTGATTGGGAATCCCCTCGGCGAGGATTCCGTCACGTGAAAATGCGAAATCGCTGGGCGTCAATATCGAAGCTTGGCCATAATTCAAGCTGACTGCCGGGACCATGGGCAGTGAGCCGACAGTTGAAGACTGGACGACGTATATCTGGTTTTCGACAGCGCGGGCCTGTGCGCAATAACGTACCCGCAAGAATCCTTGTCGGTCATCGGTACAACTTGGGACCACGAGGATGTGCGCGCCCTCGCGCCCCGCCGCTCGCGCGATTTCCGGAAACTCCACGTCGTAGCAAATCGTGATCGCAATACGACCGAAACTCGTTTCGAAGACTCGGAATTTGTCTCGCGGCGACACCTTCCACTCTTCCTTCTCAAAACGAGTCATGTGGAGCTTGCCTTGCACGCCGAGCTTTCCGCTCGGGGAGAAAAAGCTGCATTCGTTATAGACGCGATCGGAACCTTCATCTATGACCGGAATGGTCCCAGCGACAAGGTAAAGTTTGTGTTGTCTAGCCAGGTCTCCCATCAAAGTTCTATAGCGATCGGCTTGTCGGGCGAGATCTCTCACCTGTTCTTGAATGGGGCGCTTTACGTTGCCTAGGGTCAGGAGCTGGACGGTGAAGTATTCCGGAAACACTACGAGCTGGGCCTTGTAATCCGCGGCCGTTTCGACTAAGGCCTGGACCTGATCGCGGAACTGGTCGAATGTTTGAACAGGCCTGATGAAGTACTGAAGCGAGGCGATGCGAAGACGTTCCATGGCAGATTTCCTATAGCAGGGTCCTGGCGGCTTCGCAAGAAACTTGTCCGCTTCCGTATGTCCTCAGATCAACAGAGGAATGATCTCTTTGGCTCGACCTTGAAGGGAGAGATCGACGTTCGAGGAATGGAGACTGGGATCAAGATTCACCTCGGCGACGAAGGCCCCGTGCGCTTTTGCAGAGGGCATCAGCATCGCAGCCGGATAGACCAAGCCGGAGGTGCCGACGATGACCATCACCTCGCAGGATTCCACGGCCTGAAAGCTCAGAGTCAATGTTAATCGGTCGAGCGCTTCGCCGAACCAGACAATGTGCGGTCGTAGCAGCCCGCCACAGGTGCTGCAGTGGGGAAGCAACGACAGAGGAACCTCATGGTTGTCAGTGACGCGTCCGCAGGATGTGCATCGGACCTTCCAAATGTCGCCGTGCAATTCGTATAGGTTTTTCGAACCGGCCATACGATGCAGTCCGTCCACGTTTTGCGTGATGAGACGGAACCTTTGCGTGCGTACTTCTAGGTGTGCGAGCGCATGATGGGCCTCGTTTGGCTTCTTGGTGGAGAGGATCTCGCGCCGCCAGTTATACCACTCCCAGACGAGTCGAGGGTCCCGTTCGAACGCCTCGGGCGTCGCAAGATCTTCTGCACGGTATGTGCGCCACAACCCGTCTTTGCCACGGAAGGTTGGAACACCACTGTCTGCTGAAATGCCGGCCCCAGTTAGAACCGTGATGGCCTCGGCAGTCGCCAGCTTTTCCTTCAGTAACGAGAGATCTGATCCGTGTGCCATAACCAGAACCGGGGGAGTCAGTGGCTGTGTCTCGATGGAGGGCCATGCTATAGTACCGGCTCTTTCTACGCAACAGAACGAGGATGGTGTATGAAGCAAATCTTGATCGTTGGGGCAGGTTCCGTCGGTGGATTCTTTGGAGCTCATCTGGCGAAGAATAATCCCGATGTCTCTTTTTTGCTCAGGACCCCAACACGCGATGCCGTCAAGCTGAACGGCCTGACGGTTAGGAGTGCCGGTGGTTCGTTCACAGTCTGGCCAAGGGTCGCATCTGATGCCCGAGAACTTCCGAAGCCCGATCTCATTGTGCTTGGAGTGAAAACCTATGACCTCGATGAAGTGATGGATCAGATTGGGCCTGTGCTCTCAGGGGAGACGGTGATCCTCACGCTACAGAATGGGATCGATACCGAAGATCGGCTGCATGCCCGATTCAAACGCGATTGCGTCGTGGGTGGTGTCGCTTACATCTATTCGAAGATTGTCGAACCAGGCGTAATCGACCATTATAAAAAAGGAGCCGTAGCGATCGGCGAGTTGATGGGGCATGAGAGCGAACGGCTTCTCAAGATCAAAGAGATCTTTACGGCAGCCGACATTCCCTGCCAGCTTTCCAAAGATATTCGCCGCAGTAAATGGGAAAAGATGTGCTGGAACTGTGTCTTTAATCCCGTCACCGTCCTCATCAATGACTGTGTTGCCAAGGCGCTGGACCATCCGGAAATGTTCGGCGTCATTAGGCAAATCGTCGGCGAAGTCACCGCAATCTCAGCCACCCTCAAAGTGCCGTTACCACTGGATATGCCTGAGCGAGTTGTGAAGGCCACGCAGGAGATCCGCGATATCCATACGTCGATGTATGACGACTGGAAAGCGGGGAGACCCACCGAAATCGCGTATTTGAACGGGTATATCGTGGAGAAAGGACGGGAGCTGGGGATTCCAACTCCGGTGAATGAAGCCCTTACGGCGATGATTAAGGCGATGACGGAAAAGGAAAAGACGGGGCGTGGCGTCGTGAAGATCGATGGCGCCGTCGTACAGCCTGTTTCGTTTGATCGCAAGGCGCTGCAACAATTACCTGAAGAATATCAGGTCGCCGACGTCACTACCATGATGCCGGGCATGCAGGGACGGGCAATCAGCTTAAAGGGTTTGTTGGAAGTGCCGACACTGAAGGTCGAAGCCGATCACGTAACGTTTCATTCTGTGGATGGCAAGTATGCTGCGACACTGACGCTTCAGCAGGCTCGTGATTTCGGGCTCCTCCTGTATGAGCTCGATGGCCAGCCGTTGCCGGATGGAAAGGGTGGGCCATTTAGGCTCATTGCATCTGGATTGGGCGACCTCTGTGCAAACGTGAAGGGCGTTGGACGGATCGAAGTCACAAAAGGGCCTGGCCGCGACACGAGGCAGGCAACCTGTCCACCCAAACCATAATCGAGCCGAGGAAGCACGAGAGATGGTTCGTGTTGTTGCGCTGGGTGCGAGCAATCTGACACGTGGGTTCCAGACCGTCGTCTCGACGGCGAGATCGGTGTGGGGACCAGACGTTGAAGTGCTGGCGGCGCTCGGTCATGGGCGATCCTATGGTGCTCCCAATAGGATTATTTTTCGCACGTTGCCTGGCATCATTAAGTCAGGTTTGTGGGGTGAGCTGGAACGCCGACCTCCGCTGACCACCAAAGGCCTGGTGACCGATGTCGGTAATGACATCTTGTACGGCTTCTCAGTTGAACGAACGCTGGGGTGGGTTGAGGAGGCACTCATTCGCCTGAGTCGAGTGACGAAGGATATTGTGCTCAGCGACTTGCCGCTTGCCAGCATTCATAGGCTGTCGAACCTCAAGTTCCTGACGTTTCGTTCCATTCTGGTGCCGTCCTGCCGACTATCTCTCGCTCAAGTCATCGACAGATCGGAGCTGGTGAACGAAGGGCTAGCCAAGTTATCCGTTGCGTATGGCGCTACATTCTTTCAACTTGATCCGGCGTGGTATGGGTTCGATCCTATCCACGTGCGCCCTTCTCAATGGCGTCCGGCCTGGCACAAAATTCTTGGCGCTCAGCCTCAGAAGAAGTCTGGTGGATCGGCGGTTGAGAGCGTAAAGCTATACTTCATGCGTCCCGAGCGACGCTGGCTGTTTGGCCTGGAGCAGTGGACTCCCCAGTCAGGGCTTGCACTACGATCCGGTGGTCAGGTATGGCTGTATTGACTGATTACGAAAGATTCTGCTCAACAGCTTGCCATCTGTGACGCGTGTACAGATCCACAACGGAGGATGAATTGGCGGACAGTTCGTTTCATTATTCCATTCTGATTAAAAGAGTGGTGACAGGCCTTATTCTTGGTACGCTTGCCGGAGCGATCCAAGTGTGGTTCTTCGAGCGCGATCTCATGTACCTCTGGGCGTCAGCTGCTGCCGGCGGGTTGTATATGGCGGCCTGGGTACTCTTCACCGACTGGCTTCGACTTGCCGGCGGAAAAGTACTCCTGGGAGCGGTTGCAGGGCTCTTCGCCGCCGTCGTATGGTGGGCGATAGCTGTTCATGTGGAAAATATGTTCATCCAGTCGGCTGTGGCCGGCCTGTGTTTCGGTGCTGCCTATGCCTGGTCTGATCAGCGAACTCCTTGAACTTCTTCAATTTCTCTCCGGTACTTCTCCCCCTCGTCCCTGCGGTATAACCGACTGATCGGGTACAATAGAAATACGCTTCCCATGCATATCAACGATGGCATATCGGTGGGGACCTTTCTTGCCGACCTCAAATCTGGTCTCGTCGTATTTTTTGTGGCGTTACCCCTCTGTTTAGGAATTGCGCTTGCTTCCGGTGCCCCACTGATGTCGGGATTATTGGCGGGGATTGTCGGCGGCATCGTCGTGGGGCTCTTCAGCGGTTCCCACACCAGTGTGAGCGGCCCAGCGGCCGGATTATCAGCGGTCGTCGCGGCAGAAATCCTCTCACTCGGTTCATTTTCAGCCTTTCTGACAGCAGTTATTCTTGCAGGGTTGATTCAAATCGCACTTGGTCTCGCCAAAGGAGGGTTTATCGCAGCGTTCTTTCCATCCAGCGTGATCAAGGGATTGCTGGCTGCCATCGGTGTAATTCTCATCTTGAAACAAATCCCCCATCTGGTCGGGCATGACCCGGATCCGGAAGGAGAAATGTCCTTCTTCCAACCGGACCTCGAAACGACGTTTTCCGAACTTCTCCGTATCTTCGGGGATTTTCACCTTGGTGCTTCCATAATTGGTCTGGTATCCCTCGTCCTGCTCGTGCTGTGGAGCACCTGGAAACCTCTGAAAGACTCCGTCGTGCCGGCCCCACTGGCCGTGGTGCTCTTCGGTGTCGCGACAAGTCTATGGTTTGAGCGACTCGGAGGTCCTTGGCTGATCGGTCCTAGCCATCTCGTCCAGGTACCAATAGCCGATAGCCTGGCCGAATTCGTGGGCTTACTGCAATTTCACGATTATACCCAGTGGACCAACCCAGCCGTGTACGTCGCTGGATTAACCATCGCCATTGTTGCATCCTTGGAAACTCTCCTAAATCTGCAAGCGGTTGATCGGATTGACCTGCAGCAACGGGCTTCGCCACCAAGCCAAGAGTTGTTGGCGCAAGGCATCGGGAACGTTACCTGTGGATTGATCGGTGGTCTTCCAGTCACATCGGTGATCATCCGCAGTTCCGTCAATGTTACCACTGGCGGGAAAACAAGAATGGCGACTCTTGTGCATGGCACATTGCTTTTGATCAGTGTGCCTCTCATCCCCAAATACCTGAACATGATTCCATTATCTTGTCTTGCGGCAATCCTGCTGATGACTGGGATCAAATTGACCAGTCCGGCCTTAGTCCGGCAAATGTGGAACGAGGGGCGCTATCAATTCATCCCGTTCGTGGTCACCGTGACGGCAATCGTGTTTACCGACCTCTTAGTTGGTATCGTGATTGGGCTCGCGGTCTCCATCGGTTTCATTCTTCGCAGCAACATGCGCCACCCAGTGCGACGATTCGTGGAAAAGCATCTCGGCGGGGATGTCGTTCATATTGCGTTGGCCAATCAAGTGAGCTTCTTGAATCGTGCTGCCCTTTCCAAGGTGCTGAATGAGGTGCCACGCAATGGTCATGTCCTATTGGATGCGCAGACCACGGCCTATATCGATCCAGACGTACTTGACTTGATTCAAGACTTCAAGGAAAAAACCGGGCCGGCCCATGGCGTTGAAGTCAGTCTTATCGGATTCCGGAATGGGTACGACTTGAATGACCAGATTCAGTATATCGATTACTCGACCCGCGAGCTGCAAGATGCCACTACCCCGCAGCAAGTCGTACAAATTCTGAAGGACGGCCACGAACGAGTCCGTACCGGGCGGCGCCTCACGAGAGACTTCAATCGTCAAGTCCGCACAACTGCCGAGGGGCAACATCCATTAGCCGTGGCACTCAGTTGCATAGATTCTCGCATGCCAGTTGAATTGATCTTCGACCTGGGTATGGGAGACATTTTTAGTATCCGCATTGCCGGGAACGTGACGAGTCCGAACGTATTGGCCAGCGCAGAATACGGCTGCGCCGTCGCGGGGGCGAAACTCCTCATCGTGATCGGGCATACCAGATGCGGCGCAGTATCCACCACGGTCAAACTCCTGGGTTCGCGCGTGACGGCCGCTGAAGCGACAGGATGCGAGCATCTTGACTCTATTGTGAACGAGATTCAACTATCTGCTGAGGGGATCCCCTGTCAGGGGATCGATGAACCGCACTCTCCTGAAATGGCATCACTAGTCGATGCTGTGGCCAGGCAAAACGTCATACGGGTGGTCAAAGAGATACGTAAACAGAGTAAGACGCTCGACGGCCTCGTCCGAGAGCGGCGTATAGCGATTGTTGGAGCGATGTACGATGTTGTAACTGGAGGTATCGAGTTTCTGGTGGAAGATGGGTTAGAGGAGACGGACTCACAGAACTCTGCTTGATCGCGACGTGCCCCTCATCGAATCACCTGAATCTTCCGCCAGCGTTCAGAGTGGTAGCGCCATAACAACAGCCCCATCCGGACCGTCCAGTCTGCAACCATGGCCGTCCACACATAGTAGACTCCAAGCTCCAGCCAAATACCAAAGACAAGGGCCAGAGGCACTCGCACCCCCCACATGCCGGCGGTCGTCGCCCACATGATAAATCGTGTGTCACCGGCTCCCCGCAGCGAGCCGGCCAAGACCATGGTGAGGGCCAGGGGGATTTGGAGCAGGGCAACGATCTTGAGAAACATGGTGCCCAGTTCGATGACGGCCTCGTCTGTGGTGAAGGCACGAAGCAGGGCGTACGGAAAGAAGAAGAAGATGATGCCCATGCAGGTCATGATCGCAATGGCCAGCCGATTCGCTTCCCAGTTCTCCAGTTTCGCGCGGGTATATTTCCCCGCGCCGATACTCTGTCCCACCATGGTGGCAGCGGCAATGGCAAACCCATAGCCAGGCAGGAACGAAAATGATTCGATCGACAAGCCGACCTGGTGGGCGGCATAGGCCACGGTGCCGTACAGCAGAACAAGTTTGGTATAGATGAAAATTCCAGCCTGCTGGACGACCCGTTCGCCGGAGACCGACGCACCCACATCCCAGATTGAGCGAATGAGATCGAGACGTAGTGTTAACGACTTCTTTAAGATGGGGCGACAACGCAGCAAAAGATACAGGGTGCCTGTGGCTTCAGCGAGGCCGACGGCAATGGCTGCACCTTTGATCCCTAAATTGGGCGCTCCCCATCGTCCGTAGATTAGAGGGTAAGCAAGGAGCGCATGAAGGAGATTGACGCCGATCATGGCAAACATGGGGGTCTTGGTATCACCTGCACCCTGAAGAACGGACGACAGGACTTGGATAAGGACGGTACAGGGGATGACGAGGAAAATGAGTGTCGAATAGGGGAGGGCCACCTCGATGACGGCCGGTTCCGCACCCAACTGTTGCATCACCAACCGATTACAGGCTATTCCAAGGCCGGCCAACACCAGCGACAGACCAAAGGAGAGCCAGAGGAAGTGCCGTGCAGCTTCTCCTGCATCTTGCCGCCGTCGAGCGCCCCAGAGCTGGGCGACGATGACGTTGGTACCGACCGAAAGCCCAGAGATCAAGGTCGTGGCGACAAACGCCAGCAGTTGGCCCAGACCAACCGCCGCGATTGAAGTTGCACCCAGTCCGCCGACCAAGAATACTGCTACAATACCTTCCGCCCGCTGAAGGAGACTGCTGACCGTGATGGGAAGGGCGAGGGTTAGGACAGAGCGTCTGATCTGTGCGACACCGTTCGCCATGGGGCGCTATCCTAACAGAGTTACTCATCACACCTTATGAGAAATCAGTGATCGCACAGCGGACAGTATGACGATGGCCAATTCTCACAACGGATCACCGGGCATTTCCATACCACCTCGTTTGTCAAAATCGAAATTCCTCTCAGGACTGCAGTGTCACAAGCGGCTCTACCTAGAGATTCATCAGCCTTCATTGGCCACCCCACCGGATGCGTCGATGCAAGCGATCCTGGATATGGGAACGGAGATCGGCCTCCTAGCGCAGCAGCGTTTTCCCGGCGGCATCCTGGTGAAAGCGGGATTCCGTCAGCGAGAGGCGGCAATCGCCGAGACCGCTGCTTTGCTTCAACATTCCGGGATCCCCGCCATCTTCGAAGGGGCGTTTGAACATGACGGAGTGCTTGTGCGTGTGGATATTTTAGAGCGAGTGCAGAGCCGTGAGGAGGGATCGCCGTCCTGGCGTTTGATCGAGGTGAAGTCATCGAGCAGAGTGAAAGATGTCCACCTTGATGACCTATCCATACAAAGCCACGTTCTAGAAGGTACCGGGTTGAGGCTTGATGCGACCTGTCTGATGCACATCGATACGGGGTATCTCTACCAAGGTGGGCAGGTTCATCTGCAAGCGCTCTTCTCAATTGAAGACGTGTCGGAAGCCGTGACAGATCGTCGAGGCCAGGTACTGGAACGGTTGGCTGCTATGAAAACAGTATTGCTGCAATCGGAGCCACCGGCGATCGAGCCAGATCAACATTGTCACACTCCGTATGAATGTCCTTTTTGGTCTCATTGCACGAAAGAGAAGCCGCTGCGCTGGATTTATCATCTGCCGGGAAAAAAAGAGATTGTGAGCCAACTTGTGCAACGGGGCATCACGACGATCGACGATATTCCTGATGGCACACGACTATCGGATGCGCAGCGAAGGGTCAAGGACAATATCGAGTGGATCTCCTCTGAATTGGGGAAAGTCCTTCGTTCCGTCACATATCCCGTGCACCACCTGGATATCGAAACCGTCATGTTGGCGTTGCCGCGGTTTCCTTTCACCAGGCCCTATCAGCCGATTCCTGTCCAATGGTCCAATCACATCGAACTGGAATCCGGTGAACTATCCCACCAGGAATTTCTCCACAGCGAGGCCTCGGAGCCTCGTAGACAGTGGGCCCAGGCATTGATCGAATCACTTGGGGAAGAAGGCAGCATCGTTGTCTACTCCGCGTACGAAGAGGCGATCATCCGGCAACTTGCAGACACCTTTCCTGAGTTCAAATCGGCATTCAAATCGATTTTGAAACGGTTGTGGGATCTCCTCCCGGTTATTCGTGGGCACTATTACCATCCCGATTTCAATGGGTCCTACTCGATTAAGTCCGTCCTGCCGGCGGTTGTGCCATCGCTTGGGTACGACGATCTTATGATTCAAGCAGGAGGGCAAGCCGCCGCCGAATACTACCGCATGGTATTTGTCGAAACCGATTGGGTGCAACAGGCTGAAGTACGAGAGTCGTTGTTGCGCTATTGTGCGAGAGATACGCTGGCAATGGTGGAATTGCGGGGGGTGCTGAAACAGAAGAGCAGAGAAGTTGAGTCTTGATGACTTATGAGCAGTGTGTGGTTCAACGATGGGATCAGCTTTATTTTGTTCTAATCCATTGTGGCGGAGAGGGTGGGATTCGAACCCACGGTCGAGTTACCCCGACAGCAGTTTTCGAGACTGCCCGATTCGGCCGCTCTCGCACCTCTCCGTTTTATCAATGCTTGGCTGGTTGGCCTATCGCCAGAGTGAAGCCAGTGGGATCAAGGAGCGTGCCGAGCTTACCTTGGCCAGTGGCGTTTTGCAATGGCTTCACACACCTCTCCTGATCCTAAGAAACCATGTAAAAGGAGTACGAGTTACTCAGTTGCTGAAGGGAACGACAACTCGGTCAGCTCAGCATTCTCCAGCCCTCGCTTGACCAGAGTTGAGATATCCAGCATGCGTTCAATTTTTTTCACATCCTCTATACGAGTTTTGGTACTAGGATGGGGAGGCACAAAGAGTTTGCAGCAGTCTTGATCCGGTTCGATCGAAATATCGTACGTACCGATGCGTTTCGCTTCATCGATGATCTCACGTTTGTCCATTCCGATCAGGGGGCGGAGAATTGGGAATTCCGCCGCGTCTTCAATCGCGCACAAATTGTGAGGAGTCTGTGATGCAACCTGACCGAGACTATCGCCGGTCACTAGTGCCCAACAGTGCTCCTTTCTGGCTAGTTCCTCCGCAATTCGCACCATCATCCGCCGATACAGCACGATCCGGAATGGGGCTGGCGCTGTCAACACAATCTCTCGTTGGATTTCCCCAAACGGAATGACATAGAGACGAGAATCGTATTGATAGGCAGTCAGGGTTTGGACAAGGTCGCGGACTTTATCCTCAGAGGCTCGGCTGACCAAAGGCCGACCAGAAAAGTGTATGAAGCTTGCAACACACCCGCGCTTGATCATCCGATAGGCGGCGACCGGAGAGTCGATTCCACCCGAAGTCAAGCAAGCAACCTTGCCACTGACGCCGACCGGCATACCACCAGGCCCCTCGATTTTCTCTGCGGAACAAAACGCCTCCTTCGACAGAAGTTCGACGTAAATAGTTACATCAGGGTTCTTTAAACTGACTTTCTTTCCGGCTCTGTTACAGACTGCTGCGCCGAGCGTTCTTTCAATATCCATTGAAGTCAAAGTCAGCCGCTTGTCGGCTCGTCTCGCTGTAACTCTGAAAGTAGAAAATGCATGTGGCGTGATCTCCTCAATGACAGCGGCGGTGAGACTATCCAGATTGGGATCGGAAAGTTGGAGCGGGATTACTCGGCCTAGTGAAAAGTTCGCGATACCGCAGACACGCTTCAACCGTTCTCGTACGACTTCGGGGCGTAGTTCCAGCGGGAGTCGAATGCGGATGCGACTGTGGAGGTTTTCGACCTGTCGGACTGCAACATCCTTGAGTGCGGTTCGAATGTTTCGGATGAGGCAGTGCTCGAAGTATTCGCGATTACGGCCCTTCAAGGCAAGCTCATGATAGTGAACGATGGCGCAACGCATGTGCTGGTGTCGGATAGGATTTTTGGCAAGATGGGGCTTAGTGCTGGCCCATTGCCTCTAGAAATCGTTCAGCGTCGATGGCAGCCATGCACCCGGTACCGGCTGCGGTGACAGCTTGTCGGTACGTCGAGTCCTGGACGTCCCCAGCGGCAAAGACGCCGGAGACACTCGTGGCCGTTCCGGCGTGAGTGCGAATGTACCCTTTCGCATCCATCTCAATGTGGCCGTGAAACAACGCGGTATTAGGTCTATGCCCGATGGCCACAAAGACGCCGGCACACGCCACTTCGGACACTTTGCCGGTCGCCGTATTCTTGAGTCGGACTCCTGTCACCACGTCGGTACCGAGGATATCTTCTACCACCGAGTTCCAGAGGAACGAGATTTTTTCGTTTTTCAGGGCACGCTCTTGCATAATTTTTGATGCGCGAAGTTTGTCGCGCCGGTGGACGATCGACACCTTTGTAGCAAATTTTGTGAGAAACGTGGCTTCTTCCATGGCACTATCGCCACCACCGACTACGACCAATTCTTTCCCTTTAAAGAAAAATCCGTCGCAGGTGGCACATGTGGAGACACCATGGCCGGTCAGCCGCTTCTCATTGGGTAGTCCAATTTGAATCGCCGAAGCACCTGTGGCAATGATAATGGCCTTAGCCTCCACAGTTCTTTCCCCGTCAATGGTCAGCGAGAACGGCTGGTGTTTGAAGTTGAGGGAAGAGACATCGCCTGTGAGGAACTCCGTCCCGAACCGTTCCGCTTGAGATCGCATCTCCTTCATCAACTCCGGACCGATGATGCCTTTCGCAAAGCCCGGGTAGTTCTCAACTTCCGTGGTGGTCGTGAGTTGTCCACCAGACTGCCACCCTTCAACCAGAAGCGGCGATAGGTTGGCTCGCGCCGCATAGATAGCGGCAGTCAATCCAGCTGGACCGGAACCAATAATGACAACGTTTGGCATAATGCCTGACTCTATCACAGGCTAGGTAGCAGAGGTAGGAGGATGTGATCTAGGCTTCATACAACGAGCGTTCTACATGCCAGCAAAGCCACAGAGAAGCATTCTATCTGCGACCCTAACCCCAGGCGAAGGGTCTGAGCTGTAACCATACCAGCGGACAAATGGGGGCTAGAAATACTTGAACAATTGGTTAACATCGCTGGCAAGTCTTCGAGGCTGCTTCGTGCCGTCAAGCACGTAATCTGCGCGATGCCGTTTCAATGAGAGCGGCATCTGGTTACGGATACGCCGGAGCGCTTCTGCTCGCGTGAGTCCATTGCGTTTTTTGAGTCGTTCGATCTGGGTCTTGAGATCAGCGGTCACAACGACGGTCTTATCCACACGTTTGTCGATGCCGGCTTCGAAGAGGAGTGGTACGTCATAGATCACGACTGAGTGAGGATCATTGCGTGCGGCCTGTCTCGTCAGTCGAGCCTGCTCTCGAGCCACACGAGGATGGATAATTCGTTCGAGTTGGCGAAGTTTTGTCCGATTCTGAAAGACAATCTGACCGAGGGTTTGCCGATTGATCGTCTTGTCTCCATTAAGGACAGAGGTTCCAAATCGTCGAACAATCTCGCGCCAGGCTGGCTTGTCTGGCTGAACTACCTCTCGAGCTAATTTATCAGCGTCGATGACAATGGCACCACACCGCTCGAACAGCTTCGCCACGGTGCTTTTCCCGGTGGCTACACCTCCTGTGAGTCCAATTAGAATCATTACTGCGGAGCTTATCACGTGACACACCATCTAAGAAACCGCGATTGACATCCTCAGTTTCCAGCTTGTAAGACCTTCCGTATGCGAAAAACTTTCCTTACAGTGATCGGCTTCTGGATCGCCGGGACTGGGTTAGGCATTGCCGGAACCGAAAGCAGCATTGTGCTCGCCTCACGGACGATCACCGTCGCGCTAGACGGTTCGGGTGATTTCACGTCGATTCAAGAGGCTGTCGATAACGCGAGGAAAGGCGATAGGGTGGTGATCACAGCTGGGTCCTATGCGCAGGACCTGACCATCCATAGCAAGGAGAAGATCAAGATTGTTGGTGCCGGGGTCGATAAAGTTACCCTACAGGGGCGGGGAGATATGGTCGGTGTGCTGCATGTCGGGAAGTGGCCCTACGGGGCAACGGACATCGAGATCAGCGGGCTCACCATCAATGAACATGGAGGGCACGCTGTCGGCATCTTCAACGGAAACCGCATCACGCTTCGCCAGCTTCGTGTGAAGGGAATGGTGTTTGGCCAGCAGGTACAGGATGTCCGAATCGAAGACTGCATGATTGGTGGGAGCGAGACAACCGGCGTCCACTTCGCTGATTCTCAGGCCATACTGATCGGAAATTTTATCCACGACAACGATCATGGTGTGAATGTGAGTGGGAAGTCTACCGTCCGGCTTGAACGAAACATCATCATGAGAAGTCTATTCGAGGCGGTAGTGGTAAGCGATCAGGCAAAGGCGGTGCTGATCAATAATACTCTCGTGAAAAACGGTGGGGGAGCAGCCTTCCTTGGCCTCTCTATCAACGAGGTGTCGGGGAATATTTTCGGTTTGAACAAGGTTGGCCTGCTGATCGCCTCCTCGAGTCAGACCAAGACTTCGTATAACGCACTATTCAATGGTGAAGCCAACTACATGAGAGCCGGATCGCCCAATCTTCATGCCCCGGAGCTTAAGGTCGAGTCGGATATTACCGCCGACCCACGTTTTGTCGACGCAGAGCATAATGACTTCCGCTTAAAGTCCGATACAACGTTGGTCGATCGCGGCGGGTTTCGCTACCTCGGAGCGCTTCCCCCCATTCTGCCACCGGTATTGAAACGCTAATTCACTTATAAAAACCAATAGATGGATGGTTCTCATGCTGGGGAGAATGCGTATGGTATGCTTTCTCCGTGGCGCACGGGCCTCTGAGTCATTTTCCTAAAGTAATGACGTAAGCGTGCCGAGAAGGATTCAACCAGGAGGTCTCCCTTGGCTAGCTTCCGCAGTAATCATGAGAAACTGTCGGGTGAAGGGATTCCTTCGCTCATGGACATGGAATCCGGCAAGTTGGTCGGTGCAGTGTTGCCAATGTCTGAGCAGGCACAGATCCAAATGCGCAATAGTATCGAAGTGATCGACTACCTCTTAAATCAGGAACGCGTCGTCTGGAGTTGAACGTTCGATTCCTCTGCCTTCCTATTCTGTCAATTCTCACATGACGCTAGAGACTCCCACTTTTCGCCGCTGAGACCGTATCGTGTAAGCCGAAGGCTTCTTCCCTGACACTCTCGTACTGTGCGATTCAGTCAAACGCCTCAAAGACCGAAGAAGGAGCGAACGAGGTCTTCTATCAACTGAGGCTCGGCTTGATTCTCGTCACGGGCAAGTGCATGGTGGCCAACCTGGGCTCATGGCACCGCTGAATGAGGTCGCGTGGGGAAAACAGATCGGACGGCTGCTCATTCTAACGCCGCTCAAGGAGCTGAGCGTCAGAGGCTCGAGGAGGACGCCGTCCGTAAACAACATTGGAAACGGTGGGGGCCATATTTGAGCGAGCGTGCCTGGGGAACGGTACGTGAAGACTACAGTCACCACGGAACTGCATGGGAATCTTTTCCCCATGATCATGCCCGCTCACGCGCCTACCGCTGGAACGAAGATGGGCTAGCCGGCATCTCTGACCGTCATCAATATATTTGCTTCGCCGTTGCCCTCTGGAACGGACGCGATCCCATTTTGAAAGAACGGGCATTCGGGCTGACGGGAAACGAGGGTAACCATGGGGAGGATCCCAAGGAATATTATTTTTATGTAGACTCAACCCCAACTCATTCGTACATGAAGTATCTCTACAAGTATCCGCAAAATGAGTTTCCCTATGCAAAACTTACTGAAGAGAATCGACGCCGCCAACGTGGAGAATTGGAGTATGAGCTGATCGATACCGGCGTCTTTGACAAGAATCGCTACTTCGATGTCGTCGTGGAGTACGCGAAGGCGACAGCGGAGGAGATACATGTCCGCATAGAGGTCTTGAACCGCGGGCCAGATCTTGCGGAGCTCACACTTCTGCCCACACTGTGGTTCCGAAATACTTGGTCGTGGGGACTGGATGCTCGTCGACCAAGAATGCGTGAGGGCACCGCAGTCGATAACTGGAGTGTGATTGAGCTGGATCATGAGTACTACGGTGAACGTCGACTTTGGTGCGAGCGAAAACCTCCGTTACTCTTCACCGAAAATGAGACAAACTCCAGACGATTATACGGCGATCAAGAGGGCGCCAAGCACGTGAAGGACAGCTTTCATGATTATGTGGTCGGAGGCCAAACTGAGGCGATTAACGATGAGAAGTTTGGCTCAAAGGGAGCTGCCCATTATGTATTCACGTTACCGCCAGGGAAATCTGACGTGGTTCGGCTACGGTTAACGAACAAGGTAGGGTTGGGTGGATTCGATGCTGCGGAGTGCGATCGTCTTTTTACACAGCGAATTCAGGAGGCCAATGAATTCTATGACGAACTCGCGCCACCTGATCTCTCCGAGGATGCGAAGCGAGTCCAACGACAGGCCTTCGCCGGATTGCTGTGGAGCAAACAATTTTATCACTACGATCTGAAGCGCTGGCTTGTGGGTGATCCGGGGATGCCGGACCCTCCCCATGAACGACTGCACGGAAGAAATTCAGACTGGTCCCATCTTTACAATGCCGATGTGATCTCGATGCCAGACAAGTGGGAGTACCCCTGGTATGCCGCTTGGGATTTGGCATTCCATTGCATCCCCTTGGCCCTTGTCGATTCGACTTTCGCCAAGGAACAGCTGATCCTGATGCTGCGAGAATGGTACATGCACCCGAACGGTCAGATTCCGGCGTATGAATGGGCTTTGGGAGACGTCAATCCTCCGGTCCACGCTTGGGCAGCGTGGCGGGTCTATAAAATCGAGAAGAAGCGAAAAGGAGTCGGTGATCGGGTCTTCCTTGAGCGTGTGTTTCATAAACTGCTCTTGAATTTCACGTGGTGGGTCAATCGAAAGGATGCCGAGGGCAAGAACATCTTCCAAGGTGGATTTTTGGGACTCGATAATATCGGGGTCTTCGATCGAAGTGCACCCTTGCCAACTGGCGGCCATATCGAACAGTCAGATGCGACGAGCTGGATGGGGATGTATTGCCTGAATATGCTCTCAATCGCACTGGAGTTGGCACGTGAGAATCGAGCGTATGAAGATGTCGCAAGCAAGTTCTTTGAACACTTCGTCTATATCTGCAGGGCCATGAACAACATCGGCGGGGAAAAAATCGAATTGTGGGATAGGGAAGACGGTTTCTTCTATGATGTGCTGCACTTGCCTGATGGACAAACCTACCCCCTCAAAGTTCGTTCTCTGGTCGGATTGATCCCCTTGTTTGCCGTCGAAACGCTGGACTCCGAGTTGATCGACAAGCTTCCACGGTTCAAGCATCGCATGCAGTGGTTTATCGAAAACCGTCCCGATTTCAGTGCCCACGTGGAGACCCAATCCCTTAATGGCGAGGTACGAAGATTTTTATCGCTGGTCAATCCTACGCGTCTTAAGTCCGTGTTGCGCTATATGCTCGACGAGGAGGAATTTCTGTCGCCGTACGGCATCCGTGCGCTCTCTCGTTATCATAGGGACCACCCCTATGTACTCTCCATCATGGGAAGTGAGTACCGCGTAGATTATGAGCCTGCCGAGTCTCGGACCGGATTGTTCGGAGGCAACTCAAACTGGCGTGGTCCTATTTGGTTTCCAGTCAATTATCTGTTGATCGAATCGCTCCAGAAGTTCCATTACTTTCTTGGCAATAGCTATAAGGTTGAGTACCCGGTTCGAAGCGGCCGATTCGTCTCTTTGAACGAAGTTGCCTCAGAGCTCTCGCGACGACTGACGCATATTTTCCTTCGTGATGGAACCGGCCGACGCCCTGTCTTCGGAGGGGCCAGGAAGTTTCAGGAAGATCCGTTCTGGCGCGATGCGATACTTTTCTACGAGTACTTCCATGGCGACAACGGAGCCGGTCTTGGAGCCAGCCATCAGACAGGATGGACCGGGCTTGTCGCCAAGTTAATCCAGCAATCCGGGGAGTAGTTTACAGCCCAGATCCATTGTATCCTCACTTGTCTACCGACTTGTTCGGTCTATTACACAAACACAGCAATTTGCTATTTCTCAGCCAACACATACGGCTGAATCGGGTGCAATCCAAGTTACGGCTCAGGATATGAAGATTGGAAAGCAAGACTGTCAGAATTTGGATTGTGCGCTCAGTCTCGAATGGCTAGAGACAAACGGCCGCGGTGGGTTTTCTTCTGGGACGATATCGGGCGCCAATACCAGACGGTACCATGCCCTATTACTCACAGCACCGGTCCCAGGAGGCAATCGCTACGTTCTAGTCAATCAGATTGAGGAATGGCTCCAGATCGACGGAGAGATGTTTTCTCTCTCCACAAACTTGTATCCGGAAGCAGTTCATCCTCGCGGATATCGTCACTGTATCTCGTTTACATCGACACCATGGCCAACATGGATGTTTATGTATAACGGCACGGCATGTCGGCGTGAAATCATCTGTATTCAGGGCTACGATCTTGTCGTTGTGCGTTGGACGGTCGTCGAACCAAAAAGTCAGATCCTCCCCCTCCTGGTACGGCCGATGTTAACGGGTCGCGACTATCACGCGCTGCATCACGAAAACAGACAACTTTCGTCGGCCTCCACAGTGACACCCGAATGGGTAAGCTGGCAGCCCTATCGCAGTCTCCCGCTCGTGCATAGTTTCCACACCGGACTTTACCGCGATGCTCCTGACTGGTACCGGCAGGTGCAGTTTCCTCTTGAAAAAGAACGTGGCTTGGATTTTCAAGAAGACTGGTGGTCTCCAGGTGAATTTGCATTCGAGTTGGATTCTAGCAAGGAGCACGTGCTCGCATTTACATGTGAACCGATCGATACCCTCGATGTGATGAGGCTTATTCACAGTGAACAGAACCGACGAATGAATTTAGCCACGGGAACGGCAGGATCCGATTTCTTGATCGAATCGCTTCGAGAGGCCGCAACTCACTATGTGGTTCGGCAAGGGAACAAGCAGACCGTGATAGCTGGATACCCATGGTTTACGGACTGGGGACGAGACACATTTATGTCGCTCTCAGGCCTCTGTCTCGTAACCGGTCGACACGAGGTGGCCTGGGAAATCATTCGATCGTTTTCCTCCTTTGTATCAGAAGGCATGATCCCAAATCGCTTTCCCGACGCTGGCAAGGATCCAGAATACAACTCCATCGATGCATCCCTCTGGTTCATCTATGCCATCGATCGATACCTGGCATATAGCAATGATATGAGGCGCGTGCAGTCAGTGGCTTGGCCCGCGATCAAACAGATTCTCGACGGCTATCGAAGGGGTACGCGATATTCCATCCACATGGACATCGATGGGCTCGTCGCAGGTGGAACACCAGGTACTCAACTCACGTGGATGGATGCAAAAATCGGCGACTGGGTTGTCACCCCACGACACGGTAAGCCGGTCGAGATTCAAGCGTTATGGATGAGAGCCTTGGACATCGGAGCACGACTCGCAACGCAGTTTCGGGAAGCACACTACGCCGAAGGTTGTCGCGAAGATAGGGCACGGGCGGTGGAATCCTTCCGTGCAAGATTCTGGTATGAGGACGGCCAGTATTTGTACGATGCGATAGATGGACCGGCCGGCAACGATACATCGATACGACCAAATCAGATATATGCGGTCTCTCTCTGTGATGATTTACTCACGAGAGAGCAAGCTATGCGGATACTTCAGATTGTCAAAGAACACCTGCTAACCCCCGTAGGATTAAGAACCTTGTCACCGCGGGATACTCGATATTGTCCACGATATGAAGGCGGTCCGTTGGAACGAGATGGAGCGTATCATCAAGGAACTGTCTGGCCGTTTCTTTTGGGGCCGTTCCTCACCTCCTGGGTGAAGACATTCGGATCGACGGTCAATAGCAAATACCTGGCGCGGTCGTTTCTCGACGGGCTAGAAGATCACGTGCACGAAACCTGTCTCGGGCAGATCTCCGAAATCTTCGATGGAGACCCTCCACATCGTCCACGAGGATGTCCGGCCCAAGCCTGGTCCATCGCTGAGCCTCTCCGTGCGCTGGTGGAAGATCTCGGGTTACCGATCACGACCTTATCTGCCACTCGTCGAGGGTAGTGACCTACCGTGCTCTTGACAGCGTTTCCCCTGCAGCCGTAGTGTGATTGCCAAGTTGAGAGGTGAACATATGACACAGTTGCTCATACAGTTACGATTGAGTCGGCTCTTCATAGTCGCTATATTGACATTCGCGACATTGAGTCTAGGTGAACATCATGTTGGGGCTGCTGATGAACTACCAAAAGAATCCCAGTTTCCACTTGGTTTCGCCAATAAGGCGATTCAAGCGGCTGTCGATGCCTGTAAGAAAGATGGATATCGAGTAAGCGTTTCCGTAGTGGATCGTGCCGGCGTCCTTCGTGCAATGGGACGTGCTGATGGGGCAGGACCACATACGGTCGATAGCAGCCGAAAGAAAGCTTACACGGCGGCAAGTATGCGCCGCACGACGAGCGAATTAGCAGAGCTGATCGCAAAAGCTCCCACGCTGCAGGCTCTTCGAGACATGAATGGCGAGATTCTGATTTTGGGTGGTGGGCTCCCGATTGAAATCGGCGGAGAAGTGGTTGGAGGGATCGGTGTCGGTGGAGCACCGGGTACCCACCTCGATGATGCTTGCGCTCAGGAAGGCCTTGATGCCATTGGAGCGGCTCCCAAGGTACCCACGGTAAAGTGAACACAAACCCATGTCTCCTTTTCATTGGGAGTGCGTTACTGTTGTCTTGTAGCGGGTGCAATCGTAATACTCCAGAGCCTGCTTCAGCAGACATAACCTCTGCGAGACTTCGGTTAACAATCGTCAGGACAGCGACCGACCCATTCCTTCAGCGCTTCAATCTCACCATGAATATCAGTGGAATTGAAGGATGTTCGTCCTCAACCGAGTTGTTTCCCGATACCGGTTACGCAGGGCGACGGAATGTGTACCAGACCGCCAAAGGCATGGTGTATGTGGTTGGACAGTACGACGCGCGAGTCATTGATTCCCAGACGTGTCGAACGAGTCTCTCAGAGTTTCGGCATCTTGATCGGGAGGTGGCATTCCTCGGAAGTTTTGACCATGATGGGGAAAAGCGATGGAGATATTTCTCCTCTGCTCAGCGACCGGAACTGCCGTTCGCCAAACGCTAGCCGGTACTGGCAGTTATGAGGTTGAGGGTGGAACCGTCGTGAGCCTCTACGTTGTGTTGTACGATTTCGTTCTAGTTTTTGCTACAAAACGCTTTGGGATATGCAACAAGCGATCACTGGATATCACCAAGACGAATACGGAGATTGGGTCGCTGAGTTGGCCTGTGGCCATGGACAGCATGTGCGACATCAGCCTCCTTTTATCAATCGCCCATGGGTGCTTGGCGCTGCCGGACGCGAGCAGCATCTCGGTACGTATCTCAATTGCAAAAAGTGTGAGGAACCGACTTCGAACATGTCTCCAACCCCACGGCAGACTATCCCATAGTCATTGTTCCCCCCAAATCTTTCATATTCTGGGTCGGTCCTATCTTCGACGGCGCTTGGAGCGAGAGGGATACCCATTGGGGTCATGTCATAAGGGGAGGGAGGATGAGGACCATCGTCGGCATAACAACCTGTATTACCCCGTGTCGATCGTTGAGACTGGTTTTCGGAAAATCCATACAGACCGTCCGCATGCAGAGGCGGGGCTACCACGCGTTGAAGGAATGAACGTGCAGAATAATAGGTCTTGCATAAGAAGCTCTTCTTTCCGCATATTTACTGTAAAGAACGATGATCAGACGATCATGTGATATCGAATCTGATGGCTTGAGGGAGGTCCTATCGGACCTTGTCCTACGTCAGAGCCGTTCGGACCTCTTGACAGATCCTGCGTATTTGCCTGAGAACCATTGCCACAGTACCATCTAGTAGCTCTCTAGAAGAGAGCGGTTCATGCTGACTCAACGATACCAGGTCGCCGTATTATTTGGACTAGTCGTCATCATTGGCTGCTATCTTCTGCTGCCGTTGGGAGCGTCCTATCTTCTGGCAGAAGGACTTCGTAACCGCGGATATAGCAATGTGATTCTGCAATTGGGTTACCCCGGATGGAAACACATGCAAATCCCCGTCGTCTCGTTTCAGGAAGATTTGAGTGGGGAGCGATTGATTGTCTCGTTGATGAACGTGGAAATACGATATGATCTGTCTCAGTTGTTGCAAGGCCGCGTGAGTCGCATCGTGCTTCGAGACGCAGCAGTACAGGTGCTGAATGCTCCGTCAATGGGTTCATTCCAGGAAGATAACAGACATGTCGACCAGACCGATCACGAACAGTTGCCCTGGAATTGGCTCACCGCCGGTGATCTCTTACGAAGTGTGCCGATTCTCCCATTCGATGAGTTGCAACTTGATCATCTCACCATCTTTCGCGAACAAGCGACCGGCCCCCTCCGTAGGGTCACCATTACTGGAAGCCTGACGTACAGTGGCGCAGAGTTAGGCGGTCATTTATCGTTTCGAGGCCTTGATACCGCCTCGTATGGACTTGTGGTCGTGGGGAATTCTGCCAGCACGTGGTCGGCAATCTTGGCATCTCAGCGACCTCACTCAACACCGATTGTGGCATGGAAGTCGCAAGCCCATCCAGACGGCTCGCAAATTCAGATTAATGGGCGTTTACAGGTCAACGTGCAAGAACTCGCTCCATTCATCGCACTCGTAGTCCCTATCGGCCCAGAATTGGAAAAAGTGACAGGTCACGTAGCGATTGATTGGGCTGGACAGGCCAACACAGATACCACGCTCAGCGCTCTCAAGCAGGATGCACAAACACATGTGGAAGGCAATATTCGAGTCAATGCCACACTGCCGGGTCTGCAAGGGGTTGCTAAAGATATCGCAATTGCGTACGAGGGAACATTCGGAGGAAATGCCTCTCAGTTCGAGTGGTCTATGAGTCCTGGTGTCCTGCTGACAGCGACTGTCAATACTCAACCGCGTATCATCCCTGAGATGATTCGATTGATTCTTCCTCTCGGTGATCAACCCGTACGGATGGAAAATGCGAAACCAGTACAAGGTACCTTATATTGGAGGGAAACGCCCATTCGAATGATCGTTCAGGGCCCGCTGCTCGTCACCTATGGTCAGAGCATAGGCTCGTTGGTCGCACGATTCCAATCTACCCGTGCTGAAGGGATGGGCAATGAGTTGGTCCTGGCCGAAGGAACCTATGATCTGGAGGGAGCCCTTCCAAAAGCCATCACCGAAGTCTTCTCGGCTAAAGAAGCGATGGGAGGCGTTCGAGGCACAGTGAAAATGAGCAGAACACAGATAGAGGGAGTGCTGTTGCCTCAATCTTCAGTGACAATGAAGCAGATCGGAAGAGGGACGACAAACATTCCAGGTCTCACGCTACAGCTTTCGGAGCCGATGACAGTTGAATGCAATCTGACGGCACTACGCTGTGACGGAGGACCAATGATCGCGACCGTGCATGCACCCACTTTTAAGATAAGCGGTCGGAATATTCACACCAGGCAGGGCCTCCTACGTTTCGAGCACATGAAGACCAGAGGGTCTGAATGGCAGGCAGAAGGGACCGTATCAGTCGATGGAGTACGTCTGGATTCAAGCTCTTGGGCTATGTCACCAAGCACGTGGGCTGTTAAGTTTGCTGCAGATCAGACCGAGATCAAGGCCAACCTTCGTATTGATCTTCCGACACACGCCGAATTTATGACGGGAAGGATCGAACAGCCACTGCAAGGGAAATCGGGGATGTTTCACGGGACGATTGGTCCGCTCACGTTTAACGGTGCCGAAGGTCGGCTGAGTAAAATCATCATGGGACTCCCTCCATCGACAGATATCGTTGAAGGCACATTCAGCGTGACGGCTGATGCGTCCTGGTCCGGCGGCCTCGGCAATTCAACGAGCGGAATGAGAATCACATCAACTGATGCCAAGGTCGTGGGGGAAAAGCTGTCGGGATACTACTCCGACTATGTTGTGAAGGGTCTCAGTACCACGATGGCTCTGCACATAGACGAAGCCGATTCAGTATCCATGATTCAACCGGCCTCCATCCTCGTGACATCGATGCGCAGCGGCCTTGAAATATCCAATCTGGCAGCTCTGTACCAGATCCGATGGCCATTCGCGAATAAGCTGCCGGTCATCGACGTAAAAGATTTTCAATGTGACGTGCTCGGAGGACGGGTCACGAACCCTGGTCTTGTGGTAGACTTAGACAAGCCGCCCCTTTCAACTACTTTCTTCTTACATAAACTGGATCTTGCAAAAGTTCTAAACGTGGAACAACAACGAGGGCTTCATGGGACTGGAACACTCAATGGGACGGTACCTGTGACCTTCACGTCCAGCGGGGTTATTGTGAAAGATGGTCGCGTGGAGGCGCAACCTCCAGGAGGAGTGTTGCGGTATATCTCGGCGGCAGAACCATCGAAAGATGTCTCGGAATCAGGCCATCAACTTCAGTTCGTAGAGCAGGCGCTGAACAACTTTCACTATACGCTCTTACGAGTCGGTCTGAAATACGAAGAAACGGGGATGTTGGATCTGAGCGCTCGGCTTGAAGGAAAGAATCCAGATTTGAAGAACACTCCGCCGATTCATTTCAATTTAACTGTGCAGGAACACATTCCCACACTCCTGAAGAGTCTGCGTCTGGTTGATGAGATTCGTGGCTCTATTGAGAGAAAGTATGGACGATTATGACCATCTTGAGGCGCAATATGCGGAGTCGATTCAGGCTGATGAGTGCCGGAATACTGCTGTGGGGAGCTCTACTCACCACTCTGGGCGCATGTACTCCACGCGTCGAAGTGGCCGCATCGGACAAGCCGATTACGATCAATCTCAATGTGAAGATTGATCATGAAATTCGATTGAAAGTAGAGAAAGATCTTGATGAAGTCATCTCGAATGATAGCGGATTGTTTTAGCTGCGGGAGGGAACGATGTTCAATGTACGGTTGGCCATGGCAACATGTATTGCGATTTTATTGGCAATGATGGCATCGCCGGTTTTCGCGCTATCACTGGACGAAGCCAAAGCAATGGGTTTGGTCGGGGAACGATCCAACGGCTACCTTGGGGCGGTCAACACATCCAATCCCGAAGTTCAGACATTAATCTCGGATATCAATCAAAAACGTCGGCAGGCGTATAAGGATATTGCCAAGAGAAATCGAACGCCATTGACTGGGGTAGAGATACTGGCAGGCGAAAAAGCCATTCAGAACACTAAACCCGGAAACTTCGTCGAAGGGCCGGGCGGCTGGATAAAGAAATAACAGTTAGCCGTAGCGATCGTTCTTCCACGGAAAAGCTGTATTGGAGTACCCACGAACCTCCCAGAAACCCTTTTCATCCTGATCTGAAAAGGTAATCTCCTTTACCCACTTCGCTCCCTTCCACGCATACCGTTTGGGAACAATTATCCGGACCGGTCCGCCATGTTCACGGGAGAGCGGTTTGCCGTTCCAGCTGTGGGCGAGCAGCACATCGTCATCGTCACAGGCATCAAGCGGTAGGTTCGTGGTGTAGTCGTCGTAGGACTTGAATAAGACAAACCGCACAAGTGAGAGCGGTTTCACAACTGCGATGAGGTGCTTGAAGCTGACACCTTCCCAGTCGTTGTCGTAACGGCTCCATGAAGTGACACAATGGAAATCTGACCGACCTTTGAATTGGGGCTGTGCCAGGAATTGCTCCCAGGTCCATGTCATGGGCTCAGCAACACACCCGCCGATACTGAGCTTCCATTCACTTAATGGAAGCTCTGGCTTGAAGCCTAGGTCCAGCACAGGAAAGTTGTCGACGAGGTGTTGGCCTGGAGGTAATCGATCATCGCCTTCATAAAAGACTTCACGTTCTTCTCCACCTCGCCGAGCCTTTGCCCACTGTTCTTTGGTCCTGGTCAGTCTGCTCGATTCATCCATTGTGATCTCCTTCTGACAGACTACGAGAATTCCAGCCAATCTGGCAACTCCTTTCTAGGAGGTGGTGGTTGGGCGGACTTCAGGCGGGCTGAAGTTCTCTCCACGACATAGTCTCAATGGGAGCTTCGGGGGTCAGTTTTCACAAGGCACGTAAGATTTGGCAATCTCGTCCGACAAAGCACCGGACAGTCTAGCGCATTGACAGAACGAAGAGGAGCCCCCATGATACCACAGGATATCGCAATGACGCAGGTCTCGAATCACCCTGGATCAAACCGTTCAAATGCGGGCAGAATTGTTATTGTCCTTGTAATTGCCGTGGCTGTTGGAGCCTTTTTCTATTTCGATCTTGGACGGTTCTTATCGCTGACCGCACTAAAGGATAATAGGGACAGCTTATTGGCGTTCACAGATGCGAACTTTATGGCGGCTGTGGCTATTTTTATCGGGGCCTACGCAATGGTAGCAGGTTTGTCGCTGCCAGGGGCGGTCATCCTCACGTTGGCGGGCGGCTTCTTGTTTGGCGCTGGCTGGGCGACTGTGTTTGTGAATGTCGGAGCGACCACCGGAGCCACCGTGGCGTTTCTAACCGCACGGTATTTGCTACGGGACACAGTGGAACAGAAATTCGGGAAATGGCTGGGGCCGTTCCAAGAAGGATTCGCCAAGAACGCCTTCAGCTACCTGTTGACCCTGCGACTGATTCCCTTATTTCCCTTTTTCGTCGTTAACCTTGTGTCGGGGCTCACACGCGTGAGCGTCTGGACGTATGTCGCAGCCACGGCGCTGGGGATCATTCCCGGCTCGTTTGTCTATGCCTATGCGGGGCGACAACTGGGAACAGTCAATTCCTTGAAAGAAATCGCATCGCCCAATGTGATCGCAGCGTTTGTGTTGCTGGGACTCCTTGCGCTGGTGCCGGTGATCTACAAGAAATACATGGCAAAATCTTCCTGATGACACCGATTGACGGTACACAAAGAATGGTGACACCCTATGATCATTCAGCCTATCTCAAGGATCGCCGGAATGACTGAGCCTGATCACCATCTGGTCTTTCCTGACGATGAATACAACCGACAGCTTGTCGCCAATGTGCATCCCTCCGACTGGGCCAATTCAGAACCGACAGGTCGTTACAACATCGTCGTGATCGGTGCTGGAACTGCGGGCTTAATCACGGCAGTCGTGGCCGCAAGTCTCGGAGCGAAAGTCGCCTTGATCGAAAAACATCTGATGGGCGGCGACTGTTTGAACGTCGGGTGCGTACCGTCGAAAGGTGTGATCCGAGCCGCGAGAGCTTGGGCTGGTTTGCGTAAAGCAACAGATTTCGGCCTGCAAATTCCACCGGGTGTAAAGTACGATTTTGGCGCTGTGATGGCAAGGATGCGACGACTGCGGGCACGCATCAGCCAGAACGACTCTGCCCATCGGTATACCAAGCTTGGAGTCGATGTCTTCGTCGGCAGCGGACGGTTTCTCGGTGCCGATACAATCCAAGTAATTGGCGCTGCTGGCGATCGGATCCTGACATTTGTGAAAGCCGCCGTCTGCACCGGGGCCCGAGCCTCGGTCCCGAACACGCCTGGCCTTGAGGAGGTCGGCTACCTTACGAATGAAACCGTCTTTTCACTGACCGAGCTGCCGCAACGCATCGGTGTGATTGGAGCCGGCCCGATTGGCTGTGAACTGGCGCAGTCATTCGCTCGGTTTGGGAGCCAAGTCTATCTCATCGAGGCCACACACGGCATCATGCCGAATGAGGATCGAGATGCCGCAGGTATCGTAGAGCATGCAATGGTGCGAGATGGAGTCACGCTGCTCTGCTGCGGGAAGGACTTGCAAGTGGAGAAGACCAATGCTGGCAAGCGCCTAACAGTCGATTCACATGGTCAACAGTACGATGTAACCGTTGATGAAATCCTTGTTGGAGTGGGACGCACGCCGAATGTAGAGGGAATTGGGTTGGAGGCAGTGGGGGTGGACTACGATAGGAACGGAATCAAGGTCAACGCGAAGCTGCAAACGACGAATCCCATGATCTTCGCGGCGGGCGATATCTGCTCGTGGTACAAGTTTACACATGCGGCCGATGCGATGGCTCAAATCGTCATCCAGAATGCCCTCTTTCCTCATCCCTTTGGTTTGGGGTATGCCAGTGTCGAGTCGTTGAATATGCCATGGTGCACCTTCACCGATCCGGAAATTGCTCACGTCGGCATGTACGAGAAGGATGCCAAGGAAAAGGGTCTCGAAGTGGAAACCTATACCTACACACTCGACGAGGTAGATCGGGCAATTCTCGATGGAGACGATGAAGGGTTTGCACGGGTTCACATCCAAAAGGGGACTGATAAGATCCTTGGTGCCACGATCGTCGCAAGCCATGCCGGTGACATGATCAGCGAGTTCTCAGTCGCCATGAAAACAGGAGGTGGAGGTAAACTCATCGCGGGAACGATTCATCCCTATCCGACGCAAGCCGAAGTGAACAAGAAAGTGATTAATCTTTGGAGAAAAGCGCACTTTACGAAGAGGACGAAAGACCTTTTGATAAAGCTCTTTGCCTGGATGAGACGCTAAACATTGAGGCCGATGAAGGGGCACGTATGGTCCGTATATTGATGATGTTGGGAATGGTGGTGTTGACTGCGTCGGTATGGGCGCAGGGCGAACCTGTACTGGAGGTGGGGAGGTTCTCCGTCAACGAACCGGGACCTGGCCTGCCTGAAGGTTGGAAGCCATTGACCTTTAAGAAGGTCCCTAAGCTCACCACTTATGAATTGGTCACAGATGGTGGACAGGTCGTTGTCAAGGCGACAAGCGAGGCATCCGCATCGGGGCTGACCAAGGAAGTCAAGATCGATCCTAAAGAGTTTCCGGTCCTGCAGTGGCGATGGAAGATTGAGAACCTTCTCAAGAACAGCGATGCCACGCGCAAAGACGGCGACGACTATCCAGCCCGCCTCTACATCACTTTTGAATACGACCCCGATAAGGTGAGTTTTGGAAAGAAGCTCAAGTATAAGGCGGGCCAAGTATTGTTTGGAGACATTCCGATCGGGGCGATCAACTATGTCTGGGAACGGAAGGCGCCGGTCGGCGAGATTATCGATAACGCCTATACAGATTTTGTAAAAATGGTGGTCGTGGAAAGTGGCCCTCAAAATCTCGGCATATGGGTCAAAGAGTCGCGCAATATCTACGAAGATTATAAGAAAGCATTTGGAGAAGAACCACCGCTGATCAACGGGGTGGCAATCATGAGCGATACGGACAATACAAAGGAGCGGGCCACTGCCTACTACGGTGATATCATTTTTGAAAAGGCGGCCCAATAAGCCGTCAGTGTCTGATCCTTCCGGCGATACCTGCCTAAGCGCGTGAATTTGTTAGACGTCAGCTCCGGCCATCTGTGCTGCTTCCGTGATAATCGCCTGCTATCCTAGCGATCATGTTAGACGAAGCACCGCATGGGCAAAGCGTAAAGCCCCAAAATATCGTAGTAATTGAAGAGGACAGGGACATTGCGCGTCTCCTGGAGCTCCATATCCATGGATGTAGGGTATGACGTCCATGTGGCACAAGATGGCGTGATAGGCCTCAAACAAGCACTGTCGCATGCCTACGATTTAATCGTTCTCGATCTCATGCTTCCGGGTTGGAAGGATTGGAAGTATGCAGAAACGTACGCACTAAACCCAACAACACACCCATTCTGATCCTGACGGCTAAGTCGACTGAATTGGATCGCGTCCGTGGTCTCGGGTAAACGACCTTGTGGGTCAGTAACGACTCACCGGGAGATTGACCTAATCACCCCGTGCATATTGGACTTGGAACTGTTCTGTAAGAAATTGAATGAGTGTCCGACAGACACTTTGGGACAGCGCAGCCCGCCTCAATCAAGGTAGGCTGTACATGGAGCGATCATTGGATCGAATTGGCAAAACCGCTGTGGGTGATTTCAGCACGAACATGATCACCAACTTTCTTGCGACCACCAAGTTGCTTGGTTTCTCGGCTCACGAAGAGTTGAACCTGGTTTCCTTCATAATCTTCGATCGTGTACACGGTATCTTTCATGTGCTTGACAGTCCCCCCGATTGTCCTCCAGGCAGGGCCAGGCTTATTGTTGGACTGGTGCGCAACGGCAGGGGAGTGGCTTTCGGTAGGAGATGAACGTGAAGCGATATCTGACTTCTTCTCATGCTTTTGGCCAGCCATGGCGAAAGAGGGTACAGCCAACAACATTGCGGTCAGTCCGCCGATTGTCGCGAGGTGGATTTTCTGATGATCTTTCTTCATGATGCGCCTCCTGTGGAAGAAATTATCTTGACTGGAAATTTCTCAGCAAAGCACATGCCGGTGACACAAAACCCATGGACTATGAATTTCAAAGTGTTACAAGACTTGCTGGCATGGGATCTAGGGCCGGCATTTCAAGCTTGGTAAAAAAACGGCCAGTGACTGTACAGATCTGGGCAAGGTGTATCGAGCCTAACGTATGCTGATACAAATTGAACGTACTAGGCAAAAACTTCATGATCGCGGTAGCCAACCCTCGACCTTAGAGGGCAAGAGGCCGGGTCTCCACCAAGCCTTGTGGGGTGGGTTGACGAATCTGGTTCGTCGGCGACCACTGCTTGCTATTTTTCAGGCGTGTCTGCGCTGTAATTCCTCTTGCGGCTACTGCAACCTTCCCTTGAACGTTGGTCGGTATGAAATGTCCCGGGATGAGATTCGGCAAGTCTTTACAGACCTCTACGGGGAAGGCGTTCGGTTCGTATTTCTACAGGGTGGAGAACCTTTACTTCGAAAGGACTTGGTGTCAATTCTTCACGATTTGGTTCAGATTGGATTTCACATTACGCTCATTACAAACGGCACCAGATTGACCGCAAGTCTTGTGCAGGTATTCAACACCCTTGCGGTCACTCTTTCGATTAGCCTCGATACGCTTGACCCTATCAAATATGAACATATCCGAGGTGCTGATCAACTTGATCACGTTCTTGCTGGTCTTGAGCTGCTGAGAAGCTATCGTCATCCCAAGTTTCTGACCTGTATCGTCAGCGAGATCAATCGTCAGGAAGTCACCCAGATGGTTCGGTTTGCTCAAGAGCGGGGCTTCTTGCCGGTTGTCGGCGCGTATCATTGGGACGTCGGACTGTACGGAAAGCAAGCACCCTCGTTGATGTATGAGCGGGAACAGGCGCGTGCTGTGTTTGAGGGGTTGCTTAAAGAGAATGTCCTACCACCCGGTTATCTGCGACAATACGCGAAGGACAACGTATCCTGGCTTGGTGGTAAAACCCTCAGACCTTGCGACGCTGGACGGTATAGCATTGCCATCGATGCATCGGGTAATGTTTCCCCCTGCTTGTCACTTCCTGAGGCCGGGAATCTCCTCGAGTCTTCGCTGAGCGAAATCCTTACGCGGCTTGATCGACAAGCGATTCAACGTTGTTCGGATCGATCGTTCTGTAACAGGCTGGACGGGCGCGTGATCGGGTCGATACTGCGGCACCCAATTGCTGCATGGCAAACTCCGGTGCACTGGTGACAAAGGCGAAGGACTTCATAAAATGGGTCACTACGAGCCTCGCGATCGTCCTCGCGGGATGCTCCACGGTTCCGACATCCTTCACTCCTATCAATCCGATCCCGCCAGAAGAGTTCTCGCACAAGATTTTTCATGAGGTGATACGCGCCCATGTTCAAGACGGCAGCGTCGATTATCCTGCCATCCAATCTGATGATCGGCTACCGATTTATCTCGAGCAGCTCGACCGAATAGACCCCAATGCACTCACGACACGTAATGAGCGGATGGCCTACTGGATCAATGCCTACAACGCCTTCGCGATCAAGGGCATCATCGATGAGTACTCGCCCATCAGTTATTGGGGACGGTATCGCTATTTTATCGGCCGAGACTATCGTGTCGGAGGTGAGACCCTTAACCTGTATGATCTGGAACGAAAGGTGTTGATCGCACAGTTCCATGAGCCGCGAATCCATTTCGCAATCGTATGCGCGTCGCTGTCCTGTCCGAAGCTTCAACCCTGGACGTTCGAGCCGGATCAGCTTGAACTCCAGCTGGACCGTGTGGCCAGGGAGTTTATCAACGACTCGACACGAAATCGTTTTGATCGTGTGAAGAAAGTGGCATCGCTCTCCATGATCTTCAAGTGGTTTGACGAGGATTTCACGAGAGCTGCCGGATCGGTTCTGACCTACATCATCCGCTATGTGGATGATCCTGACCTGGTTCAAGACCTCATGCAATCGAAATATCGCATCGAGTATCTCGAGTACGACTGGAGCCTCAACGGAACACCGCCCAAGGAACAGAACCATGTTGGTCAGTCCTGATGAGAAAGTGCCGATCGCACGACTCTTGACCTTTCTGGAGCATGGCGAGCGAATGGCCCATGACTGCGCGAAGGCTCAAACCGCGTTGTCCGATGATCCCGGAACGCGCCGGTTTCTCCTCAGCCAGGCCAAACAGGAAGCGATGCATGCACTGGTATTTCAGGGTGCGATTGCCTGGCTGGCACCGAAACATCTGCGCGATGCCCCATTTCTTGCCGCTCTGGAACAGTACCGGAGAATTCTGGACGATGCGCTTGCCCGTCGGGATCTCCTTGAAACGTTCCTGGCCGAGCAAGTAGTCCTTGAAGGTTTGGGCCAAGTAGTCCTTACCCGCATTGAGCAGGGGTTGGTAAAACGAGCGGCTCCTTTCGGGCGACTTCGTCGGATATTGTTGCGACAGGAAGAGGCGCATCATGGATTCGGCCGACGGCAGCTCGAATGGGCCATCGAGCGCGGTGAAACTGATCGTGCAACGCTCAGGCAACAGGCTCAACGCTATCTGGTATTGACTGACGCCATGGTCCTTGCTCTCTGCGACCTCTTCGAGAGCATTGATGAGGATGCCACAGCTTGGGCGAACGATGTACGGACCTTCCTGCCTGACTGGTGCGTGGCATGATCAGCGTCGTGATGCCCACCTACAACGAGGAAAAGGCGCTGCCACACACATTAGCTGCTCTCTTCGCACAACCTGGCGAATATGAGGTTATCCTGGTCGATGGCGGTAGCACCGATCGGACATGCGCGATTGTCGGAGGGTTAGCACTCAGTCCTCAGCACTCAGCATTCAGTACTGTTCGTCTTCTCACCGCATCGAAGGGCCGGGCCTCGCAGATGAATGTCGGTGCCAAGCAAGCGAGGGGAGAGTGGTTGCTCTTTCTCCATGCCGATACGGTCTTACCGATCGGTGCACTCCGGCGGCTCAACGAGATGGAGAACGATCAGACGATTCAGGCCGGCGGCTTCATGCACCGGTTCTCCGGAGACGACTGGCGGCTCCGCTTCATCTCGTTCTTGGATAACTTTCGATGTGTCCGAAGCCGGATCATTTATGGCGACCAAGCTCTTTTTGTCCGGCGGTCCTTGTTTGAAGAATTAGGAGGGTTTCCGCATCAGCCGATTCTTGAAGACGTTGCCTTTTGCGAACGACTCATCAAGAAGACATCCCCTCTGATCCTCTCCCCACCGGTTGTTACGGATGCGCGTAAGTTTCTGAAGATGGGTATCGTTCGAAGTTTTGTTCGCGTCCTCTTGATTATCCTTCATGTCGAATATCGCCTGCCGATTCTCCCCCAAGCGTTCTTTCAAGATGTGCGCTGATCGGTTCGTGTCATTTCCATTATCACGAGGAGGCATTTCGTGTGTACACGGACCCTGCTAGAATGCTCTCATGGAAGTAATAGCTACGCACAGCAATGCGGATTTTGATGGTTTGGCCTCCATGGTGGCTGCGCGGAAACTCTTTCCTGAAGCCAAGTTGGTCTTGCCGTCTGGCGCACAGGAAACGGTTCGCAATTTTCTCGCCGAGCACGATCTGGACATCGTCAAGCTCAAAACGATCGACCTTTCTCAAATCACCAGGCTGATTCTCGTCGATACCCAAGATCCCGATCGAATCGGATCACTCAAGTCTTGTGTCGAAGATCTTTCCGTTGAGGTAGTAGTGTTCGATCATCATGTTGACGAGGATTCTCCATGTGCCGGTCGTTCTTCGTTGTCGGTTTTACAGCCTGTCGGCGCAACAACAACGTTGCTCATTGAACAACTTCGCCAGAGGGACATACCAGTGAGTCCCTTCGAAGCCACCGTATTGGCTCTGGGCCTCTATGAAGAGACCGGTTCATTCTGCTTTGTTTCCACAACCCCTCGAGACCTCCAAGCTGGTGTCTTTCTCTTGGAGTCCGGAGCGGACCTAACGACCGTCACGGATGTGCTTCGCCGTCCACTGGATGCCGATACCGTGGCACTCATGAACGATCTCTTGGAGCATAGCGACATACATTACCTGGAGGGGCGCAAAGTTCTCATCGCAACCAGCACCAGCGATCGGCTCCGTGGTGAAGCGGCTGGCGTCGTCCACCGACTCGCTGAGATGCACAACATCGATGCCGTCATCGTCGCCGTAATGATGGAAGACCGGGTCCAGGTGATCGGAAGAAGTCGCCGGCCTGAAATCGACGTTGGATGGATCGCTCGAGAGTTTGGCGGCGGAGGTCATGCCGTCGCTGCAGCGGCGACAATCAAGGGACAGACACTCGTGCAAGTCCGAGAGCGCCTCGTCGAATTATTAACGACTCGCTATCGCCCTACACTCTTGGCCCGCGACGTGATGACAAAGCCGGTCAAGTCCATCGAGGCGGGGATGAGCATCTCAGCCGCCGGACAGCGAATGACGACGTATGGGGTCAATGTCTTTCCGATCGTCGATGAGTACGATCGATTCGTCGGGATCATCAACCGAGAGCTGATCCAAAAAGCCTTGTTTCACCGGCTCGGCAAGGCGGCTGTTCGGGACATGATGCAGACCGACGCCTTTACAGCGGAACCGGAAACGCCGTTTCACAACATTGAAATGGCCATGATCGAACGGAATCAGCGGTTCGTACCAGTCCTGGAAGGGGAAAAAGTCGTTGGAGTGCTGACGCGGACGGATTTGCTGAGGACCATGCATGAGGATGTCGTCAAATTTTCTGGCTTGCCCACATTGCCCGGTACTACCCTACACACCAGCAGAGGACCACATCGCAACGTCACGAGATTGCTTCGGAGCCGTCTGCCGAAGCACGTCATGACCTTGTTGGAAGAAGCCCGGCACCTCGCTGATCGCGACAAGGTGTCGCTGTATGTCGTCGGCGGCTGTGTCAGAGATCTGTTGCTGAGCATTGAGAACCTCGATCTGGACCTGGTCGTGGAGGGTGATGGAATCGCGTTCGCTCAAAAACTCGCTGAAGCCCTGCATGCGCGCGTGAAGGCGCACGAGCGATTCGGCACGGCTATCTTGTTGCTACCGGATGGGTTCAGGTTGGATATCGCTACGGCGAGAACGGAATATTACGAATATCCCACAGCGCTGCCGACTGTGGAGCAAAGTTCAATCAAAAAGGATCTGTACCGCCGAGATTTCACCATCAATGCATTAGCTATCTGCTTGAATGGAAATGGTTTTGGGGAAATCCTGGACTTCTTCGGTGGGCAACGGGATCTGAATGACAAGGTGCTCCGGGTGCTGCATGGACTAAGTTTTGTTGAGGATCCTACCCGCGTCTTTCGCGCTGTTCGTTTTGAGATTCGCTATGGGTTCCGCTTAGGGCGAGACACCACGGCTCTCATCGAGGGAGCTGTGAAGATGAACCTGTTCAATCGATTGTCCGGACATCGTGTACTGGAAGAGCTGAAGTTGCTCCTCACAGAGCGTGAACCAAAGCTGGCAATCAAACGACTGGTAGATTTGGACCTGCTGAAGTTCTTCCATCACAAGCTGTCGTGGTCGAATCGTTTAAATGTGCTGCTCAATGCTGTCGATCAGGCGGTCGACTGGTATCGACTCTCCTATCTCGATCGGAAAATGGACATGTGGGTAGTTTATCTCATGGCACTGTTGGAAGTCTTGCCGGAGAGAGCCGTCTCAGAGGTTCTCAAGCGATTTCCTTTTTCTGAATCGGAAGAGACCAAGCTGAGAACGGCTCGTCGGAATTGCCACAATGTGATTCGTCGACTCGGAACGCGATCGCCGCTCAAGCCAGCAGAGGTGTATGGTTGGTTGTCTGAACTCTCGGATGAAACGCTGCTGATCATTATGGCAAAGAGCAAAGGTGAGGCGGTCAAGCGGCAGGTCTCAGCCTTTCTCACGACCTACCAGCACATGAAGCCGATTTTGACGGGTACCGACCTGAAGGCGATGGGGATGAAGCCGGGTCCACAGTTCAAGAAGGTCCTCGGCCGGTTACTCGAGGCCCGCTTGAATGGTGAGGTTACGACCGAGTCCGATGAGCGGAGACTCGTGAATAAACTAGCCAGCATAGGAACGCCCGGCTAATTCATCGGAATAATCGTAGTCGACACTTCATTCGGTAGCAAGAGCGTGACCATCGCCTGATTGTGCTCGCCTGGTTGAATCAATGCGAACAATGGAACCGGCTGGGGGACTGCTCCCGGGGGCATCGACAACATCGCTGGAAAATCGAGCAACGGTGAGAGCGTTCCTTGAGTGGCAAGCTTGAGACGAAAGGCCATGAGGACGTCTCGGAGCCTTATCGACTTCTCTTCGTCTGACAGCTCCTCAGTCGGTGCAATTCCCGTTTCCCACAGGGGTTTCGTGACTGTGACAGAGAAGCTCAGTCCAAGTTTTTTCGCATCGACCGTCACATCAATCAGAAACCCTGAGTCGATGGCTTGCTGTCGGGAGACACTCTGATTCTCAGGGGTTACAGCAGTAATTGAGATCTCGTCCAATGGGGGAGGCACAGCGCTGTCTGGCTCTGAAACTATCGGCAAAGGCTGCATGCTTGGTGAGCCTGACTCATTCGGGAAATTCGGCATCGCCCCGATCAAGCCTTCGTATACCTTCTTGGCGGACTCTGACCAGGTCGGATTGCATGGACGACCTGAAAATGCCGCTTCTGCAGCTTTTCGTTCATCATGGGTAAGCGTCCGTGGAGTAGGTATCATATCCATAGCTTATGAGATAACCTCGGACACGCGCAAGTCAAGAGCTAATCACGCAACCGCTTGCCCTTGGTCTCCGGAGCGAACAAAAGCACAATAAGTCCCAGCAGATAGATCAGCGCGACGGTACTGGCTGCACGGCCAAACGTACCAAGCGTCGTGACGAGCCAGCCAGTGAGGAATGGAGAAGCTGAAGCGAGCACACGCCCCGCATTGAAGCAAAACCCGGCACCGGTGGCTCGTAGTCTTGTGGGGTACAGCTCCGGAAGATAAATCGGAAATCCACTAAAGATTCCATTATTAAAAAACCCGAGGATCGGTAGGAGCATCAAGACACCACTATAACTCGAGGGCGTCAGGTAGGTGACCGGCAACATGATACAGCTCCCAATGCACATGAAGGCAAATACCGGTCGCCTGCCGAACCGGTCTGCTAAAGGGCCGAATCCGAGATAACCAAAGATCGCCCCGGCGTTCAAAGACATAATGGCATAGCTCACGTATTTGGTAACGGTTGCGGGATCTTGTCCTTTCAAGTCAGGCAATTCACGGATCAGCGTCGGAGCCCAATTCGTCGAACCCCAAAGGCCGAACACGGCGACAAATGCGAGAGCTGAGCCTACCAACGTTACGCGCCGTAACTCTCCATGGAAGATTGCCGTCAGAGGGATAGCTTGTTTCTCATGCGCAAGGGTCCACCGCTCCGGCTCTTTGACCCACCAGCGAACCAGCAGGGCGACGAACGCCGGAAGAATACCGATGACAAACAGTCCTCGCCATCCATAGGACTCCTTCAGGGTAAGGTTTATCGTAGCCGCCAGAAAAAAACCAACGGCCCACGCCGACTGAAGGATGCCCGCCGCTTTGGCACGCTTATCCTCCGGCCATGTCTCAGCTACGATTGCGGCACCAGCCGCCCATTCACCGCCGATGCCAAGCGCAGTCAAGAAACGAGACAACGCCAGGTGCCACCAGGTTTCCGCCAATGCAGCAACGCCCGTGAAGACGGCATAGATAATGATCGTCGCGATCAGAACTTTGGTGCGTCCGAATCGATCAGCCAGAATACCGAATGTAATGCCACCGATGGCCCATCCGACCAGAAAGATGGAAAAGATAATCCCGCCGTACCAACCAATCTGTTCGGTGGTCGGCGGTCCAGTTTCCGTGTGCAACAGATCGTGCAACGCCGGATGTAAGACGATGGCATAAATCGTCGCATCCATGGAATCGAAGACCCAACCAAGCCAGGCGACGAAAAGTACCAACCATTGGTACCTGGTGACCCCGTTTCGCCATGACGAACTGTTCATGTTGTCAACCTGTGGCCAGCTGATTTCTTGTCACTGGTTCAATGGTCCGCACTCCGGCGTCGCCAAGGCTACGGAGGATCTTGACCACAGTCAAGGTGAAGCGGCCGAACCTCCATGCTATAGTCATCTGCGTGGCACGAATAAATTACTATCAAGTGCTCGGCGTCTCCCGCGAAGCCTCCGACGAAGACATCAAGAAGGCCTATCGAAAGCTGGTCTTTGAACATCACCCCGACCGCAACCCGCACAAGACGGACGCGGACGAACGCATCAGAGAGATCAATGCCGCCTATGAGATCATCGGTGATCCAGAAAAACGCAAGAGCTACGATCGACTGTCCTGGGGAGATGAGCCACGTGCTGCGGCGGCTGATCCCGGCATCATTCTCAAGGAAATGGAGCAGAAGCTGTTCGACGAAGGAAGGAAAGAATTGTTCGCACTTTTGATGAAAGATGTGAAGCGGCTGAAGGCGGAGTTGGCCACTATTCGAGAACGAACTGTGGCCGAACAGGGGTACGATTCGTTCTTGGAATCTGTAGTCACGGTGCGAGCGACAGAAATTATGGGTGACTTCATCACAGAAGTAATGGACGGACGAAAACAGCGTCTGGTTGAAGTGGCGGTTGAGATGATGGTGTCACAGGGGGTGACGAAGCGCGTCGATGAAGGCGGGATTCGAGCGCTTCGGAATCGTCTCGAAACGGCCTTTCGTAAAGGCAGAGTCCACGGCGTTGCATCTGCGCTGGAGCTGTTCTACGAACGGAGATAGCCTCACTCCATGTTGGATCGACGGGAAGCTGCCTAGTGCAGGAATGAGTCCAATACATTTCAAGCCCGGGCCATGAGATGAATCGTATTCGATTTATGTGAATCGGTTCCCATTCAATCCTGGATGCCCGCATTCTTGCCTCATCACACCCTCTGTGATGACCACGATCACGCATCTTGCTCCTCCCCTCTTATTAAGCGCGTATAAACCATTTAATGCATGAGCCCCTCTGGACCGTACATTGCCCCGGTGCCGGTGTCCTCCTGTCCCCGGCTGTTCTTGATCTTTTGACCGGGTCCTGCGTATTGTTCTATCTCCACGATAGAGGGGTGCCATGATGCCGGCGCGTATTCTCATCGCCGATGACGACCCCGATATCCTCTCCGGTATCAAAGAACGCCTCGAATGGTGTGGGCATCACACCGTGACGGCGAAAGATGGAGCTGAAGCTCTGTCGGTTATCCATCAGGAACGGCCGTCTCTCATTCTGCTTGATCTTGAACTGCCGATCATGACCGGGATCGAAGTCCTGGAGCGTCTCAGAAACGGAAATCCCGGTGCGGAGCCGAACCACCACGTGCCGGGCGGTAGCCAGACCATCACGCCTCCAGTCATCATGTTGACGGCCTTCGGGACCATCAATCGGGCGGTCGAAGCTATGAAGCTGGGAGCCGTAGATTTTTTGACGAAACCCTTTGATCTCAATCACCTGGAACGCCTTATTCGCAATGTGCTGGACCGGCAATCGCTTACGAAGGAGGTGAGACAACTGCGCACGCAGGTCGAATCTCGGTATACGACAATCGTGGCAAAGAGTCGGAGGATGAGGGACGTGCTCGCATTTGCGCAAAGAGTCGCTCCGTCGGACGCCGCTGTGTTGGTGCTGGGCGAAACAGGGACCGGCAAGGAACTCATGGCACGGGCGATTCATCGGTGGAGCGGGCGCGCCGACCGCTGCTTCATGGCCGTGAACTGCGCGGCGCTGCCTGAATATCTGCTGGAGAACGAACTATTCGGTCATGAGCGAGGAGCCTTCACCGGAGCGAACCAGACGCAGGAAGGTAAGATCGAATCCGCGGACGGCGGGACCGTCTTCTTCGATGAAATCGGCGATATGCCGGTGGCGCTCCAGAGCCGGATGTTGCGCCTGTTGCAGGACAAGGAATTTCACCGAGTCGGCGGCACGCGCCCAATTCGAGTGGATGTCCGGTTCATTACCGCGACGAACAAGGATTTGGCTCTAGCCGTCCGGCAGGGAACGTTCCGCGAAGACCTCTACTACCGTCTCAACGTGCTGCCCGTAACGTTGCCGCCGTTGCGCGAGAGGCAAGAGGATATCCTGGCCCTCGCCGCGCATGTGATCGAACGCCAGGGAGGACGATATAGGGCCGAAAGGAAGCGCTTCACCACGCCGGCGCAGGAGGCGCTCTGCCACTACCATTGGCCCGGTAATATCCGCGAACTCGAGAACGTAGTTGCGCGAGCGGTGATTCTCTCGGATTGCCAAGACATGCCCGCCGAGCTTCTCGGGCTGCCGGCCGTAGGGCCGGCAATCGATGAGGCGCGTGATACCGATAATGCGACACCCATCTCGTATCATCACTCGATGGAGTCGCACAGCCGGTGGTTGATTCAGGAAGCCATGCGGAAGGCGGAAGGAAATCAAACTAAAGCAGCGGCTCTGCTAAAGCTGCAGCGGACCTACTTCACGAAGTTACTCAAACAGAAAGGTATTGATATCAAGCGGACCGACTCGTAAGCAAGATATCAGCCGGTGTACACGAGGAGGCAGAAACGGGAAGATCAACAAAGAACCGGGTGCCTTTTCCGACCGTGCTTTCGACCCGTACCGACCCTCCGTGTAGGTCCACGAGTTCCTTCACAATGGAAAGACCGAGTCCCGCGCCCCTGGCGCGAGTGCCGTTCGAACAACGGTAGAACGGCAGAAAAATCCTGCCCATCTCTTCGGGGGGAATCCCGCAGCCGGAGTCAGCGACGCAGACTGTCACCCCTACGCGCGAGCCTATGGCATTTACACGGATAGCGCCGCCGGGAGGCGAGAACTTGATGGCATTGTGGATCAGGTTCGCAAACACTTGCCGCAGCCTGTCGCTGTCGCCCCAGACGGAATCCAGCGACTGGGGTACGTCCACATGCAGCGACAGCTTTTTCTGCGTCCGGTCTTGGAGAAACCCGAGCAGCGTGTCGTGAATGATCCGATCGAGTCGCACCGGCGTCGGACTAAATGGTGCTCGCCGACCTTGAAGGCGAGAGAGATCCAGAAGGTCGTCGACCATTCGCCGCAGTCGCTCGGTATTCTCCTGAATGCGCTGCAGTGACTCCCCTTGATGCGCCGTGATCGTACCGCCGACGCCAGCAAGCAGGTTGGAGAGATGAACGGCCATGGCGGTTATGGGCGTTCTTAGCTCGTGCGAGGCGCTTGACACCAACGCTGTATTGAGATGATTCAATTCCTGAAGTCGACGGTTTGCATCTTCCAATTCGGCGGTGCGCCGCTGGATCCGTGTTTCGAGGGTCTGGTTCAATTCACGAAGATCCCGATCGTGCTGCTCGATCGAGTGGACCATGTTGTTGAAGGTGCGCGTCAGGTCCCCAATCTCATCGGACGAAGCGGGTGATGAGTGGACGGAGAAATCACCGGCTTCGAGACGTGATGCCGCCGCTGTAAGCGTCTTAATTGGGGCAGTAATCCGCCGGGCCAGGTAGAACACGCCGAAGGTGCCGAGCACGATGGTCAAGCCGGTGAGCATCAAGACCTGAAAGACCAGCGCACGAAGCACGGTCAGGGCATGGGCGTCAGACAAACCGATCTGGACGGTCCCAAGACGTGTCCCCGGCAGGCCCGCTTCCTTCGCCGATAAGTCCGGTGTTTCCTTCAATGTGAGGCTCAATGCAGGGTCGTCGTCGTAAGCTGTGGACAGACTGAGAACCGGCAGCGCAACGTCGAAGTACCCGGTCTCGACTCCAAGGGGGTAGAGCACGAGTCCGGGTATGTTCCCCAACGGTGAGGGGGCTGACTCTACGAAGTGAGGAACGCCTTGATCGAAACGGACCGGGCGCACCACCGGTTCACCGGAATTCGGCAGCGGATCGGAAGGAGGCGACAGAAGATCGGCGCCGTGCTGATCGACGAAGAGCCTGTGCCAATCCCCGGTGCCGTCGGCACCCAAGACCAGGCCATCCGAAGTCCGGACTACGACATAGGTCACGTGGGGAATGATAAGCAACCCTGCGATTTGCTCGCGGATCCGTGCCGAGTCGTTCACTAAAATGCTGTACCGATTGCCCGCGGCGAGATGCCGGGCCAGCACGACGCCGTTGTCGATGAGCCCATCCGTGACGACAGCAGCCTGTCCCTTGATGAAGAACCAGCCTTGCGCGGAGCAGGTCAACACCACGATCACGCTTGTGAACAGGACCAACTTGGCCCACAGGGTCAGGCGGACAGTGCTGGATGCCGATATGGGTCCGTCCGTCATGGTGTGGACTCCTTGTCGCGCTGTCGAGAACAGGCGACTTATGGAATCAGGTCCTTCGTCGTCTCTTGCTGGGCCACCGCGCCGGGTCCGCCGTATAGCAATGTGGCGAGACGCAGCACCTCTTTGGATGGAGCCAGCCCAAAATATTCAGCGGAGTTGAGGTTCAGGGCCAACTGAGGGCGCGCTGGATCTTGAGGCGGATGCCAAGACGGGGATCCGCCCCTCAAGATCGCCGTGGCAAGGTCCCCTGCCTGCCGTCCGATATCCTTCGCGTTGATCACCAAGGCGCCGAGCGCCCCTTGCTGCACGAGCGTCGGTGAGAAGCCGAACATCGGCACCTTTGCCTCCAACGTGGCCTGGACGATGAATTCCATGGAACCTTCGGTGATGATCGTTCGGTCTTGCAACAACCAGAACAGATCGATCGTCGGCAGCACCCGGCGCAACGCGCCCGGAACGTCCGATGGGTTTTCGATGGAGAAGGCCACAAGCTGGAGGCCCAGCTTGCGGGCAGCGCGCTCCGATTCCGCGACCAGCGCTCCGGTCTGGCTGGGATCGTACAGGAGGCCGATGCGGCGAGCGTGGGCCGCCAGGGTCCGGATCGATGCAAGCTGGGCGGCGGGAGGTACACGCATCAGAATTCCGGTCATATTCGGCGTGGGCAGCCCGTGCGATTCCGGGTTCAGGGCCAGGCAGAACAGCACGGGCGTATCGACGAGTTCCAACTTTGCGGCAAGCGCCGCCTTCTGTACGGCTTGACCGTAGTAGGCCACATTGACCGATTTGAGAATGGCAACCTCGGCCGCTGAGGCGTCGGCGCATGGTGAGCCAAGGCACCGAGCAGCAATACAGGAATTAGTACCAAGAGACGGAGGCAGCAAGCTGTCTTCTGTGAAGAGATAGTGGGAACGTACCGAAGGGGTAGGGTTGCTTGCTCGGTCATGGTATCACCCAGTTGACCGATCTATCGGAGTGTGGCCATCCTAGCATATCCGCCACCATTCCTGTCAGCGGTCATCTGGCTGAGTCCTGCTTCATCAGTATCGGACCGTGAGCCAGCTCATCAGCCGGCTGCCGATGGGTCGCCCAAGGGATGCTCCTTGTGTGTGTCGTTGAGCGCGTTGAACACGGACACAGCCACCTCCGCGTCGCGGCGATAGCCGGCAGCCGCTGCCTCCTGCCACAACCGATAGGCCCCTCGCAGGTTCAGAAGGTGATAATTGCCGACATGCGGATCGGGCGGGACCACGCCGAAGGCGGAGAACAATGAGAAGGCGGAAGAAAGCGGGTACGTGGCGGCGCCGACCCAGTTATAGGCCATCTCACCGCTAAGTCCGTTCTTCCAGTGGGCTCGCAGGCCGGCGTTGTACTTGAACCGGGGCCCGGCCCGCTGGGAGGTTTGTGGGAGCGTCTGACCAATCTCCTGGTACGCCATATTTCCGAACCCGCTGAGCCACTTTGTTGCGAGAAATTCCAGGCCAGCCTCGCCTCCATAAATATCGGCCACGCCGCCGGCTTGGATAATACCAGGAGGACCAAATGTGATCAGATCGGAGAGATGATTAAAAAAAGCGCTGCACGAGCCCAGAGTCGGTGTTGCACGTACCAGCCTTGATACTCGAGCTCATAAGAGACGATCTTTTCAGGACGGAGGTTCTCACTGCCGTTCACCTTGCTTGGTGGTAGTGCTGGAAGTGAAGGAGGAAGGCTGATGATAGTGAGAGCATCATTGTAGGTCTCAAACAGCGTCGGTGGACGGTACCCGACAGCCACCGTGGTCCGGATGGTATGGTCTGGGGCTGGGATAAACAGAAGCGACCCTCTTGGGCTGATCGTGGGATTGATGAAGGTATCGAGATCATAACGCACGCCCCTGACTATTTGGAACATGTGGAAGGGTTTCCATTCACCCTGCACGTACAACCCCAGCCGATCCTCCGTCCGAAAGCGATCAATAAAGTTATGCGACAGGGTGTTATGCCGGTAGTTGATCCCGGCGGTGAGGTGCCTGGTGGCCCCCAACTCGATTCCTTGTTGAGCTTCGAGATTGTATGTGTTGCCTCGCAGCATATTATTTTGGTTGAAGGTTCGGTCCGTGAAGCGCAGCAATGGAGCGAGTAGAGGATTGGTCGTGATGAGACCTTCGAGGTCATAGCTGTTCCAAAATCCACGAATAAAAAAGTTTGTTCGCGCATAGCCCGCCTGGGCATAACCGAGATCCGGCGCGCCCGTTTGCACAGCCGCATCAGAAACGAAGCCATCGAACCGATTCGCATCAACAAGCCCGCCTGAGAACGAGAGTTTTGAGTCACCTCCCAGAGCATATTCCGTCTGCACATTGAACTTGTTGTCGTGAAAGGCCAGTGCGCTGCCGCTGCGCCACTGCTGAGTCTGGTCGTGGCCGTACGAGAGGCGGAAGCCCAATTTCTTATAGCTGTTGGCATAGACGGCGGCACTGCTGATCGTGCCGTAGGCTCCGCCCCCGAACTGTGCCGTCGCGCCTTTCATCTCCTCCGGCGATTTCGTAATGATGTTGATAATCCCGTCAAAGGCATTGAAGCCGTAGAGGACTGAGGCCGGTCCCTTCTGGACCTCGATCCGTTTGATCTCCGGCATAGTGATCGGAATCGCCTTCCAGTACACGCTTCCTTGCACATCGACATAGATGGAACGGCCATCAATCATGACCAAGAGCTTGTTGCTGACCAGTTGGTTATTTCCCCGCATGCTCACGTTGAAGTCCGCGCCTGTCACCTGTATGACTTCCAAACCTGGAATGCGGCGGAGCACCGTAGGCAGATCCGGGGCGCCGAACCGACGGATGTCGTCGTCGGTAATCACATAGACATTCGACGGGGCCTGCGAGATCGGTTGCTCGTGACGTGCCGCGATCGACACCGTTTCCTCCTTGAAATACAGCAACTCCGTGTCCCGTTCCGCCTTCGCGTCGCCTCGCAGCTCCACCCGCGGCAGGGACTCATCCGAGGCCATGCAGATTCCGATCCCAAAGAGATCGGATTCACCAAGGTGAGAGATAAAAAAAGAAAAGAAGAGAGCGAGGAGGAGAAGTGCTCGGAATCGCGTCACTGTTGCCACAGTGGGACTCCTCTGCGCTGATAGAGCGCCCACGATAGCACAGCACGATGAACAGAGTCAGGTGAATCGATTCCGATGCACCTGCATCGGAATCGATTCAGCCGATTCGATACTGTCGGTTGAAATCGGCCAACCCTGGTAAAGCGACTTCCTGCAAAACCTCATGATTTCTATGCATAGTTGTGCCCTCGGCGGACTGCAGCGCAGCGCCCGGGCGAGAGCACGGGACTTGCTATTTCTACGTAGCAGCGTCAAACCGGGACAGTTTTTCGATGGACCTGCGTGAGTCAATGCAAACTGGGATTGCTAGACAGGCAAGAAAGGGACAAGTCGGAATGGCCGATAGCGGCTATCCGCGCACACAACAAGGAGGTCTCTATGACATCCTCTAAAAAATTCCTGTGGGGAGCCGTACTGGGATGCGCAATTGGAGTCGTGACGATCCTTTGGCCAGGTCGCACCTTGCCTGAGACCGGATCGATCAACATCCCGATCGAGGCGGTGGCCGATTACATCCACGCCGTCATCGCGGCTGACCGTGAGGTGTATACCAAGCATGCCGTGGAACGGATGCAAATGAAAGGGGTCGTTGCGGTGGCGGAGAGATATGAGGAAAAAAATACCTTGCCCCTTCCGGCCCAATTCCTACTGGAATCCGGACGCCACCTCGGCAAGATGGGCGTTGGGGTGCAGTACCGACTGATCAGCTTTTGGCCGATCAACAAACGCAATGTGGCAGCGAACGCCCTTGAAAGCATCGGACTTGGTGTCGTCGCGAGTAACCCCGATCGTCCCTACAAGGGCGTCACGAAAGTCGGCGACACCAGATATTTTGAGGCGGTCTATGCCGATCTGGCCGTCACTCCGGCTTGTGCCGGTTGCCACAATGCCCATCCAGACAGCCCGAAGCGGGACTTCAAGCTCAATGACGTTATTGGTGCGATCGTGGTCAGTATTCAGTTGGGGCAGTAGCCGCCCAGCGCCTTCCGGGAACCATGGCGCCGAACATGAAGACAGCTGGCGTGCTTGAAGGAGGTGAGATAGTTATGACGCAGTTCCTGGCCAGCGGCATGACCCTCGCTCCGCTGGCCAGATGGGATCAACGAGCGAGTAGGGCATCGGTCCTCTACATTCCCTGCCTGGTGTGACCGCCGCGCAACCAAGCACTTTCGAACTGATACGAGGGAAACGACTTCAGCTGAACGCTGTACGACACAGCAGAGTCGATACTTACACTGGCTCGTATGGCCGATATACTGGGCTCACTTTTTTGGTACTACACTGAACTCTTTTGCGTGAAATATTAGGCGTGAAAGGTAAATGGTGGAACATCTCACGTTTAGGGTCTTAACCGTCACTGTGCGCGAGAAGTCCCGAAACGAATGCGCCCGCTTTCATCACGCCCATAATCTTGTCCCGGTCTCGCAGCACGTCGATTCGTTGAAGGGGGTTGCCTTTCAGGACCACAAGATCAGCCTCCATTCCTCTAGTCAGTCTTCCGACAGAATCCTGAATCCCGATCAATCGAGCCGCCGTGGCAGTTGAGGCGACGATGGCTTCCATCGGGGTCATGCCGAGCGCGACCATCCGTTCGAGTTCCTGCGCGTTTTCCCCATGATAGTTGAACGGGGTACCAGCATCGGTGCCCATCGCGATAGAGATGCCCCCCTGATGCGCAGATTTGAAGCTGGCCTTGTGGCGCTTGGTCATGGCCTTGGCTTTGTCCAACGCACTTTCCGGGATCCCGCAACTGGGCCGACAGGCTGCTGTGGTCGCCAGGGCTGAAAGGGTGGGGACCATGTAGACGCCGTACCGCTTCATGAGTACGCCAGCCTCTTCATCCAATAACGTCGCATGCTCGATCGAACGCACACCGGCAAGAATTGCGTTCCTCATACCGGAAGCGCCGTGCGCATGGGCCGCGACTTTTTTCTCAGCCTGGCGTGCGGCATCGACGGCCGCGGACAGTTCCTCCATCGTCATTTGGGCTTCATCCGGAGAGGTACCGGGTGTCAGAACCCCTCCTGAGGCAATAACTTTGATGACTCCAGCACCGGCTGCAATCTGTTCTATGACTGCCTGCCGAACTTGCTCAGTCCCTTCCACCTCTTGACCGATGAAACGCGCATGCCCACCGATCATGCAGATGGCAAGGCCCGCACCGATGATGCGCGGACCCGGCACAAGGCCTGAATCAACAGCTTGTTTGAGGGCGAAGATCGAATGGTCACGAGCTCCCACATCGCGCACCGTGGTAAAGCCTGCATCCAGCGTCGCCTTCGCATAGCTGGCTGACTTGAGCAATGTGAGGGAAGGATGCTCTGACTCCAATGCACCGACGACATCCGCTTCTCCCCCCAAACAAAGATGGACGTGACAGTCGATGAGTCCTGGGAGAATCGTGAGACCGCGTCCGTTGATGCGTCTGGCCCCTTTTGGAATCGTCAGGGTCCTGCTTGGACCGACCGCCGAGATCTTGGAGCCACGCACCAACAGCGTCGCGCGTTCATGCACGGCCCCGGTCCCATCGATCAGACGCGCGTGATAAATTGCAATCGTCACAAGTTACCGTCCTACGCTATAGGTGTGAGCTGCGGCCTGCATGGCAATTCCAGGAGTTGACACCCGCCCACGCTGCATACCGATCTCTTCGAGCGCATTCAACAGAGTGAACACATTGGCTTCAGTAGACGATTCTCCCATGAGTCCAATCCGCCAAACTTTTCCCTTGAGGGGTCCGAGACCCCCACCGATCTCAATGCCGAATCGTTCAAGCAATTGAAGGCGGACAGCACCCTCATCAATCGATGCCGGAACGGTCATGCATAGCAACGTGGGTAGTCGGTAATCGGGAGAAGGCAAGGGATCGAGGCCAATCGCCATGAGTCCGGCCAGCAACGCGCGGCTATTCAGGAGATGGCGTGCGAACCGGGAAGGAAGCCCTTCCTCCTCGATCACTTGCAACGCTTCACGAAGGGCATACAGCATCGAGATCGGCGCCGTGTGATGGTAGGCCCGATTGTGCTCCGTCCAATAGTCTGCGATCAGAGACAGGTCCAAATACCAACTTTGGCAGGGAGTTCGACGATTCTTGACCACGGAGAGTGCTCGTTCATTCAGAGTCAAGGGAGCTAAGCCAGGCGGACAACTGAGACATTTTTGTGTGGCGCTGTAACAGACATCGATACCCCATCGATCAACTTCGACGGGGATCCCCCCCAGGGATGTCACCGCATCGACAATCAGTAAGGTATTGTGTTTCCGACAAATCGCACTGATCGCTTCAATAGGTTGCCATGCACCCGTGGAGGTTTCGGCATGGACGAGTGCGACGGCCTTCACCGGACCTGATTGTTGGAGTCTCTCTGCAATCATATTCGGTTCGATAATCTGCCCCCACGGCACCTCGAGCCGAATGGCTTTGCCCCCGCAACGCTCGACGATCGCCGCAAGTCGAGTGCCGAAGACCCCGTTGACGCCCACAATCACAGCATCGCCAGGTTCTACGAGGTTGACCACAGCTGCTTCCATACCAGCGGATCCGGTTCCGGAGACGGCGATCGTAAAGGGATTCATGGTCGCAAAGAGGTGACGCAACCCGGCTTGAATATCGTTCATCACATTCAAGAATGCCGGGTCCAGATGTCCAACGAGCGACGTCGACATGGCTTGCAACACACGAGCGTGCACCGCACTAGGTCCAGGCCCCAACAGCAGCCTTCGCGGCGCATGGAAATGTCCCATTACAGAAAGGCTCCTTAAATGTCGCGCGGTTAGTATAGCCAACTTCACCGTGCAAGGCTATGCGGGAAATGTTCGTCTGGACTACTCAGTAGCTACTTCGAGGGATTTGGCGAGTGGGAAGCCCATGGTATAGTCAGCCTCCCATGAGCGAACAAGCACTGTCGATCGGACAATTGCAAAGCCTTCCACAGGTCGACGCCGCGAGCGCTTCGCACACACCCGTTCCACCCTATGGCTCCCGATGGTCGCTCTTTGTGAGTATCGTGTGCGCCTGCATTCTGATGACCGCCCTTGGGAGCATCTTGTGGTTCTCGATTACGGTACCCAAACTCCAGCGATTAGAAGAACCAGATCGTGCCTTAGATTTGATGGTCAGCCGTATGATGGAGGCCCAAGAAGGTCTCATCCGATCACCAGAATGGCAGCAGTGGCTCGCAGAATGGACCATGGGGAGCAAGGATGAAGCTTATACCCAAAGCATTCAGTGGTATCGCGAGTTAGTAGAGACGACCGAGGATCCTCTCTCCAAGCTTCGATTGGCGATTCTACTGGGAGAATCAGGGCGTGAAGCAGAAGCGCTTGCCGAAGCAAAGAGATGGCATGATCATGATGTACCTGCGGGACTGTTCGAACAAATGATTGTAGCAGCCTACGGCTCTCACCCCCTCGACAGGCTCCAAGAACTGGAGCTGCAATCCGTCTTGGCAGAGACCCTGCCGAGTGGATGGTTCTACAATCTACTATCGGCACGGTTGGCGACAAGAGGGGGGCACCGCGCGTTACTTGCAACGGTTGAACAACAGGGCGCCGCCAGAGCCGATCAAGTCCAGCAATGGATTCGCCCATTGATGGTGGCCGAATTGATTTGTCTGATGATCGGTTCCGTCATGCTTTTAGGTATTCTGCGGTTGCGGGGACAGCGAGTGGACATCTTACGTGTACATGCGCCCGGTGTTCCGCCACCGTGGTCTGGCAGTACTGCCGTGGCCGTCATTCTTCGTGGTGGCGTCTTAGGAGCGATCACAACCTTGGCGTTCTTGTCGATGCCAGTCCTCGAACTATCATCGGCGAGTGCGCTCGTCATTCCCTTGGCCAACCTCCCGCTACTCATCCTTGCGTACTTCCACTTGCTCAAACCTGCCGGCCTGACGTTCTGGAACGGTTTTGGTCTCCGTATCGGGAGCGGCAATTACGGACGCCTGGCGTGCATCATCGTCTCCGTGATTGCAGCCGGACTCTGGGGGGAATGGGTGCTCGGCAAGGCGGCCGAGGTCCTGAATCTCACCAACCACTGGACAGAATGGTTTGATCCCAACCTCGTGTGGGCATCACCGTCTAAGCTCACCGTGAGTGTATTGGAGTATGTCATCCTTGCGCCGATCTTTGAAGAACTTGCATTCCGCGGGTTGCTGTACGCAACACTTCGACGACGGCTCGCATTCTTTCCCGCTGCGATAATCAGCACCAGTATCTTCGCCCTCGCGCACGGCTACAGCCTCATCGGTTTCATCAGCGTGTTTTGGAGCGGCTTTCTCTGGGCGTGGATTTATGAGCGGACGGGAAGCCTGATTCCAGGCATGATGGCGCACGCGATGAACAACTTGTTGGTGTGTCTTACCGTGATGGCCTTGCTTCGTTGAATGAGTTCCTCTGGATTATTTCAAGAGCTTCGAATAAATCCGTGTATCGTAGCCCCACACCATCCAAGCTCAGTAAGTCGCACATCTTGCCGTTCGACAGACGTTTCCCGCTTGGCTTCGATTCATTCGAGACAGAGGAACGAATATTCCAGCGTCGCTCCACTGTTTCACAGATCTCGCTCCAGGTTCTCGGTTGTCCATCGCTGACATTATAGACTCCGCCAGATTCGCCATGGGTAAGAGCGGCGAGGCATATCGCACCGAGATCTTCAACGTGAATGAGGTTCACATACTTGCGTGAAGCACTCACACGTCCGGTCCGAATCCATTCGATTGGATCACGACCTGGACCATAGATCCCCGCGACTCGTAGTACGACGCCACCATAGGCGGTTCGCAAGAGTTCTTCACTCTTTACACGAGGTATCGTTTGATCGATGGCGGTCGATTCATCAAACCAGGGTGGGGGATAGGCTGATGAGGCTCCATGGTTGTAAGCGGAGGTGCTGCCAAGAATGACCAGCCGTCGGACACCAAGTGAAACAGCCTCAGCAAATTGCTGCACCAACTCAATCGGCACCGCAGGAAAACACCACAGCACATCGGTCTTCGTTGGAATCGACGCCCACGTGTCAGGCCGCGCCAAGTCGAATCGTATCCGTTGCTCAGGACTCAGATGGCTAAGGTGTCGTTCGGGAGTCCGACTGGTGGCATACACGTGGGTGTAACGGCGCTCAGCGAGCGGCAAAAGAGCCTTTGCCGTATAGCCGGATCCAAGAATAGTAAGGGATTGATGCAAGTCCTGTCGGGCTCCTTCCCAAGGTGAGTACAGTGTGCCAGTCTGAATCGATCGGAGTCCAACGAAAAGAGCTATGTCATTGATGTACCTATTTCCTGCTTCTTCCAGTCAAGAACTTACGCTGCCCAAAGCTCACAACGTTCCGATCCTCAATGTTGCCGCGTTGCCAGGGTTACCCCAGGGTGGTATAAGTCAGCCATGGTGCTCCGAAACATTCCTCAGACCTCGAGTAAGATCCGAATGCCGATCTGGCTAATGGCCGTCGTGTTGCTGATCCCCGGCTGCGGTGATGGAGGCGGGGAAGGCGGATTCGGCGGCGTGGGAGCAGGCGGCCTAGGAACCATCGGAGGAGGGGTCGCGACGACCGCGATGGTGTATGTCACCAATAGCGGCTCCAACAATGTATCCGGCTATGCCATCAATGCGACTACCGGTGGGCTCTCCGCAGTTCCTGGATCGCCCTTTACCAATGTGTCGGCTCCTTCGGCCATTGCAGTGTCTTCCGATGGATTCTTTGCGTTTGTCGCTAACAGCCAATCAAATAATGTGACGGCGTTCCGAGTTGGTATGGACGGTGGATTATTACCAGTGTCCGCCACTCCGTCCATACCGAACCCTGCTCCGGTCGGCACGGCTCCACGAGCTCTTGCGATCTCAAAGGATGCACAATTCCTGTATGTAGCGAATAGCCGATCCGATAGTGTGACCGTGTTGAGTGTCGGCGCCGCGGGAGCGCTGACACGCACACCAGAGGCGGATGGAACACCCAATCCCGTCGGAACGGGAGGGTCATCACCTGCAGCCATCGCCATTTCCCCAAGCGGCCGCTTTCTCTACGTCGCGAATAGCACATCCAATACCGTAGCCGCGTTTCAGATCGACGCAAATGGGCTTTTAAAACTCATACCTCCAACGGGGCCCGCGACAAACCCAATTCCGGTCAGTGGGACAGTCCCCACAGCACTCGCCATGACTTTTACGGGCCAATTTCTCTACGCAACCAATAGCGCCTCGAATACTGTGAGTGTGTTTCAGGTTCAATCAAGCGGGCTGCTCACTCTTGTACCTCCAGCCGGTACCGGAACGAATCCCGTTCCTATAGGAGGCACCAGTCCCAATGACATCGCAGTCGGTCCAAATGGACAGTTTTTGTACACGGCAAATGGTGGAGGAAATGTATCGACGTTTTCCATAGGTGGCAACGGCCTACTCACACTCCTGCCTTCCTCAGGAAGTTCGCCCAATCCAATCCCGGCAGGGACGAACCCTTCAGCCATTACGATTTCACAAGATGGACAGTTCCTGTATGTTACGAACCGGGGAGGAGGGGTGTCAGCCTACACGGTGGTATCCGAAACCGGCACCCTGATTCCCTTAACTCCACTCCTGGGGAATCCATTTCCTACTGGAACCGCGCCTTCTGGAATTGCTACACCGAGTCGGAGCTAACGATCGAATGGGGGTGAAATCAGGAAAATTCTGTACGTCAACTGGCCAGACGGTTTCTCAATCGCTCAGTCGTTTTGGTTGCGTCATCAGACAATCGATCTCTGGTTAAATTCCGACGTGCAGTGGGACGAGAAAAAATGGAACGATATGGTCCGCATGGTAGGGAAGAATGGATCACTAGCCGAGTTTTTCCCGTAGCCAGGTCACGACCTTATCTGTCACCCGGGCTGGTTTATCCTCATGGACGAAATGTCCGGCGTCCGCCATCGTGACGACCGTCAGATCGTCCACAAACTCAGTTAGCCCATCGAGGTTCTGGGCCACAAGCGCCTGGTCTTGAAGTCCCCAGAGTACGAGCGAGGGAATACCGATCTTGGGATAACCCAGCTTGCGCTGACGCATACCGCCTCCACCTCGGAGCGCGGCTCGATAGTAATTCACCATAGCGGTCAGCGCGCCGGGTTCGCAGGCCAACTTCCGGTACAGCTCCACGACATTGCTTGGCATCTGCTCGCGATCAAGCGCCATGCGCTCAAAGATCTGTCCGATGATATAACCATGACCGGCCGATAAGGCTGTCTCCGGAAGCCATGGAATCTGGAAGAAGCCCATGTACCAGGATCGGTGTAATTGCCGCCAGCGCCGAACCTCTCGTTCAAAACAGGCAGGGTGGGGGGCGTTCATAATCACTAAAGCTCCAACGCGGTTAGGATGCCGCATCGCATAGTACCAGGAGATGATTCCACCCCAGTCGTGCCCAACGAGGATAGCCCTCTGCACCTTCGCTGCATCGAGGAGCCTGTCAACATCGTCGATCAACGATTCTATGGAGTAGGCATCAATACCGATCGGGCGTGCAGTCCCGCCATATCCGCGAAGGTCAGGGGCCCAGATCCGATACCCAGCCTGCGCCAATGGGTCAATCTGATGCCGCCATGAGACAGCGGATTCGGGAAACCCATGCAGGCAGAGGACCAGTCGATCTCCAGCCCCGGCCACGGCGACTCGAAATGACAATTGGTTGACCGTGATATGGCAAAAGGACAGGGCTGCTGTACCAGGATTATTTTGATCCATATTACTCTTACGCAAAAATTATGAAATTGGTGGTCAGATTTTGAAAGGCTCGCTATACTCGCCGGTATGGAACGACCAAATTGGGTGTATTGGCCAGATCAGGGCAAGTGGCGCGCCTATCCGGAGGGCTCTCCCGATCGAGAAATACAAGCATCCTCCTTCGAAGAGCTGCAGTTCAAGGTTCAACAACTGAGCCGAGAGGTCGCAAAAACCCCTCGAGAGATCTCCCGCGTCGAACGACCCAGGCCAAGCGTGCTCAATTTCGATACGCCACAGTATGTGCTTGTACAGGATCACGGCAAGTGGCGTGGGCATCTGCTGGGCTATCCGGAACACTCGGCACAAGGGGAGTCTTTTGACGAAGTGCAGTTCAAACTCGGCCAGCTCTGCCGCAACCTGATATCCGCCAAACAGCTGACCTTACGAAAAGCGGCCTGATCAAGATCCCGTTCAGACTCCTCCTCGACCAGATCCTGCTCCCATAGGATTGATTTGCCTTTCGTTTGAGGATCGTCTCAAAGGCCTTTACTACATCAGCCGATGCCGCACGCGAAAACACCCTGAAAAGGTTTCATCGGGGTCAAGCCGCTTCAGTCCCCATTCTGGATGATTGAAGGAATCCGTTGCACAGGTCATCGGTTCGATGGCAAGGGCAGCGCGCGGGGCTTCTTTAATCGCATCGCCGGTATACACCACGACTGCGGAAAAAGCCGAATCCATTACGATGTCCATCACGCGACCGCTTGCCGCATGGCGAAGAGAGGCCGTGGCCATACCCTCTGCATCGCGTTCGAGATGCACATAACAATGGTTGAAGCGTTGCGCGCCAATCTTGCGAAAACGGCGATAGTCCCAGGACGTGCCATCTACACTCAGAATCGTTCCTGTTGGAGCGAGTCGCTCATTGATTTCCAAATAACCAGCACTTGGTATCTGCGCCTCAGCTTCATCGATCAAAGACGTTCCGGCGGTGAAATACGGATGAAATCCGACTCCTACCGGTGCCTGACGATCCCCGTCGTTCTTCACAACAAAGGCACAAGTCAAGCCTTGGGCATCCAATTCATACGTGACTCGAATCGCAAGTGAAAATGGGTAGCCGCGTTCGGTATACGTCTCGGCATCGAGTCGGACCTCACAGGTCACTTTGTTAGCGAGCGCCTCCTGGACATGCCAGGGGAGATTTCGCACGAAGCCATGGATGGCATTGGGGCCTTCCTTGTCGTTGCACTCCAACGGGAACGGTTGTCCATCGAATGAATAGCGGCCATTTGCGATGCGCCCAGGAAAAGGGATCAGCACATCACCTTGTCCACCTCGTTTCTGGCTTCCACCTGAATACCCCCACACAATATCGATCTTCTGCCCACCGTCACCGATCAACAGATATCGCCGTAATGACGCACCCCAAGGAGATACCACCGCTCGCTGATTCTTAAACGAGAGCGTGAGTTCGGTATCAGGTGTCACAGGATGCATGGTGAGATCTTGGTTAGAAGCGATTTCAATACTCCCATGACCGTGCCGAGGTAACCCATGCGCAGTCTTGTATTCAACCGCCCAGGATAATGGTTTAGTTACTTCACGACACCACGATCCCTACTGATTTGAGGCTCCGAGACCAGAAGACCCACCAGCCGTTGCAACGCAGGCAGCACGTGCGGGGTGGTGAAATGTGGCTCCCTGGTCGGTATCTCAACACGCAAACAATTATTTCACGAATGGATTTCCGGCCTTCTTCCAGTCGTCGAGATTCATGATGACGGCCGTCGTGTGCGTGAAGCCGAGCTCTTGTAGAGTTTGGGACGCAAGCGTCGCGCGCTTGCCGCTTTGGCACTGGAGGATGATGGGTCTTTCCTTGTCCGTCTTGTCAGGGGAACTGACGTGGTCCCAGATTTGGGATTCGATCAGGCCGCGAGGAATGTTGATCGCGCCCGGCACATGTCCGGCCGCGTATTCCTGAGGTTCGCGCACATCTACGATGAGCGCTGAACCAGGATTGTCGACAAGCGTCCGATACTCGTCCATGCCGATGGTCCCCACATGCTTCTGCGCTGCGTCTACGTTTTGTTTCACAGCTGGAGGAAGTCCCTGAGCAAAAACGAGTGATGAAAGACATATTGAAGCACCAACAATGACACTCAAAGACAAGGTTGCCACCTTCTTCATGCTGCGTCTCCTTTGCGTTAGACCGGGTACAGCCAACAATATGATTGAATTGAGTGTATCGTGATTCTGTCGACGTCTCAAGGCACGCTGCGATCATTCAAGTGTGGGCTCTCAGGACGCGTCAGCCAAGACAGCCTGTGGGACTGTTCGGTGCCGGGTTCACTGCACCGCCCTGACCATGAAGGTCTTATCCATCTGGGCTCGTGTGCCGAAAGTCACAGACTTTGTTTCGGTCAGTGTCCTGACCCATCCGGTACCAACATCCACCTCGACTTCGGCATGGTTGTCCATGGCAAGGGCTTTCGTGAACCCTTCCTCCGGCACCTGTTTGCCTCTCCGTGCAGCCAGATCCTTTACGAGCGATCGCATGATTCGGTCGGTATGCTCGCGATCAGCCGATTGATTCCAATGCAGCACCGCTTGCCCTGACCGAGCGTCGAACGACTTGAGCGCGATCTCAGCGCGAGCCGGAAAAGGATCACCTCCGAGTGGATTGGCGAGGTAGCTTTGATACTTGTAGGGCTGGTCCCGCGTGTAAGTTCTTCCGAGAATCCTGAAATAGAGCTGTGCATCTCGAGTGCAGACCCGCTCGACTTGTGCCTTGGTCGAGAACATGGTGTCCCATTGTGCCCGTAAGTTATCCATCAGTTCCTGGTCGGAGTTCCCTCGCTGCGAATCTGATCTCTTAGCCAAGAGGCCATCGAGATTTCTCAGCATTTCGCTGCGCAATGCTTCCCAATTCTGGACGCCGGTGATGGCGCCTCGAGGGTCGATCTGTAGCACGATCTGCATGCCCTGCATGAGACCTACAACTTGTCGCAGAACAGATTCGGATGGAGCAGGGACGTCAAAGGTTGTTGCACCTACAGTCCATCCCACAAGGTAACCCTGTGTACTCGCGTGGAGAACTTCAATGGAGAAACGCGTGTGAGTCTTTCCTGAAACCCTGGACTGGCCGTTAAGCAATTTATCGCGTACCCGCGTGACCATCAGCTCAATCTTGTCACCTTTGTTCCAGTGGGGGATGATCTCTACAGACTGAGGTGGGACTTTCCCAAAGCCCCAAAGGGGAAAGCAGAGAAAGATGAGCGCTGCCGTGCGGATGATCAATGTCACAGGAATAGCTTCAAGAGCATGCGCTGACTGTTGGCCCACAGGCGTTCTTTTTACGAGTCGTGTGTGTTGAACCGGATGCAGACCGAATAAAGCATAGACAGATACTGATCTATGTAGGTGTCATGCTTCTCAATCATCCATCAACTCAACTATGACAGCGGCATTCTCCTACTTCAAGAACGATCACGTAATCGCCGACCCATCCAACCATTCTCCCCCCTTGACCTGCCTATGGGCTCAGGCGTAGTTTACCTCTATCTTTCCACTGCCGCCCTATCTGGAGGTGCTGACTATGGTCCTCCGTGGCGAACAGTTCCGACGGTCTGGACCTCCCGGATGTGCGCTCCTCACGAAACAAGCTCCTTTATCTGAAATCAGTGACTTGATGCGCTGGGGTATAAGTGCATGCCTCAGCCACAGAACCGACTGGCATCCAGACACCGTTTCCCATGGGCTTCAGAAATCGGTGCTGGACCCGTGGAGGACTCGCGTGCCATGGCGCGCGAGGGAGGTGATTTATGTCATGGGCATATTGGGGAATCGTGACTGGTCTCTTGGCCTTGGTGGTCACGCTGGTTGTGTGCATGGACATCCTCTCCGCAAACAGCATCAAGAATCGGGAAACACCGAGAAAGGTTGGTGGCGGGTTGGGTGATAGTCCAACACAGCCGCCGGAGACCAACCGGCGTGCGGCATAGTTGCTTAATGTCGACTTAATTCTCGAGCACATTGCCGCGTGGGTGCTGGAGGGTAATGTTTTTAGCGATGGGTGTGCGTCTGATCAACCGTTGAAATGATCTGAACTTTCACGTGAGGAGGGAACTATGGGTCCGACGAAAGCGATCGTGAAAGGACAGGCTCTCTATGAAGCAGTAGGGGGCAAACTGATCAAAGACGGTTTTGTGAGCCAACAAGAGATTGAAGAATACGTGAACCATCACTATCTTGTGTTGCCAGTGGGTGATAAACAAGGGCGGCCATGGCAACTCGATGGAAAGCCGGTGTATTGTCTTCGTGGAACGCAATACGAAACCGTGCACGACGAGAGGATCCATCTTGCCCGATGTCCGGATTGTGGAGGCATGGGGATTCGAGACGACGAAGTTGCCGTGGAATCAGATTGTATCCGCTGCACGGCCTGCGGACATGAGTTCGATACCAGGCTGGAGATGATGGAAACCTAAAGAAGCACTGTCCTAGGCCACGCCTTATCGTGGATGAAATTAGCAGCCAGAATTTTTCTTATCGGGCGCCGTCTGAGGGGGACATCTGTTTCTTCCAGTGGTAGGTGCCGCCGTGCTCGCGTGGCGGAATATTCTTCTGCCTGCCGACCCGGGTGTACCACCATATGCCTTTCGCCTCTATGTCGCCATCTGAGAGCTGGATTTCAAACCCACCTTCTCGGTCATTGCCGGACTGAGACCATGTGCCCTGCCACAGTCGATCCGAAATTGTCGTAGTGGTGAAGCGCCCGTCGTGCTGGCTGTAGGGACCGTTGCCGTTCCTGTCGAGGGTTGCTTTGTACCGCTTGTCATCCTCGACTTCGAGGATATCCCATTCTCCGCTCACGTCTGGTTTACTTGAGGTCTGAGGCTCAATGGCCTGATGTAGTCGCGAATCTGCTAGCGGTAAGCCCAACGCGCCACCCAGTCTGTCGGATCGAAATGATTCGTGCCATGATAGCAGTTGCCATCGCCCATCGCGACGTTCAAGCACGCCGGTTTCTCGCATGGGGAGTGTCGTCCGTCTTAATTCAGCTCCCTCGGTGACATAGCGGATATAGTCAAGTTCCATGGCATACCAAGCCAGGTTGTCTTTCGTCCATACTTTCAGATCTTTGATGGGAATCTCAAGTTTCTGAGCATTGAGGAACTCATCTCTCATCCCCTGTTCAAGCTCAGACCAACCGACATATTTACGGCCGGCGACTCCATAACTGATGATATCTGCGTCGTGGGCCATCATTCGAGAAAGTGTAGGCAAATCTTTTTCGGCATTCGCGCGTACGAGCCGTCGGATGGCCGACTCCGGATCTGAAGTTTCCGACGCCAGTACGGCAATGGGAACGCCAAGGAACAATACAAGGAGACCAGGTACCAGAAATCCACGCATCATCGCGCAGATCCTCCTATCGCCGAGAATGATTTCTCACGACTGTACGCAGAGGCAAGGAAAGCAAATCAGCGATCCCATCGATACCCAACAAGAAAAGGCATGACGGTCAATACGCCAAGTGCCCCGATGGGCAAGGTTCCCACAACACGATCTGGTATGGCAAGGTATTCGTCGAGCGAAAGGCCGTGGAAGGGGAGGACAATGATCCATTCCATGACAAGCCAGAGACTGAGCGCGACGAGACCCACGGTGAGTCGGACACCGGGGAAGGGAGGCAACGTGAATCGGTCGATCACCCAGCGTGCGGCGATAATCATGGCTAGAAGATGTGAGGGAATTTCCATCACTTGAGCCATGCGCGTGCTGAAATGTAGGGCCACGACTTGAAGCCGAATGACCTCCAGCACAAATCCTGCGCCAAGCGCGATTAGAAAATAGACAGCGCCGGCCTTCAAGACCTGCACCAGGCCAGACGACCGTTCCTTGTCGGGTATCTTCTCTGGTACTGACATCACGTGGCGTGTCGGCTCGTCGATTAAGTCGGTCGAGCACGGCTTCTCCCACTCACGCACGTTCCCAAGTTTGGCCATGGTTGTGGAATCAGTCTAGCCGAAAATTTTGGATACATCCATCATTTATCGTGATGTGCCTGCACAGCGGTTTGAGCAAGCGAGATTGTTTCCAGCGATTTTTCCGACCGCGGTTCAGTCTTATCGTTTGTATACGAGAAACACGGGTGGCTCCCTAGTCATAGATGGGCGTTCCTCGCTTAAGCCAGAACCCCCAGAATTTTGAATAGCCGTGAATCTCGTCTGTTTCGGCGCCGTCGTCGGTCACAACAGGGCGTTTCGTGTTGACCCATTCGAAAATGCCTCCATAGACATTAACCACGTTGGCATATCCCTGCCTCTGCAACTGTTCTGCAATCCGTTCACTGCGATATCCCACTGAACAGTACACCGCCACTGGTGCCTGGTTGTCGATTCCAGCCAGCCGGTCCAGAGAGAACTCCTCGTACCCCACCCAGGTGGCCCCTGGAATATGACTCACCTCGAACTCTCGATATGATCGGGCATCGAGCATATGAAAGTGCATCTTATCGAGGCGCTCAACTGAAACCTCCGGTACACGATGGGATAACAGGGTGGACAGAAACAAGTCGTAGACCTTGTTGCCTACATGAATCGGTACCTGGAGATTCCATCCCCACAAGAAGAGGAGCAACAAAAGCAGCAGTGCAAAGACGAGGACGACGTACTGTCGCATCGGAATCCCTACTTGGACTGACGAAATCGGTTACCCGTCCCGGGGGCTAATGGGCAGTGGGGATGAGGACATCCGGCTGCCAAGGCGCGGAGCCACAGCCGTGTACGATCTGCATGAAGTGAAAACGAGGATGCAGGCTACCTGCGTATCTTCTGCTGTCGGCTCCCGGTGATATCTTGAGGGCGGCCCCCTGAAGAGCTGTCCACGATAGTTCGGCGCCGGTTGACTGCCGAGTTATCGAGTGGGAGAAACCAGCATCAGTACTGACTTGGCTGTCTGAGCCTCTCTCGATCTAAGTCAATGTCTTCCTCGCCTTATTTACTAACTTCCTGCTCAGGCCCTGCGCTTGACCAAGAATTTTTCCGATGGCCGCTCCGGCTTTGCGAGCCTTCGCGCGAGCTATCTTTTGACCGCTGCTTGCCGCTCTACCAGTCGCCTTCGCCAACTTCCGAACCTGCTTAGCCGATGACCGAGCGGCCGTCCGCCCATTTTTCGCAAGTGCCTGACCTTTCTTTACGGCCGTACGTTTTGCTTGGGCCGTACGCTTGGTAACTTTGGCTTTGACTTGCTGAACAGATCGTGATGTGGCCATCGTGATACCCCTCCTTGGTGGCTAATACGCTAAAGTGTTGGGTGATGAGTACCATAGCCGGTTACGTGGTTCAAGTGATCACAAAACGTACGGGGAGATCGTCATGAGGTCTCACCTCTTCCGCTTCACGTATTGCTATGGAGCAATATAATGCAAGCATTACGCTCAACACCTTCGCAAGCCGCTCTTGCATTAACGATAGAAAGAGAGGAATATTGCTCCTAGGAGAATGCACATGAATTCAGAATATTCTTAGTCATAGGCATATGCGATGAGCCCTCATTCAAACCCTCAGTTGCATTCCGCAAAAATTCACGATCTCTTCAAACGCTACCAGATCGGCCAGGATTTCGACGAGATGTTCGAGGCATCGGATCGACCGCGGCCTCATTATCGACAATTATATGACCAGCTGCAGTCGCTTTCGGTCGGCGAACTTGCTCAATATCAGGAGCAGGCTGCTAAAGCGTTTCTAGACCAGGGAATTACGTTCACGGTGTATGGAGATGTCCAGCAAACCGAACGCATCTTCCCCTTTGATCTACTGCCACGCATTATTCCCAATAGCGAATGGCGGCACATTGAGCAAGGGGTGCGACAACGCATCCAAGCGCTCAACGCATTTTTGCTGGACGTCTACGGCGAGCAGCGCATTTTGCGAGAAGGGATTATTCCTCGTGAGTTGGTCGAAGGCGCTTCAGGCTTTCAACGGGAGTTGGTCGGATTCAGACCTCCCCGCGATCTATATATCCATATCGCCGGCATTGACCTCGTCCGCGATCCGAACGGCACGTACCTTGTATTGGAAGACAATCTGCGGACCCCATCAGGTGTCTCATACGTGTTGGAAAGTCGTGTGATCATGAAGCGAGTCTTCCCCAGCCTGTTTGCGCAGATGAGAATCAGGCCGGTCGATCACTACCCCAATCAGCTATTGGAAAACCTTCGCTACCTCGCGCCAGAGATCCGTGAAAATCCTACCGTGGTGCTCTTGACGCCTGGTGTGAATAATTCAGCCTATTTCGAGCATTCATTCCTGGCGCTTCAAATGGGTATCGAACTCGTAGAAGGCCAAGACTTGGTCGTTGAGTCGGATCGAGTCTATATGAAGACGACCCAAGGGTTGCAACAGGTAGACGTCATCTATCGACGAGTGGATGACACCTTTCTGGACCCGGAAGTGTTTCACCACGATTCATTGTTAGGCGTGCCAGGGCTTATTCGAGCGTACCACGCGGGAAACGTGGCATTAGCAAACGCCATCGGCAATGGCGTGGCGGACGATAAAGCGATCTATGCGTACGTACCTCAGATGATCAGTTTCTATTTGAACGAGACTCCAGTGCTTCCCAACGTCCAGACCTATCTCTGCAGTAAAGAGCAAGATCGGAAGTATGTGCTCGACCACCTTCCTTTCCTTGTCGTGAAGGCCGTGAATGAATCGGGTGGGTATGGAATGCTGATGGGACCTGCCTCAAGCAAGACGGAGCAAGAAGACTTTCGTGCCCGTATTCTCAGCAATCCGAGGAATTACGTGGCACAACCGATCGTGTCGCTCTCGAGATTGCCCTGTCTCGTGGACGACCATGCCGGTGGGTTCGAGTTCGCCGGACGCCATATCGATCTACGTCCATTTGTGCTTTCCGGAAAGGATATTACCCTCTCACTGGGGGGATTAACGCGCGTGGCGTTGCGTGAGGGATCGCTCGTCGTGAATTCTTCGCAAGGCGGCGGGAGCAAAGGAACCTGGGTGCTCTATGGAGAGGATTAGCGATCAATGCTGAGCCGGACCGCTGAATCGTGCTTTTGGATCGCCCGCTATACTGAACGAGCCGAGTACACGGCTCGGCTGATCAATGTCCACTACCAGTTACTCTTGGAGAGCCAGAACCAGCGGGATCAGAATGCAATTTGGCGATGGTACCTAGAGAGCACCGGACAACTCGCCTTGTATGAGGAGCATGGACAACCGCTTGAAACCCTGGCGGTGATGCAGTTCCTCACCCTTGATCACGCCAATCCCAATGCCCTCGTTCATTTGATCAGCGCCGCTAGAGAAAATGCCCGAGGCATTCAAGATCAGCTGTCGAGCGAAGTGTGGCACCACATCAACCGGGTGCACTTGGTATGGAAAGCTCACACGCCCGCCAACATTGCCACCACTCCGCATCGTCTGCTAACGGAAGTGCAAGACACCTGTTACACCCTTCACGGCATTATGGCCAGTACGATGTTGCACGATGAAGGGTGGACATTTTACCGACTCGGCAAGGATATCGAGCGCGCAAACCATACGACCCGTCTGCTCGTGCATCCAATCCTTCTTCAGATATCCTCGGAATCCACGGAACTTTCAGATCTGCACCAATGCGTGGCTATTCTGAAGTCGGCGAGCGCCTACGAAGCATACCGAAAAGTCTCGCGCTCTGTGGTGTTACCGGAGAAAATCGTCGAGTTCTTATTGTTGAATCAATATTTCCCCAGGTCCGTTCGGTTCTGCGCTCGGGGGCTTCGTCAGCATATCGAAAGGCTGATGGATAAATCATCAGGAGTGTCCAATCGTGAACCGGCCCGCCTGATAGGCCAAATGGCTGCTGATTTGGACTTTGCAACCTTGGAAGAAATCCATGAGATCGGGCTGGAATCATTCTTGACCGAGGTGCTGCGACAACTTGATCGGATTACGACGGCTGTTTCGCGCACCTACTTCAGATCGGAGGACACTCAAGATGTCAGAATTGCGAGCCCACGACGTCATCTCCGGTTAGAGCATCACGAGACGGTGGTGCACGATGTGAAGGCCCTACTATCAGCTCGTCTCCAATTCACTTACGCCTATGAAGCGCCGGTCGCGAACGTCAGGACCATCATGCGCGTGGCCCCACATCAACACTACGGTCGCCAGCGACGTCTTGATGTCCGATGGCACATGCACCCACCGGCCGATTACAGGCATTATACCGATGCGTTCGGGAATTTAGTGTGGCAGATGGACCATGCGCGTGTGGAAAAAGAAATTACCTGTACCGTCGACATGCGTGTTGAAACACAAACCGGCTATCTCAGCGATGGCACGCTGGCGGTGCAAGGCACCGATCCTCAGGATACGGATTGCACGGTTGCCTCTTCAGAGTTCACCAGACTCACCCATCTGGTCGACCGGTCTGAGGCACTTGTTCGTCTCGGTGAACGACTGCGGGGTGGGTCACCGGGCAAGCTGGCAGAAGCCATCCTCCATCACGTGCACGCGGCCTTGCGGTATGAACCGGGGCGAACACACGTTAGAACGACGGCCTCCGAGGCTATGGCCCTAGGGTCAGGCGTTTGCCAAGATTATACACATGTGATGCTGGCACTCTGCCGGCTGGCGGGTTTACCCGCTCGCTATGTGTCCGGGCTGCTACCTGGCGAAGGGCAGATGCACGCCTGGGTTGAAGTGTTGGTACCAGGATCAGGACAGAAACTTCCTATGTGGGTCGGGTACGACCCAACCCATCAGCGGCGCTGCGATGAACGGTACATCACCGTCGCCGTCGGACGCGACTACCAGGATATTGCCCCGACAAGCGGCTATTATGAAGGCGAGGCCAAAAACCGTCTCGACATGGCGGTATCAGTCACATTAGAGTCTCATGGTCCGACGGAACGTTGGTACAGCAGCCACAGTCAGGCCACAGCTTCGACATCCCATCCAGACGATCAACAACAGCAGTGATCGCGCCTTCGGTCGAAGGACTCTCTAAAAGCGTTCAATCCTAGACGCCGCGCTCCAGTTTGATGACCCTGTCACGGTATCCGTGTCTATTTGACCGGTGTCAATTTGACCGTGAACACTCCAACTCCTCTCGTAATGATCACCTGCTTGGCTCGGCTCAATCGGCCTACCTCTTGAAAAAGTTCGTTCCAGGTGAATTCAGGGTATCGAGCGACAAGGAGTTCAAAATCACACTCTGGAGAGTCCTGGAGTACAGCCAAGATACGGTCGGTGATTGGTCTGGTGATAGGCATTGGCGATTCCTCCTGGCAATGACTGCGTCCGGTGAAGTGCGAGAGTCGTTCGGCGTCAGAACGCGGAGACTTGGGAATCGATCGCGTCGAGAATAGGCCGAACACGCGAGGGATGAAACAGTCGTGGTGGTGAAACGTCCTAGGTCTATGCTACGTGTTTCGGAACTGGTCCGTCAAGCGAGGTGACAGCCTACACCTCGATCATGCCCGTCGCGCGTAAGAAAACCAGGTCTGCCGAATGGGTGGTTGTGACGTCAGCAGTCACGCCTCAAGGCTGATGCCCAAATCAGCAGAGAAAGTCCCTATCCTGATTGGTGCTCCCTTGTGAGAGGTTTCTTGCTGTTAGCTCTTCAATCGTTGTAATTCAAGATGGAGCGTTTGAGGACCGTCGGCGATCCAGATATGTCCGTCTTGGATCGTCCATTGTAACTGCATGGTCGGTCTTGCCATCTCAGCCAGGGCACGAATGCTCTCCATAGGGAGTAGTGTCACGGCAAGATTTTTCAGCCGGTCGAGCGACTGGCTCTGGTTGGCCCACCACACCTCGGCGCTGCGGGCTCCGTAGACATACGCAATGACTTGTTTGGAACGGCCACAGGCCTGACGCAGGATCTTTTCGTCGGGCTGGCCGATCTCGATCCAGCAGTCGATGGCCCCGGTCAAATCACGTTGCCACAGGGCCGGTTCATCTTCGGTTCCCATCCCGCGGCCGAATGACAAGGCCTCGTCCGCGTGGAGCGCGAAGGCCAGCACTCGTATCATCATGCGTTCCTCAGTTTCAGACGGATGGCGCGCCAACGTGAGTGCATGGTCCTGGAAGTACTGGCGATCCATATCTGCGATCTGCAGCATAGCTTTATAGATGGTTGCATTCGAAGCCATAGAGCCGGGCTGAAGGCTAGGGAAGTTCCGCGACGAACATCTGTTCAATTCGCTTGCGCGCCCACGGCGTCTTACGTAGAAATGTCAGACTCGATTGGATCGTCGGGTGATGACGAAAGCAGCGGATGGGCACTCGTGCGCCCAGTGTCGCCCATCCGTGCCGTGCGACCAAGGTCGTGACAATGGTTTCCAATGTGATTCCGTGCAATGGATCTCGGGGATGAGCTATGGAGTGCGGCTGGTTCATGGATGAAAGTGAGCCTGAGTGGATGTAGGGTACCGATTGCGGGGGGAGTTCTACAAGTGGCCTGGTTGAGAGCGGCAGCGTGATCGGAACGCAGTCCACGATCAGGGTGGAAGGCAGAAGAGGGTCTAAGAATGCGGGCGGCTGGTGATCCTTTCAAAAAGACAACACCTGGCATTGTAGGTCTGGCCCGGCCTTGATCAGGCTGCCGTGTTGCGCTTGATCAGGTTGGCAAGATGAGCAAAAGGGGTGAAGGGGCGATCCGGCTCACGGCTCGACGTCGATTCATTCGACCCGTCCGCGACCTGATCGCGCTGATGTTCGTTGTCGTGACAGTAGAGGCAGAGCAACTCCCAGTTACTACCGTCCGGAGGGTTGTTATGATGGTTGTGGTCCTTGTGATGGACGGTGAGTTGACTCAGCTTTTTGCCTTCAAATTCTCGTCCGCAGTGCGCGCAGATCCAGGGGAGTATTTTCAACGCGCGTCCGCGATAGGGCTGCTCGTCTTTGCTCCGTACCATGCGAGTCTCCGAGCCTCCATGAGAAGGGCGACTTGGTACCTACCTATTCTACACCAAATCTCAGGCTAGAGCACCCCACACGCGGCGAAATGGGGCCGGATACAGTTCCGGAATAGGCGAATACTTCTAATCAGGGTAGGGCTCCCGACCCATTTGTATCATCCACCGGACCGAATGGAGTTGACATAGGGGTCAACGGGAGCACAGAGTAAAGTGTATCGCCTCTTAGGCAAGCAGACCCTTTCAGAATTCCAACGACACTCGACGAGACTTAGGTCGACCGGTACAACCTGTGCAGGTCGCCCTCAACTATTTAATTAATGGAGGTATTGAGATGCATGCTATTCATCACATCCAGAGACATCTATGGGCCGGAGTGCTTCTCCTGGCCGTGCTGCTACCTGCTTTGGTCGGGTGCGACTCAAAACAGCCGTCCGTCGAAATGAAGCAGGGGACATCTAATAAGGCGGTCACCGATGCGAAGGAAGAGGTCACCGAATCAGCGAGTGCGGTTAAGGAGGCCTCGTCGGAAATGGTGGATGACTTCAACAAGGATGTTGACGCTAAACTCACCGAACTCGACAAACAGGGAGATGTCTTGTCTGAGAAAGCTACACAGGTGAAGGGCGAGGCAAAGACCGAGTTCCAAGAGACGATCGCGACCTTGGACAAAGAAAAGAAAGCACTTCGGCAGCAGCTTGCGGAAGCCAAGTCGACCACCGTCGACAGCGCGGACGGTCTGAAAAAGGAAATCGAGGATGCCCTTCTCAAACTGGAGCAAAAGTACAAGAAGGCGCACGATCGGTTTAGCACGTAATGACCCCGAACCCAGCGGACCTTCGGCGGCTGCATGTACGTCGTGAGGCAAAGAACCTGATGGAGGTGTCACCTTAGGTTGTGGCGGTAGAAAGGAGGGAGGCGTAGAAACTACATGGGGGTCGTTGAGGTCCGCTTTTAGGGACGCGGCTTCGAAGTTCAAGGCAACCCCGTTGATGTTCTCTCGGCCGTGGTTCAGCAGCCTGCTCCTGAGTAGCAGGAGTTCTGGTGCGAGGGGTTGCAGGCATTCTTCAACGTGGAAGGGTCATGAAACTGTGCTAGCCTCCTATGCCGTTGTCCCACTCGTACGACTGGCTAGCCTACTGGGTGATTCAAGGAGGGTCCCAGGGTGCTCCGGTTCGTCCAACACAGCACATCTCCCCTCCCGACGCGCCAGCTTGGCAAGACCGGTGTGACCCTCCCCATCCTGGGATTCGGGACCGCCGCCGCTGGTCGTCGTCTGAATACCGGAGACGCTGTTCGTCTCTATGAAACCGCCTTTCGCGCAGGGATCACCTATTTCGACACGGCCCCTGAATTCGCGGGGTACGGAAAGGCACAGATCCAGTTAAGTCACTTGCTCAAGCACGTGCGGTCCCACGTGTTTTTAGTGACGAAGTGTTATGAACCGGACGGAGAACGTGCCTTACAGTTGCTCGAGCAGAGTCTCAAGGAGCTGGGGACCACGTATGCTGACCTGGTCTTCGTGCATAGTGTGGGTGCTGACAAGATGGACCCGACGATCGTCTTCAGCAAACATGGAACGTATGCCGCTCTGATGAAAGCAAAATCACTTGGGCTGGCCCGCTTCGTCGGCTTATCAGGGCATAATCGTCCGTCGCGGTTTCTTCAGGCATTGCGTCAATTTAAAATTGATGTCTTGTTAAACGCGGTCAATTTCGTCGATCGCCATACCTACAATTTTGAGGAACAGGTCTGGCCCGCAGCCACCCGCGCGAACATCGGACTCATTGCCATGAAGGTGTTCGGTGGTGCTCAGCATCCGTCACCGAGCACACTCAGCCATTCTCAGATGCCGGTCGAATATCACGATATGGCATTTCGCTATGCCCTGAGCCAACCCCATGTCTGCTGTGCCACAATCGGCATGGCCACCCCTCGGGAGCTCGACGAGAACCTCATCCGTGCGAGAAACTTTCGTCCGCTGTCCGTGGGGGAGGGGCGGCGCCTCCATGACGCCGGCGCACTCCTTGCCCGCCACTGGGCCGACCATTTGGGACCCGTGTCTTAAGAGAATTTCTGCTTCCACGCCCCACGGGCCGATACGCGACGTGTGACGGTGGGCATGCTAGCGTTGGATGTGGGTGGGCGGTGACCCAGCTGAGAACGTTGGACAGTTCTCAGTCCTGGCGGGGCCAGAGCAGGAGGTAGGTGCGTTGCGCATCAGGCAATAGGAGGCGATGCAAACGCGAGAGTCGGCATACGCGTGAGTAATTTGTCTCCTAGTCTTTATCGACTTGACCAGGATTGGATCGGCACGGTCGAGATGGCATTGTGTGGCGAGCCTTCGATCACTCGATCGCTATAGACGAGATAAATGTAGGTCTGGCGTTTCTCGTCGAAAAATCGGACAACTTGTAATTTTTTAAAGATCAGGGATCGACTCTCACGGAATACCTTTTCTCCTTCTTTCAGCTCACCCACAACGCGAATGGGACCAACCTGACGACAGGCAATGGAGGCATCTGAAGTTTCCTCTGCCAATCCGACCATCCCTTTGAAGCCACCTTTTTTTGTTCGACTCAGGTGACAGGTGATGCCTTCAATCTTTGGGTCGTCAAACGCTTCAATCACAATTTTATGATCTGGCCCCAGAAATTTGAATTCCGTATCCACACTCCCAATTTCCTCAGCATGACTTGCCGAAACGATCATTGCGCAACAAAACAACGTGGTCACACAGATCTTCGTCTTCATCTACCTATTCTCCCGTCATGGTGTAGCTGCATCTCCATCTCCATATACCATATCATTGTGGACCGGCTTGAATGCAAGGGCGTCTGACTGGGGCCGCCTCCAGGGCAGGGCAGAATGGGGTTGGAGGGCGTTGCAAGTATCCTGAGCTAGTCGCATTTCTTATACTGGGACTGCTGACAAATCCGTATCATCTCCTGCGCCTGCTCGATCTGCGCGGCAGTCATTTGTGAGGTCAGATAGTCTCGCCGCTTCAAGGCTGCCTTCCCCTCATCGCCATCTAACAGAGCACCGGCGATGTGATACCACATGAGGGCGCGAACCACGTCTTTCCGGACGCCCCGTCCTCTTTCATACATCAGGCCTAGATTGTTCTGCGGACCAGCGTAGCCCTGCGCCGCCGCCTTGCGAAACCATGTCAGTGCCGTTTGGTGGTCCCGCCTGACGCCTTGTCCTTTTTCATGCATCAAACCCAGATAGAACTGGGCCGATGCCACTCCTTGCTCCGCCAGGGGACTGAAGAGGCGGGCCGCCCGTGTATAATCACCACGATCATACGCAAATTCCGCCTCTTCAATGGAATCTGCTTCCACAATGGATTCTGGATTCGCGCCTGTCGCACAGACCAGAAGTAAGAGCATTGCAAAGAAAAAACGCCGCATCGATCACCAGCCTTTCAACACAATCGTTAAACCATCGAGGTCTGAAAGTTTTTTTCAGGAGGGTCTCGTTCGCGGGTCGAACCACTCACACGAGGGACGAAGAAACCAGCTGCATGAGTTGGACGCCAGCAGCTCGAATATGATTTCTAACACACGCTGTCTCTGGCCAGGCTTCGTGTAGGTCATGGAGCACCATCGACTCCCTGTCGAAGCTGGGCAGATAGGCATTTGACGCCGGCGAAGGAACAAAAGATGCAGCAGTCGCCGTCCATGCCACCTCCTGCGATGTTTACCCAGTCTGTTTAGGTAAGTCTACTGCAAAATCGGAGGCCGATCCATCATTCTGAGGGGGTGGGGAAGTGGTGTAGGGCGGGGTGTCGAGGAACACGCCGGACCGCCGCGCGCCGGAAAATGGTTCGTGACACTTTTTTATGTTCAACAGCAAGGGACTCTTGTACCCCCTTTGCGAACGTTCTCGGAAGCGGGGCTAGCTCATCTTGTCCCGTAGGATGCTTCGGGCGGGATGTCGTCCGAGGGGACGTCACGAATCTGAATCGAGTCAACCCGTTGCTGGGCCAGGACGTCCGAGATAATCACGACCTTGTCCCCGACCTGAAACTGTTCACGGTCCTTCAGGATCCGGAACGCCGTCTGCAGAGTCTTTTCAGGGTCCGAACTGAAATCGATCTTGAAAGGAAAGGCACCGCGGTTGAGCATCATGGTCCGTCGCGGTTGGCTCATGTTGGTAAAGGCGTAGATGTTAGTAGAGAAAGGACGGCAGTTTGCGACGAGATCGGCCATGAGGCCTCGTCTGGTGATCACGACGATTCCCTTGGCGTTGACCCCCTGGGCGAGCCGAACGGCCGCCACCGCCAGTTGCTGCTTATTTCCCGCGTTGCGCAAGTGTTTTGCAAACTGCAATCCTGGTATCGTTTCGGATTTCAGCGCAATCTTGCGCAGGTATTCAACACACTTCACAGGATACTTGCCGACCGTCGTTTCCCCGGACAGCATGACGGCATCGACTTCTTCATAGATCGCGTTGGCGACGTCGGTGACCTCGGCGCGGGTGGGGTGCGGATGGTGGATCATGGATTCGAGCAGATGGGTTGCCACGATCACGCGTTTCCCATACTCAGCGCACAGTTGCACGATTGTGCGCTGAACATTCGGCAGATCTTCCACGTTGATCTCCACCCCGAGATCTCCACGCGCGACCATAATGCCGTCTGATTCTTTGATGATCTCTTCCAGGTTCCGGACCCCTTCCTGGTCCTCGATTTTCGCGACGATCTTCACCTTCCCGACCTTGTCGCCCATGAGCGTCTTGAGTTGCTGGATATCCCCGGCCTCGCGCACGAAAGACAGAGCAATGAAGTCCACATCCCGTTCTAGGCCGAACAGGATATCCTTGGTGTCCTTTTGCGTGATCGCCGGCAGATTGACACGGATGCCGGGGAGATTGACGTGGCGCTTACTCTTCAAGAGCCCGCCGTCCAGAACACGGCACCGCATGGAGCGTTCTTCCTTCTCCAGCACCTCGAAATTGATCAGCCCGTTGTCCACGGTGATTTTATCCCCTACCTTGACCGCCTCAAGCAAGTCCGCATAGTCGATGTGGATGGAGCTCTCTTCCACGTCCATGGACCCGCGCGTGGTGACGGACACGATGGCGCCCTGCTGGAGATCGAGGTCGTTGGAGAGGTCCCCGGTGCGGATCGCCGGGCCTTGCGTGTCCAGGAGGATGGGGATGGGAAACTTCACCTTCCTGTTGAGTGTCTTGATGTGCTGGATGACCTTGGCGTGGGAGTCGTGGTCGCCGTGGGACATGTTCAGCCGCACGATATTCATGCCGGCCTCGTACATCTTCTCCAACATCTCATACGACTCCGTGGCCGGGCCGATCGTGCAGATGATGCGTGTCTTTTGCATGCATGCTCCCCGGGACACTGACCTATCCCCACTAGCCGAGGTGAAGCCCACAGACTTTAGACGACTTCATGCGGCGGGATACGAGAAGAACCAGGGCCATTCTACTTTTTATCGTCGGCCTGGTCCATCGCTGTCTGAGGTGAGGGGAGGCGAGGGGTGGGAAAGCGAAGAATTCGTCGGACTGCCACGCGTCGGGAAATTGGGCCCGACGCCTTTCCGCAATCAGGAAATGGCTTCTGACATCTTTTCCTGTCCCGCAGAATATTCTCGATTGTGCGTTTGGGCAATGCCAGTCGCAATTGCGCCAACGAGGCACAGGCATGGTCCCGAGAGATTTGGGGTCGGGTCTTGCAATCGTGCATTCCCCGTCATGCGCGTTCTCAACGCCCAGCTCTGGCCGCCATGGCGAAGTGGAACAAATAGCGGTCGAGGGATGCGAAATCACTCCTGCCGTTGTCCCGATGAGCAGAGTGCTGCAGAGCAGTGGTAGCGTGAGCAATGAGGGCTGAAGGGCCTGACGTCTGATGGGGATGAAGGATTTCCGGCACCTTGTGCTCATTCAGGTGTCAGAACGAGGTGGCGCTGATATTTCAGAACACCATTGCGTGATCGACTAGGAATTTGCCGTCCTTTTCAACGAGGAGCATCTCGGCCACGAATTCACCAGGCGCTTTGGTGAACCACTGTTTCCAGATAATCGCCGCTCCGCCTGGACGCTTGAAGACGGCGACTGGCTCTCGTTTGGAAAAATACCCCTTCTCCTGCTGGTATTTCTCACAAACCTTCTGTAGATACTCTTTGGTAACAATCGCCCTCATTCTCTCAGTAAAATCGAGAATGTGTCGCGAATGGTCTATGGCCGTAGAAGCATCCATGAGATTGTCCATGATCGGATTTGCGATCCGCAAGATCTCGTCTTCAGACATGCTCTCCACAATCATGAACTGTTCCTCCTGAGTGTAAAGGGATGCAGATGGGCCATTCTACTTTCTCGGAGCGAGCCGGTCTATGGTGAGGACGGAGAGCCTATATAAGGGTGCGGCGGGGGGAAGTGGGCCGGAGGGCGTGGCGCCTCTGCTGGGGGTGTCTGTCGGAGGGTAAGACCGGATCTCTATTCCTCGACGAGTAAGTCACCTCCGCCTGTCTAACCCCAGTACTGTGACAGATATGTCTCTCCTCATTTGGGGATGTGGCACTCGGTTCGGTGCGGGGGTGCTCTGGCCTGCTGTGCATACCAGGTGTTAGGGAATCTCAAGCTGCCCGGATGGGCGGAATCCCCACGCGGTGGCAAAGGCTTGGCAAGTCAGGTTCTGAACAGTCTGGTCGTTGCGTTCGACGCAGTGCGGGTAATGGGCGTTGCCCCGCAGGACGCTCCCTCCATGTTCCACTAAAAGGCCTCGCACATCGACAGTGATGTTGAAGCGTGCGTCGCAGTTCGCCTGGCTTAAGGCCTCTTCCTTCAGTTCTTCCTGCTCCAGAATGAGCACAAAGTCTGCATTCGCCTCTGCCGCGACTGCGAAAGCCGCCTGGCGATCCTATGCTGTGTGAGAAATCTCCGAGGGCATCAGGATGTTTGAATAGTGATGAGCTCGGAGCCATTCGTCAGCCATGCGGGCCAAGAGAAGATCTCCCCAGATGAGGATGCGCTGCCGCTTACTAGGCAAAAGCGTATGGGAGCCGCTGGTGATGGGGAAATGGACGCCGGCACGAGGTGGTGTTGAGTAGTAGTTATCCGATAGCAGGTCTGAAACCAAGGCGCCCTTGACAGCTCAGGCTTTGATGAATGCGCGGCAAGCTGCCTGGCAAGTTTCAGGGGGCGAACCGGTGAGAACCTATGGAACCGTCCCGGGCTGCACAACCGGGGCAGTCCCTAGGCTGCCATGGAAGGGACATTGGATTAACTGCCCCTCCCTATGGCTATTGACCCTTCTTGTAGACGAAGAGAGCCGCACCCACCAACCCGAGAATCACCCCACCGAATATCAGCCAGTCCGTGTCCATCCCGTGCCCCTTTCATTGTTTCCTCTATGGCAACCATACAACGGGAAGATGAAGAAAGAATGAGAACTCGGTGAAGAAATTCTCATGAAGTAAAAGGAGAGCGACGGGAGGCTTAGTTTGTTGGATTCGCGGAACCGGAGGTTGATGGCATCTGCAGGGGTGCGCGGAGGGCAAGACAAAAGCTGTGTTCTAATGTACGGTTAAAGATCTGACCCCAATTTCTGATTTCTGCTATCAGAAGGGTTTCGCCCTGTAACCATGATCGTGGCCCGACTCGTCTTCATGTCGGCTCCTCTCTCGCAGTTCCCTTTCGACCTCCACACGTCGTCGCTCTGCCACGATCATTCGGTCGAGTTCTGCCATGTGTTGCTCGGCGAACGCTTTGACCGCCTGTCGTTCGTCTGTCAGCCAGCGCGTCAGCGACTCTTTCTTGACCCGCCAGGCTTCCGCAAGCCCAAATTCACCGGAGACTGAGACCAGGCCGGTGCTATTGATGCTGCTCCGGACTCCGTCCATTTTGCGAGCGTCATGGGAAAATCGTGACACAATCTCTTTCAAGACGCCGTCGGTAGATGTCGAACCAAGATAGTTCTGGAAAAGAGCCAGAGAGAATTCTGCTTCCGTGTCGCCGCCAGCCTTGACCAACTCGCCGAGCGTGGCCGCGAACTCTGGCGTGCACGTGGGAAACGCTCTGCTGAGCAGACTCCCTCCTCGAAAACGGAATTCCGCCCGGTCTTGAGCAAACCATGCCATTCCCTTCCTGATGGCGAGTTCAGGATCTTTTGAAAGCGCCGCTTCCAGTCCTTGGAAGTCAAATGGCACCGGCTCGGCCTGTTCTTCACCGCCGTCCTCAGGCTTTCTCGCGAGCCAAGTTATTATCACATCGCTGAGCCGCTGCCGTTCAGTCTCTCTGATTCGAAAAAACGCCAGTCCGGCGCTGTCCTCGTTCGCCCACTGCACATCAGCCCCATCAATCATCAGCGCCCACTCTAAGCCGGGTACAGCGATACGCAGTTCTAATGAGAGGCCAGGCAACATGAGGAGCGGGCTCTCCAGCCGGCACCCGCTCTTTGAGAGATCGAGAACGATGCCCGTGCCTTCGGACTGCACGGAGCCCGACACCATCGCGTGAAATCGCACATAAACTCGTGGGGCAGTCCGCTGATCCTCTCCCTTCAGATTCATGACTGGTCGACGCTCCATCTTCCTATCAATGATCTCAATCACTTGCCTCTCAGAAAGACACAGGGGAGAAGGTACTTGTTCTTATACCCTGATTGATCCAGGTGCGTTGTTCGTTCAGGGAGACATTATCTCTCGTCGGTATGTCAACCGGCAACAGCCCCTCGAGCGGAATAAAAAGAGTCGGGAATCTTTGTCTAGGATGGGCGGTTCAGGAGGTGATAGGGGAAGGTCTCCGGCAGCCAATCAGGGACGGCGAGGCATGCCGGAGCTTCTAAAGAAGTTGCTGCACCTCTGTCACAAAAAAGATTCCCGACCCCTTGTCTTTCTCACGATGGGCTGTGCCCTCTTGAACGAACCCTTCGAGATGGGCGCCCCCTTTTTAATACCCACGACCGTGAAACGTTGGATTTCAAGACCAGGCTGTTCCTCTTTGCTCTCATATTCTGAAGCGAGGGCTTGGATGGCACGGGTTATGCCGAGGCCTGTCAGAATAAATGGATGCAGCCTGTTGACACATTCGGTGAAGAAGCGTAAGGATGAAACCGTTCGAATACTGGTTTCCTTTCGACTCATTCCGAATCATGGAGGAGGTGAAATGGAAGACCTTAGTCCACCGGATCACAAATGACCCGACGAGTAAAGAGCGGGTTTCTCGTCAGTCACGCTCGCCGGTTTTCCATCGGCTGCCGCCTTCCCGCGTAAGGGAAATACAAAACCGATGAGCCATCGTGGAGAGCCAGAGCAGGCGTGAGGAACACAAGCGCCCGGAATAGAATCACGTCTTCCCTGACGAGCAGCCCTTAATCTAACTCTCGTACGGGCCTTCAGGATCATCACACCAAAAACACATTCGGCGTCCTAAGCGCCACATACGGGTGACTTTCCATCATGTGGAGAGTCGCCCGTGCTGTTTCCACCGCAAACAGCTCTAGCGATCTTCGGAAGTTAGAAAGCTGGGTTGGTCGTTGTGCCGTTCGTTTCTCGGACCACACGCACGAAACAGACCGAAGTAACCAGATGGACCAGAGCCTCCCCCCATGTGCTGAGAAATAGAGAGCTGGCTAATCTGTGCTGCACCGATTCGGATGTAGGTCTGGGCATGGGCCTAGGTGAGAATCTTTTCAAAGGCAACGTAGTGATGCATGATTCAAGACCCCGCCCCACATTCGACGTTGCTTTAGCTGAGGCGATGGGGGAGCCGCGAGGGGAAGACGAGAAAGGCATCGAATCAGTACGCGTCGAGCCTCGATGAGGCAAGCGCGTAGGGAAATTCAGAACGGCTCCGTGTTCTTACTTCTGCCGGGGAAAGATTCGTCAGAAAAGAGTCCCGACATCGTCCCTTCATCTGGTTCTTCCCTATTTTATTAATTTCATCCTTTAACGAATTGTGGCCAGTACTGATTCGAAATAGCTGGGGAATTCACGGAGAGTCCTGCTGAGTGTATCTCTATGCTGATTTACAGCGGGCAAAAATAACAAGGCTGTATATCCATTGGCCTGTAGAGTGCTCCTAAGTGATTGGGCCAGCATTCTGTCTGCAAATCCACTCTCGTAGCATGAGATTCCAGTAGGGTCAGGGATGCCATACTTGATGGCTTTCTGAAAGAGTAAGAAGGGAGCAGGATCATTTTCGCTTTCCGCCGATTCGTTGAATAGGAACTGAATAACTGCTCCGACTATAAGAGGACACTCGAATCCTAGTGTACTTTCGCAGAATTCTATGATGTCATCATCTTTGAGCGCTGCTCTCCTTTGCCCCCAAGGTTTAGTGCCGGACGTTGTTTTCGCATGCGCAAAGAGATCTTTGTATGGTTTTCCCCTTATCCACATGGTGGCGAGCTCAAGAGGGAGTGATTGTGGCAAGGTATTTCTAAAGAAGCTATCCTGCGAATGCTCTGAGAGTAAAGGCCAAATCGCTCCGAGTACGGCCTCATTGGAGTCTAAGGTAAGCAGGAATTCTTTGTTGGCAGATATCCAAGCTTCAATCATCTGGGTGGTCTCGACACCGAGAAGGGTTTTCCCATATCGCGTCTGCTTTTCAGGGTCAGAAATGCGTCCTTCTATGTATTCCGCGACAGAGATAAACAAACTCACTAGTGCGGACTTTTGCTGTTCATCAGCCAGGTGGTAGGCGAGGGTCTCTACAGCCAGTTGCGTGACTCGCTGAGAATATTCGGCGAAAGCTTCAGAACCCCGATTCGCCATGAGATAGCTTTCAATCGAAACAATAAGCTGCCGTCTATAGTTCAACTCACGTATTATTGATGAGACATCAAGGCCCGAGCTTCGATTTGACGCAACCATATCAGTAGCCCATGAGTGCCAGGTTTCTTTACCGTGGAGCAGTAAGCTGCAGAAGGCAGCCGGTTCTACGACAAACTCAGCGCCTAATGGCCCAAGTATGCTTAGTAAGGAGCTTGTTGTCGGTTCAGCTAGTTCTGGGTTCAGGAGTTCAGCCGCAGATTTCATCCTCCAGCGTTCAACCATTCGTGAATCATAGATAGCTGGATCTGCAAAAATGACCAATCCCTCTGTATGCTTACCAGCTCGGCCAGCTCGGCCCATCAAGTTATGAAAATCCCTAGTCTTGATTCTTTCTTGCCCCTGATAAACGCCAGAAACTATCAGGTACCGTATTGGCAAATTTACGCCTTGAGCTAGGGTCGATGTGCATGCGACAAGCCTAACCTTGTCTCGTTGCATTGCATGTTCCACCGAAAGCCGAATCCCATGTGGGGTGTTCCCATGGTGGGAGAAGATTCCTAAGCCAGCAGCCTTTGTGGCGGCTGCTATCTCCCCGAAATGCAGATGATAAAGATGCTTAAGGCGGCGTATCTCTTCCTGGTCAGAATAGCCTGCAGGGGAGGGTATATCGAGGTTGCGTTCGTACACCTCAACAGCCCGAGCTGCAAATTTTGATGCAGTATCTTTTCGCCCGCAAAAAATAGCGGCAGCACCATTCCCAGCCAGCCGGAGGCCTAGATAAAGTGCCACGTCAGTTGTACTGCCACGTTCGGGAAAGAATTTTGCCTTTTCTCGCCTCCTTCGAGACAACTCTCGTTGCTCTATAATGCGGGGCACGAAATAGTCAGGCTTTTTGAGAGATCGAGTCTCGTAAAACATCAACTGTCCTAGCCTTTCGGCCCAACTCGCGAATGCAAACGAACGAGTGGTTGGAGACAAGTCTTTCCCTTGAACGAGCTTTGCATCTTCTCCAATAAGCCAATTTCCGATAGCGGCAGCGTTTTGAATGACAGCTGATATGAGAATGGTTTGAGCTGAGCTGGGTAGCAGCTTTTTGATTTCAGTCAGCAGGAGTTCGTATGTGATCCCACGGCCCCCCGAATCGAATTGGTGTCCTTCGTCGTAGATGACAAGGCTGACATCATCAACCAAGGTTGGTGTTTGGCGAAGGATATACAGGAACTTCTCCGGGGTTAGCACAAGAATATAGTTGGATGCGAGTTCTTGAATTCCTAAGATCTCCGCAAGTTTCTCAAGGTAGTCAAGCTGTAGTGCGTCGGAGAGTTCGTTTACTTTGGCTTCTGCATTATCAAAGGTTCCCCGCAAGGAATTGCTAATCTCGTGGCACAGAGCTCTAAATGGAGCAATTACAATAGCCAGCTTCCCTCGCCCAGACATGAAAGTGCTTCGAATAATTATCTCAATGGATTTAGTTTTCCCTGCACTGGTTGGCATTTGAATCAGGCCGGATGAACCCGAAAATATCCCTGCCTCGCCGATCAGTAATTGAGCCGGCCACAGCTCCTTTGGAAACTCGTTTCTGGTTATTATCCGGCTCCAGTCGGGCGTAGGAATTCCAGTTAGTGATGGAAGATTAGTCCAAGTCGATGCACTCATTCTTCGCTTTACGACAGCGGAAATGATGTCCACTAGGAAGAGGTCTTGTGAGGACGCAGCGCGATATGCCTGACTTCTGAGACTTGCACAAGTATCGATAGCCTGTGAAGCTCCGGTTCCGTCTCGGTAATGTCTGGAAACCGTTTCCACAAGTTTGCGAAGAGACTCGCCAAAAGGTGGAGTGAGGCTTATAGGGAGTTCTGCCCAGTCTGCTTGAAGGAGCCATCTAGCAACGGCTTGCAACGGTGTCTCGTCATTAGTTACGGATATGCCCCTCGATAAGACTAAACTGCTGCCAGGTCTTCCTGCAAGGTAGTATGTTGCCGAAGCAAGTAGAGCAATTTCGCTGTATAAATTAGGTGAGAACTTAGAGGCTAGGTATGCGTCGAAGAAGCTCGCCGAAAATCGCAGGTCATCAATCGCAGCATCGGCAAGATTTCGTTCAGGGTCTTCTTGCTCTACCACCGCAGCTGCGGTGTCGCCCAAAGTACCTACCGTAAGAGGAAACAGCTCTTCAGGCCTACTGCCTTCAGGTATTGCGATATGTAATGCGGCAGGAAGTCCAAATTCATACATTTTCCCTTTTGATCGTGCAATGCCGAAAAGTCGGCGACTCTTAGCCTCAGGCTTCATTTGCCGCTCGTTCGTATAGCGCATGAACCAGGCTGATTAGATCTTTGCCTCGGATCACAAGCAGTTCCAGGTTTGCCTTGTTGCTATGTGCAGAAACGGTAGTGGACTTGGCGATTGTTTTCTGGTCAAAGGCAGTATCACAAAGGACAGCGGCAGCACCCGACCTAAACATATAGGGATTGTCGGCGAGGTCCTGGAATCGCTGGACAATAAGGGCCTTCTCGCGTCGCCCTGCCGCTAGCAAACGCCTTTTTGTGGCATTAAGGGAGTAGGCTCGCCGAAGTAGATCCTTGGATGAATCGTTGATGGCTGTCTGGAGACAATTGAGGTAACGACTGCCCGTTAGTTGAGCTTTCGATTCGAACGCGATGAGCCTATCTTTTGGAGATAGTTTTTGAGGATGGACTAAGAAAAATCCTAGGGTATCTACCCCTTTAACAGATTCATTTCGAGTTGCCTTTTCCGCATACTTCTCTCTCGGGACCCAATAACCAAGAAAGTATTCTAGGTAATCATTGACCAAGATCTCAGCAAAGTCCCCCGCACGTACCGCTGGGCCAGGAGCGATGCTTTTGTCTGGAAAGACTATGGTGGTTAGATAATCCTTGCGAGAAAGACCAGTTCCCGCCCGCAAGGCGTCTATCTCGGAATCTAGACAGTAGTGCGTGCGGAACGACTTGGCCCAACTACTTAACACTATTTCATCGGAGGGTAGTTCTAGCTTCCAAACGGCTGCCTCAATTCCTTCGGCTGTGGTTATGGGTCTTCTTGTTTTCTTGAGGTAGCGAACGTGCTTCGGTGGTTTTTCTTTGATCACAGGACTCGGCATAAGCATTCAAATCTGCACTGAAGGTGAGCGCACTACTCATGGAGAATGAATGGGGTCTATCATGAGAATTGACGTATCACCGATTCGCCGTGTCGGCCAGCAGAAACTCCAATACATGCAATAAGACATCGAGGCCCTTGAAATTAGGATTCTCCCGTTCGGAGAGCATCCGCAGTCTAAGCAGGTGCTAACACACCTGTAACGCGTCGGACCTTGATCTTCCCAGCCCGCTTTTCTGCCTGCGCGAGATCATGGGTCACTTGCATCCGGAGCCAGGTTTCAGCTCCACCTCCAAAAGCCTTTTCCAGTCGGATCGCCATTTCAGCGGAAATGGCTGCTCTGCCACTGACAAGATTATTCAGGGCCTGCCGCGTGACACCCAGCACCTTGGCCCCTTCTGTGATGGATAGGCCTAGCGGTTCCAAGCAATCATGTCGAACCGATAAGCCTGGATGGGGAGGATTCTTCATGCGCATTTGCTGAGCTCCTTAGTGATAATCAATCAAATCCACATCATAGGCGCTGCCATCTTGGAATCGGAAAATGATTTGCCAGTTGCCGGATACGCTTACGGACCAGAAACGAGCGAACTCTCCCTTCAAAGGGTGGAGTTGATAGCCTGGTAGCCCCATATCATGCACAGTGATCGCCTCATTGAGTCGAGCCAGAATACGGGCAATCTTCTCGGCCTGCGCCGGAGGCACCTTTCGCCGATCATCGTCTTCGAAAAATCTGGCCAGCCCTTTGTGCCCGAAGCTTTCGATCACGTTTTGCTATCATGCGTGAACGTAGCATTTCTGTCAAGCGACGCTTTACATGCGAAGAATGCTTATTCTTACTCCTCCCGCCCGTCGAAAGAGACTGGTCATGCGCCACCCGCAGACTTGGAAGCTAGCGGTGGGTACAACGGCAGGGAGCAGCCGTATTCTCAGAGCTCGTCACGAAAGACCGGGCTATTGTAGAGATATACCTAAAGGAGAGGCCAGGCGTTGGCCAGCACGAGTGCTGCCGTGATGGCTAGTTACTCCACACCATGTTTTTTTCCGTGGTAGGGGAGCGGTGGTCGCGGAAATAGGTCTCGAAGGCGCTTACGACCGGCTCCGGCCGCGGATTTGATCGGTCAATGAAATCATGTTAATTCAGACATTCATATGATGAACATTTTCCTATGGGCGATCGTACTTCTCCTGGTCTTACTGCTGATCGGATTCGTGCTGTACTTACTACTTCCACGCACATATCAGTCTGCCGATTCTGTCGCCAATTCCTATGATGACTGGACGAATGACGGCATTCTCGAGTTCTACTGGGGCGAACATATACATCTGGGACACTATGGCTCTCCACCCCGCAAAAAGGATTTTCTCAACGCCAAGTCAGACTTTGTGCATGAAATGGTGCATTGGGGTGGGTTAGACAAGCTTTCTTCCGGTACGACGGTTTTAGATGTGGGCTGTGGCATTGGCGGCAGCAGTCGCATTCTGGCGCGGGATTATGGCTGTGCTGTCACAGGAATCACCATAAGCCCTCAGCAAGTCAGACGTGCTCAAGAACTGACTTCTCCAGAGGTGAATGCCCAGTTTCAGGTCGATGATGCGCTGGCACTGTCGTTCTCCGATGCCAGCTTTGATGTGGTCTGGTCGGTCGAGGCAGGACCGCACATGCCGGATAAGGCGCAATTTGCTCGAGAGCTCATGCGCGTTCTGAAACCGGGTGGAATTCTGGTTGTTGCTGATTGGAATCAGCGAGACGATCGCCAGGTTCCACTCAATGTTTGGGAAAAGCCAGTGATGGGGCAACTGCTGGATCAGTGGTCTCATCCAGCTTTTTCTAGCATTGAAGAGTTTTCAGAATTACTGGAGGCAACTGGACTGGTGGCAGGTGAAGTCACCACAGCAGATTGGACTGCCGAAACCTTACCCTCATGGCTTGATTCCATCTGGCAGGGAATGGTCCGTCCAGCAGGGATTGTTCGGTTTGGCGTGGTCGGGTTGATTAAATCATTGCGGGAAGTGCCCACGTTCCTGTTAATGCGTCTGGCATTTGGGGCAGGGCTGTGTCGCTTTGGCATGTTTCGGGCAGTGCGTGCCAATGTCCCTACGAGCGAGATGTCGTCTATGCAGCTGGATGACAGGCTTGTACGATCATAGTGCCATTCGTCACGCCTCTCCTTAAATTCTTGCCCGCTGAGGAGTGGTCTGGTAGTCCTTCACCATGCGCATTGATCGAGTATCTATCCATATCTTTCTTCGCTTTCGGGTGGCGTCGATTCGGGTGATTTTCTCACCCACCCAGCCCCACCGCACAAGTTGCGGTTTTCACCCGAGCGCCCGCAGTGGAAGGGACCCACTGGGGGATGGGTGGAGCGAGGACGAATGGGCTGGATCGGCGACAGGACCCGAAAGCGACCCGCCCGCCCTTGCATCTCCTTCTTCCACCCCCGTACAATACGGCCTCAATCCTAACCCGTTGGCTTTGCTGTCACTTTAGGCCAGTTTGCGAGAAGGATCAGGCCGGGATGCGCATCGAATACTCCAAAGGCGAACGGGCTTCCAAGGAGCTGATTCTCCTCAATCGCCAACAGTTCGAAGCCTCCAGTGGCCGGAAGATGAAGGTGATGCTGATCTTCCCGCCTGATTGGTTTCCCTCGGAACCCTATCTGAGTCTTCCCTCCCTCACTGCTGTCCTCCGTCAAGCCGGCCATACGGTCATCCAGAAAGACATCAACTGTGAGATGTGGGATTGGTACTTCGGTGAGGACTTTTTGAAGAAAGTCCTGCGTCGGGTACCGCAGCAACTCGACCGACTCCGCAAGCTTTCAAAGAAGCGGGAGCTGGATGCGAATGAGATGGACTTGCAGCTTGCTCTCTGCGACGTGACCCATCAACGAATGGCAAAGTTGATCCATAATGCTGAAGAGGCAAAGCACATTGTAAGAAGCGAACGATTCTATGATATCAATAAGTTGGAATGGTCTATTCAAGTCTTTCGTGAAGTAATGTCGGTGATCTCCATGGTCTATGCACCGGCGCGGATCTGCATGCCACCGATGGAGACAAATCTGTCGTACAAAGTCTTTGTCTCGTCCGAGATCATGGATGCGGTGAACGATACTCAGGTGAATATCTACCGCGATGTGTTCGACCATCTCCTGAAGCCGGCGATCGAAGCGGAACAGCCGGAGGTGATCGGGCTCTCGATCGTCCTGCAGCAACAGATGTTCTCCACCATGACCTTCTGTTCCCTCATCAAGCAACACTTCCCTCACATCCATATCACGATCGGCGGCAATACGGTGACGCGGTTGCGCGATGTGCTACCCCAGTCGCCGCTGTTTCAGTACTTCGACAGTGCGGTGGTCTACGAAGGGGAGACAGCCTTTATCCAACTTGTCTCGGCGGTGGGGGCCAAACGGAGTCTGGCCGAGGTGCCGAACACCATCTATAAGGACGAGACCGGGATCCATACGTCGCCGACTAGTTATGCGGAGGATCTCGCGACGCTCCCACCGCCGGACTTCGATGGGTTGCCATTGGAGAAGTATTTCGTGCCGACGAAGATTCTGCCCTATCTAGCGACGCGCGGCTGTTACTGGGGCCGTTGCGAGTTCTGCGATCACGGCGAGGGGTATACCGCCGGATACCGGTCGAAGAAGATCCAGGATATCCTTGTCGATATTCAGTTTCTGCGAGACAAGTACGGCACGCGACATTTCCACTTTACCGACGAATCCTATCCCCCAGCCTTGTTCAGAAAACTTGCTCATGGGTTGATCGAGAGCCAGATGGGGATCGTGTGGACGACTCACATGCGGTTTGAAAAGAGCCTGCTCGATGAGCAGGTCTGGCAGGATGCGAAAGAGTCCGGGTGCAAGTACCTCCACTTCGGCTACGAATCCGGCGTCGAGCGTGTGCTGCAGTTGATGGACAAGGCGACAACGACGGAGATCATGACGAAGCACCTGCAGTTGACGGCCAACGCCGGTATCTGGAACCACTGCATGGGGTTCTTTGGGTTTCCCGGCGAGACAAAGGAAGAGGCCTGGCAATCCGTGGAGTTTTTGGAACAGAACAAGGACCATGTCCATTCACTGGGATTCGGCACGTTCGACTTGGGACGGCACAACCCGGTGGCGAAGCATCCTGACAGGTGGGGCGTGACGGCCTATAAGAATCCGGAGTGGGATCTGGCGTTGGACTATTACTACACCGTGAAAAATGGGATGAGCATCGAGGAGGCTGAGCGAGTCTTCGAACAATTTGAGCGACACCACAACCCCGGCTGGGATTTGCGCCTCTATATTCGGGAATATATCTTCCTCTACATTTCAAAATTTGGGTTAGGAAAGCTACAAGATCTCCAATATCGATCGGTAAAAACCGCTGGAGTGACGCCGACGTTGGCTGGGAAAATGTGAAGTCTAGAATTGGCTAACATTTGTCTCTGTTAGCTTGTCAGCGAGTGATAGTCGAACGACGAACGATGAGCAACTTGGTCCAAATAGACGGTCTCGCACCGCTGGCCAGCGATGCACGGACGAACTCGAAGGTCATGCTCCTGTTTCCCCCTGAGTGGGTGCCGACGGCGCCCTACCTTGCCTTACCCTCACTGACGGCTGTGTTACGAGAAGCTGGACATTCGGTCATCCAACGCGACATCAATATCGCGATGTGGGATCACTTCTTCAGCATGGACTTCCTGATCTGGGTGAAGGCCCGGATAGGGATGCAGCTGAAGGGGCTACAGGAGAAGGAGAAGGCTGGGATTCTGACTGAGCGCGACGCCGCTCATAAAGCGATCGTGGAGCAGGCCTACGACCTCGATGTATTTGATCTGGCGGAACGGGCCGAAGATGCCAAACGGATCGTACGCGGCGAACGGTTCTATGAGGCAGAATTGCTCGAAGGAGCGCTCAACACATTCCGCGAGGCCATGACCTATATCTCCGCCGCCTACTTCCCTGCCTCACTCGTGTTCTACCCGATGGAAAGCAACCTCGGCTATCGCCCAGGTGTCTCCACGGAAGTCTTTGACTGCCTTGATGATGAACACGTGAATGTGTATCGAGATCTCTGTAATCAGTTGGTTCTGCCAGAAGTGGCGAAAGAAAGACCGGACGTGGTCGGTATTTCCATCGGCACGCAGATGCAGCTACTGGCTGGCTTGACCTTCGCCAAGATGATCAAGGAGACGTTCCCGAAGATTCATATCGTGGTGGGCGGTAATATCATAACCCGGCTGCAGGAAGACCTCGTAAATCATAAGAGGTTTTTCAAGGAAGTCTTTGATTCTGCAGTTCTCTATGAAGGTGAGCACGCACTGCTGTGGCTCATAGAGGCTCTAAATGGACAGCGCCCGTTTTCCTCCGTCCCCAACTTGATCTATCGAGATGAATCGGGTCTCCATCGGAACCTGGAGATCTATACCGAGAAAACGACAGCGCTTCCCTTGCCGGATTTTGAGGGGATGCCGCTGGACCGCTACTTCGTCCCGGAGCTCATCATTCCCTACCTGGCGACGCGAGGTTGCTACTGGGGGCGTTGTACATTCTGCGACCATGGTCAGGGTTACTTCGATCAATATCGTGGGATGCCGGCCCAGTTGGTGATCGACCAAATCAAGGCGCTACGGGACAAGTACCATTGCCGTCACTTCTTGTTCAGCGATGAGTCCTATCCACCGGCGTTGTTCAAAAAAGTCTCCCAGCTGCTGGTCGATCAGAACGTTGGGATCAAGTGGACAACACTCATCCGGTTTGAAGAGACACTCCAAGATCAGGCGACGTGGGATCTTGCCGCTCAGGCTGGCTGTTGCACGCTCTACTATGGGATGGAGTCGGCCAATGAGCGTGTGTTGAATCTCATGGACAAGCATGCTCGGAAAAGCGTCATTGAGCGCAATCTCCAGATGGCATCCAAGGCGGGGATTTGGAACCATGTGATGGCGTTCTATGGATTTCCAGGTGAAACGCTCGAGGAAGCGATGGAAACCCGGCAATTCGTCTTGGACAATCAGCCGGTCATTCATTCGCTTGAGCTTTTCTATTTCGTAGCGTACCGGCACACGCCAATGGTGCGTCACCCGGAGAAATTCGGCATCACGATTCACAAGCAGGAGGAATACGATCTCCCGCTCGACTATTACTACACCTTGAATGATCCCAGCACGTTATCGTGCCTCGAGGCGATGCAACTCTGCGAAGAATTCTATGCGCGCGATTTTCATCCATGGGCCGTACGCGTGAACTCACGCGAGCATGTCTTTCTGTACATTTCGAAGTTTGGGACAAACCAATTACCACAAATCTATGCCCAGCAGACGCAGCCTGTGGGATCTCCAGAGGGGGTCTCAGGGTTGGTGACGTGGCCGGTGGCGCAGTCTCATGGGGACGAAGGGATGTCACGTGTCACGAGCCACGATGTTGAGTAAAGGTGGAGGCTCAAAGATCGACGATCAGTGGGCGGTGTCATCAGGAACGAACACCGCAGACACCAGGGCATACGCGGCTTCGACAGTCCGAGTCATCTCTTCGGCTTTCCGGAACTCTTCCATATACTGCTTGGGACTGTTCGTGAGACCGGCGTACCGTGACGGGTTCCAGTTGTAGAGCTGGACACGCTTTGCCCGTTCCAAATCTTGAGAGGTGAGAGGGAGTGTGAGGCCCAGCACTTCCAATGCATGGGCGATGTCCTGCTCGGTGATACGATCCATGACGCAAGTTTGACAAAGTAGGTTCCACCTGTCAAAGGATGTCGAGGATTTTCTTGAGCCATTGGTTCATTCGCGGATTCAGCTAAAACACCAACGGGAAGAAAGATGACTGAACAACGCTCTCTGAAGTTCTACCAAGCCGACGTGTTCACTGGGCAACCGTTCGGCGGAAATCCGGTCGCCGTCTTTCCTGATGCGGAGGGACTGACCGACGACCAATTGCAACGGATTGCGCGGGAGATGAACCTCTCGGAGACAGTGTTTGTCTTTCCACCAACTGACCCTGCTGCGGCTGCGCGGCTCCGTATCTTCACACCAACACAGGAAATTCCATTCGCCGGTCATCCGATCCTTGGTACGTTTTACGTCCTCGCCCATCTTAAACGGATCTCGATACAAGATGGGATCACCCGTGTGATGCAGGAATGTAACATCGGCCTGTATCCCATCGAAGTCCATGCGGATCAAGGAAGTGTCGTGCGAGTCGTGATGGCTCAACCCAAGCCAGAATTCCTGGATCCGATCGGGGCTATTGATGAACTGTATCTGATCGCTGCGGCGCTGGGCATACCCAAACACGTGATTGCCGAGGCGAAATGGCCGCTCCAAGTCGTCTCAACTGGGCTGCCGGTCTTGATCGTGCCGGTTCGGACATTGACGGCCGTACGGTCGATCACCCCTGATGCATCGGCCATTATCAAGATCTGCGAGCGATTTGGTGCCAATGGCATCATGGTCTTTACGACGGTGACGGTTGAGTCGTTTGCTTCCGTCCATGCAAGGATGTTCGCTCCGAAGATCGGCATCTTGGAGGATCCTGCGACTGGGAGTGCCGGTGGAGCGCTTGGGGCTTATCTCGTCCACAACGGTGTGGTTGAGGTGGGACCTACCACGGAGATCTTGATCGAGCAGGGGTATGAGATTGACCGCCCATCTCGAATTCTTGTGCAGGTCAAGTCGGAAGACGATGTGATTCAAGGCGTCACGGTCGGAGGGCAATGTGTGATGGTCGTAGAGGGAACTCTAAATTTCTAAGTGCGGAAGTGCTCAACGCTCGGATCAAAAGTAATAGTTCACGTTCCACTCAAGCCTCAACAATCTGGATAAATCATGAAAGCTGTACTGTTTCGTGAACATGGAGGGCCTGACAGGCTTACGTATGAAGAGCTGCCGATGCCGCAGCTCGGCCCACAAGAGGTGCTGATTCGCGTGAAGGCCTGCGCGCTCAACCATCTCGATATTTGGATCAGGCAGGGGAATCCTGCCTACGCCATTCCATTGCCTCACGTAGGAGGATCCGACGTTTCTGGCATTATTGAACAAGTCGGCACCCAAGTCGAAGGCGTGTCCATTGGCGCACGGGTCTTTGTATCACCGGGAATCAGCTGTTGGCAATGTGAGTACTGCTTGTCTGGCCGGGACAATCTGTGTCGGACCTACCATCTCCTCGGGACCAAAACGCATGGCGGCTATGCCGAGTATGTCAAGGTGCCGTTTCGGAATGTGCTCCCAATACCTGAAAATTTGACATTCGAACAGGCCGCGGCTTTTCCGCTCGTCTCTGTAACGGCATCGCATATGTTGTTGGCCTTAGCCGGTCTCCAGCCTGGCGAAACCGTGCTCGTGATGGGGGCGGGGAGTGGGGTCGGGATGATGGCTGTTCAACTGGCCAAATTAGCCGGGGCCCGCGTGCTGACTACAGTCGGCAGCGACGACAAGATTCCAAAGGGCGTGATCTTGGGAGCTGATGCGGTGATCAACCACGCTCGGGAAAAGGTTGCGGAGCGTGTCCAGATGCTGACAGAAGGACGCGGTGTCGACGTGGTCATCGAGCATATCGGTCCGGAGGTATGGGATAGCTGTCTGGACTCTCTCGCAAGAGGGGGACGCTTGATCACCTGTGGTGCGACCACCGGTGCAGATGTGAAGCTGAATCTGCGTGATCTCTACTCTCGTCAGTTAACAGTCAAGGGATCTTACATGGGCACGCGCGGGGAACTCGTGCAAGCCGCGGAGCTCATGGGCCAGGGGCAGCTGATGGTCGTCATCGATCGCACATTTCCCCTTCAGGAGGCCCGCGCAGCTCAGGAATTGATGGTCAGCCGAAAGTTTTTCGGCAAGATAGTCCTTGCCTGTTAATTAGATTGTCTTTTCGGCGTCTGTGAACTGACAGGGTTTCCCCCCACGCTTGTTTTGAGGCTCCCTGCCATTCTGTGCTACTCTGCATTCAATCAAGCTGAGCGTGGCCGACGTTCTTCATGGAAGTCCATCCAAACCTTAAAGGAGGTGGCTATGTCCACTGTTGCGCAGATCACAACGAAACGTCCCAAATCGATCGGGCACAAGACCTCGATTGCCAGCGCAGCCAAGGCGATGCGTCAGGCACGTGTGGGATCGTTACTCGTGAAAAAGGGCAAGCAATTCATCGGAGTCGTGACGGACACCGATATTGTACGACGGGCGGTCGCAACAGGAAAACCGCTGGGGAAGCTTACCGTCGAGAAAATTATGACGACTCCGATTTGCACGATCGAGGGGAATCAGTCTGTCGATGATGCGCAGGATATGATGGCTGACCTCGGCGTGCGTCACCTCGGAGTCACCAAGAACGGCGACATCACAGGGGTGGTATCTGTCCGTGACCTCTTATCGTTCTATAAGCGCTATGCCCAGTCGAAGATTTCGCAGGAAATGGGGTATTCAGAACCAAAGATCTCTCAAGATTGAGGAAGGTGCTGAGCCATGAGTGCTGCGGTTCAGAAACTCAGCACTCAGTGCTTAGAACTCAACAGTTCACTTAGTGAGTTCTCCGACCAGATGCCCTAGCTCAGGGAGAATCAGCTTTTCCATCGCAAGGCGGACCGCATTTTCTGAGCCCGGAATGGAGAATAGCATACGGCCCTTCACAATACCCGCCGTCGCTCGACTCATCATTGCTGACGACCCAATCTCCTGATAGGTCAACACTCGAAAGATTTCTCCGAATCCGCTGAGCCGCTTCTCCAATATTCCATCTACCGCTTCAAACGTTGAATCTCGACGGGAAATCCCTGTCCCACCGTTAACAATGATTGCCTGTATCGCATCGTTGGCGGTACCTTGGGCGATTCGAAACAGGATCTGTCCAGGTTCGTCCTTGACCACGTAGTAGGCGATGACGGTGTAGTTTCGCCCTTCGAGGAGCTTCCGGATCAGTTGACCGCTGGTGTCGGTTTCTGGCGTACGGGTATCGCTACACGTAATCACCATGCACCCGATTGATTCGGGTGCCTGCGCTTTGTGCTCTTGATGCGTAGGATTATTCATAGTGTGCTAGGGTGCCGGAGCGCCATGTGTTAAGTCAACCGCAATAAGAAATAATTTCTTTCTTGCATGACGACAGATGAATGACTGGGCTTGTCCAGCGTGCACCTTGCGAGATGATTATTTCCACACCGCATCAGGGTTCAACTTCGCAACGGGCGTTCCCTTGGCCACATGTTCATCAAGGATCGCGGCAATGTCGGCTTCCGTCACCTTGGAATACCACGTATTGTCGGGATAGACCACTACGGTGGGTCCTTGCTCGCAGGGGCCGAGGCAGCCGGTGGCGCTGACTAAGACTTCTCCAGGCGGAACAGCACGCTGCATCAACCCCATGTTGAAGGCCATGAGCAGCTGTGCCGCGCCGGCCGAGCCACATGACGGCTTGGGATGGCCGGGAGGACGGGAATTGGTGCAGACGAGAATATGATATTTAGGTTTTGGCATGGTCTCCTCAATAACTATCGGTATGAAACATTTGCCCACGATTGTCTATCGTGGTCTATACGACTCCCATTGCTGGATTGCTTCCTCCGGAAGCTTCCACTGCTTGAGTCCTTTCAGCACCCAATCTAAGTAGTGGTCTTTGGGTTTAAACTTGCCGATCGGATTTGCAGCATACGTGGTGACAAGTTCCTTTTCTCCGATCTCGGACGTGACAGTGACTTGTAGGTGGCGATAGGCTCCCTGCGGCACATCCTGTTCAAACTGATCCATGATCGTAATGTCTTCGTCCGTCAATTCGAATACACCGCCCCACGTCTTTTCACCAACCGAATGAACGACGCTGGCAAGCCCGCACCGCCACTGTGACGACCACCGACAGAATTTCACCGTATGGTCGGCTAGAGTAGCAAGATGAAGAAACTTGTGTTCCGGAGCTCGTCGTGTGAGTTGTGCAGGGTTGAGCAGATCACCGTACAAAAAAAACTTCATGCATGTGACTCATCTGTGGCCAAGTACCGAAAAGTTGTGTTGCTACTTGTAACACACCGGCTTTTCATCAGACAAGCGGTACACCTCTTGATGAGTCCTGGGTGACACATTGACATGGCATCTGAGCCTTCCTAAGATGCCGCAGCATTCATACGAACCTGAGGCCCGACTTTTTTCGTTTTCAAGCACATCCTGCATGGCTATGCACGATACTCTCCCGAGACCATTCGTCAGTCGCATCCTCCAGTACACCGTTGTGTTTGTTCTCGTATGGGGTGCGCTCTACTATGTGTGGACAACATTGCCATCTGCGACCCCGGCAAGAGCGCCACAGGAAGCCGAAGCCTTGGCTTTGGTGCAGAACCACCCGGCAATCGGATATCCAACAATCTTGCAGGCCATGGAGGATCATGTTGGCACAATGAAGGCACGCGGGCAGGGGGTTCGCCTGGGTGAATGGCGGGTGAAACACGTCGAGGAAGACATTTTTGAAATTCGTGTCCAACTTCGTGACCAAGGGGTTCGAGGTCAGTGGTTCGAGCGAGAGTTCATCTGGCATGCCCACCTTCAACGCAAGAAGGTCAACGCGGCCTCGCTGCCGGCGGATGGAGTGACTCCAAAAGCATCTGACCCCGATCCTCCAACTATTCTTTCACCACCCGGTTCATCACCAAGTTAAGCTGGCTCTCTAAGAGATGGCGGAATAGCGATCCAAACCTCATTTCCGTCGACGTGCACCTCGCAACAAGCGACTTGGAAGTTTGGATTGCCGACTCGTTCTCCCGAAATAACGCTGAACTTCCATCCATGCCAGGGGCACTCGATCACCCCCTCGCACAGTTTACCTTCTCCGAGCGGACCACCCGCGTGAGGACAAGAGTTATCGACTGCATAAAACTTCCCTTCAACGTTAAACACCGCAATCCAAATTCCCTCAACCTCGACGCTTCGTCCAGTGCCGGAGGGAATCTCATGGGTGAAGGCGACTCGCACAAACCCGTTTCTCATAAATACCTCTTTTGCCATCAGCTGCAGTAGCATGAGAGCGACCCTTGCTTGATTTCGGAGCAACCTTATGGCATAGAACTATCAGCTCGTCGTCCTGCCCACGGATTACTCCTTGACCGCTGTGGAGCCCGATTGGGGATGAGGTTGCTACATGGAAATGACCCTCCTGCTGAACGCGACCTATGAACCCCTGCGGGTCGTGCATTGGCAAAAAGCGATCGCTCTCCTCTGGCAGGGAAAAGTGGAAGTCCTGGAAGTGTACGACCGGGAAATCCATGGAATTTCGCTGTCGATCAAGCTACCAGCGGTGATGCGGCTGCTCAAACTGGTCAAGTTGAAGGACAGCCATCGTGCTGTCAAATTTTCCCGTATCAACATTTTTACGCGAGACGGATACTGTTGCCAATACTGTAACCGCAAGTTTCGGACCGAAGAACTGACGTTCGATCATGTCGTACCCATTGCCAAGGGTGGGAAGAAGACTTGGGAGAACATTGTGACCGCCTGTTGGCGCTGTAATAATCGTAAAAGTGGACGGACTCCTGAAGGGGCCGGCATGAAGCTGAAGAAGCGGCCTGTGAAGCCTCGCTGGAGTCCCGTCATTACCATCACCATCGGCATTCGCAATACCCCGGAAAGTTGGCGCGATTATCTCTATTGGAACATGGAGTTGGATGCGGATCCTGCTGAGAGATGACACTCCTCCATCTGGGTCACATAGGAGTCCCTTCCGAGGTTTACTCCAATCATGGTTCCAGCTTTGGGAACATTCATTCTCCTTCCTGCCTCACCACGAGCACCGTATTATATGCGCATGTCCGCGCACTGATCAAAAATAGAAATGTCGCGTCTGCCTCAAATCCCTCTTGCATGATGCGGCTCATTCTCGGATACTGACCTTCTAGTTGAAACTGGAGTATCTTCCATGGCTGCCAATCCTGGCTTTCCGCTTGTCTTGGACGTCAAAGGCTGGCCTGTTTTAGTGGTCGGTGGTGATGAGGAAGCAGCAGAAAAATCCCAACGTCTACTTGAATCCGGTGCGCGCGTCACGATCATCAGTCCGACGTTGAATGAACCTCTGCGCCATCTCGCGGCATCAGGCAAGATCATCCACCGCGGTCGGCATTTCCGCGATGCAGACCTTGAACACACCATTCTGATTCTCAACACGATTCGAGGCGATCGCGATTTTGCTCAGATGCTCTTGGCCAAATCGCGAGAGAAGGGGGTGTTGCTCTGGTCGGTGGACTACCCAGATGCATGCAGTGTGACGATGCCGGCGGTTGTGGCCGTAGGTCACGTTCGCATCGCCATCAGTACAAGCGGAACGGCACCGGCGCTTTCCGGATTCATGAAGGAGGATCTCGAGCACATCTTGAACGAGGAATTCGTTGAGTTTGTGGAATGGCTCGGACAGTTGCGCGAACAGGCCAAAGCGAATGAGCCGGATGCCGAGAAGCGCCGCGCACTCCTCCGTGAGGCCTTAGACGGCTTTCGCTTTCTCGGTCGAGTACAGTATCCCAAGGTCTGGCTGGACAAACGATCCCAGTCTGCGTCAGGCGTACAATCTCATACTGAGACACAATAGGAGCACCGATGGTTCTACTGGAATTCAGCATGTCGCCTTTGGGAAAAGGAGAGAGTGTGGGTAAGTATGTGGCTCGTTCACTCAATATTATCGATAAGAGCGGAGTGTACTATCGATTGAATCCCATGGGAACAGTCTTGGAAGGGGAATGGGAGCAGGTGTTTGCTGTGGTCCAGAAATGCTACGAACGGATGAAAAAGGACTGCAACCGTATTTCCTGCACGATCAAAGTCGACTACCGGAAAGGCCATTCCGGCCGGCTTCAGAGCAAGGTTGCCAGTATTGAAAAGACCTTGAAGCGCCCAGTTAAACAGTAGGTAGCGCACCCCATTGCGATACACCCAGAGCCTGCCACAAACGGCTCCTCAGGCTTCCCAGGAATCGATCCTCATGCAGACCTTGATGAAGCGTTGCGTGCCCTCCCACCAATGCATGTCCCATCTTTGGGACGGAAGTCCCCCTCTGATGCAAGGGGGATAATGCTTCGTATTGAAAAGTACATTTATCGTCTATATACTCGCACACCGTGCTTGGTATTCCTGTAAGTGGACTGTGCAGGAGCTCTCTCTGTGGCACCACGCAGTCCCGCAGCCGTCATCACGATAGATGGCGTCTCGCATCGCACTTAGCTCCGCCCAATGAATAGGTTGATTCAGGGAATCATGCCGTGACAAGCAGCGCGCTTGATATTGTCGAAGCGAAGGCCCTGCCGATCATCGACCTTCTACCGAAGGACCGGACAATTCTTGAACAAGGCGAGATGGTATTTCGTCCCTTCGGTTTGGATGAACAAGGCGAAACCATCAGAGATCTGAGCGGTGTCAGCATCAGAGCCGTGACCGTCTTTCTGGAGAAACTGATCGCATCCGAACGTGGAGCATCCGCCGGGACAGAAGCAGTGGGGGAGTTGTGCCGTCTCCTCAACGATCAAATTAAGGATGCGGTCTATCATGTGACTCCTGAATTTTTAAAGAATCCGTGGAACAGCTACTCCTACGAATTTACCTGCTATCTGTATGAGTTCTGTGAGCGCATCTCCGGAGATCCGCGCTTTGCCTTTAAGGCAGGAGCAGAAAAAGTGTCTCCGATCATGTTGGCTTTGACGCGGCCCTTTTCACTATCTCAGATTTACACGATGTTTCCCTACTTTGGGAACAAGTTTACCTCGGGCTCTGTCGAGTTTCGTGTCTTAGAAGTTACGAAAGAAACCGCTGCAGTGGCGATGCGGTTTACTGACCGAACACTCCGCCAATTCGGCCCCTATCGGAGGCGGTGTGCATGTCTGGTCTGCCAGTCTGCTCAGGGAATAATGGTCGCGATGGCCGATCGGATTCACGGCCTTTCTCGAGCAGAAACAATAGAAACGTCTTGTATCGGTAACGATGACGACTGGTGCCAATGGACGGTTCGATGGCAGGAAGAAGGTAGGTATCGACGCCGATTCTGGCGAGCAGCATCCTCCCTCGAACAAGCACGACCGACTCGACCGAGTAGCGAAGTCCTCGCTGAGACCAACAGTGAGCAGGCCGTCCCCCCAACGACAACCAGACGCGTTGATCCTCCAGTCCAGGCTCAGCAGCATGTCACATGGTTCTTGTGGGGAGGCGTGCTGGGCCTCACTCTCATGGCAGGCGTCGGTGTGTTCAATCCGACTGTCAGTCTCGGTGAAGTCGTGTTGGTCGGACTGTGCCCAATCCTCGCTGTCGGTATCATGGTCAACCGGCGACTTCTCCGAGAAAGTGGACGACGCGAGGCCTTGATTCAGGAACAGATCGCCTTCGTCGAATCCCGTCATGAAGAATTACGCGAGGCCTATCTCGAACAAGAACAGATGCGTGTCGAACTCCGACGCAAAGTGGCTCAACTCACGGCACTGCACCGAGCGGGCCTCTCATTCAGCTCGACCTTTGAACGAGACGCCCTCCTACACCAGGTATTGGAGGCCCTCACGCATGAGCTCAATTACAACAGCGCCATGGTTTCCATGTTTGATCCCTTCGAGCACACCATCGAGCACATACGTCTGATCGGAGCGCCTCCGGAGGTCGAAGCATTCGCTCAGTCGTGCCGGATTCCCATCACCGATCGTGAGAGTCCCGAGGGAGTAGTAGTGCTGCAGGGGAGCCCGCTGTTGGTCAAAGACATTGAAACGATTCGGCATAGACTCCATCCGCTCAATCAACGCTTGGCGGAATTAAGTCGCACGAAGGGCTTGGTCGTGGTCCCCATCAAAACCAAGGGTCGGGTGTGGGGTATGCTGACCGTCGATCGCTCGCACAACCAAAGCGTAACCGAAGACGATTTGGATCTCATGAAGACGGTGGCGAGTCAAGTTTCGATCGCATTAGATAATGCGTCGGCTTACCAACAGATTGAAGAATGGAACGAAGGGCTGGAGCTGAAAGTAAAAGAACGGACTGAAGCATTGGAACGAGCCGACCGTCTCCGTGCTCAATTTCTCTCCCATGTGTCCCATGAACTGAGGACGCCTCTCACCTCGATCAAAGGATTCATTCAAAATCTGCTAGACGGCCTCACTGGTCCGTTGAACGAGAAACAGCAGCGCTACCTTGTGCGCATGTCTGAAAACTCGGATCGCCTGGTTCGTATGATTGAAGATCTTCTCGATCGAACCCGGATCGAGACCGGACGGTTGGAGGTCCATCCGACCGATGTGGAGCTTGATACCTGCCTCACCGACGTGATCGAACAGTTAAAGCCACTGGCTCACGCCAAACAGCAAACACTCGAGTTCTGTCCTCCCGGCTCCAGCGTCGTCGTCTGGGCTGACCGAGATCGTTTGATTCAGACCGTCGTCAATCTGGTGCAAAACGCCATTAAGTTTACACCCCCCGGTGGCCACGTGACGGTCGCCTGCGAGCTGCCGACCGACCGAACGGCCGCCGTCCTCGTTCGGGATACTGGGCCTGGCATTCCTCCGGAACACCTCGACAAGATTTTTGACGCCTTTTTCCGTATTACCCAGGATCAGCGGACCGCACCGAAAGGATTGGGGCTCGGACTTTCCATCGTGAAGACGTTGGTCGAATTGCAAGGAGGACAGGTGGCGGCTCGTAACCTCCAGACAGGTGGTGCGGAACTGTGCTTCACGATCCCGGTCCATTCTATCAAGATCACGCCCGTCATCAGCTCCCATCTTAATCTTACTGATCGGCATATCCTGGTCGTGGATGATGACCCTGACATTCAGCAACTGCTCCACGATCGCCTCCATGCTAATGGTTACCAGACCTTTTCGGCCCTCGACGGCTACCAGGCACTAGAAGTCCTCTGTTCACGGGAGCTTCATGGGATGATTCTAGATATCGGAATCGGAGAGATCGACGGCTTGGAAGTGCTTCAACGGATCCGCCAGACCAATCAACAGCTTCCAATCATCATGATTACCGCTTCGGGCTCTCAGGAACTTGCCGTCAAGGCAATCGAGATGGGAGCTCAGGCCTACTTACTCAAACCATTTGACTCTGGTGCGCTTCAACAAACCATGGATCGTTGGTTTCACGGTGCGTGAGAGGTAAGCGTATGATTCATCAGGCCTGCCAGATATTCTTCAGGACACCTCTATCCTGGATTGCACGGAATCCTGTAAAGACATACCGGCCCGTGACGCTCGTCTTGCTGGCTATTGTTGGAGTCTGCACAGCCTCCCCAGTACTTGCCCAGGTCCCTCGGGTCTATGGCCAGGGCGCGGCCGCATCCGGGATGGGAAATGCCTTTGCCGCACAGGCAGACAATCCTTCGGCCCTGCACTATAACCCAGCTGGAATGACCCAACTCCGTGGGGTACAGACAATGGCCGGAGGGACCTTTGTCGGAGGGACAACCGACTTTAGAGGTCCCAGCGGGATTTCGGTAACCGGCGATCATGATGGCGCCTTTGCATGGCCCGGTCCAGGCCATGGCTATATTACAGCGAACCTTCACGATATCGGTGTCCCCTCCCTTAACAAGCTGACGGTGGGGATCGGAATCACTACTCCTTTCGGTTCGGTGATGAGGTGGCCTGAAAACAGCCCATTCAGAGGGATCACGACGTTTACGGCACTACCCCTCTTTGATATTAAACCGACCCTGGCGTATCAGCTTTTCCCTGACTTCTCGATCGGCGCTGGAGCCGACATCTACACCTTCGCCAGCTTTTTTGGAGAAGGACATGCAGAACTGCAATCGATTTCACCGGGCGGCCTGGCACCGGCAGGAAGCAAGCTCGCATTTCACGGCAGCGATACCGCCCCAGGATTTAACGTTGGCGCCTTGTACACGGTGCTTCGGAATAAAGAGGGGCAGCCCACAGCGAATCTCGCCGTCGTGTACAGAAGCCAGGCGACTCTCCACTTAGACGGCGCCTTATCGGCCAACGGCATGAAGATCCAAGATGCGACCACAACCTTGGTCTTGCCTCAGATCATCACCGGCGGAATCGCCTTGTGGCCCATTCGGGATTCAGAACGTGAGTGGAAACTCGAGCTCAACGTGGATTACGTGGGCTGGAAATCGGTCAGGAACTTGGATATCCGTCTGGCTAGCGGAACGGTTATCCCCCAGCCACAAAATTGGAGAGCCACCTATGCCATTCTCGTTGGAACCGAATATCGATGGGTAAAGATCGATCGCCTGCCGGGCTGGGAGATAGCGATACGAGGCGGCTATACAAACCAGCAAGCACAGGTGCCAGATCTCAATTTCAATCCCGGCGTTCCCTCGGCTGATTTGCACGTGATTTCGACCGGCATTGGACTCATCTGCCAGGGAAATGGGTCATTTCTTGGGCTCATACCATGCGAAAGCTTTGGAATCGGGTCGATCAAGACAAAACTTGTGGGCGTGGATATTTTTTATCAGGCGTTTCTCTACGAGCCCCGAACGATATCAGGCAATACCGGACTTCGTGCCACTGTGAACGGACGCTACGATTCGACGCTGCACGCCGGTGGTTTTTCCATCCGAGCGAGTTTTTAGCCAAGTCGATTGGCAAGCGTACATCCTGCCTCGTACTATTCCTTGGAACGAGAAACCACAGATATCGACCGGTGTTACGAGGAGCGATAGAGCCGAGGAATCTGCGAACTGATCGCACACAGCACCTCGTAGGAAATGGTCCCAGTCCATTCTGCGATGTCGCGGGCTGTGATTCGTTCGTTTCCCTGTGTCCCAATCAGGACAACTTCATCACCGACGGTAACGTCCTGGATTTCCGTCACGTCCACCATCACCATATCCATGCAAACGATTCCTACGATAGGGGCCCGTTTTCCTCGTAGGAGCACTTGACCTCGGTTCGATAGGTGTCGACTTATCCCACCGGAATAGCCGATCGGGAGAACCGCGATCCGGGTTGGTCGTTTGGCCATGAAGGTACGATTGTAGCTGACGGTTTCTCCCGGTTTGATGAGTCGGAGCTGCGCAATACGGGTCGTGAGAGAAAGAACCGGTCGAAGGTCAGGAGCCTGAACAGTATGAGGCATCGTGTGGTATCCATACAGCATGATTCCCGGACGAACAAGCGAGTAGTGGGATGATGGAAAACGAGCGATGCCGGCGCTATTGGAAAGATGGATCATCGGAACGCAGAATCCTTCTTCACGTACAGCCTTTATCGCTTCATCAAAACGGGTGATCTGCTGGTTAGTTGAATCGGGATCCAGCCCATCGGAATCAGCTAAGTGAGACATGAGGCCTTCTAAACGCAGGGACGAGGGAAAGGTGTGCTTCGCAAGGATAGCCTCTAGCTCATTCTGCGTTAAGCCTAACCGTCCCATACCTGTGTCAATCTTCAGATGAATCGGGTAGGGAGACGAACCTTGGGCAGCACACTGACCCAGCGCCGTAAGAGTAGACGGGTCACTCACCACCGGCGTAAGCCGATGCGCAAAGAGGTCTTCAAGTTGCTCTCGAAAGACCGGTCCGAGGACAACGATCGAGACTGTGATCCCGGCTTGACGGAGGGCAATTCCTTCTTCGATCGAAAACACCGCAAGACGAACCACGCCATGACGAATCAATGACTGTGCTATCTCAACTGCCCCATGACCATACGCATTGGCTTTGACCACTGCCATGACATCACAGCCAAGCGAGAGGAGACGGCGTAATTGGAGAAAATTGTGGGCAAGGGCCGTCAGATCAATGGTAGCTACTACTGGGGGGAAAGTGGACGGAATCGCCACGCGATGAAGAGAGAATCAGGAAGCCGGACTCAAACTTCCATGATTTCCTGTTCCTTTTTCTTAATGATCTCGTCGATCTTCTGCCCGTATTGCTCAATGAGCTTCTGAGTCTCTTGTTCTGCTTTGCGTAGTTCGTCTTCGGTCAGCTTCCCATCTTTTTGGAGCTTCTTTAACTCTTCATTCGCTTCTCGTCGAAATCCACGGATCTTCACCTTGGTATCTTCACCGTGTTTCTTACAGATTTTGGTCAAATCCTTACGGCGCTCCTCCGTTAAGGGTGGAAGCGGAACTCGAATCAGTTTGCCGTCATTCGATGGTGTCACTCCCAAGCCTGAGTTGGAAATAGCTTTCTCAATTTCCTTGATGAGCTTTGGCTCCCAAGGCTGAATGGAGATCAATCGTGCTTCTGGAGTGGCGACATTGGCCACCTGTTTCAGTGGTGTCATGGTGCCGTAGTAGTCAACTCGAATGCCGTCGAGAAGCGCGACGGAAGCTCGCCCGGTTCGGAGACCGGACAGATCTGTCCGCAAATGTTCGAGAGCCTGATCCATCTGAATGGTGAATGACTGCCGAATCGGCGCTGCGTTGGACATGAATACACCTCGTGATAAAGTCAGCGATCGCCGATCGTTACCAACGTCCCGAGCGGCTCGCCCAAAGCCACACGCTTAAAGTTTCCGCTAATTTTCAAGTTAAATACAACGAGAGGCAATTTATTATCCATGCATAGGCTGATCGCTGTGGAATCCATGACCTTGAGGTTCTGATTGAGAATGGACAGAAAGGAGATGGCGTCGTACTTTTTCGCCGACGGATTCGTCACAGGATCGGCTTCATAGATGCCATCGACTTTGGTGCCCTTCATGATCACCTGGGCGCTGATCTCCATGGCCCGAAGGACGGCGGCGGTATCTGTTGAGAAATAGGGATTTCCCGTACCGCCTGCAAAAATGACTACACGATTCTTTTCAAGATGTCGAATAGCTCTTCGACGGATGTACCCCTCAGCAAGCTGGCGCATCTCAATGGCAGATTGTACGCGGGTGATCACGCCGACACGTTCCAGCGCATTCTGAAGGGCTAGTGCGTTGAGCACGGTCGCAAGCATCCCCATATAGTCAGCCGAGGCCCGTTCCATCCCGGAAGCACTCGCTGCAATCCCTCGAAAAATGTTCCCGCCTCCTATGACAATCGCAACTTGTACATCAAGTGCGACCACTGAGGCGATTTCTGCAGCAAGATTTTCGAGGATCGATGGTTGAATGCCGTAGCCCTGCTCTCCAGCCAACATCTCCCCACTGACCTTCAGAAGGAGACGTCGGTATTTCGCAGTGCTCATGCCTCGCCTAGTTGATAGCGGGTAAAGCGACGGATATTCATGTTCTCGCCGATCTTGGCGACCTTCTGGGCGACTAGGTCCTTGATGGTGACGGCTGGATCCTTGATGAATGATTGTTCAAGGAGGCAATTTTCCTGATAAAACTTCTCAAGTTTCCCTTCGACGATCTTCGACCATGCGGCAGGGGGTTTCCCCATTTCTTTGGCCTGACCTTCGTAAATCACTTTCTCTTTCTCGGCGACATCGGACGGGACATCCTCGCGTTTCACGAACGACGGCTTTGCGGCAGCAACTTGGAGGGCCAAATCGTTGACGAAGGCTTTAAACTCTTCGTTGCGGGCGACAAAATCGGTTTCACAATTGACTTCAATCAAGACACCGATCTTGCCGCCCATGTGGATGTACGAATGGATCAAGCCTTGATTGGTCTCACGCCCAGCCTTTTTGGCAGCAGCGGCGAGTCCCTTTTGGCGCAAATAATCGATGGCTTTCTCGACATCATCCCCGGTTTCGGTGAGGGCTTTCTGACAGTCGAGAATGCCGGCTCCTGTTTTTTCACGAAGTTCTTTCACGAGCTGACTGGATCCTGCCATGGTTCAACGTTCCTTCACAGTTACTTTCAAGATGAGCGCTTGACGGACTGATCTGAACAAGAATTACGAAACTGGAACACTCTCAGCCCGCATGGCTGGCTTCTTGTCCCCGCTTGTAGGAGCTGCCTGAAACGCTGCTTCCTCTCGCTGGGCTTTGACATGCGCACCCTCAATACAGGCATCGGCAATCTTGGACGTGATCAGTTTGATCGAGCGGATGGCGTCATCGTTCCCAGGGATCGGGTAGGTAATGTGATCAGGGTCGCAGTTGCTATCCAAGATAGCGATGACCGGGATATCAAGTCGTGTGGCCTCCTGTACGGCAATTTTTTCGATTCGCGTATCGAGTACGAACACGGCGCCCGGAAGGCTGCGCATGTTTTTGATGCCCGACAGATACTTTTGGAGCTTGGCGATATCCTTCTGCATGAGAAGGATTTCTTTCTTCTTGAGGCCATGTTCGCTAGGGTTGAGGAGTGTCGTCTCCATCTTTTTCATCTTATCGATACTGCGGCGAATGGTTTGGAAGTTGGTCAACATCCCGCCCAGCCATCGCTGGTTGACGAAATACATGTTGGCCCGCTTGGCCTCTTCTTCGAGTATCTCCGCAGCTTGCCGCTTTGTGCCGACAAATAAAACAGATTCTCCCGCTGCGACCAGGTCTCGGACGAAGGCATAGGTTTGTTCCATCCGTGCGACGGTTTGTTGCAGATCGATGATGTAAATGCCGCTTCGCTCACCGAACAAAAACTTTTTCATTTTGGGATTCCAGCGGTTCGTCTGATGTCCAAAGTGAACCCCGGCTTCCAGCAGTTCCTTGATCGCCACTACCCCCATGCCTTCACCTCCCTTCAAGCTTGCAGAGCACCCAGTAATCAGGTGAGGGAATCGCTTCCCTTATCCTCAAGCCACGCAGCGTATCTCACGCTGATAGTGATTTTATTGGTTCGTGCCGAGTCTCGTACATAACGAGTCGGCCCCTACTCAAACACAGACCGACGACGCTACCACAGTCCCGTCGAGGTTTCAAGCTACAACCCCTCTGCAAGCTAGGATCGATAGCTAGCATTAATGCGGACATAGTCATAGGACAGGTCCGTGGTCCACATGTGCGCGTCCGCCGAGCCCTGTGCGAGATGGATTCCGACGGTAAACTCTTTCCGCTTGAAGACCTTGGCAATCTTCTTTTCTGCATCGAGGCCGGTTCCCACACCTCGCCTTACCATCACGATGTCGTCGAAGCGCACCACGACCCTGTCGGGATTGATCGCAACGCCGGAACGCCCAATGGCTGCCATGACTCGGCCCCAATTGGCATCCTCCCCAAACAGCGCGGTCTTGAACAGATTCGACGTTGCAATGGTCTCGGCGACTCGTTTTGCTGCTGCCGTTGTTGTGGCCCCTTCTACCAGTATCTTCACGACCTTCGTCACCCCCTCGCCATCACGGCAGATCATGAGGGCTAAGGCCTGGGCAGCCTCAGTTAAGAGACGTTCGAAGGCGCGATAGGAGCGCGTGCCTGGTCGAATTGTATGATTCTTCGCAAGACCATTGGCTAGGCAGAGCACCGTATCGTTCGTGCTGGTGTCACCGTCGACGGTAATACAGTTGAAGGATCGATCCGTCGCGGACTTCAGTGCGCGCTGAAGAGCCGATGGAGCGATCGCTGCATCGGTCGTCAAATACCCGAGCATAGTGGCCATGTTTGGATGGATCATGCCGGAACCTTTCGCCATCCCGCCGATGGTGACGAGACGACCATCGATCTTAGTCTGTACCACAACCGTTTTTGGCCGCAGATCCGTGGTTAAAATCGCTTGGGCCGCTTGCTGCCCTCCCTGAAGGCTAAGACGCGAGATCAATGTTGGAATGGCTGTGGTGATGTGTTGAATCGGCAACGCTCGGCCGATCACGCCGGTCGATCCAACAAAGACCTGTTGCACGGGAATAGCCAATCGTTGTGCGACAGCCATCGCCATGGCTTGAGCGGCGAGCAACCCTTGCTCACCCGTACAAGCATTGGCGTTCCCGCTATTGACGATGATCGCCCGCCCTCGATGGGATTGAAGATGGTGTCGATCCAGGAGCACCGGTGCGGCAGCGAGACGGTTCTTGGTAAACACTCCGGCGATCGGTCCACTGACATCGGACACACACAGGGCTAGATCAAGCTGGTTAGATTTCTTGATTCCACAATGGATACCCGCGGCTTGGAAGCCCAGCGGCGCAGTGACACCCACAGGCTTGCGTTTCATCATAGCTCGGTTCGGTTGTGGCTGAGTAAGGCGATCACTGATGGCGTGTCGTTAGGGATAACTGGCCGGTGACGTCAGACCGGTGTCCTCAGGAATTCCCAGCATGAGATTCATAGCTTGAATGGCTTGACCCGCAGCGCCTTTGACCAGATTGTCGACAGCAGCCACGGTTACAACCCATCCGGCTCGTGGATCCGTGTAGACACCGAGATCACAATAGTTGGTCCCTTTGATGTACCGTGGATTAGGAACCACGTCCTCATGGAACCGAACAAACCGCTCGCCTTTATAAAACTCTCGGTACAGATCTCGGAGATCCGACAGTGGCATCGTTCGGACAAGCTTGCAGTAGGCCGTGCTCAGGATACCTCGATTCATCGGGACAAGATGGGGCGTGAATGTCACGGTCACGGTCTCATGCTTCTCCAGAAGCCCGGACAGTTCTTGTTCAATTTCCGGCGTATGGCGATGTTGACCGATTTTATAGGGCTCCAAGGATTCATGCGCCTCCGGAAAATGATAGGCTAGCGCCGGACTGCGTCCGGCACCTGACACACCGGATTTGGCATCGATCACGATCGTTTCAGGTTGCACAAGCCCCCTAGCGAACAGAGGCGCCAGTTGGAGGATGGCAGCCGTGGGATAACATCCTGGTGACGCCACCAATTTCGATTTTGCGATCGCTTTTCTGTGGAGTTCTGGTAGACCGTAGACCGCCTCCTGCAGCAGGTGTGAATGGGCGTGCGAGGTTTGATACCACTTCTCATACGTGCCGACGTTCCTCAGTCGATAGTCCGCACTCAGGTCAACGACCGGTTTGCCAGCCTGGACACAGACCGCGACAGGATCTTGAGATTTTGTATGCGGGAGCGCTAGAAAAATCGCATCTGCCCGTTCTGTCAATGCGTCCGGCGCCAGAGCCTCGAAACGATGTTCGACCATTCCCTTTAGACTTGGAAAGACGGATGAGATCAGCTGGCCCGCTGACTTTTCGGATGTCACTGCGGTAATTGTGAAATAGGGATGGGCGGCAGCAAGCCGAACAAGCTCTGCCCCGGCATACCCACTGGCTCCCGCAATGGCGATTCGAAAGTTCTTGCTCATCCTTCACAATCCGTCCGAGGCAAACGCTCACCACTTCACAGACACAAAAAAGGGAAGGCCTGGAGCCTTCCCTTTATCGTTCGTTAACTCCTGGACCTAGCGCTTAGAGTATTGGAACCGCTTACGGGCTCCCTTCTGTCCGTACTTCTTGCGTTCCTTCACTCGCGAATCACGAGTGAGCAATCCCTCTTTCTTCAGAGGGGTCCGTGTAGCAGGTGTCATTGCCACGAGCGCGCGCGCGATCGCATGGCGAAGCGCACCAGCCTGTCCGGTCGGTCCACCGCCATACACGGTTGCGCTGATCGAATATTTGCCCATGAGACCGGCCATTTCAAGCGGGAGCTGGATGATTTGCCGAAGGGTCAAGCGCGGAAAGGCCTGTTCCAGGGGCTTCTCATTCACCGTGATCTCACCCGCCGTTCCTGTTACCCAGGCTCTGGCGATCGCACACTTTCTCCGACCTGTTGCGTACTGTGTCACCACTGCCATGCGACTTGTCTCCTTCTGTTGAAAGCTAGAACTCTCCTAAAGAGCAATAGGCTCTGGACGTTGAGCGTGATGTGGATGATTCGGTCCTACGTAGACACGGAGTTTTCGTGCCATTCCATTCCCGAGAGGGGTTTTGGGAAGCATCCCCTCGATAGCCTTGGTCAGGAGTTGACTTGGGTCTTTCCGAAATAGATGGGCCGCGGTGGCCGTCTTCAGACCTCCGGGATATCCAGTGTGACGTCGATACAGCTTGGTTTCCATCTTCGTCCCAGTGAGCCGAATCTTCTCGGCATTCACGATCACGACGTGATCGCCCAAATCGACATGGGGGGTGAACGTCGGCCGATGCTTACCCCTGAGTACACTCGCTACCCGAGCAGCCAGTCGGCCTAAAGTTTTCCCCTCGGCATCCACGAGATGCCAGGCTTCTTTCACCTGCGTCGGATTTTCAAAATACGTCGTCATCATCGTCTTCGTCTCCACGTCGGTCACGCTCTCGCGTGTGTGATTGAGATTATACTTCCTTCGTTTCCAGCTTGGACAACCAGGCGTCCAGATTTTGTCCACTACGCCGTCGCCACACATCCGGCGTCACATAAATAGGCGCCTGACATCGAAGCGCCAATGCGATAGCGTCACTCGGCCTCGCGTCGATGGTTCGGGCAACGCCCTTATTCTCGAGAAAAACCGTGGCATAGTACGTGCTACCCTTGACGTCAGTCAACACCACTCGTTCAGTCTTGATCCCGAGGTGCTCGCCGAAACTCTTGACCAGGTCGTGACTCATGGGCCGTGGGGTGATGGCGGCGTCCAATGCGCGTTTGATGGCTTCCCCTTCGGAGGCTCCGACCCATACCATGAAATGTTCAGCCGCGTCATCTGTCCGAACCAGCACGATAATTCGTGTATCGGTGTTCGAATCTTCGACGACTCGATTGACGACGAGCTGGATCAAGGGTTCCGTCTCTTGTGGCGCGCGCGATTCCATCAGGAATCCAATTTCCCAAAATCTTCGGGCTTTAGATTTTCCAGCCACTGATCGAGTTCTTCCGAGGTCTGCTTGCGAATCACAGACTCACTCGCGAAAATCGGAGCCTGGGACCGCAGCGCCAGGGCGATGGCATCACTAGGACGAGAATCAACGGTATATTCGGAATCTGCATAGGTCAGATGTATTTTGGAGAAATACGTATTCTCATTGAGGTCGGTAATGACGACACTGATGACTTTGGCCTGAAAGGCATCGAGATATGATTTCATAAAATCATGCGTCATAGGGCGGGGAGGGGCGACATTCTCAAGAGCCAAACTGATCGAGCTCGCCTCGGATTTTCCAACCCAGATCGGAAGCATTTCGGCCTGATCGTCGTCACGCAGGATGACTATGTAGGCATTGTTGTAGGGGTCGAACATGAGCCCCTTCACTTGCATCTGGGTAATCATCAGTCCCGTAGCTCCTCAAAGACAACGTGTCAGAGTAGCACTTTCGAAATCGCAAAGTCAACGAACTCCGCGACAAGAAAGGGGAAACCGCGGCATTGCTTGCCGACCCAACCGAGGAAAGCGCTATTCGCTCAGCTGTTCGGTGGACGATAGTTCTCTGCAACCTTCGAGGAATCGATCTGTTCGCCCAGCTTCAAAAACGCCTTCATCTGCTTCCGAACCAGTTCCCGTCCACTTTCATCGCCGAGGTTCACTTGATATTCATTGATCACCATCACCCGCATGCCTTCCCACTTCTTCCAGCAATCTGCACAGACCTTGCTTTTCACTTCCGCTTCCAACTTGCCTAGAAACAGGGGAGTGCTGATCGCCTCACCAGTTTGACCGCATGTCACACACGACACATCTGCCATATCTAGGACACTCCTTTTTTCGATGCACGTGAAGTTGAACAACCAGACGCTGAAATTCAGGCTCCGTTGTATCGAGACGCATTCTATCAGAGATGCTCCAATGAAGAAAAGGTCAGAGGCTTCACCCACATGATTGCTCCATCCAGAACCATGTGAGAACCTTCTGCTCCGTGCCTGATGGTCTTGCGAACTTCAAGACATACAGGCGGCACCTCGCTCAACTAGCCTCTACTTCGGGACACGGTAGAATCCGCCTGATGAGCCTCATTACTTCAGAGTGAGCACGGTCGGACGACGAGATATGAACATTTATTTCAGCTACCCGCTGCGTGCTACGAGAAGCCATGACGAGACTAGTATGCGCGGCCAAATCAGATGAGCCAGGCCCACGCAGTACGGCATCTATTCATAGACGCCATCAGCATGCCGCTTTCATCCAAGAAGAGGCCTTCTTGCCGAGTCTAGCAGGTTGCGGACAAACTCATTTTGACCCCGGTGCCACTATAGACATCAAGGTTCGAGACGATACCAATGCATCACGCAGGATGCTCAAAAAGGCGCGTCCGGCAAGGCCGCAGCGAGCGAAGAGGCGAGGAGGTACATACCGCACTTCGTGTGATCCGTTCACCCCTTCAGATCGATCCTGGTGAACGGATAGATTCCACTGCTCTATCTCCTCCTCACCGTTGAGCCTCTGAGCGATGCGAGAACGCCGCTGGCGGACTTTTTCAGCATCCTGCTAGACGGCCTGACTCTCGACGATCTGGTCACCATGCGGAATTGCTCGGCGAATCCAGGGCTTCCTGAAGCGGGACGACCCCCTCTTGATCACGACAGGCGCATCCCCGCCTGCCTCCACAGAGGTGAGGAGTTCCGGCAGCATGATGACGAAAAGATTTGTTCCACGGCCCCAAGTTGTGTATCGTGTGGAAAACGCCACGCATCATCGCGCATTCGTGGGTGGACACATCGCTGCGCCACACGGAGGTAACGAGCGGGTATCCAGTCCTCTGATCGCCGGTTCCTTGGTCACAACGAGTTTTCCTTTCACCCCATCATCATGAATCAGATATCGACCACGTGCACGCTGGCTTGACCATTTCCATTGCTCTGGCGGCCGGTGTGCTCGCGCAGTAGCTGGCACGGCACCTCCACATTCCGAGCATCATCCTCCTTCTCGCCCTCGGCGTCGCGTTGGGCCCCGAAGTACTTGGATGAGTGCATCCCGAATCCATGGGGCAGGGACTGCTCGACTTGGTCGATTTTGCGATCGCGGTCATCCTGTTTGAGGGTGGGCTGAAACATCCAATGGTCGCGTCTTCGTCGGCAGGAGACGCCGATCCGACGGCTTCTGACCTGGGGTGCCGTGCTGACATTGGCCGGGGCCGGCCTCGTGGCCCACGTGGTCCTCGAGTGGTCGATCGCGAATTCAATTCTGTTCGGCAGCCTCGTCGTGGTCACCGGACCGACGGTCATTGCTCCACTTGTCCGCGACATGCGCCTCCGCCCTCATATGCGGACCATCATCGAGGCCGAGGGCGTGTTGATCGACCCGATCGGGGCTGTACTGGCAATTCTCGTCTTGAACGTTGTGCTGTCCCCCGCTACTGAGACCCTGGCGAGCGAACTGTATCAGTTGGGGTTGCGGTTGGGATTCGGTATCTTCGCCGGCACGGTCGGTGGGTACTTCGTTGGCTTGCTGCTGCGTTGGCCGGGCCTCGTGCCTCACGGGTACACCAATATCTTCACCCTTGCCCTGACGTACGTCCTATTTCAACTCTCTGATCAGGTAATCCCCCAGAGCGGCATCCTCGCCGTCACCGTCGCCGGGATTCTGGTCGGCAACCTCGGCACGCGCGTCGATCGTGATCTGCGAGACTTCAAAGATCAAATGACCGCCATGCTGGTCGGATTGTTGTTCATCCTGCTTGCGGCCGACATTCGCTGGAAGGATATTGTGCTGTTGTGGCCGGCGGCGTGGTGGGCGGTGGCGGCACTGATCTTCTTGGTTCGTCCTGTGCGCGTATTCTTGTCGACGATCGGGGCCGGCCTCGCCCCAAAAGAACGATTGTTTCTGGCGTGGGTGGCGCCACGGGGCATTGTCGCCGCCGCGATCGCGTCGCTGACCGCCGAGGCGATGCGGCGGGAACAACTGGAGGGAGAGGACGCGCTTCGGGCGATGGTCTTCATGACAATCGGGGTGACCGTTCTGCATGCAGGTCTCTTCGCCCGACTGTTGGCACAACTCCTTCAACTTCGACTTCCCAAGAGAGAAACCGTGGCAATTCTTGGGGTTCGCGAACTGAGCTTGGCCGTAGCCGCAGAACTGAAGAAGGGCGGCACGCCCGTCGTCTTCATCGATTCCGCCCCCAAACACTGCCATATGGCGGAAGAGGCCGGATTCCTAGTTATTTTTGGCGATGCGCTGGGCGAACGCATCATGATGCGTGCTCGATTCGACAGCGTCGAGACGGTGCTCGGGCTGACGGAAAACGACCACTTGAACAGCAAATACATCACCCTCGCGCGCATGCTGTTCAAAGTTCCAAAGGCGTACATGGCTGTGGAAAGCCTCAATGGCCAGGCACTCCCAGCGCATGTGCGGCAGGCAGATGCGGACGTGCTCTTCGATGGTCCTCACGATATTGAACGATGGAACGTCCGATTCCGGCAGGGCGGGGTGGAGGTGGTGGAGATGGTCTATGAAGAATCGCCCAAGCCGGCTGTGACGGAAGACGCCGCGCCGCGAGTCAATTTGGTGAACTCTGTATCTTTCTCACCATTAGAGAGGGGAAGCGAACGGTTCCCATGCGGATGGGATACGTTCCCAAGAAGGGTGATCAGGTCCCCGTGGCGGTCCATACATTCGATCGCGAGAAAGTGTGGGATCAGTTGCGACTACAGGGGTGGTCCCCAAAGCCGTCAGACGAGTCCCAGGCAGCCTCTTCCAAGTAACGCCACTGCCTTGTCTTATTCTGAATGCGTGTATATGTCTCTTATGCGCTTGCGGAGGCAATAACAACCTAACCAGTTATTGGACGGTTTTGTACGCTAGCAAACAGGATGCCTCCGGCGTCAATGCTGTGTATTAAGACGGCTGGAGTTCAGGGGGAAGATAATTCAGGGGGAAGATAATAGGGACAGACTAAATTTCCGATGATCGCCGTAGATGAAAGAGAACTGATGAGTGTCGAGCAACGAATGGATGCAACTACTCGCGTCACCACCACAAACTACGGGGGCGGGCGTGTTTTTCTGAGCAGACTGAACGAGTGAGTCCTCATCCATGATGAAAGACCGGTGATGAAGCAAATGACCCTATCCAATCCAACCAATACAAATTTCTGACGATTGTGGTGTGCCTGTTGATGGTTGGTGCCATGGCACCAACCATGGCAGTGACCGATTAGGCTCAATACAGCTACGACGAATCTGGGGCAGCTCTCGCAGGTGATCGACGGGCAATGTGCGCAACGCACACCTATGTGATACCGCTGGTACGTCGGGAATCTCCTCTCAATCACCCGCTGTACGGACGGGGTTGATGCCGATTGACCCTCTGCCGTTGGCATGCTAGAAACACACCTACTGTGAAGCGAGCCCGCGTGCCCGGATGGCGGAACTGGCAGACGCGCCGGACTCAAAATCCGGTTCTCGCAAGAGAGTGGGAGTTCGACCCTCCCTCTGGGCACCAATGATGCTGACTCGCTTGTCTGGATCCTGGTGGCCCCCAACTTTAGGGCGCTAGGCAAATAGGGTTTGACTACCCTCTTGACAGCAGCGCGCTATTAGCCTAGGTTCTGCCATATTTCTCAATAACGTATGAGTACCTTCGCTCTGAAAAGCACCATCCGTAACTTTCTTCAGAAAAACTGTTTGATTTCATTTCATGGCATCGCCGTCAACTTATTAAGGAGGCAGCACATGCGTACAGTGTTGGCATTAGGGGCCGCAATTCTTTGCGTCGGCTCTCTGAATGTTGCAGTAGCTCAAGAGCGACTCCAGCAGTCATCTGGTGGATCTGCAATGGGAGTCGGAACAGGAGTTGGGGATGTTTCAGGAAACGCCAATCGCGTCCAGGTTTTCGATCGAAATGCATTTCTCGATCGTCTCTCGCTCCCTGAGACGATCTACGGACGTGTATTGGCTGTCGATTTCCCAGCTGGAAAAATGCATCTGGAGACTGGAGGAAGCTCTCATGATGAGGGTCGTGCAGGTGCGGGAGCCATGAGCTCCATGACCGTCTACTTTGATGAAAGAACGAACTTGGACCAGATTAAGGTGCTAAATAGCGGCGATGATATTTCTCTCCAAGTTATTGAAGCGGTCACGCCAAATCAGGAGTATGGGGTCGGCCGAAAGATCGTTCGAGAGGTATATTTGCTGCGCGGCAATGAACAACTTGCCGGATTTGGTGGCTTAGGTCAGCGTCCGAATCCCTCAACTGAGCGTGCCATTGAGACAACCAGTGGCAGTACGACCGGTGGAGTGGCGGGATCCGTGTTGCCCGGCAAGATTACTGGGACAGTGGACACCACAATCGGTGTTTACACTGGCTCAGCTCCCTGCTGGAATTGCGAACCGCAACCAGGATGGGGGTATAAAACAGTAACTCCAGAAACAAAGGCCCCTAACACGTCTGACTACGGAACTGACCTGTCCAAACCGAATTTAGTAAAGGGCTTCAACTGAAGCTAAGGTCAAGCCTAGATTTGCAAAAGGGGCAGCCCACGCTGCCCCTTTTTTGTGTGGGTTCTAACAGAGATTGTCCAATTCATCATTCCCTGAGCATCTGATCTCACAAGCCTATTCTGTGCCGTACGAGTGGCTAACATGAGCGACAATCAGACTACGCCAGATACGCCGACCTCCGAGCTGGATCTTCGCGGCGTCATTTGTCCCTACAACTTTGTGAAGACCAAACTCAAGCTTGAAACGATGAAGGAAGGCGAAATCCTTTCGGTCTTGCTAGACGACGGAGACCCTATCCGCAACGTGCCTCGCAGTGTCGAGAATGAAGGACACACGGTATTGGCGCAAGAACGAATGGATCAAGCCTACAGAGTATTAATTCGTCGGGAAGACAGCCGCTAGACAAGACTCTTCTTGCTTCTCATCTTCACCGGCATTTTCCCTACAACAAGCGTCATGTCCTGACCCGCCAGGCTAGGTAGGTTTTGGCTTACCTGACGTGCAGTTCCGCAGAGAATACGTTCGTTCGACCGCGTCAAGTCGCAGGCAAGGACGACGCGACGTCGTGGGGCAATGACGGTCAGCGTCCGTAACGCATGTGCGACCGATGTCGCCGTGCAAAAGACTATGGTGGGAATCTCTCGCATCAGGGCATCGGTCAGACAGCGGGCGATACGTGCTCGACCGTTCGGCAGATGGCCTACGAAATAGAACGAGTCGCATGGCAATCCTGCCGCGGTGAGGGCTGCAATAACAGCTGACGGACCCGGAACTGGGACTACCGGGATGCGATGGGCATGGGCTAAGGACACGAGCAGATGGCCAGGATCAGCGATCAAAGGAGATCCACAATCCGACACGAGAGCGACATCGATACCTTGCTGAAGGCGTTGCAAAAGAACTTTTGCTTTTTCTTTTAGATTACAAGGGCCATAGCTGGTCACTGTCGCGTGAATCTGGTGATGGACGAGGAGTTGTTGGGTTGCGACCGGGTGTTCAGACGCAACAATATCGACGGTCCTCAGAATTTGAATGCCACGAACAGTGAGATCGTCCGGGTGCCCGATGGGTACGGCAACAACATAAAGCCTCCCGATCCGCGGTGGCTGACTTTCCGAAGCCGCTGCAGCTCCGAGGTTTTGTTGACTCCGTTTGGTTCGCATCGATATAATTTCCCACTTATCCTGTTGACTTAGGATCCGTAAGTACTGCAGGGGGTATTCCCGATGGCAGCCGTCTGTTTCATGATTACCCTGGTCCTGTACATCGTGGCCACGGTATCATTTTTTTCCTATTCGCTACGACGCTCAGAAGCCTTGTCAAAAGTGTCACTCCGCGTTACGGTGGGTGGCTTCGCTTCCCACACGATCGCTCTTGTCATGAGAATGGTGGGGCCCTCTTCATCGGCGCCACCCAGCTTTTCAGACGCCCTGTCTTTCCTCTCTTGGATGATTATCCTCGTGTTTTTGGTGGTCGAGTTCCGCCATCGGATCCACGTCCTTGGATCCTTCATGGTGCCCTTGGCCCTCATCTCCTTGGTCGCGGCAGCAGCCCTCCCTGAAACCGTGCCCACCCTGCAACCCGTCTTGAAGACCCTCTGGTTTCATGTGACGCTCAGCATGTTGGGCACAGTTGGCTTCACGGTCGCCTTCGTCGCGGGAGTGATGTACCTGATTCAAGATCGGCTCCTCAAGTCCAAACAGTTCAACGTGCTCTACAGCAAGCTGCCTGCGCTCGACTTTCTCGATCACCTGAATCAACAATCGATTGTCTTGGGATTTCCATTGCTCACATTGGGCATCGTGACCGGAGCGATTTCAGCTGATTTTTCCCGTGGGTCCTACGTGAGTTGGAACCAGGAGCAAACGTGGGCGCTCGTCACCTGGGTCTTCTACTTCGTCGTGCTTCTTGGAAGGCTGACCGTTGGCTGGAGGGCCAAACGCGCAGCATACCTGACCGTCATCGGATTTGCCGGAGTGATTCTCACGCTCGTGGGCGTGGTGCTCAAGGGGCATAGTCCCTTGTCATGAAATAGGTGTAATGGTCCCATGCATCTGATTGTCGTTGGATTGAGCCATAAGACAGCCCCGGTCGAGATCCGAGAGCAGCTCGCTGTTCCAGAGAGTCGTCTTGGAGAAGCCCTCACCAGACTGTGTTCGTATCCGGGAATCAAGGAAGGCATTCTCCTCTCGACTTGTAATCGAGTCGAGGTGTATTCCGTCGTCGACGACGTGGACACTGGGTATGGACGGATCCAAGAATTTCTTGCCGACACCCATCTCTCTTTGTCTTCCGAGCAACTGATCCCACACCTTTATTGGCACACTGGGGATCGGGCAATCGCGCACCTGTTCAGAGTGGCAGCCAGTCTCGACTCGATGATCATCGGAGAATCCCAAATCCTTGGACAACTCAAGGATGCCTTTGAAATGGCGCTGGCCCATAAGACGACTGGCGTGATTATGAATAAGGTCGTGAAGAAGGCCATCTCGGTGGCCAAGCGCGTGCGGACTGAGACGAAGATCTCAGAAATGGCAGTCTCGGTCAGCTATGCCGCGGTCGAGCTGGCGAAGAAAATTTTCTCGAATCTTCAGGAGAAGACCGTCTTGTTGGTCGGCGCAGGCGAAATGGCCAAGTTGGCGGCTCGACATTTGCTCGCTCACGGAGTGGGGCATGTGCGCATTACGACAAGAACGCCACAGCATGCGGTGGATCTTGCAGCCAAATTTGGTGGGACTGCGGTTCCATTCGATCAATTCAAAGACGACATGGCGTCGGCAGACATCGTGTTGGTCTCCACCGGGGCGTCGCACTATCTTGTTGGGGCCGAAGATGTACACCGGGCGGTCGCAGAACGGATGAATCGGCCCATGTTCTTGATCGATATTTCCGTTCCCAGGAATATCGATCCGGCCGTTCGCCATGTCGACAACGCGTTTCTCTTCGACATCGATGATCTGAAGCAGCGGGTTGAGCAGAACCGAGCCGAACGAGTGCAGGAGGCTGAGAAGGCCGAGCGGATGGTACTCGAAGAGGTGACCACCTTACTCGACTGGATGAAATCCTTGGAGGTTACTCCGACGATCGTCGCCCTCCGAAACCGGGTTGACGATATCAAGCGAGCCGAGGTGGAAAAAGTGTTGGGCCGATTAGGGCATCTTTCTCACCAGGACCGCGAACTCGTTGAGGGACTGGCCTCCTCGATCGTGAACAAATTGATTCATCGCACCATGGTCACGCTGAAGACCGAAGTGAATTCTTCGAACGGCCCTGCCTTCGTCGAAGCGGCGCGTCGTTTTTTTCATCTCGACCGTCCATCCCCACCCAGGCGACAATCGGCAGACGATACTGAACAGCCGCGTTGCCTCGATGAACCACCGGAAGAATTCGAATCTGAAGAGCCGGCGCAGAAACCGTCAATGCGTAAACAAGCCCGCTGACCCTCTGACAAAGGAAAAGGATCTCTGAGTGTCGACACAACACAACCAGCGCCCATCCTTGGTCCTTGGCACACGGGGAAGCAAATTGGCCCTGTGTCAAAGCGAATGGTTCCAATCCAAAATTCAGGAAGTGGCGCCGGAGGTTCGTGTGACGCTGCGGAAGATTCAAACGTCTGGCGACAGGATTGTGGACGTTCCGCTGGCTAAAATTGGGGGAAAAGGCCTGTTTGTCAAAGAAATCGAGGACGCCTTGCTCACCGGAGAAATCGATTTGGCCGTCCACAGTATGAAGGATGTTCCCGCGCAGTTGCCGGACGGGCTCGATATTCTGTGCATTCCTCCACGTGAAGATGCGCGCGATGCCTTCATCAGCCGAGAAGGGTGTTCGTTTCAGAGTCTCCCAATCGGAGCCACGGTCGGGACGGCGAGCCTTCGACGCCAGGCCCAACTGTTACATGCTCGACCAGATCTGAAGATTACAATGCTACGCGGCAACCTCGATACCCGCCTGAGAAAACTTAAGGAAGGACAATTCGACGCCATCATCTTGGCCGCTGCCGGTCTGCATCGACTGGCGTGGTCCCAGACCATCACAGAGTATCTTCCCCCCATCCTGAGTCTACCTGCGATAGGCCAGGGGGCGCTCGGTATCGAAGGGCGAGCCAACGATGATTTCGTGCGGTCCATCCTGTCGCGACTCAATGATCAGGCCACTCAGACAACGGTGACGGCGGAACGAGCCTTCTTGTACCGTCTCGAAGGTGGCTGTCAGGTTCCCATCGCTGCTTACGCCACCCTGGCCGATGAACATCTGGTTTTGGATGGCCTTGTTGCCAGTGTGGATGGGAAGACCGTCATTCGTGACCAGATCAAGGGGACGCATCAGCAGGCTCGCTCGCTGGGTATCCAGCTGGCTGAACGGCTGCTGTCGCGGGGAGGGGATAAGATCCTCAGAGAGATTTACGGATCAGCATGAATAGGGTGCGGCAAACCGGTGGCAAGGTGTATCTGGTCGGAGCTGGTCCCGGAGATCCCGGTCTCCTGACAGTTCGAGGAAAGGAGTGCTTAGAGCAGGCTGACGTAGTTCTTTACGATTACCTTGCCAATCCGGATTTACTCTCCTACGCTCCAGATCATGCTGAGCGAGTGTACGTCGGACGGCGTGGCAAGGGATCGTACCCGGAGCAAGAGACCATCAGTCGCCTCCTCATTGAGCGAGCGAGAGCGCGGAAGGTGGTGGTGCGATTAAAAGGAGGAGATCCGTTCGTGTTTGGTCGAGGCGGCGAAGAGGCAGAGGCGTTGGCGGCGGCAGGGATCGAGTTTGAGGTCGTTCCCGGAGTGACCGCAGCCGTGGCGGTACCTGCCTATGCCGGGATTCCTGTCACGCATCGAACCTTAGCTTCTACGCTGACGATCGTCACTGGACACGAAGATCCAGAAAAACCTTCCACGGCGTTGGATTGGTCACGACTTGCTACCAGCCAAGGCACCTTGGTGTTTCTGATGGGTATGAAGAACCTCTCAACGATCACAACGCGCCTTCTTGAAGAGGGGCTGGCATCATCGACACCCGTGGCCATTACTCGTTGGGGCACACGAGTCTCGCAACAAACCGTGGTCGGCACGTTGGCCGATATTGTGCGAAAGGCTGACGAGGCAAGACTGGAGCCGCCAACGGTCATTGTCGTGGGCGAGGTGGTTCGACTCAGGCCAACACTTAACTGGTTCGAGCAACGTCCACTCTTCGGCAAGCGGGTATTGATGACTCGAGCAAAAGAACAGGCTGGCGAATTAGCCTTCCTTCTGGCCAGCCATGGAGCTGAGGCCGTCGAAGCTCCGACTATCAAGATTGCCCCCCCTCTGGATTGGGCGCCTGTCGATCACGCGATCTCCGAAATTGAGACTTACCATTGGATTATGTTCACCAGTGTGAATGGCGTGGACCGTTTCATGACTCGATTGTGGGCAAAGGGACTCGATTCCCGCTGCTTGGCAGGACGACAGCTATGTTGCATCGGACCCCGCACCGCTCAGGAGCTGGAAAAGTACGGAGTCAAAGCGGATCTGATACCGACGGACTATCAGGCCGAAGGAGTGTTGGAAGCACTCGTACAGCAGAATCTCAAAGAGACTCGGATCCTGATCCCTCGTGCCGAGGTGGCTCGAGAGCTCTTGCCGGAGGAACTTCGTGCTCGTGGTGCTCATGTCGACGTCATTCCAGTGTATCGAACGGTTAGACCCGCTCAAGATGCCGGAGGATGGCGGCAGCAGCTCATGGATCATCGGATCCATGTAGTCACCTTTACGAGTTCTTCCACCGTTCAAAATTTTGTGGCCATGCTCGGAGGGGTGGACGCCGTGAAGCCGCTCGGGCAAACTGTAACGATCGCGTGTATTGGACCCATCACAGCAAAAACCGCCGAGGAGTACGGTTTGACGGTTTCGATCATGCCGAAAGAAAATACGATTCCCGCGCTGGTGGATGCAATTGTCCACCACTATAAAAGCCATGAGCAGGTTGCCACGGGAGCACGGTCGTAATGCCAGCAGAGAAAATATCTCGTATTTCTATATAAACAGGGAGGGTGAGATGGTTCCTGTAAAGTCCTTTATGATCCCCCGAGAAAAGTTCGTGACGGTACCGCGTGACACCGACACACAGACGGCCGCCCGTATCATGCGAGACCGTGGGATCGGCAGCTTGTTTGTGACCAATGATCGCGAGATTATTGGAATCATTACAGATACGGACATGATGCGCCGGGTGGTTGCCGCCGGGGCCGACGCCACGAAGACCACGGTGGAGCAGATTATGTCGGCGCCGATCATGACCATCGAGGAGAGCAAAACGCTCTTGGATGCCAACGATCTGATGGCGCAATCTCATCTTCGGCATTTAGGGGTCACACGCGAGGGCCAGCTGGTCGGAGTCATCTCCGTTCGAGACCTCGTGGTCTTTTTGACGAACCTTCCGAGAAAGTAAGGCAGGATATGGCGTTTCCGATTCAACGTCTCCGACGACTGAGGCAGCATGAGTCATTGCGAAGGATGGTCCGTGAGACGACGCTCTCCCCGTCGGATTTTATCTACCCGCTCTTTGTCGTAGAAGGACAGAATCGCCGTGAAGAAATTGCTTCGATGCCAGGTCAGTTTCGGCTCTCTGTCGATCTGCTGGTCAAGGAAGCCGGCGAAATTCTGGGGCTCGGGATTCCAGCTCTTATCCTATTCGGCATACCAGCGAACAAGGATGAGCGGGGGAGCTCAGGATGGGACCCCAACGGTATCGTGCAACGGGCGATTCGAGCAGTCAAACAACAGGTGCCGGAGTTACTGGTTATGACCGATGTGTGCATTGACGAATATACGAGTCACGGGCACTGCGGCATCGTGAAGAACGGCAAAATCATGAACGATGAAACTCTGGAGTGCCTCACGCTGATGGCTCGCACGCATGCTGAGGCGGGAGCTGACATGGTAGCCCCTTCGGATATGATGGATGGGCGTGTCGCTGCAATTCGGAGGGAGTTGGATCGGTATGGGTTCTCTGATCTTCCGATCATGGCATATGCCGCCAAATTCTCCTCGTGTTTCTACGCTCCCTTTCGAGATGCTGCGTTCTCGAGTCCTCAATTCGGCGATCGCCAGTCCTATCAGATGGACCCGGCTAATGCACGTGAGGCTCTTCGAGAAATCGAACTCGATGTCGAAGAGGGCGCCGATATCGTGATGGTCAAGCCGGCGCTGCCTTATCTGGACATCATCGCGGCGGCTCGTGGCCGTACGCTCCTCCCTCTGGCAGCCTACCAGGTTAGCGGTGAGTACAGCATGATCAAGGCTGCGGCACAAGCGGGATGGCTCGATGAATCACGCGCCATGATGGAATCGCTCCTGGCAATCAAACGGGCAGGAGCAGATCTCATTCTGTCATACTTTGCTAAAGACGCTGCCAAACTGCTCCACTGATCAAAAATGAAGGTAATCCGCGGATATTCCGGCGAGCCCCTAGGACCATATCCGGTGGGAACGATCGGGAATTTCGACGGGCACCACCTTGGCCACCAAGCTCTCTTGAAGCAAGTGGTAAAGACGGCGCACCAGGCCCAAGGAACGGCTCTCGTGGTGACCTTCCATCCTCACCCAGTGAAAATTCTGGCTCCCACCGCCGATTTGCGCTTCTTGACCGATGAACGAGAGAAAGTTGCTCGTTTCGAACGGGCAGGAATCGATGGAGTCGTCTTCTTGGAGTTCACCCAAACATTTGCTTCACTCTCTCCGGAAACGTTTGCCGACCAGATTCTCTCTAAAGGACTTGGGCTCAAGGAGGTGTTCGTCGGGCAACATTTTGCGTTTGGACACAAGCGAGCCGGAACGATCAATGATTTGACTTTTTTCGGTCATCGATTCGGCTTCATCGTCCACCCGACTCCCCCCGTGATGATCGCTGGGAGCGTCGTCAGCTCGACGAGAATCAGGCAGCTGATCCTCTCAGGAGAAGTCGATCAGGCGTCCGACTTGCTTGGCCGACACTATGCGATCACTGGCGTTGTCACCCCGGGCGAGGGGAGAGGACGGACACTGGGATGGCCGACAGCAAACCTTCAACTGCCTTCCGACCGCGTGGTTCCCGCTGATGGAATTTATGCGTCTATTACGGTCATCAAGCATGAACGACACGATTCTGTTGCATACATTGGAACAAGACCGACCTTTGCCGGAGCAGACCGTCTCCTGGAAGTCACCATCCTCGATGGAACCCACAATCTGTACGGAGACGACCTTACCGTTGAATTTATCGATCGTATTCGAGGAGACCTACATTTCGACGAGGTAGCAGCGCTGCGTCGACAGATCGCATCTGATGTGGAGTCTGCGAAGACGATCCTCCGTCGACATCATCAAGCAATCGGAGGGTAAGGCATCATTGCATCCCATCATAAATAAATCCCTCCGCAAGGCCTGGCCTCCCGTACTTCACCGTATGGTTCGTACAGTTCGAACTAAGAATCTCTTTCAACATGGCCAGCACCTTTTGGTGGCCGTGTCTGGTGGCCCTGATTCCATGGCGTTGTTGTCGCTTCTGGATTGCCTTCGTTCAAGTTGGTCACTGACCCTGACCGCTGTTCACTGTAACTATGGGCTGCGTGGATCTGAGTCGGAGGATGACCAGAAGTTCGTCACGGCTCGTTGCACAGAACGGAACATCCCGCTCCATGTTCGACGGTTTCATCTACTCGACCGGCCAAAGCCATCTTCCTTACAGGCAGTCGCCCGCGATCTTCGTTATCAAGTATTCGCTGAGATTGCCGAACAGTGCGGAGCGAACCGAATTGCTCTTGGGCATACGGCAGATGACCAGGCAGAAACAATCTTGTTGTGGTTGCTTCGCGGAACAGGGCTCGCTGGTCTTTCCGGCATGCCGGCTTCCCGAGATAACACAATCATCCGACCGCTGTACGAAACCGGGAGACAGGAGATTCTGACCTATCTACAGGATGCTGGAGTATTGTTCCGAGTAGATTCCAGTAATGCGAAGCCTCTTTATTTACGAAATCGAATCAGGCATGAGCTTGTCCCGATTCTGAACCGGCTGGCGCCGGCAAGTCTTGGTGCCCTCTGTCGACTCGCGGATATCTGCCGAGAAGACGATCGCTATGTAGAGCACCAGGCCACCGCTCTGTTCTCTTCTGCCGTGAAATGGGAGTTTGGCGGAGGTTGGGCCATCGATCGTAGTCTTCTCAGGGAGCTCCCACGCGCTCTTCAACGGCGTGGCATCCGCAATCTTATTCGAAAGAGCCTCAATCAACAGTATACGTTCGGGCTCCAGACGATCGACCGAGTCATTACTATCGCAGCAAAAGGGAAGTCTGGTTCTCGCCTTGATGTCATCGGTGGGCATGTCATTGTGGACGACCGCCAGCTGCGGTTTGTTCCGCGTGGCGAACGCATAATGTCCTATGACCTGCAACAGCCTGTCATACTTGAAAACCGCATGACTGTGCCAGGTACTCTCATGTGGCCTGGAACGGGTCAGCAACTTCAAATACAACTGCAGGCATGCAGTCAGGCTCTGGCACCTACGGAAAGAAATCGGATCGTGGTAGACGCTGATCGTGTCTCTCAACCATTGATTGTGCGATGTTGGTCACCCGGCGACCGATTTCAGCCGTGTGGCATGCATGGGCATTCAAAGAAAGTTCAAGACTTTTTTGCTGATCTCAAAATACCTCGGTCGGTTCGTTCCCGTATTCCACTGGTCGTCGCGCCAGAAGGAATCGTGTGGGTTGTGGGATATCGGCAGGATCAACGTTGGCTACCCACGGCCGCGACGAAACGCTGCCTGATTTTAACCGCCGATGATCTACCTATAAAAGAGGGGACTGAGTGAGATGGATCGTATGTTTGGACGCCCAATCGTCACCCAGGAGCAAATGCGGAGCCGTATCCGAGAATTGGGGCGACAGATCAGTACCGAGTATGCTGGCAAAGATCTGGTGCTTGTCGGTGTATTAAAGGGGGCCTATGCGTTTTTTGCCGATCTCGCTCGTGCTATCCGAATTCCGGTACGTGTTGATTTCATCATTGTGACGAGTTACGGAACTCGGGCTAAGACCTCTGGGAAGGTGAAGTTAGTCACGGAACTGACCGAAAAAATCAGAGGCAAGGAGGTGCTTCTCGTCGAGGACATTGTCGACTCGGGATTGACGGTGCAGTATCTTACGAAGACTTTGGCGAGGCAGAAGCCAAAGAGCATCAAGGTATGCACGTTACTGAGCAAACCGGAACGCCGAGTGGTCAACGTACAGGTGCATTATGTTGGCTTCAGGATCCAAAATGAATATGTCGTTGGTTACGGACTGGATTATCAACAGAAGTATCGCAACCTCCCTTATCTTGCCGTGCTCGACCAGTTAAACGAGGAAGAGACGTAGCTTTTCTCACGAGCTGTTGGCAATTTGCGGGATGCTATGTTAACATCACAACGGCTTTTCAATATGTTGCTTCGAACATCCCGGCCAAGGAGAACTGGATGAATTCCCGGGTCAAGAACTTGCTCTTTTGGGTAGTTGTCGGGTTGTTCATGATTCTGCTCTTTAACCTGTTTAGTGTGCCGACCCACGCGCCCGAAGAAGAAGTAATATTTAGCGATTTCATGGCAAAACTCGATAAAGGTGACTTTGAAAAAGTCATCATCAAGGGCAATCACATCAGTGGAGTACTCAAGGACAAGACGCGCATCCGGACCTACTCAGCGGATTATCCTGAGTTTGTCAAAACTCTCAGGGAAATGGACGTGCAGATTGAGGTGAAGCCACCGGATGAAAGCCCATGGTACATCACTTTCCTAGTTACATGGGGGCCATTCATCCTCTTTCTCGGCCTCTGGTTTTTCCTGATGCGCCAGATGCAAATCGGTGGAAATAAGGCGCTGTCCTTTGGGAAGAGCCGCGCGCGCATGCTCACGGAGGAAAGGAAAAAGATTACGTTTTCTGATGTGGCCGGTGTCGATGAGGCCAAAGAAGAAGTCCTCGAAATCATCGAGTTTCTGAAAGATCCGAGAAAATTTCAAAAGCTTGGCGGGCGGATCCCTAAAGGCGTACTCGTCGTTGGTCCTCCGGGAACCGGAAAGACCTTACTGGCGAAAGCCATCGCCGGTGAAGCAGGGGTTCCCTTTTTTAGTATCAGTGGTTCTGATTTCGTTGAGATGTTCGTCGGGGTGGGAGCCTCTCGAGTTCGTGATTTGTTTGAGCAAGGGAAGAAACATGCCCCGTGCATTATTTTCATCGATGAGATTGACGCCGTCGGCCGGTTGCGCGGCGCCGGCCTCGGCGGGGGTCACGATGAGCGGGAGCAAACGCTTAATCAGTTGTTGGTGGAAATGGACGGTTTCGACACGACCGAAGGCGTTATCCTGGTTGCCGCGACAAATCGTCCCGATGTACTTGACCCGGCCTTGCTGAGGCCCGGTCGTTTTGATCGGCAGGTCGTCGTCAATCGTCCAGACCTCCGTGGGCGCTCTGAGATTTTGAAAGTCCATACCAAAAAGGTGCCTGTAGCAGCCAATGTGGAGATAGAAAAGATCGCCAGAGGAACACCCGGGTTTTCGGGTGCTGACCTAGAAAATTTGGTAAACGAAGCGGCGCTGTGGGCGGCTCGGCAAAACAAGAAAGAAGTTGAAAACATCGACTTTGAAATGGCCAAGGACAAGGTCATGATGGGTGCCGAGCGCAAAAGCATGATGCTCACCGAAGAGGAGAAGCGAGTGACGGCCTACCATGAGGCGGGCCATGCATTAATGGCGAAGCTTTTGCCAGGAACCGACCCTGTTCATAAGGTAACGATTATTCCGAGAGGTCGAGCCTTGGGTGTGACCATGCAACTGCCCACCGATGACCGGCACAACTATTCCAAAGAATTCCTCTATAATACCCTGGCGATTTTAATGGGCGGACGCGTTGCTGAAGAGCTTGTGTTCAAGCATGTCACGACCGGAGCAGGCAACGACCTTGAGCGTGCAACCGACCTTGCTAGAAAAATGGTCTGCGAGTGGGGGATGAGTGAAAAGTTGGGGCCTCTGACGTTTGGACAACAGGAAGATTCCGTATTTCTGGGTCGAGACTTTTCCACCAAACGGGATGTCAGCGATCAAGTGGCACTTGAAATAGACCTTGAGATTAAGCGCTTTGTTACAGAAAATTATGAGCGTGCCAAACGCGTCCTGACTGAACAGATGACGAGCCTTAAGGCCTTGGCAGAAGCACTCCTTGAAAAAGAAGTGCTGGACGCTCTAGAAATTGATCAGATTTTATTGCAGTCCTCCTCTCAGACAGTCCCTGCCTAAAAGACAGAGATTCAGGGACGGTCCCTCACGCGCGTGAGGGACCGTCGCATCGATAGTACAGAGCGCCTGGATATTGGATTTTATCCATGAGATGCGGTTCTTGATTTGATAACCGTCATACGAGCTGTACATTTTCCAGGTGGACTAGTTGGAACAAACCTCATCCCAGCCACTACCTTCCCGGAATTGGTTTCTGGCTAAAGGTCGCAAGCTTCACTGGAAGACTCGTCCACTGATCATGGGGGTCGTGAACATTACCCCTGATTCGTTCTATGATGGTGGCCGGTATGCCTTGCCAGAAAGAGCGATCGCTCATGCGCTGGAACTCGTCGAACAAGGAGCAGATATTATCGATATCGGAGGCGAATCGGCTAGGCCTGGCGCACTCGCGGTGAGTGAGAATGATGAACTGATTCGAGTCATCCCGGTACTGGAAGAATTAGTACGTCAAGTAACAGTTCCCATCTCGATTGATACTACCAAATCGCGAGTGGCTCGACTTGCACTAGACACCGGCGCATCGATTATCAACGATGTGAGCGCCCTTCGGAAAGATCCGGACATGGCCGACGTGATTGCGAGGTCAGGTGCGGCTGTTGTCTTGATGCACATGCAAGGCACACCGCAGACAATGCAACAATCTCCTCAGTACTCAGATGTCGGAACTGAAGTACTGCAATTCTTTGAGGAACGTGTGGAGGCCGCGCTTCTGGCCGGGATAGCTAGAACCAATATCATTCTTGATCCGGGATTTGGTTTTGGTAAGCTGTTGTCTCACAACCTTGACCTATTGAGGGGATTATCATCTTTCATGATGTTGAATTATCCCTTGCTTGTTGGGCTGTCACGGAAAGGTTTCATCGGGAACATTGTGGGAAAAGCTGTAGACCACCGAGAATGGGGAACAGCAGCGGCCGTCGCACTGGCTGTTGATCGCGGTGCTAATATTGTACGTGTTCATGATGTTGCGATGATGATCGATGTTGTTAAAATGGCGGCTGCGTTGAGTCCACTCTGGACAACCTACGAACAGGAGCACGATGCGTAAATTATTTGGCACGGACGGTATCCGAGGCGTTGCCAATCTCGATCCCATGACCAGCGAAATGGCGATGCAATTGGGGCGGGCGGCCGCTCATATCTTTATGCGGCGTGCCGGTCGTCATCAGATCGTGATCGGCAAGGATACCCGGATCTCAGGCTATATGTTGGAATCTGCTCTTATGGCGGGAATCTGCTCAATGGGTGTCGATGTGCTCTTGGTTGGGCCCATGCCCACCCCCGCCATCGCATTCTTAACCAGGAGTTTACGTGCAGATGCGGGGGTAGTCCTTTCTGCTTCACACAACCCTTATCAAGATAACGGCATCAAGTTTTTCTCGAGCGATGGATTCAAGCTGCCTGACGAAGTGGAAGCTCGGATCGAAGAACTGATCATGTCCGACGAAATTCGCCATCTCCGTCCCACAGCAGACCTTATCGGCAAAGCCTACCGCATAGACGATGCGGAAGGACGTTATATCGAATTCGCAAAGCGGTCCTTGCCTAAAGACTTAGACTTTCAAGGAATCAAGCTGGTTGTCGATTGTGCCAATGGCGCTGCGTATAAAGTGGCTCCGACCGTCCTAAGAGAATTAGGGGCCGCCGTAGATGTAATCGGCAACAAACCTGACGGAATGAACATTAATTCTGGATGCGGCGCGGTCCATCCTGAGCTCCTTCAGGAAATCGTGCTCCGTCAGAAGGCAGATATCGGCATTGCCCTCGACGGTGACGCCGATCGAGCGGTCTTTGTCTGTGAGCGGGGAACTGTTATCGACGGCGATCATGTCATGGCAGCCCTTGGGCTCGATCTCCAACAGAATGGCCTATTAGCCAAGCACACCTTAGTTGGAACCGTGATGAGTAATTTTGGGTTAGAACTGTCTATGGCCAAAGCAGGCATTCAACTGGTCCGAACACCTGTTGGAGATCGGTACTTGCTTGAGCGCATGTTGGCGGACGGTTATAGCTTCGGTGGAGAACAATCTGGACATTTTATTTTTCTGGACCACAACACTACTGGAGACGGCCTAGTTTCAGCACTCCAAATGTTGTCCTTGCTGAAACGAACCAAGAAACCCTTGTCAGAATTGGCACAAGCAATGACTGCCGTCCCACAAGTATTGATAAATATCCAGGTCAAACAGAAGCCGGTCTTAGAGACGATTCCTGATGTTGATCGAGCAATACAAGAATGTCATCGACGTCTGAATGGAAGTGGCCGTGTCGTTATCCGATACTCTGGTACTGAGCCATTATTGCGAATCATGGTAGAAGGTGAGCAGTCCACGCTTGTGAATGAGATTGCCGAAGATCTTGCCAGGGTTGTACGAGAACATATCGGATAAGTGTTCCCGTGCATGAGGGACGCTCATGCTCCCATCTCTCACGGCCGCATTTCTTCTTGGCCTTCTTGGCGGATCCCAGCTTCCCTTTTTCCCGCTCTTCCTCTTCGCGCTGTTCATTGGCGCCGCCCTTGGTTTCAGCATCGTCGAACGAGCTGGCTACTTTGACACACGCTGTACGCTGCTTCTGTACATAAGTCTTCTATCAGGGGTAGTCTATTGGAGTGTCACGACTCCACCACCATACCCTCATCCACCTTCATCGGATTTTCATAACGGATGGAATGCTACCATTACCGGACGGGTTGTCACGCCCGTCCAGTACGGTGTAGGGCGTCAGACCATCCTTATCGAGACCGACACCATAATGATGCCATCCAGGAGGATACGCGTCGTATGGCGCGGCGCTGACCTGACGCTTCGCCAGGGCGATCGTATTATGTTCCAGGGAACACTTCGCCGTCCGAGGGGGGTCTTAAACCCAGCCGGTTTCGACTATGCAGCCTATATAGAACGTCAAGGCATTGATCTTGTTATTACGGTGAGCGGTCCTCACGCAATCACACTTATCGAAAAGCCACTCACGGGCCGATGGAGCTTCTGGAGTCAGATCGATCAGTGGAGGGCCACCATCCGGCAGGCAGCAGTCCACACATTGCGGCAACCAGCGTTGGGGATATTTCTTGGCATGATCATCGGTGAACGCGGTTACCTTGAGCAGGAGATGCAGGAATGGTTTATGATTACAGGAACCGTTCATCTGCTTTCAATCTCAGGCTCACATCTCGGGCTGGTCGCCGTGGTATGTTTTTGGACAGTGAAACGAGGAGTCCTATGGCTCCCTCCATCATTTTTGTTGGCTTTATCGCGAAGAATCACGCCCTCAAAAGTTGCCATTCTCTTCACTTGGCCCGCCGTCGCACTGTACGCATTGCTTGCCGGGGCCGAATTGGCGACCATACGTTCGCTTGTCATGATTACCTTAGGAATGGTGGCGGTCTGGCTTGGACACGAACGTCATCTTGGGCACGCAATGGCAGCGGCTCTTCTCATCATCGTTTTGCACGATCCTCGAGCGATCTTTGACATATCCTTTCAACTCTCTTTTCTGTCGGTACTGGCAATAATCGGTATGATTTTGAAAATACGATCAGGAGGGGCAGAAGAAAGTGACCTCCATCGTAATCTTCAATTCCGTGTCAGAGCTCATGTACTCGGAGCTCTTTTGATGAGTGGGGCAGTGACATTAGTTACCCTTCCCCTGGTCGCATTTTATTTCAATCAAGTTCCATGGATGGGGATCATTACGAACCTCGTTGCCGTCCCGTTTACCGGTATTGTGCTGGTACCTCTAGGATTACTGGTCTCACTATGGACAATCGTGGCAGGAACCGATTCGCTAATCATGGCGAAAGGTCTGGAGCAGTTATGTAACTGGATGGTATCGGGACTCCGTTGGTGTGCTGCTATCCCCGGTGGAGAGTGGCATGTGGCGGCTCCATCAATTCCCACGATGATACTATTTTATGCGGGAGTACTGTTGGCCAGCATCCATGCGGTTCCACGGCGCTTTCGAGTCATGGGTGCTAGCACCATAGTTGTACTGCTCGGTTGGTGGTTTGTTGCTCCCGGTTTGCACGGAGACGGCGACCACTGGCATATCACGTTCCTCGATGTTGAACAAGGAGATAGTGCTGTCATAGAGCTACCTGATGGCAGAACGGTACTTATCGACGGCGGGACGCGACAGGAGAGGTTTGATATGGGGCAAAGGGTGGTTGCACCCTTTCTTTGGAATCGGGGGATCCACCATATTGATTTTGTTATTGGGACACATCAGCAACTGGACCATGTGGGTGGACTGGTCTGGATACTTCGTCATATGTCCATTGGACAGTTTTGGGGTGGAGGCATTGATCGACCTGAGCAATTCGCCCAAGACCTTCAATCCGCTCTTCGCATTGGTGGGATCAGTGAACACGTTGCAGTATTCGGAAAAGAATTGTTGCATTCGAGCGCCTGTCAATTGAAGATTCTTAATCCATCTGAAAGCGCCACTGGGTTTGATGTGGTCCGTTCCCAAAGCGGCACCTCATTGAACAATCACTCCATCGTTTTAAGACTACAGTGTGGTGTGCACTCTATTCTGTTCGCCGCTGACATCGAGACCGACGGATTGAGTCGGTTAGTGGCAGACGGCCGCCGTCCTGTGACTTTACTGAAAGTGCCTCACCATGGAGCACACAGTTCCCTTGATCGGGACTGGATCCGCCAGCTCCACCCACAGTATGCAGTCATCTCAGTTGGGGCCAGCAACCCGTATGGGCATCCAGCGAAATCTGTGGTTCAAGCTTATAAAGACCAAGAGGCTGCGGTATATCGTACAGACCGTGACGGAGCAATCTTGGTTACTGGGCGACTATCGACATCAGAATTTATTGTGAGCCGTATGCGTGATCTCGTTATAGAACCCATTGATCTCCTCAACTGCCCATGGCGTTGTGAATACAACAACTGGCACCGCCTTATACTCTCATCCAGCTGACTGGTCACTCATCCAAATTTCGAGCATTCCTGGGTCTCTCTCGTAGGTTCTCTCCCTGCCGTACAAGACCGGCTAGGAATGACAGTTTTTGGCTCTTTCTGGCAAGGATGATAGAAGAGCACACCAGCAGTACCAATCTTTTCACAGCCTTAGCCTAATGCTAGCAAGGCACAGCATGTGCAGAAGACTCGTGCCATACTAGCGCTCTGACCGAAGGGAGTCCTGATCATGGCCAAGCTCGTTCGTATAGTCATTCAGCTTCCGGTCGAGCTCAAGGAAAAACTTGATACCCTCAAACAGCAGGGATACACGACCAGTGGCTTCATTAGGGCCACATTGGAACGGGAGCTTAACAAACTTGATGTGCGCCAAGATTCCCCGATTCGAAAAGCGGGCACTAAATAAAGACCTAGCCGTCGAGGAGAGCATAGACCAGTGGCACGGTTGTCTGATTTGATCCGAGAACAAGCCTCTCATCCTCTGGGAAGTGGAACGCGACCTCACCAGGTGGCCGCTTCCTCGTCGCAAGCCGATCGTGATTGGATCACTTCTACGAGGCAGGAAATCATCCGGATCAAGGAAGCCATCTGCTCCAACAAGGTCCCGGATGTCAAAAGCTGCGCCATTTACGCAGAGCAGGTTGTTCAACTACTGCACCATAGCGAGGACCTCATCGGATGGGCATTGAACGGGCAGACTGACAACTACCTTGTTGACAATGCTCTCCATGTCGCAACCCTGGCAACTCGGGTCGGGATCGGTTTGCACTACAGGGAGCATGATTTAGAGCGCCTGGCATTGGCAGGTCTGCTCCATGACATCGGCATGTGGACAGTTCCCGAGTTACTCGTCTCAAAACGGGGAGTCTTATCTGAAGAAGAACGAGACGTCATTCGCACGCATCCCGAGAGAGGTCGCCGAATTCTTGCAGGACAGGGTACTGTGTTCGAATGGATCGCCGGCATCAGCGCACAGGAACACGAACGATGGGATGGTAGCGGTTATCCATGTCGGCTCAAAGGCAAACAGATCGAGGAGGCTGCACAAATCATCGGAATGGTTGATACGTTGGATGCCATGGTGACGACCAGGCCGTATCGTAACAGCATCTCACCCCACCAGGCCATGCGCGAGCTCCTTCTTCATGGCAAGACAACATTCTCACTTCCGGTGTTGAAAGCCATTGGAGACCAGATCACTCTGTATCCGATCGGAACAGTTGTACGACTCAATACTGGAGAAACAGTGACGGTCACGAAAACCAATGCACGTTATCCACTTCGGCCCGTCGTGACACTCACCAAATTCGGTGAAGCGAGTGAGTTGGACCTATCACAAGGCATGTCACGACATATCGTGGAAGTCCTGCAAGGTAGGGCGGCATCGTAGGGGAGACGCTATGCTTCGATTTTGTAAAAAACCCATAGCCGTTGTTGTAGTTGCAGCCGGGGTTGGTCTTCTCTTATTGGCTGGATGTCGAAACCCTGGGCAATCGACGCTGCCGCCTTCAGCAGTGAGCACCGGTCCACAATCACTTCCTCCTCTGCCAAAAGGGGATGTGTTTGCCGACGAAACAGTGCCAACGGCGGATGCCCCGATCGAAACAGGCGACACCTTGGAGGTGGTCATTCGACGCGGAGCTGGGGAAGAGAAGTACAGCAGTTTGGTGCGAGAGAACGGATCTGTCTCCGTTGGATTCATGGAAGTGTCCGTCGGAGGCGTCACGGTCGCTGAGGCTGAGCGGCGAGTACAAGATGCAGCCAGACCATTTATGAGGGAGCCACGAGCCCAGGTTGCGCTAAAAAAGAAACTGCTCAAGATCAAACGGGTATTCGTATTTGGGGACGTCAAGAAACCAGGGATGGTTCCGATGGCGCGGAATATGACGGTGCTGCAGGCACTGGCAGCTGCGGACAATTTCTACGAGACGGCCCTGTTGGAGGAAATCCGAGTGGTCCGAGGTGGAGACTTCACAAGCCCGAAGATCTTGACGGCTGATTTAGCCCGCCTCTTCACATACGGCGACCTCTCGCGAAACATCGCACTCGAAGAAAACGACGTAATTTATGTTCCACGTGAACAGCTCGGAGATGCGACGGAAGCAGCGAAGAAACTGACGCCGATTGTTCAAGCTGCGATCATGCCGCTTTATCCGGCATATTTGATCCCAGCATTTACTTCGTTCAAGCCATAACGCGATGGACTAAGACGAAAGCTATTCATGGCGCAATACGAACTGAACGTCATCGATTACTGGCTGATTCTCAAGAAGCGCAAGTACCTGATACTACTGTCCGCTGTCATGGTCGTGGTCTTTACATTCCTCATTTCCGAGTTTCTCAAGCCTAATCCAATCTACGAAGCCTCCGCACGAGTGAAGTTTGAACGGAGCGCGACGATGGCCCAGCAGCTTTTGGAATCACTCTCCTACTCGAACCTTAATGATATTGGCACACAGATCGAATTCATCAGAAGCTTTCCTGTCATGGAACGGGTAGCAACAGATCTTGGCCGAGTCGCACCGGATACACCGGAGGAGGTGAAGCGGTCAGCCGCCTATCTCAATATCATTTACAACCTGGGTCAAGAGATCGCGGCTCAACGTGAAGGCGATACGAACATCATTCGTATCTCTGCCACGTCCGATCAACCTGAACAGGCTGAGCGGATGGCCAATTCCACCGCGTCCGCCTATCGAGTGGAAAACATTGCGACCCGCAACCGCCTCGTCACCGAATCGCGACGGTTCGTGGAAGAACAGTTGGCGATTTTAGAAAAACATCTGAATGACTCTGAGGAGGCGTTGAGGACCTTTAAGGAGAAAGAAGGACAAGTATTTCTGTCCGATGAAGCAAGAGCCGCCTTGGATACCTTCACTCGACTCGAAGAACACTATAATGAAGTCTTGCGAAAACGTGCTGAAGGCGAGCGTCAGATCGAGGTATTGAAACGATCTGATGCGATCATTGGCAATCAAACCGGCCGAATCTTTACTGAAGAACAAAATGCGCTTCTCACGATCCTGAATCAACGGTTATTGGATCTGATTCAAGAGAGAGACACGCTGCTTATTAACTACACGCCGGATCACCCACAAGTGACGGAGCAACAGAAAAAAATCGACAATGTTAAATCGGAAATGATCAAAGAGCTGAGGTCTAAAGTCTCCACACTGATGGATCGAGAGGACGCGCTCCAAGAACAGCGAAATCACTACCGAAAGCGCTATCTTGGATACCCTCGCGCCGCGATTCAAATGACGCGCTTGGAGCGTGAGGTCAAGGTCAATACGGATCTCCTTGCGACGCTGAAGGCCAAACATCAGGAGTTGCTGATCAAAGGAGCGGAACGGATTGAGGAAGTCACAATGATCGCTCCAGCTATGACGCCCATAAGCCCCATCAATGCTTCTAATGTCGCATTGAACTTGATGATCGGAGGGCTGATGGGATGCTTTCTCGGAATTGTACTTGCGTTCGGGCGTGAGTCCTTTGATACCTCCATTGGGACCATCGAAGGAGTTGAGGAGTTTCTCAAGGTTCCTGTTTTAGGAATTATTCCGCAGTTCGACCATAAGGTCCTGAAAGACATGGCTCAGGAAACATTGCCTCCGCACACACCGTCCTCCGTGGCTGAAAGTTTATCGAAATTAATTTGTTTGCTCGATCCAAAGTCTGTCTTGTCTGAAAGCCTTCGCTCGCTACGGACAAACATTCAATTCGCCAGTTTAGACCGCAGGGTCAAATCGATCATCTTCACCAGTGCCGGTCTTGGAGAAGGCAAAAGTACCTGTGTCATCAATTTAGCCATTACCATGGCGCAAGAAGGAATGAAGGTCCTCCTGGTGGATGCCGATCTTCGCAAGCCGATTGTCCACCAGCGGCTGGGGCTGGAGCGCGAGCCGGGCTTGGTCGATGCATTGCTCGGGACGACCTCTTGGCGCGCCTATGTTCGTTCGGCCACAGACCTTATGCTTGGGACTGTCGGTGTCGATCGGCTTATGAATACGCCCGGGCTGGATAACCTACATGTCCTTACCAGCGGGTCCGAATCGGGCAACCCAAACGAGTTTCTTAACATTAATAAGATCAAAGCCCTGACAGCCGAAATGCAAGAAGACTACGACATTGTGCTGATCGATACACCGCCGATTCTTCCGGTGACGGATGCAGTTGCCTTTAGCTCTCGCGTCGATGGGACCATCCTGGTGTACCAGGTAGGGCGAATCGGGCGGAACGCGCTTAAACGTGCCAAATTCCTGCTCGACCATGCCCAAGCAAATGTTCTTGGTGTGGTCTTGACCAACGTGAAATCGGAAGTAACGCCGGAGTACGGGCTCTATCGCTACGAGTATCGCTGACGTGACTTCAGGAGCTGCACTGCCATGCAACCAGCGGCCATTAGTGCACAAGACAGTCTCGCGGTTTCAGTACTTGCGGTCGCAATCGCATTAGGTCTTACACTCACGACACCCACTGTCGGCCTACAAGCCGCCGTCGGGCTTTTGATCATCCTGACGGCCTTCACTTCCGTATCGGCCGCGCTCTATCTCCTTATCGCTTCGATGTTGTTGTCGCCGGAGATTGCAATCGGGCGGATCGAAGGACGCGGTGTCGGAGGGCGAGAGCTGTCGTTCCGGATGGACGACATTCTCTTGGTCATCATTGGAGCGAGCTGGCTCGTTAAGAATATGCTCTACCGCGAACTCGCGCTGTTTCGCGAGACACCCCTGAATCGACCGATCGCCGCATACATGGTGATCTGCGTAGTCTCAACATTATTCGGTGTCCTCAATGGACATGTCAGACCGATGACTGGATTCTTCTTTGTACTGAAGTACTTTGAATATTTTTTTGTATTTTTCATGGTCGTAAACCACGTACGTTCTCAGCAGCAGGTGGTAGGGCTCGTGGTGGCGTTGCTTGTCGTCGGTCTCATAGTTAGTTTCTACGCCATCTCTCAAATACCGAGTGGTCTGCGCGCATCCGCACCCTTCGAAGGAGAAAGCGGAGAGCCTAATACGTTGGGCGGTTACTTAGTATTTCTGCTGGCCATAATGACGGGCCTCTTGTTGCATGTTCAGATTGGTCCGATTCGCATTGCGTTGTTAGTACTCGGTGGTTTTGCCATTTTGGCGCTGATGGCCACCCTGTCGCGGTCTTCCTATCTAGCTGGCGCCGTCCTGCTGGGGGCCGTAGGGTTAACCCAGTGGCGACGGCCACGTGTCGTCACTGTTCTGCTTCTCATCATCGCCTTGATCCCATTGTTTGCACCGGAGAACGTCAAACATCGTGTGAACGAAACATTTTTCGGTCGCCAATATGGCGGGGAAATCAAAGTCGGCGCTGTTGGGCTTGACCTTTCCACAACCGAACGACTGAATTCGTGGGCGTATGTCTTGAAGGATTGGGTTCATGATCCGATCCTGGGTCGTGGGATCACTGGGTATGCATGGGCCGATGCACAGTATGTCAAGATCATCGGGGAAACGGGTCTTGCGGGCATCGTCGCCTTCGGGTTTATCGTCTATCGCCTCTGGCGATGTGCCCGAGAGTCGTTTGTGTCACAAACTGATCCGTTTGCAAAAGGGCTGGCTCATGGCTTCCTCTTAGGGTTGGTCGCCATGCTTGCGCACGGCGTTGGCGCCAATACCTTTATCATCATTCGCATCATGGAACCGTTTTGGCTTTGTGCTGGTCTCGTCATGTTATTGCCGACTCTATCAGCTGAAGGAGATGTACCTCTCAAGCAGGAGGAAGCGACGTGACTTGGTTTCTCTTTTGCTATTGGTATGAGCCGGATGCCCCACGGGATCCAGTTGGATTGGTTCGTATGTGGAAATTGGCAGATACACTCAGTCAAATGGGGGATAGGGTCACGATGTTTCCCCCTGGGTATCGATCCGCAGTGAGTCGTCGTGCCTGCACAGTCATTCCCATCAAGGTGATCCATCTCCCTTTGATTCGTCCGCTATCATATGCCCTGGGATCGTTTATTCAGGGACTGATTCGTGCACTCCTGACCAAGCCGGACGTTGTGTACTACCGGTGGATGGATAGTCCGCATGCATTGATTCTCGCCAAGTTGCTGCGAATACCATGCGTCTGCGAAGTGAACGGTGAGCCGGTTCCTGACTGGCTCGGCGATCGAACATGGTGGGTTCGATGCCTGAAAGAACTTTTGGCCAGACTCGCCTTCAGACATTGCGATCGGATTGTTGTGCTGACGGACGGGTTGCGGTCGTTGCTTCATGATCGCTATGGGGTTCCCCTAGAACGGATCGCAGTGCTTCCCAGCGGCACAGATGAGCAACGGTTTGCTCCACGCGATCCTGTGGCCTCTCGCCTCGAACTTGGTCTTGTACCCGCTCGTCCTTACATCGGGTTTGTTGGGAGCTTTTACAGATATCAAGGCCTCTCTTGTCTGCTGGATGCGATGGTGTTCATCAAAGAAGCCTACCCAACTACGCAACTTGTACTCGTGGGCGATGGGGAGGTGGTTGCAGAGCTTAAGCAACAGGCGAGACGTCTGGGGATGGAGGACAACATTACCTGGACCGGTCGTGTTCCCTACTGGGAGGTGCCGGTTTGGATTGGTGCCATGAATCTCTGTGTGGCCCCCTTTTGTGGAGACCGTGGAGAGACCTCTCCGGTGAAGATCTTTGATTACCTCGCTTGCCAACGCCCGGTGGTCGCTTGTGCGATTCCGTCGGTTGTGTCGACATTCACTCCTGATAGCGGTGTGCAACTGATCCCGTCGGACCAGGCTCGTCCACTTGCCGACGCCATCATTACCCTGTTGAACGACCCAGCTCGGTGCACAGTCATGGGGCAACAGGGTCGTCGATTTATAGAGGGCAGGTTCTCCTGGACTGCCATCGTCGAGCAGCTTCGTCATTGGCTCAGCGAAGACATCATGGGAAGCCATCATGCACATTCTCACGTACTGTGATGAAGACCTAGGCGTGGCGGCCGGTGGTTCACGACAAGTATTGGAGTTCGCCAAGGCATTAGCTGTCCGCGGGCATAACGTCACGGTGGTAGCACCGGAGTCAGAGCAACCCAGACCCGGTATTTCTGTTCCACCACAGATACGAATGCAGATGGTCCCTGTCATCAGATGGGGAGGACTGCGCCCCGTTTCCTTTCTCCTGAGCTCAAAACTGATACTGACGAGACTTTTACGTGATGCAACTCCGGACGTGTTGCTGTGGTTCGATTCCCCAGGACAAATAGCCCCTCTCTGGGCATTACAAAAGAATTCCTGCCCCGTCGTGTACTTTGTTAATGGGCTCCCGAGCGAGGAAGTCCAGGGGATGTGGCATCTCGCACCATTCCTTAGCCTCCTGAGCCATGGACTTCGCCTGGCCGCAAGGAACGCGAACGTGATCGTAAGTGTTTGTCCCGAACTCTTCTGCAGCCTCAAGTCACTAGAACCAATCGATTCAGGCAAGTGTGCGGTGATCAAAAACGGTGTCGATCCTGTTCACTTCTCTCCTCAGCCCCATGACGCGGCCAGAAAAGAGTTGTTGCTTGTCGATCAGGGACCGTACATCGGCTTTGTCGGTGGGTTTTTTCCGTGGCACGGTCTCGACACACTCGTCGATGCGCTCGCCATTGTTGTGAAGTCGCATCCCACTGTTCAATGTCTCCTGATCGGCGAAGGACAGACCAAACTAGCGCTCAAGGCACAGGTTGATCGCCTACGCCTATCTCGCCATGTCCATTTCGTTGGGCGTACCGACTTCGACAACGTACCGAAATGGATTGCCGCCTGCGATGTCTGTGTGGTGTTACACAGACAGACGAGATCCTATCCGGGCGATTCGATGAAGTTGTGGGAGTATCTAGCTTGCGGGCGTCCCGTGGTTGCGACAGCAGGGCCTGGATACGGAGATGTCGTCGTTGACTTCCGCTGTGGTGTGTCCGTTCAAGCCGACGATCACGACGATCTGGCTCGTCAGATTATTACCTTGCTGGACAACCCAGAGCTTCGAGCGAAGATGGGCCAACGAGGACGATCTGCCGTCCTGCAAACTCACACCTGGTCTGCTCGAGCCGTGCAGCTCGAACAGGTATGCCAACAAGCTATCGGTCGAACAGCGTTAGCCGCGTGAATGGGATGGGGGACCAAAGACGAAATGACGGACTCCTAGGAATGGATCGTCAAAATGGTACTGCAACAACTCTACGTCTTCGCGAACGGATCCTCCGCGCTGGTGGGTGGGCCGGCGGAGGATTCCTCTTCGACAAGGTCATGGCGGCAGTCCAGCTGGTTATCCTCGCAAGAATACTGACTCCGGCAGATTTTGGGGTTATGGCAGCTTCGGCGGCCGTCTTGCTCGCAATGCTGACAATCAGTGAGTTAGGCATCGAGTCTGCCCTTATCGCAAAAGAGAACGTGACAGAAGAGGATCTTGCTACGGCCTGGTCGGCATCGGCCTTACGGGGCCTGATGATGGCAAGTGGGGTCTGGATTATGGCTGGGATGATCGGTGAGCTGATGCGTATGCCATTACTCGAGCCGCTGCTTCGTGTCCACGCGTGGGCGTTGATCATACAAGGACTTTACAGCCCTGCGCTGGCTTTAATGATGAAACGATTTGATCTGAGACGTCGCGTCACACTCGATGTTGTCCGACGTGGTGTTGAAGCCACCGTGACTTTGACGATTGCTCTTGTTTATCGCACGGTCTGGGCTTTGGTCATCGGACAACTCGTGGCCTTGGCAGTCGGGTGCTTGCTGTCATTTCGAGTGACACAATTCGTTCCCCACTGGTCGTTGCGGGGATCCGCCCTTTCTTACTTTGTCCACTACGGCAGCCGACTCAACATAACAACGCTCTGTGCCTTTGTCGTGATGACCGGCGGCGAGTTTGTCCTTGGTTGCCTACTGGGAGCAGAAGCATTAGGAATGTATCAAATAGCGCTTGCCATTCCTCTCCTTATTGGAGCGCGAGCCACAGCGCTCATGCAGCAGATCAGCGTTCCGACCTATGCCTCCTTGCAACAGGATCAGCTCGGTGTCATTCGTGTATTCAATCTTCAAATTGGACTCATCGGTATTATCTACGTCCCTCTTGCCATGACAATTGGGACCTTGTCTCCGGTCATTGTGCCTTTTGTATTTGGCCCGCAATGGACAGATATCGTCGACCCACTTAGAGTGCTTTGCCTGTATGCTGTTTGCAGCGGCTATGCCAGCGTCATGGCATCCTTACACTACGGGATGAGACGTCCGGACCTTCAAATGAGGAGTTGGGTTGGGCAATGTGCCCTCTATCTGGCTCTCATTCTTCCGATGACACACTGGTTCGGAGTGCTCGGCGCCGCTCTCTCGCTCACCAGCAGCTACCTATTCGGCGTTGCATTGCAGGCATGGGAATCTCGACGACTCCTCGGTTCTTCAAGCAATGACACGTTTCTCTCGCTGAGCCGTACAGGGTCTCTCGGTATTCTGGTGGGGATGGTTCTATCGACGGTTCAGCTCCAGCACCGAGTTCTAGTTTCATGGACGCCAGAAATCCTCGGCTTGCTTACCATCACATTGTTCGGCGGATACCTCTGGTGGATCGAGCGACCTCGGCTAAATGCCCTATGGAACTATCAATCGCAATGTGTGCGCGCATGACGTCCAAAGATGCCCTGGACCTGTCGATTGCTATTGTCAGCTACAACACGCGAGCGTTGGTGCTGGATTGTCTCAGCGCGGTGTTTGAGTCTGCAGGTGTAATTACGTTTGAAGTGATCCTTGTGGACAATAATTCTCAAGATGGAACGGTGAAGGTGATAGAGCACCAGTATCCAACTGTGCAACTCATCGTGAATAACCAGAATCGAGGATTTTCCAAAGCAGTCAATCAAGCACTGGAGATAAGTTGCGGACGGTATCTTCTCATGTTGAACAGCGACACGCGACTACAACCTCATGCGTTGGAACACATGATCACCTGCCTCGATCGAGGGCCAGATATTGGGGCCGTAGGCTGCAAGCAATGGACGGAAGACGGCCGGATGTATCAATCCTGTTTTCCTTTTCCGTCGGTTCGCGACCATCTGACCTATGCAGCACTCTTTCGTACATGCGCCCCCAGACTACAAGGTGTGCTCGCTTCGAAGCGGGCCATCGACTGTTCGCAGTCGCAGGATGTGGACTGGATCAATGGGGCATGTCTGATGGTTCGCCGCGATCTCATGAAAGCTTGTGGTGGGTTAGACGAAGGGTACTTCATGTATTTCGAAGATATCGATTTATGTCGGGTGTTTCGACAAAAGGGGTATCGGATTCGACACGTGGCCGATGCGGATGTCACTCACCTGATCGGTCGTAGTGGAGAACGGCATCGCGAACAGTTGAATCTCGTCTGGGAGTTCAGCCGAATTCGATATGTGGAAAAACATTTTCCATTATTCCCCCGTTGGATCATGAAAGCCTGGATTGCCACTGGGGTGATCGCGAGACTGATCAGTACCGTGGTCGGTTCTAAATCGATCGCTCACGGCACATCATTCGGTACCGCTCTGTCCATCATTGCTCGTATCTTGATCGGAAGACGAGCGATAGAGTCTGAGTTAGCCTGGATTGGGCAGGATAGAGGATAAGGGGTATCTTCATGGAGCGTCGAGCCGCCTATCCTACAGATACACAGCATATCGTCAATCTATCAGGCTATGTATGGGCAGCTCGTCAACTCGGTGCACTGCAACGATGTCGGATCTTGGATTTATCGTGCGGCACCGGGTACGGTGCGGACTATCTCGGAACCTGTGCTGACCGGATCGTCGCCATCGATTGCATTCCAGAGGTCCTCGCCACGAGTCGGTCCAACTACCCGCGATTGAACGTACAGTTTCTCGCGATGGATGGATGTGCACTTGGATTCCGCGATGAAACATTTGACTGCATCGTCTCGCAAGACACCATCGAGCATATCCCCGATGACGGCCGTTTCGTGGCGGAGCTCACCCGAGTGTTAAGATCGCGCGGCACCCTTATCATTTTCACCCCCCACGGAAAAGGCAAGGGATTCGTGCCGAGCGACCCCTATCATATTCGGGAGTATACAGCCCAAGAATTCCAGGATTTGCTCACGCCTCATTTTTCAGCGATTCGCTGGTACGGACGTCGTCAAGGCCACCGACTCAAGACGGCAGAACGGTCAATGGATATCATCCGCACGTTGGACCCCCTCGGATTACGTACCTGTGTTCCACGTCCAGTTCGTCATTGGATCGGCAGCCTGACCAGTCGATTGCACGGAGGTCCCGACCTGGGAGACCTTATGCCTGCCGACATTGAGTACACCGAAGGGATTGCTGAGGACACCAATTTGATCGGGGTGTGTGTGAAATGATCGGACGTCGGAGTGCACAGTTCACCGAGATCGGAACGATTCTGCTCCCGGCCATTGGGCTTGGACTGCTTGCAAGAGCATGGGTGATCTGGAAGTCCCCCAATCAGTCGTTCGCCGTTGATCAGTTGTTCGATACGCTGGCATGGAATCTTGTGGCTCTGCGACAGTTCACTCTCGATGGAGTCAATGCAGCTGCGCATGTGGGTCCTCTCTATCCAACGGTTCTTGCAGGTTTCTATTTCATCATTGGTCACCGACCAGAGCGGGTGCCGATGCTACACATCTTGTTCGACCTTTGCGCAGTTTTTGGCATCTATCGAGTTGGGAGTGTCCTCTGGAATCCACGAGTGGGAGCGTGGACGGCCTCCCTTTTGTTTCTCTATCCGGCTTACTGGACCTATGACCCAAGAATACGGAGCGAGGCGCTCCTGACGCTTCTAATGAGTCTCTGGTTATGGGCGACGGTCTTGGCCATGAAGGCACCATCGAAGCCTCGCTTTGCCATCATGGGGCTCGCTGCTGGATTGACCGTCTTATGCAAACCGGTCGTTCTCGTACTGGCTGTGTTGCTCACCATGCTTATAGGGATGGGGACAGATCGAATTTCACGAAAGCTGGTCTACGGAATCGTGTACGGAACAGCCTGTCTTGCTCTCGTGCTGCCATGGTCCGTGAGGAATTACACGGAGTTCCATCACATCATTCCGGTGTCAGCCGGAGTAGGAGTCGGAGTCTGGATGGGGAGTGACCCAGCTTCTCGAGGAAGTTGGCCCATGCCGCTGGAACGAGAATATGCCATCTGGGAGAGCGCTGGCCTCACACCGCTTCCCCATGCCTACGCGATGTATGAGGTCCAGACAGATCTGCTATTGCGGCAAAAGGGGATTGAACGAATCATGGCAGACCCACTGAGCTATCTGAGCTTGACGATCGGAAGAGTCTGGGACTTTTGGGTTGGCAACTCGTTTTACTTGTTCGAAGAGCAGCAGGGAGTCACCCTGGGGTTTTCAAAGGATGCCCAAGAGAGGGGATGGGTGGTGGCGTTCTACAGCCTGTTTAAACGGCTGGTGCTAGTCCCAACTCTTATTATCTTCGCCTGTTACAGCACGTGGATTCATCGAGATCGCTGGAAGACTCTACTCCCTCTCTATGTGTTTCCTATTGGCCTGACGGTGGCCTATGTCCCATTTACCGTGGAAGCAGGTCGCTACGCATTACCCGTATTACCCTGTCTCATGATGTTGTCAGTGGCCGCAGTTCATCATTTGCAAATCATTCAGCTATTTTTCGGGAAACGACGCATTTCACCAGGCATGATGGGTATATGATGACATACGATCTGACCAAACATCACTTTCTGAACCTTCTCCAATCGTACCAACCCTCTACCTATGAATCTTTTGGTCAGAAAGACGAACGTTTCGCAGTCCCCATGCACCATGCGATGAAATGTCGGGACCGCTTGCACGTTGCATTGAGGAGCGGGTTGCGCACCTTGCCATCGGACAGACAGACTATCGTCGACTTAGGGCCTTTCCCCGGTAGTCTGTTACGACTGCTTCGCCGAATCGACTATACCAAGTCGGCACAGTTGTATGGGGCCGGGCTCATGGTCTCTGAGGACTTCGTGAGCTTTATGCAACACGATATCCAGGCGAACATCCTGACCGTTGACCTTGATCCGGTGGGAGGGCATTTTCAGACCAAGGGGTATTCCGAGAAGGTCCCTCTTCCGGATCACTCGACACAGCTGGTATTCGCACTGGAAATTATTGAGCATCTGACATCACCCTTCCATTTGCTTACGGAGGCCTATCGAATACTTCGATCAGGTGGTTACATAGTCCTCACAACACCGAATGTGACTCGGATCGGGAATGTCTTCAAACTTCTGATCGGCCGCTCTCCAAACGACCGGTTGGCCCCACCAGGCTACAAGAATCCGAATGATGAATGGCGGCCGCATGCACGAGAATACGCGATGCATGAATTGGCTGACATGCTCTGTCAAACGGGTTTTGACATTGCAGAGTCACGATACTTTCTTGGGGAAGACACGCAAGACTGCCGCCAGACGGCGAGCCAACACGGTATCAATTGGGGGAAATGGCCATTCTATATTGTGCCTCACTTGCGCGGGAGTCTCTTGATAGTTGGAAGAAAACCATGAAGCCATTCGTTCTTGCAGAACTGGCCGGCTCGGCCGGGTATGGAGGAGGGGAACGCTACCTGGAGCTGCTCTTTGAGCACGTAGACCGAGTCCGATTTCGCCCAATACTGATTTGCCCTGAACCAGGCCCATTTGTAGACAAGATGGTTGCGAAGCACATCCCGACTCATGTCATTCAGCTGAGGCCGCTCTTCAACCCTCTGGCAGTTGCACGGCTAGCAAACCTGCTTAAACGAAATGAGGTGACCGTCCTTCAGACCCATGGAGCACGGGCCAATGTCTATGGATGCCTTGCAGCACGGCTGGCCGGAGTTCCCTGTGTTGTCGCGACGATACATAATTCCATCAGAGATTATGAGGTAAGTCTGATCAGGCGCCACCTCTACCTCGCAATCCTCCGAGTCCTGTCACCGCTGACAGACCGACTAATTTGTGTGTCGGATGCGATCAAGCGGGATGTCCTCGCCGATTGTCCCGCTGTCACGATGAGAACAACAACCATACGAAACGGTATTGACCAAAGGTATTTCTCCCAAAGTGGAGATCCTAACAAGATCAGGACGGACTGGTGTGTCGGTAATGGGCCTACGCTGCTTGTCGTGGCGAGGCTGACGGAGCAAAAAGGCCATCGCTTCTTAATCGAAGCACTGCCGGGACTGCTGACGGAGTGGCCGTCGCTTGTCTGCTTGTTTGTGGGAGAAGGTGAGTGTCGAGAAGCACTTTGGTCGTTGGCCAGGAAAATAGGAGTTGAGCACGCCTGTCGCTTTGTCGGAGCTCAGAATAACGTCGGTGATTGGTATGTGGCGGCAGATGTGGTGGTCTTGCCATCGCTTTCGGAAGGCCTTCCGTTCGTTGTCCTTGAAGCCATGGCCATGGCTCGTCCTGTAGTCGCTTCCAGCGTGAATGGTGTGCCTGAAATCATCAAGGATGGCCTGAATGGATTACTCATCCCGCCTCGGAAGCCCCAGGCATTGCAGGGAGCGATTCGGAGTTTGCTTCGCGACCCTATACGAGCAGCGCGTATGGGCAAGGCTGGGCAACAAGAGGTGGCCACTGCTTTTACGGCAGGTAAAATGGTTGATGACACTGTCAGGGTATTCGAAGAAGCGATGCCCGCTTTGCGCAAGGCATCTGTCGGGACTTCTACAAAGATACAACAGGAAGCGGCATGACCACCCTGAGCGATCATCAAGCAATCGGTATCGGGTGTCCCTGCGGAGCCAATGAGCCACTGGGCGAAGCCTTTCAGACCCTGACCAGGCGATACGTTCGCTGTACGGTCTGTGATCTCGTATTTCTCGAGCCTCGTCCGACTCGCGACACCTTAGAAGAGTATTTCCAGGAAAACTATGACGGTGATTACGGAGAGGTCGAGGCTTCAGACGTCCGACAACCGGTTTTCCAGAGCGTATTACATCACCTTTCCCGCTACCGATCTCCTCCTGGTACTTTGCTGGACATCGGGTGCGGAGACGGGGAGTTCCTCGTGCTCTGTCGCGATGCTGGGTGGAGCGGTTCAGGGATCGAGTTGTCGAAACGGGCAGCGATGCGCGCGGCTCAGAAAAGCGTAACGGTCCTGTCGCCGCACATGCTTGAGGGAGGTGAATGGGCACAGCACTTTGACGTCGTGACTTTGATCAACGTGCTCGAAACCGTCGCTGATCCAGTGATCATGTTGCGGCAAGCCATGAGTCTCCTGGCACCTGGTGGACTTGTCATCGTACGAGCTGCCAACAGCGCGTTTCATCTGTCGATGAGGGCCCCTGCACGCTGGATTGGGTCGCAATATGACCAAGCGTTTCATTGGTATCTCTATAGCGCTAGGGCGCTCACGGTCTTGATGGAAGGCGCCGGGCTCACCGTCATCAGTCTCCGTAACTCGAAACCGAGTCGAGTCCCTCTCTCGCCTGTACACCCTTGGTTCAGTGAATTGAAATGGACCCTCAGCCGGTCGGTGTTGTGGCCACTTTCCCAGACCCTCTATTACGTGACAAGGGGGCGCCTCGTATGGGCTCCTTCGTTCGAGATCATCGCTCAACGGTCGGGGAATTCGCTATGAGTTCTTACCGCACACACAAGCGGTCTTGGAAACGGATACTGCGCGGGTGGGCTGCGCTCCTTCTCCTTTGTCTTTTTGGCGCAGTGGCCGCGCTCGGCGTGCGGACACTGCTTGATTCAGTCGGAACTGCCAAGCACACACGATACGAGCCGGTGGACGTTCCACCGCAATCGGTATCGCCTCAACATGAGCGCGAACGGCAAGAACTAGAACGTCGCGACCGTGCCGTACTTGAGAAAGGTCAATAGCAACATGTGTGGCATTTGCGGAATCATTGGCGAGGATGAGACGGACGTCCTTCAGCGGATGCTACAGAGACTGGTGCATCGTGGTCCCGACGACCAGGGCATCTATCGTCAATCTGGAGCCGCGCTTGGTGCGAGGAGACTGCGGGTCATCGATCCAGAGGGTGGGCACCAACCGGTTCAAAATGAGAACGGGACTGTTTGGGCTGTCATGAATGGCGAAATCTATAACTATCGAGAATTGCGACACGATCTATTGAACAAAGGACACCAGCTTTCGACTCGCTCCGATACGGAAGTCTTAGTCCACTTATACGAGGAGGAAGGCTTCGAAGCATTTCGCCGATTACGAGGCATGTTTGCGGTTGCGCTGTGGGATCAGGAGCATCGTGTTGCATGGCTGATTCGTGATCGCTTGGGCATCAAGCCGCTGTACTATTGCATTCGGCCGAGTGAAGCCGGTTTGGGTACCCGCGTTGTATTTTCCTCCGAAATTCCTTCGTTGCTCGAAGCCGTGCCGGATTGGAGACTTCGTCCAGACAGCATCGCAGAATACCTGATGCAGTTGTACGTACCAGGACCAGACACCACTATTGCCGGAGTCCACCAGTTGCGTCCAGGCCAAGCGATGAAAATATCGGACGGACGAGTGGAGTTGTTGCGTTACTACAGTCCAGACGAAGATCTCCGTAGTGGTGAACCATGGACCATCAACGAGGCGGTCAAAGAAGTGCTGCATACGTTCGAAGAGACGGTGAATGCTCATCTCGTCAGCGACGTTCCATTGGGGCTATTTCTCTCAGGCGGGCTCGACTCTGCATCCTTGTTGGCCATCATGGCGAAGAGCCAGCACGGTCCCATCAAGACTTTCTCGATCGGCTACGAACATCCTTCTGATCAATCGTTCAGCGAACTGGAATCAGCGCGGTTTCTCGCGACTCGCTTCAAGACGACCCATGCTGAGACAATCCTGAGGCCGGATGCCGTCTCTCTGATCAGCAAGGTCGTTGAGGGCATGGGTGAGCCGTTCGCTGATTCATCAGCCATTCCAACCTACCTGGTTTCTGAGGTTGCACGACAGACGGTTACCGTAGCGCTGTCTGGGATTGGCGGAGACGAACTGTTCGGTGGATATCCTCGATATCTTGGCCTTCGCACGGCCGCACAGTATCAGTATCTCCCACAGATACTCCGTGAACGAGTGGCCAAATGGAGTCAACACCTTGATGGGAGAGAAACCAGCCGCGACCAAGCCGGCCGTCTGAAACGATTTCTTCAAGACGGCCACCTCTCACTTCAGGAGCAATACCGCCGTTGGACCACGTTCATTCCTGCCGAATGGAACGGGGCTCTGTGGGGTGAACGCTTGGAGGCGATGTTCGTCGGAGATCGGCCGCTAGGGCCGACGGACATGCTGTTCGACCAGTGGCCATCCTCTGATCCTGCGAACTGTGCGATGGGCGTCGATCTCCAGAGTTATCTTCCTGACGATCTCCTGCGCATGGCAGACCGCATGAGCATGGTGCACTCGCTCGAGCTTCGAGTCCCTTTCTGCGACCATCGACTGTTAGCCGCAGCCTTGCGAATTCCCTCTCGAGCACGGTTTACCGGTTGGCAATTGAAGGGGTTCATGCGCCGCATGTTGCGAGGCCTGCTACCGAGTCAAATCCTTCATGCCCCTAAGCAAGGCTTTATGGTGCCGATGGCTCGATGGCTTCGAGAGGATCTTCACGAGATGGTTCACGACCTGTTATCGGATGACGTTATCAGAAGACGTGGCTACGTGAAACCGGCTTATGTCCGGTGGTTGTTGAAAGAACACGAGAGCCGCCGGCGTAATTTCTCCGATCAATTATACGCACTCATTGCGCTGGAACTCTGGCATCGGGGCCTTTGTGTAAGCTCATGTGACAGAACGACGGTGGCGGCTACCTCATGAATGTGTTGTTGCTAGCAGAGGTCTCAGCAGAACAAGTGATCGGCGGGGCGGAACGGGTGCTTCGCAATCAGGCGCTTGGATTGGCGGGACTTGGACATCGTGTGGAGTTGCTGACGCGGGCTCCTGAGAAGGCATCAACGGGCTTGACCGAGATGAATGGAATTCGAGAATGGCGCTACCCTGTGAGTCGTAAGCATGAAGCTGCGTTTGTGAGGTCTTCGGTACGGCGTTCGGTCGAGTGCTTCGATCGGCTCCGCGCGACCGAGCCCTTGGATGCGGTCATCATCCATCAAGCTATGGCCGGACTTGGACCAATTCTCGCTCGCCGTCATGCAGCCTCTCGATGGATATACCTTTGCCATTCCCTCGCGCACGAGGAATATGACACGAGAAACATCCCGGCCCAGTCGGCAATTGCGAGCTTGCGTCGACAAGCCAATCTTCGAGCGAGACGGTCAGTAGAAGGTGCCGTGATGTCCAGGTGCCATTGCGTGGTGGTCCTGAGCCAGTTTATGCGCCAACGGGTGATGGCCGCGCACGGTATCTCACCCACCCGAATAGGGCTGATCCCCGGAGCGGTTGACCCACAGTTCTTCAAACCTTCAGCGCAACGCCATGCGGCACGGGCAACTCTCAACTTGCCGAGCGACCGGACAATCCTGTTCACCGTTCGCAACCTCGTCCCACGAATGGGACTGGAGAACCTACTAGACGCCCTCGAAATGCTGATTCCCTCGCAGCCACGACTCATGCTCGTCATTGGAGGTGAAGGCCCCTTGAGAGTCCGGCTTCAAGAAGTGATACGCCAAAAGAATTTGCACGAGGTCGTACGCCTCGTAGGATTCGTACCTGAATCTCAACTCAGCGACTACTATCAGGCTTCTGATCTCGTCGTGATGCCGAGCCTCCAGCTTGAAGGCTTTGGACTGGTGATGGTCGAAGCACTCGCCTGCGGCACACCTGTACTTGGAACACCAGTTGGAGCCATTCCGGAAGTCTTGAACCAAGTCGATCCCATCCTCGTTGCTCAAGGAACCGATGGTCGGTCGATAGCTCAAGCCCTGGAACGGGTGCTGACACGATTGCAGGATTCTGGAGATGCTGCCCGTCTTGCAACAAAAGGGCGGTCGCTTGTTGAGAGACACTATAACTGGACGCAACATTGTAGCGAGCTCGCCAGAATATTGGATGGCGGAATGTCGTCTCGGCTTGCAGCATAGGAATGATGGCAACCCAGAAAGTTGTCCATATTATCACTCGGCTTGATCGGGGGGGCTCCGCTCAAAATACTATGCTCACTGCACTTGGGCATGATCGTTCGCATTTTGAGCCGGTTGTGATCACCGGAGAAGCCGGCAGTTGGGACGCACAAGGAGGGCGGACAGCGACCATTGATAACCTTCGGCTCTTAGAGAAAGAGCGGATCCATTATCACACTGTGGCCTCGTTGGTTCGTCACATCAGTCCATCATCGGACTTGGCAGCCTTGTGGAATCTCGTTTTGCTGTTGCGACAGGAGCGACCGCATATCGTACACACGCACACTTCCAAAGCCGGAGTACTGGGGAGAGTAGCTGCATGGATTACGGGGATTCCCGTGATTATCCATACTCCGCACGGTCACGTGTTTTACGGACATTTCAACGCAGTGCCATCATGGGTATTTCTCCAGCTTGAGCGCGCATTGGCATGGAAGACTGATTGCCTAATCGGGCTCACGCCTGCCGAAAAACGAGAACATCTTGAGCGAGGAGTTGGGCAGGCCAATCGTTTCGCTGTAGTTCCGAGCGGCATCGATCTTGATCGTTTTAGGAAGGCTCGCACTAATGGAAAGGTCATCCCTGACTGGTTCGAATGCCCATCTAATGCACGAATAATTGGGTCAGTCGGGTGGCTCACCGATATCAAGGGTCATCGGTTTTTGATCGATGCTGTAGCCCTCTTGAGACAGACGTACCACGATCTACACCTGGTTATTATCGGGAGTGGAGATCAGCATGACGCACTCCTACGCCAAGCAGCGAATGTAGGGATCAGCCACGCCATACACCTACTCGGGCATCGAGAGGAGATCGAGATCTGTCTGGCCGGATTAGATTGTTTCGTATTGCCATCGCTTAATGAAGGGATGGGACGAGCCTTGATTGAGGCGATGGCCGCAGGACTTCCGGTCGTAGCCAGCCGAGTCGGTGGCATTCCCTCTCTTATCGAGGATGGAAAGAACGGTCTACTTGTTCCAGCTGGAGACAGTTCGGCAATAGCAAGCGCGTTACGACGTATCCTCGACGATCCGATGTGGTCCAATGAATTGGGGACACATGCCATGTGCAGCATTGGAACAAGTTATGGCATTCCAGCCATGGTCGAGGCCATCGAGTCAACCTATAGGGAAGCAGCCGCCGGTCATGCCTAGAACAGGTTGTATGATCACATGGGTGCTGTGTGCTGGGGCAATGTCCCTCGCCACCGTCACAACAGGGTCGGCCGCAACGCCAGAACAAGGGCCCTTGTCTCTACGGGCCGCCATTCATGTACACAGTACGATGAGTACGGGCATGCTGAACTTGGAATCGTTGGCAAGACGGGCCGAACAGCAACAGTTAGATGTCCTGATTCTCTCGGAGAACTTTACTCTGCGATATGACTATGGCTTCCACCCGTTGGAAGGATTTTTGAAATATCAGGTCACATTCCCGTCCGTCATGGAGTATGGCGTCCAACGGTTCCTCGACGAGATTCAGGCGGTTCAACGACGTCATCCAAATCTGATTATTATCCCTGGGGTGGAAGTCGCTCCTCATTACTATTGGACCGGCTCGATTCTGAATGGCAATCTCACCATGCACAATGCGCAGCGCAATCTCTTGGTGATCGGGCTTGAGAAGGCCGAGGATTACGAAATGCTTCCCGCACGTGGCAACTCCGGTTCTTTTGTGTGGAACTGGCTCAGTTTGGCCAATGGGCTTCCACTTCTTTTTTTGGTTCCATTGGCCTGGCTATGGAAGCATGATGGATCATACTCTTTCAAATCGATAGGGGCTCGATCTCGTTTACGAAAGGGTCGTGCGATCATCCTTTTAGCCATGAGCCTAGGGCTCACAGTCAATGCCTGGCCCATCAAAATGCCTATGTATGATTCTCATGATGCCAATGCAGGGTATAAACCCTATCAGGACCTCATTGATAAGGCAGTGGAACGTGGCGCGTTGGTGTTTTGGTCGATGACGGAAGCTCGAGATTTCAGTCAGCACTCGTTCGGCCCCCTAGGGACGGTTACGATTAGGACCGAGCCTCACCCTGAGGCATTAGTTTTAACGCGGGATTACACGGGATTCGGCGGACTGTACCAAGACATCAGACGGGTAGTGGCTCCAGGAAGTGTGTGGGACCAACTGCTTCAATCAAAGATAACAACCGGTCAAGAGACATTCCCCACAATGATTGGAGAAGTGGCATTTCATGGAACCTCGGATGCGGGAAAAGATCTCGATCAAGTGTATACGGTCATCCACGCTGCCGATCGAACCATGGCGAGTGTCATGGAAGGGATCCGGACCGGTCGAGCCTACGCCGTAGGGAGAGGCGACCAGAATGTCCTGCTCCAACTCGACGAGTTTCGGGTGTCAAACAAGGATACATCAGCGATGATCGGTGAGACTCTTGAGGGAAACGCGAATGGCGACATCCTCGTTCATGTCCGACTCTCCGCCTTCGATGGACAATCTCACCCATCAAAGCTCCGTGTCATTCGATCGGGTCACATCATCAGGCAAATCGAAGGTCACACTCCCATGCAGCTCGAACTACTTGATCGTGAGGCTGGGTCTGGAGAGTGGCTGAATTATCGCGTGGAGGTGCTCGGCACGAGCGGGGAATTGCTGACTAACCCGATTTATGTCGCCCCACGCGCTGGCACACCTGCGAGCACTGTTCGAAGAGTGAATCGTGATTCAGGGAACGCGATCAAAACGTAACGCCGTGGATTCTTAGCTCGGAGTCATCATGCGCCTAACCATCCACCAACCACAATTCATGCCCTGGCTGGGGTATCTCGACAAAATCGATCAAGCCGATCTCTTTCTCATGCTGGATACCGTCCAATTCAAGAAAAACGAATGGCAAAATCGCAATCGTATTCGTACCTCCCAAGGATGGCAATGGCTGACTGTCCCTGTCCGTCAACAGTTCGGCCAACGCATCAACGATGTTCTGATTAATCCCACCGCCGCATGGAAAGATCAACATCTGCGTGCACTGGAAGTGCACTATGCTCGGGCGCCCTATCGCGACCACTATCTGCCGCAATTACGCGAGCTCTACTCAACATCGTGGGTCAAACTTTGCGATTTCAACAAGGCCACCGTGCAATGGCTGCTTAAGACATATGGGATCGACACACCTGTTCGTTGTGCGTCGGAATATATCGCTCGCGAAGAACCAACCGATAGGTTGATCGATCTCTGCCGGACGGTTGGCGCCACAGAGTATCTGGCAGGAGCTGGGGCAGAGCACTACATGGACAAACCACGTTTTGAGGCCACCGGCATACGACTGAAACTACAGACGTTCCTGCACCCGATGTATCGTCAGATATATGAACCATTCGAGCCGAATCTCTCTGCACTTGATCTCTTATTTATGCAAGGGCCCGACGCGCTTGCGACTCTGCGCCATGCGCGAACAATCAAGACTTGTGTGATAACTGTTTAGGAGGATCATGCATGATGGCCATCAACACCAAGGAACCGATGCGCATTCTTGCTCTGGGAGCCCATCCTGACGACATCGAAGTTGGATGTGGAGGGACGTTGATTAAATATGCAGAGAATGGCCATCGCATTTTCCTGATGGTGATGACCCAAGGTGGCGCGGGTGGTAATACAGTGGTTCGAAAGCAGGAGCAAGAACAGTCAGCCAAATTGCTCCGGGCTGAGGAAGTATTTTGGGGCGGATATCAAGATACCGAGGTTCCACTCGGACGCGATTTGATTCAGACAGTTGAGGAAATTGTTCGAAAAATTGAGCCGCATTTCATCTTTGTTCATTATCATGATGATACCCATCAAGATCATCGGCATCTGGCCATGAGCACGATTACCGCTACGCGATACACCAAAAATGTGCTGTTTTACGAAGGCCCGACGACCCAAAATTTTGCGCCTACGGTGTTCGTGGATATTCAACAAGCTTTGGATCGAAAGATTCAGTCGTTGGAAGCCCACGCTTCCCAGATCAGAAAGACCAATATCGAGGGACTCAGCATTGCTGATCTGGTGAAGTCCTCGGCGCATTTTCGTGGAATTCAGGGCCGCGTGAGAACGGCGGAGGGCTTCCTCCCTCTCCGACTGTTTATCAACATTGGAATATGATCGCCAGAGTGACGATGATTCCACATTCACGACCCTCTATCGAAATAGCTGACATTCGTGCGGCAACGGAGGTACTGCAATCATGTCAGATCGCTCAGGGAGGAGTCGTGGAGCAGTTTGAGCGAGGCATGGCAGCCTATTTCGGCCTATCTGGTGGAGTGGCTGTCACTTCCGGAACGGCCGCGCTGGAGGTAGCCCTTCGGGCGTTGGGAATCGGATCCGGCGATGATGTGCTTCTGCCCAGCTATGTGTGCGCCGCGCCTTTGTTGGCAATTCAACGTGTCGGGGCCATACCTCGGTTAGTCGACATCGATCTCGACACCTTCAATATCGATCCATCGGCAGCGCATCAGGTCATGACGCCAAAGACTAAGGCCATCATCGTGCCACATCTGTTTGGTCTTTCCGCCGATCTCACCGAACTTGAAGCATTGGGCGTTCCCATCATTGAAGACTGCGCCCAAACGTTGGGCGCAACGGAACAGGGAAGGCCCGTGGGATCCGTCGGCATGATGACGGTCTGTTCATTTTATGCCACCAAGCTGCTCTGCGCTGGTGAAGGAGGTATGGTCTTGTCTCGCGACGAAAGTCTACTGGAGCGGGCTCGCAGACTTAGGGAATACGACGAAAGCCCATCTCTTCATCCCGGATCGACAAACTTGAAAATGACCGACCTCCAAGCTGCAATCGGTTTGGCGCAGTTGGAACGTCTCGGATCTTTCATTGAACGTCGGAGGTTGCTCGCGGAGGAATACCGAACAGCACTGAGCGGTACCGGCCTGGTACAGCCGCTGGTCCCACCAGACCACACGCACACCTACTATCGATTTGTTGTACGCCTCACAGATCTTGGTTCCAAAGCGGACGGGCTTCACGACGTCATCGGGCGCTTTGAGGCGCGGGGGATCCAGTGCCGGAAGCCCGTATTCCGTTCACTCCATCGCTATCTTGAGCTAGATGGCTTCCCTTTCTCCGAGGAAGCAGAACAGACTGCTCTCTCCATTCCACTGTTTCCGGCGCTTACAGATGAAGACGCGGCTCAGATTCTCATGGCGCTGCGCTCGGAGTGGTCATGAAGGCCATTGAACCGGAACTGACGATTCCCTTCTCAGCGACCACATGGCGCTGGATTGCTCCGGTGGTGTCCGGTGCGGCACTTGGGGCAGTTGCGTTGGCGATCCCACCGGTTCAGGAAATCTTTCAGCTCGAAGGTCTACGATGGCTGCATGTCTTCCTCTTTGCGTTTCTTGGCACAGGAGCATTAACGCCTTTGATGGTCAGGATCGGACATCGCTGGAACCTTGTCGATATCCCAGCTGATCGCAAGATCCATGTCCTCCCGACTCCACGGATTGGCGGTCTTGCGTTGTACGCAGGCTTTGTTGGTTCGCTCTTGCTCAACTCGATCGTCCCCGACTGGATCATTGCCATTCTGGTCGCCGGCTCTCTCCTCCTACTCATCGGAGTGCTCGACGACATTCGAGAATTACCAGCCTCTGGAAAACTAATCGGACAATTATTGGCCGCTGCGATCGTCATTGCCTCAGGCAAGGTCCTCACGCTCTTTCCACCGGGACCGCTCGGCGAAGCGGCCAACATGCTGTTAACACTCTTCTGGATCGTTGGTATTACGAATGCGTTCAATTTCTTTGATGGAATGGATGGATTGGCCACCGGTCTGGCAGTTCTGTTGGCCGGTTTCCTGGGCGTGGTCGCATTTGAAACCAATCAGGCAGAACTAGGCTGGCTCGCAATTGCCATGATCGGCGCCGGTCTAGGCTTTCTGCCGTACAATTTTCGAGGGAAAAAACCTGCCGTCATTTTTTTAGGTGATGGCGGCTCGACATTCATTGGATTCACGCTGGCGTGCCTGGCTATTAAAGGCAATTGGGCGGATTCCAGCCCGATCGTGTCATTCAGCAATCCCTTACTGATCTTCGGCGTGCTCATCTATGACATGATTCATATCACCGTGGAGCGTATCGCCACCGGGAAAGTCAGGTCCGTGAAGGGGTGGCTGGACTATGTCGGTAAGGACCACCTACACCACCGATTGGAACGCGCGCTTGGATCGCGTCAGGCGAGCGTCGCCATGATTTTTCTCTTCACGATTTGCCTTGGGCTGTCCGCACTGGCACTCCGCCACGCCAGTACCATGGAAGCCGTACTTCTGCTCATTCAGGCCGGGTTAATTGCCGCGATGCTTACCGTATTGGAAATCAGCGGTCGCCGCCAATAAAGGCTTGCACTCCTGCTCGATTCCCGCTAGAAGATCTTTCCATGGTTCCCACTGTTGAGTGGAAAAATGGTGTTGTCCGTCTAGTCGACCAAAGCAAACTTCCAGGATCGGTTGAATTCCTTGATTGCCGTGACTACCAGACCGTTGCAGATGCAATCCGCACGTTGAAGGTTCGAGGAGCTCCGGCAATCGGAGTGACCGCAGCGGTAGGTGTCGCATTAGGGGCACAAGCGGTCAGTGCAACGGAGTATTCCCTGTTTGCTCAGGCAGTGCTCAAGATCTGTGATGAGCTGTCTGCGACTAGACCAACTGCCGTTAATCTCTTCTGGGCAATCGAACGGATGAGACAGAAATTGGAATCACTGAAAGATCGGCCCATTTCATTCATAAAACAGGCGCTAGTTGCAGAATCTCAAGCGATACTTGAAGAAGATATCGCGCTTTGCAAGACCATGGGGCGCCATGGAGCTGAGCTGATCCAGGACGGACAGACTGTGCTGACTCACTGCAACGCAGGGTCGCTGGCCACGGCCGGTTATGGAACGGCCCTTGGAGTGATTCGAGCGGCATATGAGCAAGGCAAGAAAATCAAGGTGATTGCTGATGAAACTCGTCCAGTACTTCAAGGTGCTCGCCTCACGGCTTGGGAGCTCATGCAGGATCAGATTCCAGTCACGCTGATCACAGATAACATGGCCGGTGCGCTCATGAGGCAGGGGAAAATTCACCTTTGTATCGTCGGCGCTGATCGAATCGCTGCGAACGGGGATGTGGCCAACAAGATCGGCACCTATTCGGTGGCGGTGTTGGCCAAGGCGCACAACATTCCCTTCTATGTCGCAGCTCCTTATTCCACTATCGATCTTAACACAAAATCTGGAGAGGAGATTCCGATTGAACAGCGAAATTCATCAGAAGTGACCACCATCCATGGCAGCCATCCAATCGCACCGAAAGATGTAGGGGTCTACAATCCTGCCTTTGATGTCACACCAGCCGAACTCATCTCCGGTATCATCACCGAACGAGGTGTTTTCAGACCTGATGAGCTCGCGTCGCAGTTTGGGTCGAAGTAGAACCCACCTCAAAATTATTTTAGCCCTAGAGTTCCTCGGTGGTTAATAGATGTCCCTTTGGGCATACCGCGGAATCCCTAGAAATTTCGTCCTCAATGTTTTGAGTAATGCTCTGGTGAGAGGCGAGAGCACAGGGCGCTTTAATTTTCAAATAAGTTCTCGCAAAGTGGGGACATCACAGTGGGCGGAGGAGAGTTTCATTCTGTGGGCAGACGGATACGGTGATCACTTGGCCTGCCAAAGTACGACATGGTGGATTCGAGAGAATAAGATGTGCTCGCCATGAGCAAGGTTAGGCTATCTGAGGCCGACTGCTAGCTGAGTGTGAAAACGCTGCTATCCTTTCCCGCACGCGGCCTCCCAAAATCCGTGATTGAGCGTGCCAGGCTCAATGGGAACCCAATGGCTTTCGCTCGTATGTCCGCCGCCACCGATCACCTCGCCTGTCCCCATGTGGCCGTAGTAGTCCGTGGCCGCCAGAGTCCGAACTCGCATCTCAGCACAATCGATCTGTTTGGTCAGCTTGGTTGAATAAAATCGTGTAGGAGACCTGTTACCTTGCATCCATGTCCAGTCAATCAATGCCGATATGGTCACCAAGTTGCCTTCTCTGCGGATGCTGCCGGGATCCACATACACTGTTTGCAATCCAGGCGACTGATACCGATTATCAATCATCAGCCATTCGGCCCGTACCGGTCCGTGAACCAGGATCAGCGATATTAACACAAGGCAGAGACCAAGCCGATACATGAGCATGGCTGAATCCTCCCTGTGGAGGTCATTATATCAGTCTCGATCTTGTTCTTGGATGGACGCACCTAGGTGATTCAAGAGAGGCAATCAGCCCCGTGCAGACCTGCGGCTCTGTCAGCACTTATTGATTCGTGGTCTCGGTTGCACCTTGGAGCGCAGTTGATCCACTCGATCGGTGAGAAAGCTGAATCGCTTCTTCGGCGGATAGGGGAATCGATAGGCGATCGGCTCCTCTTGCGGCGGCAAGTGGTTCATATCGCGA
>JBGTNJ010000023.1:0-49752 GCA_041743145.1 Nitrospira sp. | reverse complement strand
ACCTGCTGATACCGCTCCAGCAGCCACTGTAAGGTGCGCTCGTGGCACAGATGGAAAGGATAAAATATGACGCCGGATCGTGTCATGCCAGTGATTCAGCATAGCTGCTCTGCAACCGTATCGGCAAGCTGTCGTCCCAGGAGCAATGGAACGGAAGCTGTTACGAATGAAATGAGGGTCAGCAACTATTTCGCTGCTGGAAGGGAATCGGCGAGCAAGTTGGACGGCTATCAATCGGGGACATGCAGAGGCGTCCAAAACCAGCTATGTCACACAAAGATATCGCATACTGCCCCCCATCTTACCTCACCTAATAGAAAGAAGCGAAGCCCAACAAGTCGGCTGTCGCGCGGGGTCGTTAATGCTACAGAGCTGAGGACCGCTTTATGGCGGTGCGATCTTGCCCCTGAACTTCCGCTCTTGGCCGAGACTTGCCGGTCGATATGTGTGCACTCTTGCCCCGTCTGTCGTATCAAACCTATGCGTTTGCACTTTAGAAGTCTTCAAACAATCGAAGCTGGTGCGGGTGTGTTTTCCCCCTCAAGTACGCTGGAAGCTTCATTTCCTCCGTCTTAGGTTTCCTTGGTGGTCCAAACCCCCTCAGTAACTTTTGCACCTGGTCCCAGGTGTCGATCCGGTCAAAGTGTTCCAAGTCATTCTCATGCAGATTCAGGCTCCACTGTGAACTCCCCTTAGTCCTGGTTCCTGTTGGTGAGTTCAGGTAGCGGAGCTGGAAGTACCAATCACCTGCTTGGTCTGTGCCGAGGGCATACACCATCCCGATCAGGCCAGCAGGCTTGCCGAGACGAGGCGTTCTCAAACGAAGGTAGATGTCCTTGGTGATGTCGGCACGGGTGAGCATGGTAGCCAATGGTTACAGTATTAGGTTCCTACGGTCAAGCTAGGGTCTTCACGGAAGGAGACCCCTGCGCTGACAGTCAGATTGACCGGTCGAGCGGTGGGACTCACCGTGCGCGTATCGCAGCGGATGCAATGTGCGACAAAACGGCGAGCCCTCTGTGCGACTCTTACAAGAGTCAATTAGCGGTGCCCGTGACTGGAGTCCAAAAGCCGCTGACGGTGGCATTTTGGGGGAAGCTCTTGAAGGATCTGACGGGTTCACTTCTGTTGTGCAAACAGCGGATGGTTTCCCAAGGGTGATCTTTCCGAAACCCGTGGATCTCGACACTTGTTGCACACGGTGCAGTATGAACTGCAACACTAGCCAGACGTCTTAGGGTTTTGTAATAATCCAGATTGCCAAGCCTTGCGCGTCACGTAGCAGATGATCGGTGATGTCCCCGCCGAAGATTCGCGTGATTCCAGACGTGCCCGTACGGCCCACGACGATCGTGTCGTGATGTCCCTTTCTCGCTTCTTCAAGAATGGTATTCGCAATGTCGTCCTCATGTCCAAACTTCAGGGCAACTCGGCGCTTTTCAAAGCCGGCACGTACCAATATGTCGCAGGCTCGTTCGAGAATTGGGCATTGTGCCTCTCTTTCCTGCTTGACCCATGCCTCCTGGTCTTCCTTCAAACGCGCGCTCAGCACTGCTTCCATGTCTGGATTTTCAGATCCGCCATGCTCCAATAAACCGCGTGGTATGGGTTTGAGGACATGCAAGAGCGTGACGATGACATCTGGTGTTTGCTGCAGCAGCGACCCCACATATCGTACGGCATGCCACGCATTTTCGGATTCGTCCACTGCCACAAGGATCCGCATGTGTTACTCCTTAGTAAAGCGCGTGAATTGTTCTCCCGTGCGCACCCAATTCAGGACTTAGACAGAACCAAGAGAGAAGATTGGGAATTGCATTGCATTCTACCTTCGACACCATCTAGATGACCGTGCCTATATTCGGGTCCAGAATGACAGGTAACACTGTCTGTGCCCTGAGTGCCTTGGTCTCCCTCGTCTGACACCTCAGGGTGATCCATTCATCAGGACAAACATAAGGAAAACAATCCCCCATCGCTACACTACGCGAGACGCCTGCCCGCTCAAAATTTCTGACCGCCGGTCTCCTGCTGCTTGGCCTGCACGTACTCATCGTCCAGACCAACCGTGAGTGGTGGTCCGAACGCCGGCAACTCGTCGCAGCTTACCGAACACCGTGATGTATCTCAGCTTCACGCGCGATAGAGAGCACAAGGCCGGCTCATCACTTAGGGGGTGGTGTCACAGCCCAGCCGCGCATTTTTGCCCGCCAGATGTCTGCGGCAGGTGGTGATAGGGCTCCTACTGCATCGACCAGTGAAAGCGCTCCAACTAAATCGCCTGTTCCACTCAGCACCGGGACATGGCTGGCACGGTGCTTGATCATCGCATGCATTACGTCGGCCAGAATGGCATCCTCGCGACATCGAACGTAAACCCGGTTTTTGATAATCTCCTGAAGCGTGCCTGAACTGGAGGGACTTTCTCGAGCAGTTGTGCCACTAGTTAGATCCAGTTCTGTCAGCGCTTGGACAGGTTCTCCACCCTCGTAGACAACCAGAATGGACATCTTCTGATTTCTGATAGTGTCGCCCGCGGCTTCTACCGGCATACTGGACTGCGCGATGACTACCTCCCGCGTCATAATGTCTCGCACGAGGCGGTCTTCTCCACTCAGTACACCGTAGGCTTCATCATTCGTAGATTCCCCAATGATACCGGAACGAGGCCGTGGAGAGACGGTAACCATATCAATCATAACCGTGTAGTTCTCCAAAATTAAATTTCGTCATGACTTCCTGAGCCCCCCACCATACGCTCAGACAGGCCGCACCATGATCAGCCCCTCACCGGTTTTTAGCAAAGGTTTACTTAAAGACGATTGAATTATCAGCTCTTTGACAAGCTGTTCCAGATCTTGGTTCAACAGCAGAACTGTAGCCCGAAGAGAATCCAGCATCTGCGTCCGCCGCTGCAGATCATTGGTTGTGTACAGCCCTCCATCACCAAAGAACAATTGCGCGCGAGTCGCTTCTAGCTCAGATCCTTCGTCTCCGAGTCGTCCCTCCTGTCTCCACCCGGCAATAATTTCGTCTCGGTACGTTCGCGGGCTTTCACCTTCGCGCATCGGTCTCCGCAGAAAGCGCCAAATGGACGGCGGCAGGTACACCGGATCTTCCGTGTCTTCCCAGATTTCCCGCAAGATGTTATCGGTATGTCGGAATGACTCCCCGGTCTCGTGATACAGCGCAGTCACACCGAGAGCTCCGGCTACGGTCCCACCTATGATGGACATAACGCCTTCGCCTACTCCACTAATATCTGCGATCGCGAGGCCTCCCGACGCAACCGCTGTTGCTGCACCAACGATAATCGCAAGGAGCGTTTGCCGTCTGATCTGAGCATTCTCAGCCACTCGGAGACGATCTACGACCTGCGAGGATCGCTCGATTTCACAGGTGGTCTTAGCCACGGCACTTGACACTTCCAGCATCGCGAGCGTCACGCGACTTAGGATCTCCTGGTGCACCGCTTGCAGGCGGAGCGCGTCTGAAGCTGAATTGATTGATCGCTCCTCCAGAATTTCAAACTGATTGAGAAGAGAAAAAACATCAATGACCTGAGCCGTCTGAATCGCACGCCACGAGAACGATGTTGGCATACGCCCGATGGATTCCCTGACTAACCTGTCAGCACTCCGGTGTTCGAATACAGCCAGGGGAATTTTTCGAACTTCAACCTGCTCGGGAGGAGCGCTACATCGTCGTTCGTTAGTCTCACTGGGCCGTTGCCGGGTGAGATCGCTGATCAGTGCGCAGCCATCAGAGAAGAGCAACAACAACAGGCAGAAAAACAACCGCACGCTATCCGAAACGTTTAGCCTTCTTCGCCTTCTGGGCTCACACACAATGCCACCCTACGATGAACTCAGCTCCGAATCCACGCAGCTATCGAGACACATTCTTTGATATCCAGTAAGACAACGTGGCGTCGAGGGACTTCCCTTCCACCCCATCGTCCATTCACGCGCACTTCACTGAAACGGGGGTTACCAGGCCGTGTGGCACGTCGTGTGCTCACAGCCAGAAGGTTTTCCCCGTGATGCTGAATTTTTGCAGGCTTCTGAGCAGTACTTCGCCACGGCACTTATCTTGGCACTTGCAGGTCGGGTGTTCGCATTTCTTGCCAGCCATGGTGTCTCCTTTCTATTCACGTCTCATGCGTGCGCGATAATTCTGATGTGCAGTCCCATGCACGGTATCGGAGTTTGAACCATGGCTATACTGGTCATATCCCTAGTCAAACTTTGGTGAATAGATAGTAAGTCCATCGCTATACGCATCAGAATATAGGAGAGACTCGCTATGATTTGTGCTGAGTTTATTCATCCTCCTAGGGGTATTACCAGGATCAGTCAGCCGATCGAATGTTTTATAGTGGAAGACCTACTGAAGACCTACTATGGTAGGTAGGATGAAATGGAGCTAGTTAGTTTGGTCGCGCCCTATTCGCATTTCTTTCTGTGAAAGCGAAAAAGGCGTCTTCAACCACTTCAACCAGTTGTGCGAAAGGCCTATGTCGCTGCTCAAGCCTACAGTTCTCATCGCCGACGATCATCCGCTTGTGGCTGACGGGCTACAACAGCTACTCGAGTCCGACTTTGAAATCCTTGGAACAGTGGGTGATGGTGACAAGTTGGTGCAACAAGCGGAATCGTTGCGCCCTGACATCGTTCTACTCGACGCTGTGATGCCTCCTGACAATGGCTTCAGCACTGCTAGGCGTCTTAAAGAAATCGTACCTCACTGCCGAGTCATTTTCGTAACCATGCTTGATGAGCCTACACACGTCAGTGAGGCATTTCGTGCCGGGGCCAAGGGGTATGTGTTGAAACAATCAATCACGTCAGATCTGATCAAAGCCATGCGGGCCGTACTCCGCAATGAACAGTACCTATCCCCGGGTATTATGGGGGAAGTTCGGGAGTCGGTGGAATATCCTTGGACCAAACCAGGCGGCTTCACCGTTGATCTGACTGAACGGCAACGCCAAATCCTGCAGCTTCTCTCGCGGGGCGATTCCACAAAAGTGATTGCAGGAACGCTGAAGATTTCTCCCAAGACCGTCCTATTTCACAAAACCAGTATCTTTAGGAAGATAGGGCTGCGTTCACCCAGCGACCTCACGAAGTTTGCTCTCACCCACGGCCTGACATCGCTGACGACCTCAAAACCCAAAACATAGAGACAGAACAACAGCTGCAGGAGCGACGTTTTCTATTTAGGCGGGCGACCCTGGGACCGATGGCGCAACCCTTAAGATTCAGAGGGGGCAACGGCTTGGAGGGTGATGATGCCGTTGGCGATTGCGTATTTTGTCAACTCCGGGCGGGTCTTCAGACCAAGTTCCTTCATGATGCGAGTGCGATGGAACTCGACGGTCTTCGTCGAGACATTCAGGATGGCGGCGATTTCTTTTGTGGAGCGCCCCTCGGCTACCAACTGCAGAACCTCACGCTGTCGTGGGCTCAATGTATGGTCGAACACCTTTCCATCAGCTTCCCCTTCCTTCACCTGTGCCGGCCGGTTTAGGTATTCCACAACGCCTTGGGCGACGCTCGGAGAAATATACGTGTTACCTTTCAATACCTCTCTGACCGCGTGCTGAAGTTCATTGGAGAGCGATTGCTTAAGCACATATCCTGCCACACCGACGCGAAAGGCCTCCACGACATAAACCTGGTCGGCATGCATCGTTAACATAAGGATTTTTGCCTTAGCGTCCAACTGTTTAATTTGTCTAGCCGCATCCAAGCCGTTCAGCAAGGGTAACGAGATGTCGATAATGATCAAATCGGGGTGGGTATCCGCGACGGCCCTGACCAGAGACCGACCATCCGAATGAATACCCACAACATCCACTTCGGATTCAAGGAGCTTGTGAATGCCCTCCGCCACCAAAAGATGGTCATCCGCGATCAATATTCGTGGTTTCATCAGAAACTCCCTCGCTATAAGGCGCAGATCTGTTTGCCGTTGCCCTTTTAGATCGTCTGTCGTCCAGTCTCTTCCTCTGACGTTTCGAATGTCAAGAGCAGCTAAACCAAAGGCATCGAAGTGAGTGAGTGCTCGTCGGGTCAGATATGGGTCAAGGTTGGAGAAGGCATACCAGTAGGTTTTCCATTGTAGAGGATAAAAGCGCTCTTGGCTTGCTGACCGTCATCGCTTCGTCGTTCGGCGTTTGCGCCCCGCCGCCTTGGCTCTCCCTCCTTTCCGACCACCCTCACAGGCCGGACTCTTGTCAACAGCTTTCCCTCGCCCGGAGCCACCCGGCTTCTTCCCGCCCTTGTCCATTTTGTTCACCGTGGCCCATGCGCGGCGCTCGGCCTCGTCTTCGGAGACTCCCCTGCGGCGATAGCCCTCCTCGATCTTGGCGGCCTTCCGTTTTTGTTTTCCCGTGTACTTTGATTTGTCTCCTCGCGGCATAAGCCCTCCTTTTTCCTGATCTGGGTACGTCGATTGTCCAAGAGACGCAATTTCATCGGGCGGCTAGCCTCGCCAGCCTGCCCACTCTTCAAACCATCGCAATAGTCGCAGTGTCACGAGGGTGATCCCCGCCACGCCGATGGCCAACCAAAATTGTCTCAAAGCGATGGTCATACCGATCGCCGCCGACATCAAGAGAGAAGCAGCTGTCGTCAAGCCCTCCACTCCATTACTTTGATCGCCACTGGTCTTTTTGATGATTGTGCCTGCCCCGAGGAAACTGACTCCGTAATCACGGCCCCAATGATCCGAAGCGGATCAGAACGAAGAATATCGGGCTCGATGCCACGGTCGTAGCCTCGGAGGAGAATCTCGCCCAAAGTCGCAAAAACTGCGGCAGCTCCTGCCACCAGCATGTGCGTTCGTAAGCCGGCCGATCTGTTGGCCAGTTCCCGATCGAGCCCAACCACTCCCCCTAAGACCATTGCCCCACCGATCAAGCCCAGTAGAGCCCAAACCTCTGTGTCTGGCCAGCTCACCACTGATCCCGTCCTCCCAGAGTGTCGTGCTTGGTGGAATCGATTCCTCAGGATATCGAGCACCCAGCTCAGCCAGCAGCGTCAGATTTAGTCAACCAATGATTCATCTCATGCCCACTCCTCCTCTTCCTACTCTAACCAGGTCAAAGGAGAAGCTAGAAAAACCCCTCGACAGCGGGCATGAGTTCCCTAGATTCTTTTGATGTAACGTTCCAGGTTATTCTCGCGGCTTACCGCCCACAGGGCCAAGCTTGGCCTGAGAACTCGGCCTGAAGTGCGACAGGATCTCTCGAGTCAAGGTCATCGGCTTGGTGGAATCAGCGTTGTTCGATATTTCTAGGGAGGCCTGACTCCAAAACTAGGTGGGAGACTAGTCAGGAATCAATCGGCTCATGCTAATGATAAATGGAAACTGGCTCATAAGGCGATGTCTAGCCAGCTCGCTACAGACTCGTACAGCACATGCACATGTACAGAAAGGAGGTGCAGCCTTCAGTAAACAAAGAGTCTAACGGGACCGGCTACATACTATGTTTGACGAAATTCGATAGCGAAGGGGCTTCTAACAATTACCTAATCTTAATAATCAGAGGAGACTTATTATGAAGAATTTAATGACATGGAGTATGGGTTTGGTATTGCTGGGTGCAGTCGGATGTCAATCGATGACCGGCAAGACAGCAGGACGAACGGTGAGCGATGCGGGGATTACGGCTTCCGTCCAGGCGAAACTGACAGCCGATAAAGTATCCAACTTCTCACGGATCGACGTCGATACGGAACGCGGGATCGTCACGTTGAACGGAGTCGTCCAATCGGCACAGGAAAGGGAACAGGCAGCACGTCTGGCGAAAGAGGCAGATGGGATCAGAGGGTTGAACAACAACCTACAGATCCAGGGCCACTCACCGCAATCGATGAATTAGGCGATTTCAGGGGCGACGGGGTGGGCTGAGCAATCGTGAGCTCGCCCATCCAGCCGCTCACATTCACTTGATCAAACGGGGGATATGCTATGATGCACTCATCCGACAACGGCGACTGGGGAATCTGCATGGAGTGTAAGTGGTGGCAAGTGGAGCCACACGCCAGCATTGATGAAGAAACGTTAGGATTTTGCATCGACCAAAATTTGCAATCTTACCGGCTCAGTATTACGGGTAATGGTGGGTGTAATCGATTTGTCCAGGGTGTGCCCGCGCGAGGCAGCGGCTCAAGCCGACAACCTCCTGACGCAACTCCGAGTCGGTGAACTGCCGCACTTCAAGAAGGAGGAACTCATGAGCAAACAGGCAACGATGACGGTAGAGCCTTCGACCGATCTTCTTAATGTGTTGAAGGAGGACCATCAGAAGGTCAAAGACCTTTTTAACCGGTTTGAACAGACGGAAGATGCAGAGGAGCGCGCCGAGATCATCAAAACGGCGATCAACGAATTGGAAGTGCATGCCGAGCTGGAAGAGAAAATCATTTATCCCGCTTTTCGAGCCCACCTCGAAGAAGACGACCTCATCAATGAGGCTCTTGAGGAACACCACGTGGTCCACATCCTTATTGACGAATTGAAGGGGACTCGCGGGAATACGGGGCGTAGAGACGCGAAATTCACCGTCCTAGTGGAAAACGTAAAACACCATATCAGGGAAGAAGAGGAGCATCTATTTCCTGAATCCCTCGTTCTGGATTTGGATTGGGAAGCCCTGTCAGCAAAAGTTGAAAAAAAGAAGGCGCAGCTGACATCTCAGAAACAACCGCCGAAGAGAAAGCGCTAGGCGTTAGCAAGCCGATGTGTGCGACCTCCGGGATTAGAAATGATGCGTGATTCCGGACACACGCAATGTGCGGCCGCACGTTCATACGCTCTTTTGCCCAACCAAATAAACTGTCCCAGTGCGATCAGACCTCTGCAGACCTTGCCTTGAAAACGGTGCATTGCTCGGCCGATCGATACATTCACCGACCGTAATCCCTAGCGTCCCGATGAGCGAAATTGTAGGATCATTGTGGCTCGGAAAGCTTCTTAAAGGTCAGGAGGTAAAGCCTGTTTGATGCGCGGCTCATGGAACTGTTGGTAGGTACTTCTCCGGCCCAGGTGGAGTTGCAGACGGATGATCAAAGTCTCCCCCGTCTCCGTTTCGAGGCATATCAGGCGTTCCGGGGGGTGCAAAGTCGACGGACAAAAGTGAATACCGGTGACTCCTGTGATCAGCACCCGGAGCGGCAATGTCTTCGGATCCGTCATCTCTGGAATCAGAGTTAGCATCAGATTCTTATTCAAGTCTTCCCAGGCGACGCTATGAAAAAATGCCGGTAGGCCGCACCCTGGTAGCAAATCCGTGGGAAGTGCGGTGACAATCCACCCAGTATGCCAAGAATTAAAGCAGGCAAGTAATTGTGTGTTTCCCGATTTAGAACTCTCGACTTCAGCTCGACCCTTGCCGGCTGATTCAAGCACTGTACTATTCTCGACACCCACCGCACAGGTCTCATTCTGGTCAATCATGACCAAACAATAATCAGAAAGCAGAGGGATTTGTCCTAGCAGTACCCCCAGTTTTGCCATCTAGGACGTCCGTTGCACGAAGAAGTCTGTTCCTTGGTAAGTCAACCCTAGCAATCAGGAACTCAAGCGGTTCACGGGATTATCCTGTGCGGATACTAGATACTATGAGCTGATGGGAAGGAGTGTCTTCGTCAATTTGGGGATTCTCTCCTCCATCTAACTTTTCAATCATCATGACTTGCAGTGTGATCAGGAGCGGCTGCCCCGCCAGGGGATGGTTGAAATCAATCAAAGTTAGCTCCGGTAGGATTAATAGAATTTTGGCAGACCTGCCTGTATCATCAGCTATGGTGTCGCCTTCCTGAACTTCTGGTGGCAACTCGATCGTGGGGATAAGTTAAAGTTTTGTCTCATCGCGTGGACCGAACCCCTCTTCAGCCGAGAGTGGAAAGGTCTTAACCTCACCATGGTGCATACCCGCCACCTGCGTTTCTATCCCAGGTGGAACGGTATGGTCACCTTGGATAAATTCCTCCATATTAATGTAACTTTCATCGGGGTTGTATTCAGGGGTGATTTGTACCTGTACCGTGACTTTGACGCCCTCCCTGACTGTCGCATCGTTCACGAGGGTCGGACCGACCTGCATATGTGCTATAAAGCGGTCTTTTTCCTGCAGTAGGAAGGACCCTATCGCGCTGATGCCGACGGCACCGATTAATATAAGGTGGCGTAGAGTAAGCATATAGCATCCTCCTTTGACAAATGCGCCTTAACATATCGAAAGAGCAGAAAGTCCTGTAACACATCACCCGTCTCTACATTACCTGGGCCGCGAGAGAGATGGGATTATGGCATTTCTGTTGAACCGACAGTGACGATCTGTATTAACCCAAAGATTGCCACCCCCTTTCTTTCAATCAAACAATGGTGAACCATCCATGCAACTAGCAAAACCTCTAGCTGACCCGGGATCTTCGCTTCGACAAGTTTTCCCAGAAAGATCGCCGATTCCTGCCTGATCCATTTCTGCGCAGAAGCCTACCGGCACCCCTTACGGCCGCAGTGCTCTTGCCGCGTGTTACGCGCCTGTCATTCGGTGTACCAGGCAAGCTGCAGAGCTAAGAGAATGACCAGTACAGAGAACGTGAGTCGTTTGTTGTTGATAAGCCATCGACCTCGCGCCTCCTGAAGCAGGCTGACGGCCATCACCACACAGGTGCTCGCGAAGACTCGATGCTGAAGGTTCACGATGTCCATGCCCGGGTGATCGAGGTGCTGATGACCGAACAGTCCGACCATGACGATATACTGAGCTACCCGTCAGTTCCTTGATGCCGCCAAGGACTGCTGGAGAAATTGCGACACAACCCTCCTGGCTTGATCATCGATTCAATACATCAAAGTTCTCACATCAGACACCACTGGCAAATCTCCTAGCCGCGTTGGAGCTATCCCGGCGTCCATCTGCAAGCACCCCATTTAGAGCTGACCTGTAGAGCAACGACACGTCCCGGGGACAATGCAATTCTTCGATCTAATCAGACAAGTTGTCGCATAGGGATTTTGCTAGTAGCGGAACGATTGGACCGGCGCGCAAGCTCCCACATGCAGAAAGGTTACGTCAATGTGATCGTGGACGTTACTGATGGCGCAAGAACAGTTATAAATGAGGAGGTGGCCGGGGATGAACGGATCAAATGCAGTCACGACGTTCCAAATGTTGCTGTCTCTAGCGGCGATGACCGCTTGCGCAGAGTTGACGCATGATCCTGGAACATTTGATGGTGCCAGGGCGTCTCTACAATCTGAAACAAAGGCCGATCACCCAACGGACGCTTCGAGTAAAACCCTCCCCACAGGTGGAGTGCAACATGAACAAGTTCTCTTAAATGGATCGATGGTCGTGATGGGAACGGTCACGGAAATCAGGAGTAATCAAATCGAGGTGGCGTACCAGGATTCTCTTCAACCCCGCTTTCTTCCTCTCAATCAAGCAAAGGAAAAGGGAATGAAGGTTGCCGTAGGCGAGAAAGTAGAAATGGTTTTCAATGAGCAAGGTGTCCTTGTTGACTTTCATCCGCTAGGGCCTCTGGAAGGAGAACATAAGATCATCATGGGGATGATCTAGCAGTCCATGCCGATCGGCCAGGAACAAGTCGTGATCAGGACCGGCAAGAACGAAACGGAGAGCTTCCTTGTAAGACCGCTCACTCGGAGCAAGATGGCGTCAATGCCCGTTGGAATCGACGCGGTTTTTCTTGCTGATGAGACCGGAGCCATTATCGATGTCACGTTCGGAAGTGAAGATGCGGTGGAGCAGGCCTCACACGAATACACGCGCATGTCCCAACCGAAGTCTGCGCATACACGAATCGACGATGTCGTGTTCGAATCTCTTGCCAATAACACCATCACCATCGAGACCGCCGTTGGCAAGAAGCGGACATATCAGGTGCGACCGCTCCTTGAGAATGAGCTCAGGGCCTTCAAACGAGGAGAGCATCTGACACTTTTGATCGATTCCGATAATTATGTGATCGATGTGGCCAAGCCGAAGATGGCAAAATAAATAACACGCACCTAAGGGGGAGAGTGCGTCGCTCATCGGTCTAATTCTGCTTCAAGGGCTTGCTCAAATCTTCAAAACTAGCCCCCGAGGGCTTGACTCTGTCGGGCTGCGAAGCTCGTCGATTCCCGATTCAACACCACCAATTCCTCATGAAGAAGACGCAGCGTGGCTTCCAGTGTCTCGAGCATGGAGTCGCAGCGCGCAATTCCTACGCGATATAGCGTCCGCCTCGGCTGAAGAACAAATCGCGATGATGGCGTTCGTCTTCGGAATCCGGCACGCCCAATCTGCCTTTTTGGCGCCATGCATTCACAACATCCTTGCGAGGACTGTCTTGTTCACCGTCTGGGGTAAAAGCGGATCATTCGGAGATTCCAACACGGTGCCGCGCGGCAATGATCCGAACCCACCGCGTAACCGCCGCCACTGATATTAACGTTCGCACACGGTAACGTTCTCTAAAGAGAGTGAGATCAGCATGTGCTCACCTTATAAAGGGCTGAGGACCTATTACCTAGAGCAGCCAGGATGTTTGCAGAGACAAGCATTTCCCAGTTTGTCGGCGGTGCGGCATTCATCAGAGCAGAACTCTTTTCCTGTTGGAACAGAACATTTACACTTCGGATGAGCGCATTGCTTCTCAGTCATGATTGCCTCCTAGACGGTAAGGTTTTGTGATATCTGCTCCGTTATCGCTCCCCACTTCTTCTTCTCAATCAGGTCATTCGCTCATTCACTCCCGCCAGCTTTCGGCTATCACCCATCCCCCAATCTTACTCTCGAAGAGTGACAAGGCGTTATCGGGGAATCTTCGTCAGCGATTCACGAGGATATTTGGGTGTCCTCATATGTGATGGCTTCTCTCACGAAGCCTCATTGACGAAGTGTCTACTTTCCGCCACCACCTGCCCCACCAGATCCTCCCATCCCCCCACCCGCGCCCATGCCACTCGATGAACCTGTCCCACCAGGGGTTCCCATACTCCCCGATCCGGTCCCCGTTTCTGGCCTGGTACCCCCAGGAACCATCGGATTCCCTCCGCTCGTATCAGGTGCCTTCCCCCTCACCGTAGGATCGCCTTGCCCTTGCATCATACTCTCCGGGCGTCCTTGGTCCACTGGTCCCGAGGGAGCTCGACCGTGGGTCCGATTTTGATTCATGGAGCCCTTGGGCTCGCTTGGGTTTCCTACCCCGTTCCCTATGGTCGACCCCCCTCCTGAAGGAGTTCCTTAACCCAGCTGAGCCTGTACTGCGCCTCCCGTCTCCAGGATTATTCCACCGACCATCACCACAGAGACGCACGTGTCACGGATGTTCATCGTGTGTTTTCCTTTTATCTCGTGCAACCACGACGGGCCTTCGTATGTGTCATTCTCGTACCGCGAACAGTTCAGTCTAAAAATGGATAGCCAGCCCTCCTACAAAATGGCTTGCTTTATAGTTCCCTTGGACGCCGGCTGTTGTGCCCTGAAGCTGCGTGAAATCGAACCCGGCATAGTTAAACTTATATTCGCCGAACACCGCGATATTCCGATGCACGAAATATTTCAGGCCTGCCAGCGCATTGACTCCGACTTCTCCGTTGTCCCCACTTCGCCCAAACTGATTGGAGGTTTCGGCGAAGAAGATCGCGGGACCCACTCCCGCATAGACCTGCAAGGGACATCGCGCATTCTCCTCTCCAGGGGTTCTTTCATCCTCATCATAGTAAGGTCGGCCATCTCGATCGTAGGTGGTCGTGCGACGAGTACGATCGTACGAATCACGATCCTCAGCCCTACAGCCCAGTCTTTTGCGAGCAATGACATTGAATGCGAGAGTGGACACCCGCAGATATGTGCCAGGAACGTTGTTTTGCTGCTCAAAGTGTGGGGTCGTATTGAAGCCTTCTACTTCAAGACCTAACCAATTCAAACGTCCTGGATGGAAGTATCCGATTTTCACCCCATAGATCACCGAATTGGCCAGATCGAAGCTGTTGACGGCTTGGCCTGCGAGGGTGCCCCTCCCATCGGTATTGGAGAAACTATGCCCCAACGTGAACCCCCCGAAGCCGGCCACATACAGCTCTCCTATGCGCTTCCGTTCCACAATCCGCTCTTCAACGACCACTCGTTTGGGTGGCACGCGGTCATCGGCTATCGACCGTTCAGGTGGCGCATGGGGGCCGAGTTCTGGGGACCCGAGTTCTGGCTCGGTCGTGGTTTGGGCATACGCCAGGGTGGCACTCGCCAAGAGGCCGAGTACGCCGGATAGGACCATTCGTTTCATACATTTCATACAGACAATCCTTTCGTTAAAAGCAGTGACAGTCTGTCGCACCGTAACAAAACATTGGATGCCTCACTACTGGCAAGACCCCTAGGAGGATGACGAAAGATATCTCAACCATGTAGGGGAGCAGCTTCGCATCCTCAGCTAAGTCGGCTGCTTGCGATCGCACGAAAGGGATGAGAGTAATCGGAGTAGAGGGACCTTAAGAGGAGTGAGTGGCAGTCTTCATCGGACCGCCAGGGCACAGCAATATTTGGAGTTGGCGAGGGCACATTGCATTTCTCATCCATGCTCGCCCTCCTGGGGTACCGGCGCTCGGCCCAATTCCGTTCGGAAAAGCCAGGCCGATTCAGCCGAAGCAAAGACGGTGGCAGGATTCACAATCACAATTCAGAAACACTTACTCAATCCGTTGTCCTTCCATCGCTTGTCTGATCAGTACTTCTCGCAGCAGATTTTCTAGGTCCTGATGCATGAGTTGGATACTTGCTTCCAACTGTTGCAGCATCGCTTCACGAATGTGCAGATCGTTTCGCGTCGACTCATTCTCCAGACGCGCCAGACGGTTGAGGAGCGGCGGTACGTCCATGGTCTCCGCGATGTATACCGCGATCGAACTGTAGGATCTTGCTGCTTCGCCATTAATGCTTGTTTCGTTTTTTATTGGGGCGGGATCGACGTCGCTGACCAGGATTGCTTTCGGGCCCGAATTGACCGGGGTGCAGCGGCGGTCAAAGCTGTAAGTCGCCCTGCCCGGCGGAACCGTTGTGGCACAGCCATATGTGAGGAGCGTCAATACCGCCAGCATCAGGCATACACATGACCCATGGCGGTGGTCCTTCATGGCTTAACTGGCTGAACCAGCTTCCGCCCTCTCGACAAAGAAGGTGCTCAAGGGCACTTAGTGAGAGACGATGTCGTCACAATAGACCGGATAAACATCCGTGAAGCAAGGGCCTCATGCGATCTTACGTCGAGGCAGGCGTTCTCCATGAGGTTGGCCTCGACGTCAGGACCTTTCCCCCTCACAGCCCTGTCGCGGGAACTGTATACCGGTCTTCGATCGCAGACCGAATCAATTGTCGGCTGCGATTGGCGTCGATAAATGGCTGCTGTTCGATCTGTCGAACCCTGTCGGCCAAAGTAGGATCCTTAATCCCTTCTGACATCCATGTACTGTAATCACCACGTTGACGGTGATGCAGCCAGGTCTGGTCATCGAGGCCCTCTCCCAACTCCATGAATTGGAAGAGGTTGTGCGCCCGGAGGTTCAAACGATCTTCCGGACCGCGAAAAAAAAAGCTCCGGTCCGCCGGCAACTCCCCTTCAGCATACTTTCGACGGTGGCGCCGACGGTCCGCTTCACAAGGCGCAATATGCAATCGATAGGGTGGCTCGTTCGACTTTCGATCCCAAAAGACACCGTCCCCAGGATCCAAGGCCCCAAACTCCCCTAGGGGTACCGGTAGATTAAGGGCATGACAAAATCGGCCGATCGCATCCGCTGGATCCTCTCCCAAGCACACCGCCACATCCACCGTCTCAAGTACAGGTTTTGCGACATGATCGGGATGTACGGTGACATAAACCATGCCGGTCAGGTCTTGCGACATAACGGCTTGTACTGGATGCCATTCGCGGGGTAGCAGATGGTGCGTTTCGTCGACAAGGATCCAGTGAGGGCGACCGAATGTGGCTCGACGCTCCTGAAGTGCGGGCAAGAGAGCCAGAAAAAAGGCGGGGCGATCTTGTAATGGTAAACCCACGAGGTTGGCGATCACATTCGTGTCCGGGCTATCCAAGGCAGTGAGAATTTCTGTCACGGCAGGACCCCGTTGTGGAGTTCCAAACATGACCGCCGCTGTAATCCATTCGTAGTCTCCTTCGGGATCGATGACACACATTTGATACCCTAGTTCAGTCACCCGCTCGAAAATACCAGTGGCCAATGTTGATTTGCCGCTCCCGGACGAGCCGGTCAACAAAACATTGAGTCCATTGGCGGGAACCGAGACTTCCTCGCCATTTTCGCGCTCACCGACGAGAATCTTGCGACGGTTCACGTTGTACGGAGGTACACTCAGGTCATGCGCGACAAGTTCTCCGATGAGCTGCACAACTCCCTGTCCTTCTGCATTGGTGGTAACCCAATCGGCGGCTGCTTTGAGCATGGGTACGGCATTTGCCACTGCTACGGCATGTTCACACTGATTCAGGAAAGCGTGGTCGTTCTCCGCATCACCGATCCCTACCACATTGCGCGGCGACAAGCCGATCTCGCGTAAGGCGACGGCCAGACCAGAGGCCTTGTTAATGCCGGCCGGAAGGACCATGACCGAGTCTCGGTTAAAAATCACTTGCAATTCGAGTCCCATATCTCGAATGACTTCCAGCAGCGTCAGCTCATGAGGCCGAACCGTGCTCACGATAGAGACCCCGACCGAAAGCGACGGGATCTGTCGACGGCGAAGCTCTTCGATGAATGTCGGAGGTATCGGAGTTGCTAAGGCCGTATGTTCACGCGTGCTGGGACGGTAAAGCACGGCTCCGTTGTCTGCGACGACTCGCTCACATAGTCCGATTTCGGGAAAGACCGCCACAATATCGGCCAACAAGCGACCCGTTACCAGAATGATTTTGCGCCCGGATTGGATGAGGATTCTGAGCGCGGCCAGTGTCTCTCGCTGAACCCGGCCATTGACGGCCAACGTGCTATCGAAATCGGTTGCGATGGCCACATATCTCATGGAAACATCATTGCCGAGCGTCGCCTCTGCAAAACTCCTCTACCGCTTGCTGCTCGGTTTGCCACCTTCATAGCCTGGAGCCGGACCTGGCGGGGGACCTGACGACCCAAAACCGCCCACCGATTCAAACGGAAGCCCGGGGGCACCTGGCCCTCCGCTCTGTGGTTTCGGTTGATTGCGGACGTTATTTATTTCATCCATGTAGAGGGACACTTCCGGAGACATATCCTTGGAATAGAGGGAACCCGTTGTTGGATACAAATCGTTCTTTGAGGCATTCAAGGTCAAATGGCCTCTTTCCTGCTTGAACTGGCTCCATTGGAGGGGCAACTGATATTTTGTCTCTTCTAACTAGAGGACCGCATACTCGATCTTCCCGGTTTTGGTATCCTTCAGCAACTTCTCGATGGTACCGAGTGTCTCTCCCTTCTGATTTTTAACGGTTTGATCCAGCGCCGCTCCTTTTTCGTTGACCAACTCCCCGAGACGCACAGGCACGACGTCATATTTTCCGACGATCCCTTCCCGGCCTCCGGTCATATCGGTCGATTGTTTCTCATGGGACGCTTTTTCCTGATTGATGTTCTGGCCGGACATTGCGCGACCGGGCCTCTCACTACCACCCCCAGCGAAGACGCAAACCGGTGCTAACGCTATAGCGGCAATGATCACCATACGACACAATCTCTCCTGTTTCATGACGGACCTCCAGGTTATCTGTATGTCATCAATAGCGAGTCTGGCATTCGGGAATTCAATTCGTGGCCGATCGATCGGTCGCAACGCCTTCCGGAATCTGGAGCCCGGCCGATTGCGACAACTTTATAAGGGCGTGCATCATATGTTTGTTCCGTTACATTCCCCGTTGATGTGTTCACTGTCCCGTTATGACATTTATCTCTTGAACTCCTGTACCATGGCATGCTGTAGGCTGAACGACCTCGTCCCAGAAGTCTTCGCGGCTGGCTTGATATGGTCCTTCGTCGCATTGGCAGATGAAGCTGCTGTCGATCGACCTGCTCCGAGAACGGCAGCGAACGAGCGATCATACAAGCGATACACGACCAATTCGGGGTAATCGTTGAGTTCGACCTTGTTCATATTCAGCACGAAATGATCCTTCCTTGTGTCTTTCTTCAACGCCTCCCATGGGACCGCAACGTGCTCTTCTCCTTCACCAAACAACCCTCCAAGAGACAGTACGGCATATTCGGTATAACCGTCGCTGCGCCAGTGGAACACCAAGTCATGAATCCGACCTAGAAAGTTCCCCTCCCCGTCTTTCACAAGTTTGCCGATCATGTCTGTGGTATTCGACATCCGCACCATCTGATCGTCTGCGTAAGCCACGGTTCCCACCCAGATAACAAGGACGATCCTCACCATGACGATGCCCCATCTCAATATGGCAATCGGTAATGCCCGAACAAAAATAGCCATTTGATCAACACCACTCTTTGACATTCACGCGCTCCCGCTGCGTTCAAATGAGAGGGCTCCTTATAAAGATTTGAGCTATAGCTTCCAAAACATAGGTCTCTTAACTGATCCTTTTTTCGTTTGGATTGCCCTCCCCGCCATACCGTGTCGGCTATCGTTAATGTCTCGGCCGCTTGGAGACACGTCGCGATTGTCGGCGTGGTTCATTGTTAGCGCTTTTTCTCTGAAGTTTTTCTGGATTGTTTTAACGCTTCTGAAGACACCTCTTCCGTGGGATTGCAGTCAGCCGAGACGTGTTCAGCTCGACGATCCGTCGCTCGGTTCCCTCGGATCCACAAGGCACGATTCTGACTGTCCACAGACACCGAAATGCGGTCGCCTTGTTGGATGGGAGGTTTCTCCGTCGTCTCAGTGACCTGGAAGCGCACTTCTTTCCCATCCTTCTCCTTCATGACAAAATTCTCTGCGTCTATCTGCATGACTTCCCCCGTCATCAGGCGACTTTTTTGCTTTGCATCTTGTTCGGCTTGCGCGGCATTTTGCCCGGCTGGTATGTCGCATGGAAGTCCGTTGGTTTTGTCTTTCGGTTCCTCTGCTTGGGACACGGCACCAATCTGCAGCACTGTGAACAATCCCAACAGCGTTAACCATCCACCGAATGACATTTGGGTACTATTTGTAGTTGAAAGCATAATCCCTCTCATAAATTAATTAATAGTGTTGGTCTCATCGGATCGGCGCGACCTCCGGCGTCGCGATCTCCAATACGTAGCCTTGATCGTCCATCAACAAGACCACCTCCTGACCGGCCTGTAACCGGTTCAGTTTGTCAAGCGGCGGGCGGTAAGGAAGCTTTTGCTCGCGTCCCTGTTGCACGATCTTCAACTTGCCCTCTCCGCCAGCCGACGGAGCCTCCGCCCCTTTGAAGACAGCCCGTATGTGACGGTGCGCGGCTTTGATGCGAGCCTTGTTGTTCTCGGCTGATTCCTGCACCGCCTGCTTGCTGGCCAGCTGGGCGTCGACGAGTTGTCCGGTTTCGTCGGCCATAAACAGTAACTCCGGCCCCACCGGCATGGCACTTAGCTTTCCACGTGCTCGTCCGGCAACGATGAAGGACTTGTCGCCCTGCTGAGTTTCAATGACGGCCTTATCCAGTCCCACGGTCAGCGGCGTTTTCAATCGCCCGCGTAGCACCTGGTGATGGGAGGGCTCCTCGGGATGATGATAATCCACTACGGCGTTATGGTCGTTGATGGTGACGACGATCGCATCCCCCGGCTTGAACGTCTGCCCTTTCTGCTGGGCCGGTTTGAGCGGCACGAACAACGGCTGTGGATTGCCGATGTCGATTTCTATTTGATTGCTCCGTATGTCATTGATCCGCCCCAGCACAAGCTGATTGCCGGGAAGCAGATTATCCGTCGGCTCGCTGACGACCCGTTCGGTACCCAATGCCATCCCCTCTTTCGATGACGCCGATTCGGACTGGGCCGACGATGCCGAACATGCAATGTCTATTTCCCCCAACACGAGAGCCAGCACTGCGATGATGATCGTTTGTTTCTGGATCTGGTTCATATCCCTGTCTCCTTGCTGTTTAGCGGACGTATGACCGTATGTATGAGTGTGGGCTGCGTTACCTGCCTCACCAAATTCTTCAGCCTCGTTGGCATAGTAGGCCATGCAGCAGCCACTGCCAGCTGGGGCAAACCCTGGCAGAGCGGGAGGGGGATCAAGCCATTGCTCGACTGCCCATATGTTCCCACAAAAAGGATTAAGCAGTGACTTGGGTGCTAGAGAATATCTTAGTGTCGAACAAACCCCAGCATGAGGGTCTTGCGTTAGAGCAGCCTAGATGTCCATATTGATATGGAAATTCTTGGGACAACCTGATCGAGGGAATGTTGGAAATCAGAACGCTATACGATGGAGCCGGACCTAAATCGACTCCATATCTTACGAAGATCCTGCGCGCAACATATGATGGTGACTTGTTCTTCGGTGATTCGTCGAGCAGACCGTTGGTCTTCTGCAACTTTGTTCAGACCTTGGACGGCGTTGTCTCGCTAAAGATTCCGGGCAAGTCCGGCGGAGCTGAGATCAGCGGGAATAACCAAGAGGATGCATTCATCATGGCGGTGTTACGCGCGTGTGCCGACGCGGTCTTGATTGGAGAAGATACGTTTCGGAACGCCCCCGGACATGTTTGGACCGCGGGTGGTATGCATCCCGCATTTGTCGATGAGTTTCAGGCATTTCGCAAACAAGTAGGCAAGGTTTCTCTTCATCCCTTGAATGTCGTCGTCAGCGGAAGGGGCCATGTCGATCTGGACCAGCCACTGTTCAGGCATGCAGAGATTCGAAGCCTGGTGCTGACGACTCAACAAGGCGCCGCACACTTACACCAGCGATACGGTGCCACATTGCCGGCGACGGTCCGCGTACTCCCCGGCGATGCAGCACTCACTCCGTCGGATATGATGGCATTACTCTATGCCGAGCATGGAATACACTTGCTTCTGCATGAGGGAGGGCCAACGTTGCTTGCCTCTTTTGTGGAGCAGGCATGGCTTGACGAAATATTTCTCACAGTATCCCCTCAAGTCGTCGGCCGAGGCCTGACAGGTGAGCGGCCGTCCTTTTCCGGCCCGCTTGGGTTGGCCCCCGAGCAAGCGGCATGGGGAAAGCTGCTGTCGGTGAAATGTGCCACGAAAAGCGGCCATTTATTCCTACGCTATCAGCTTTAAGGAACAAGACGCTGACATAACGAAATCAGTTCAATATGATTGTGGTTTCAAGGTCCAAATGCAACGGGTGAAGGACGGCGCAATTGCGCATAGACTTCCAAGGTGGACCGTCTCTTGGGGCGAGGCCGTTAACTGTGTCCAAGCCGCCTCTCTCCGATTCGTCGGGAAAGAAGCGGCTCGAAGTACCTAACCCTAGCGTTTAACGGATTTTTTGGCCCCGGATAATTTTGTGGTCACGGCGTCCCTGCGCTTCATTACAGCGGTCTCCAGTGATTCCCAATCGATATCGCTCTCTTGCGCCTTTGACAACATCTCCCCTTCTTCTTCCTCGATATGGTGTTTCACCAGCTCACTCAGCACCTTGAACTTGGCTTGAAATACCTCGTCCTTGGGTTTGAGCTTCTTGAGTTCCTTAATCAGAACATGGACAAGATGATGCTCCTCCACCGCCTCGTTCATCATTTCATCTTCATCGATTTGCTCACGAATCGCTGGATAGATGAGCTTCTCTTCCAGATCGGCGTGAACTTCGAGCTCCATGATTGCGGTGGCAGCAATGTCCGCCCGCTGTTTCCCCTCAGCGGATTCAAACTCTTCGAACAGACCTTTCACTTTCTCATGATCCTCTTTCAACATCTCTACGACTCCGGTTGCCAACCCTGCTTTGCCTGTCATCGGTTCCCCCCTGTTAAAGATAGTTAAGGATTTAAGTAATAGTGATCCATGCCTGCACATCCTCAGTGCTATAAACCCGGCTTTCATCAATGGGCTAGTGTATCGCCAAACGATAAAACGGCTACTAGCAAATGCCCTTGGCGTAGCTATCTAAACTGGCTTGCTTGCAAGTACCTGATGGGGCCGCTATCGCGACTTCATGCACGTGGCGTCCTTTCTGTCAGTGGCATGCATGATGGGGAAGAATTGAGAAAGGAGACTTCCAGCCGATTGACTCGCACCAATTGACTCAAGATGAAGGGGATAAACCGTTTGACTCGCGCATAGTATCCGGATCAACCTCGCGCCTGAAAGCATTCAGGATACGAGATGAAGGTTTATGGAATGACGCGACTCCAAAGAGAGTCATCGACCATCTGAGTCGTACCGGCCAAGGGCGCCTGATGGAGGATGACACCGTCCCTACTTGGTCGAAGGTGTTGCGCCCGCGTCCAGGCCCTTGCCCTTTGCTACGAGTTTTCAGGATGGTGCAGACCGTACGAAACAGCTGAGAAGATCATGACGGCGGCTCTTCTGCTGACACTCCCACGAAGTAGAGGTAATCCTCTCCGGTGAGATGTTGCGGCCGCACAGTGTAGTCGCCCGTCATCGAGGGGATCCAGATGGAGTTTGCCACCTCCATGTTCCCCCCCGTCATCGCCCACGCGAGACCGCCGATAAAGCTTCCGCCGATCGCGTAGGCAAGTTTCACGGCTCCGTAAGGAACAGTGAGGACCAAACTGGCCAGTTGGAACCCGGCCCCTTCAGGGCTAGATTGATGCGATAAGGTAGATGGGCTGGATGGACTCGATTCCGATACTTCTTCAACGTGAGCCTGTACAGATCCGCCTGTCACGGCCAGCAACAGGCAGAAGGCCGCCTCTACGATAAGCAGCCGCCCGGCCTGCACCTGCAGAAAACGATTTGTCCTCATTGCTGATCTCCAGTGGTAGGCCTGTACGAGGCACCCCATGCACGACACCTGCTGCCAATCATGACGCACCCCCTCTCAAATATTTCCGTGCACTGCTGCTGCGCAGTAGACAGTTACGATAGGGACACCTGTCACGAGCAATAGCCGACTCCTAATCGGAAACAGGTTCAAATCCGAACCAATGAATGAACTGCCAATCCATTGATCGTTCAATGTGTCGGAACCCCGCTTCTCTGTAGCTATTTGACCAAATCCTCTCACTATCTCGCAGCTCGCACAACCCCTAGTAGAGAGCAGTAAAAACATGACCGCGGGCTGTTCTCTAGGCTTTGAGCAGAAACGGTTCCGCAACTACGCCATGATACTGAAACAGCTCGATGGGACTGCCCGAAGTATACGAGAACATACGCCCCCTGCTGAACCCCGGAACGATGTTACTGATGTTACTACAGAGGTCCCCATAGGCATCCGCAATAATTTCAGGTTAGGACCACCTGGGGGCAACTCGACGGGCATATTGGTTTATCCCGCTAGATAGCTTGAGCAATGAGCAGGAAAGGTTGGAGGAAGTATACTCACTTGGTGATGGCAATACCAGGCACAGGAACATTGCTGGGCCTGACGGTCATCTGGAAAAGGTCGTAGAGAAGCGTGAACACCCGTAGGCTCCAGTCTCGCTGCGGATCATCCTCGGTCCCGACCGGCAAGGCATACCGCACCCCATCAAATTTGACCGCCACCGCGGGATTTTTTGATGTTTCAGGATCGCGCTCGATGTGCAACAGCAGGGGCGCGTCATATACCCCGGTCTTCGTTCGCTCGTCGGGGTCGACGGGAAACTCGCGTTGTGCAATCAACCCTTCTGCAAGAAACTCCAACGTATCTTTTAAACTTCGCAATTGGAGCGTCCCAAGCATGGGAACCTCGCCTCCGGGAAATCGTGGGTGCACATGAACCAGAATCTCATTGGGAGGCCAGCTTTGAAACTGCTCTCCCAGTTGTCGTTTCTCTTCCGGACTTATCGCCGAAGGGGGATAATTGGTCAGCATGATCCGCTTTTTCACCAGCACGGTTCGATCGGGCTCCGTGGAAACCCAGACCAAATCCTTTTCCCAGCCTGCGACGATATCGGCTGGACCGGGCTGAGTCGATAACCGTCCGCTCCAAATCACCTCACTGGTTTCCTTCCCGATAGTGAGAACGTGCTGTCGATGAAGTGATGCCAAATGAAGGACCTTACGTCGAAACTGGATATATTCGTCCGGCATCCTCGGATCGTTGGTAAGCACGGTGACTCCATCCTCCTCCATCAGACGAAAGCTTCGTAGGACGAGTCGGAGCAGCATGTTCAAATCTCCATGAGTGGCCAACAAACTGGTCACCCGAGACTCATCCATCGGCGTCAGCAGTCGCTGGGTGAATTCTTCACCTCCCATGGGTAAGATTGTGACCGTGGGGCTTTCAGCTGCTGAAAAGCTCGCGACAGGACCTGCCAGACCGCGGACATCACCTTCTGGAGGAATAATTCCCGCGGTCGCCCTGAAATCGAAGGTTGCAGCCACACTGGGAACTGTTGTGAAGTGAAGAGGTCGATGATAGGCGGCGCGCACAATGTTGAGCAGCAACTCTTCACTAATTGCTTGGACAACGGATTGATCGTATGCGACGACGGCTCGGTGCAGAGCCGTGGGCGAGACACAGCCGACGAGCAAGGTGATTGCCGTCCACAGCCCGGCCGCACGCAGGGCGAAGGGGCGCCCCGATCGTCGCCGCTCCTCTACGCCGATCTCTGATTGATTTGTCCTCATTATCTGTTCACGTCGCCCGGGTCCCTCGGAGACAATCGACAACGATCGCGCAGAGTCCTCCCTTCAGACTCGTTCCACGGGAGCAGTCTTGATGCGTGAATGAGAGGGACCGCTGCTCTCTTATGCCTCGTCGTCATACGCAAGTGCAAGCACCCGGTTGTGTACCGGGGCACCGCTTCGCCGTACCGGCTACGATTTTTACCCCCCGACTTCTAGCTCCCGCAACGGCCCGCCCGATACCGGGAGTTTGTCCAGGATCGGTTTTGGCAGCACTCGGCCACTCAACATTTTCATCGTCATTCCAGACGGAACGACCCCTTTATTAGGGAAAGTGCCAGGGCCTAGGAATCGATACCCATGATAACGATACGATTACAGTCGAATACACCAACGACGCTTGAGGTCTCGTATTATGCTATCCCCAAAGATTCGATCGCCTTATTCAAAGTCCCGACGTATCCGGTACGCCGTCGTCGGCCTCGGGCATATCGCACAAGTTGCGGTGCTTCCCGCATTTCGAAACGCGCGCCGCAATTCCGACCTTGTGACGGTCGTCTCCGGAGACGAAGAAAAACGGCGTGCGATTGCAAGCCGGTACGAGCTCGGTCGGACATATTCTTACGACCAGTACGATCGTCTCCTTACGAGTGGAACCATTGACGCGGTGTATGTGACCCTTCCGAACCACATGCACCGTTCGTACGTTGAGCGGGCCTTACGGGCGGGGGTTCATGTCCTCTGCGAGAAACCGCTCGGACTCACCGAAAGGGACTGTCTGGCCATGGTCCGTGTAGCAAGTCGGAATAAGGCACAGCTCATGGTGGCCTACCGTCTTCATTTCGATGAAGCTAATCTGCGCATGGTTGAATTGGCGAATTCCGGGCGGCTAGGTCGCATCCGCATCTTCCACTCGCTCTTTACTCAACAAGTCAAAGCGGGAGACACGCGGTTGAAAGCCCGTATCGGCGGCGGCCCATTACTCGATATCGGTATCTACTGCATCAACGCCGCCCGCTACCTCTTTCAAGCGGAACCGACCGAGGTGTTTGCCGCGGCATCACGAACGGGAGACTCTCGTTTTCGAGAAGTTCCCGAAATGCATGCCGTGATCATGCGGTTCCCGGAGGATAGGCTGGCCACATTCGTGAGCAGCTTCGGCGCTGCCGATCGAGCGGAATATGACTTGATCGGGACGAAAGGGACGGCTCGGCTTGAGTCCGCCTATGAGTATGCACAGGGAATGCGCGCCTTGATCACGATCGGCGATCGCACGAAAACGAAGCGATACCCCAACCGCGATCAGTTCGGCCCGCAACTCCTCCATTTGTCAGATTGCATCCTGCACAAGCGATCTCCGGAACCATCCGGGCTGGAGGGCACGTTAGACGTCGCCATCATCGAAGCCCTGCAGGATTCGGCGGCCCGAGGTCGGTCGGTGAAGGTTCGCTATCGAGAGGCTCCGGCGCGGCGCCCGAGCCTCTCGCAACTGGCACGATGTCCGCCAGTCTCCCCTCCTCGGCTTGTTCGTGCCACGTCACCGACGAAATGACCACGCGCCTTAGGCGTTCGCTTACGGCAAACTAGGGGTTTGCCTGGTGTGCGCTCGGCTCGTCTCCGGTAGACTGTTCAAATATGCAGCTAGTCGCGGTGCCTTCGGATTGCGACGGACCCGTTGCATAGCGTTGAACGACTATCAGAGCGGCGCCGAAGTGACCAGATTAATGTTCTACCCGCGTAATGGAGGTTTGCCATGAATCGCTCAATCAAGACAGAAGTAACTGGTGTAGGCGATAAGCTCGCAAGGAAGGCGGAGGATTTGTCCGATACTGCCACGACCAAAGCGCGTAAAGCTGTGCACAGTGTTGGTGAGCAGCTCGGGACTGCCGCCGATTCTATCCGGGAGAAAATCGATGGGACAGTCGAAGAAACAAGCGACGTCATGTCGAATGTTAAGGAGGGCGTCCGATCCTCGGCCGCATATCTTCAGGACCAAGGATTCTCTGACATCATGGACGACGTCGGCACGTTGATCAAGCGGTATCCGATCTATGCCATGTTGATCGGAGCCGGGATCGGGTTCATGTTGGTCCGTAGAAGGACGCGCGGTGACGGACGGTAAGATGGAAATCCCCTCCCGATGAGCCTCACGCCACGCGAGACCAGTCGACGATGGCCAGTGGGAAGCGGCATTGTGCTAAGCGTAGTCGTGATATTTGTCTTGTTCACCGGGGTGCTCGCGTTCATCGATGAGCCGCTCCGCCGCACCATGGAAAGCCGGGTCAACGGCGCCTTGTCCGGGTATACGGTTCGCATCGGAGCGCTGGACTTCCATCCTCTCGGCCTCTCGCTCGATCTCGAAAATGTGACCCTCGTACAAACCGACCGTCCGAATGAGCCGATCGTTTCCTTTCCCCGTTGGAACGCCAATTTGCACTGGGCCAAGCTTCTCAAGGGCCGCCTGGTCAGCGAGCATCGTTTTGAGAGCCCCCACATTTCGGTGACCCGTTCTCAGGCTGAAACCGAGATCGACGATGATACCGATCTCGGCGACCGCGGATGGCAGGATGCCGTCGGGCGCGTTTATCCCTTTGAAATCAACCGGCTTGAAATCAGAGACGGTTCATTCACGTACCGCGATCGGCCCGACGGACCACCGTTGGAACTTCGACACATCGATGCAACGGCGGAAAATATCCGAAACGTTGAGTCTCCGGATCGCCCCTATCCTTCCGCACTGATGCTCCAGTCGGACATTTTCAGCTCCGGTCACCTGCGTGTCGAGGGACACGCTAACTTCCTTGCGCAACCCATTCCCGGAATCGACCTCGACTTCAAGCTTAAGAACGTGGGGTTGGATGACCTCCTTCCGCTTACCGGTCGCTTCGGCTTCCAGGTTCGAGGCGGCACGCTTCACGCCAGCGGCCATACAGAATACTCACCCTGGGCAAAGCACGTAACCTGTGCCGAGCTAAGGATTAACGGCCTGAACGTGAACTTTGTTCACCATGCCGCGGCCCAGGCACGCGAGAAGCAAGTTGTCCTCGCTGCGGAAAAGGGCGCGTCACACGCCGGAGACCCCGAACGACTGAAATTGGAAATTCATGATGCGCGCCTATATGACGCAGAAATGGGCTTTGTAAACGAAAGTGCCAATCCGACCTATCGTGTCTTTGCATCGAATCTGAACGTCGACTTGCGCGACTATTCCAACCAGCCTGAGGCTGGGCCATCCGATATCAGCCTGCAGGGCCGTTTCATGGGAAACGGCGAGCTGACTGCCTCGGGCCGCTTTCGACCGTCCGCCTCCACCCCCGATTTCTCACTAGGAGTCAGAATCGTCCACACCAAACTCGCATCTTTCAATAAGCTGTTTCGGGCCCATGCCGATCTTGATGTCAAGCAAGGAACATTCGCCTTATTCTCAGAATTGACCGTGAAAGATGGCGCCATGGATGGGTACATCAAACCGTTTTTTAAGGATGTGGACGTCTACGATCCCGCGCAAGACGAGGGAAAGGGTGTGTTTCAGCAGTTTTATGAAGGCCTCATGGAAACGTTGACCGATAGCTTGAAAAATAGCGAACGCGAGCAAGTGGCCACCACGACACAGGTGGCGGGACCGCTCGCGGATCCTCGGATGAGCACATGGGAAGTGATAATCAATCTCGTGCGGAACGCCTTTTTTGAAGCAATCTTACCAGGATTTCAACGGCATGTCGGACAGGACAGGTAGCCAACACGCCATTGGAGGAGGAGCATATGCGGACATCAGATCTATCCGCGGCCGGGCCGGTCAATCTCTGGAAGCGTGGTGGCCTGAGCTGGATTGAACTAGGGCGTCGTCTTTGGAAGGAAATTCAAGACGATGAGGTGTTAGGCCGCGGCGCACAACTCGCGTACTATTTTCTGCTCGCGTTGTTCCCGATGCTGTTGTTCCTCACGGCCTTACTCGGGTTATTCCCAATCAACACGTCGACATCGGCCCTACTTCAGTATGCAGAAGAGATCCTCCCGGCCGATGCGATCGGCATCATACAACGGTACTTGGACAATGTCGTCCAGGGCAGCGGGAAGGATATCCTCTCCTTGGGCATTCTGGGTGCGCTGTGGGTGTCATCGAGCGGAGTGACCGCTATCATAGACGCATTAAATGTCGCCTATGATGCGACCGAAACGCGACCATTCTGGAAAGTCCGGGTGACCGGCATCGTGCTCACCATAGGCTTGGCTGGGCTTGTCATTCTGTCTGCAGTGCTAGTCCTGTTCGGTGGGCACTTGGCGGAGTGGGCCTCCGACTTTCTTGGGTTCGGTCTGTTCTTCGAGTTGACGTGGAAAGTTCTCCAATGGCCTCTTGCCTTCATGCTGATGGTGTTGGCCATAGGCATCATTTATTACGTCTGTCCCAATGTTGAGCAAGAATGGCGTTGGGTCACTCCGGGCGCCGTAGTTGCCGTCCTCCTATGGTTGTGCGTATCACTGGCGTTTAAGGTCTATGTAGCCAACTTCGGGAATTACAACGCGGCGTACGGATCCATCGGTGGCGTGATCGTGCTCATGCTGTGGCTATATTTGAGCGGAACGGTGATTTTGCTCGGCGGTGAAATCAATGCCGAGATCGAAGCCGCGGCTCGAGACGAGGCGCCGCAAGCTCGAGCCGCGCATCAGGAATGATGAGTCTTCGACGACTAGGAAATATTGCCGATGTGATGGCAACTTCAGCTGTTTCGGGCTCCTGGAGGGTGGCAAATCGCTGGCTTGCCCACAGTAATCACCGAGACAGGATCGACAACTACTTGGAGGTGCATTGTGCCTGATCGACGAGCCGTCGACCGTCACCTATGGGAAATTGTGGCGGTCAGGGATCTTCTCTGGATCCTGGGTTTTCTGCTGCTCTGTTGGATCGGCTACACCCTCATGTCGATTCTCACCCCGATTCTTCTCGGGCTTGGCTTTGCCTATCTCTTCAATCCGCTGATCACGCTCATGCACCGACGCTGGGGCATCCCACGACTCCTGACGGTCGGCCTCATCATTGTGTTGTTGCTCCTCCTGTTGGGAGCGACGCTCGTATGGATCGGACCGACCTTTTCGAACCAGCTGATGACCTTGATCGAGAAGATTCCAGAATACGTCACGACGCTCACAGGTCGTTATAAGGTGGACGTGCACAGCCTCTTTCCGCAAGTCAGCGATTTAGCCGGCACGATTACGAAAGACCCAATGAGCATCCTTGGACCGTTGTTGACCGGTACCGGGCAAGCCTTTGGCCTGCTCGGTACCGTTATCGGTTCCACGCTGAACGTCACGCTGGTGCTTGTGTTGGTTCCGATTTTTTTCATCCTGTTTGCCTTGAACTTCGACCGCCTCACGTCCCGGATGATGACACTGATCCCACCGGCCGCTCGTCCACGAGTCGCAGACGTGCTGGAACGAATGGATCGTGCCGTCAGCGGATTTTTTCGAGGCCGCTTCATCATCGGCCTCATTACCGCCGCAATGTATTCCTTAGGATGGGCCTTTGCGGATGTGCCGTACTGGGCGCTGCTCGGGATTGCCACCGGGATCTTGACCATTATTCCTTATGCATCCGCCATTGGCTGGCCCCTTGCCGTCCTGCTCAAATACCTGGACGTGCTTGCCTCGCCGGATGGCGGCGCCGGCTGGTTGGCGATCGTGATCTGGCCGAGCGTCACCTACCTGGCCGTGCAATTCGTCGAAAGTTGGATCCTCACGCCATGGATCCAGAGTCAGTCTCTGGATCTGAGCGTCCCCACGGTGATGATCGTCGTCCTCATCGGCGGCGCGGTCGGCGGATTCTTCGGTCTGCTGCTCGCCATTCCCGTCGCCGCCAGCGTCAAAATTCTCTTGGAAGAGTACGTGTTGCCGGACCGAATGTACTCATCGCCCTGACGGTTGTCATCCATATAGGAGGTATGTCATGTCGATGACCGTGGCCGACCGACTTGTCGCTAGGCTGGAACAGTGGGATGTTCGCATTGTATTCGGCCTGCCGGGAGACGGCATTAATGGGCTCTACGAGGCTTTTCGCAAGCGCGAGAAAGTAATTCGCCTCATTCAAGTGCGTCACGAAGAGGCCGCGGCCTTGGCGGCATGCGCCTATGCGAAATTCACACAGCGGCTTGGAGTATGTCTCGCTACCTCCGGACCAGGAGGTGTGCATCTCCTCAATGGGCTCTATGATGCTAAATTTGACGGCCAGCCGGTGCTGGCCATTACGGGCCATACCTTTCACGATTTGATAGGCACTCGCTATCAACAGGATCTCGATTTGGATAAGCTATTCATGGACGTCGCCGCGTACAGCGTGCGCATCATGAGCCCCTCCCATGTCGTCAACGTGGTGGACCAGGCCGTCAAGCATGCCATTGCACGACGGACGGTTACCCATCTGACCATTCCAAAGGACGTTCAAAGTTGGACTGCCGAAGACGAACGTTCCCCCGGGAACATCGAATCTCACAGTGGCGGGATCTATACCGACCCTCAGCCGCTCCCACCGGGGGACCAATTAGAACATGCCACTGAGGTCATTCGGTCTGGGTCGAAGATCGCGATACTCGCAGGCCGAGGATGTCTGGACGCACGAGAAGAAATCCACGACCTCGCGCGTTTACTGAAGGCTCCTATCGTCAAAGCCCTTCTCGGCAAGGCCGTCGTACCCGATGACGATCCCTATACGACGGGCGGAGTGGGATTATTGGGCACGGCACCGTCGCAAGAGGTGCTCCGATCGTGCGACACACTCATCATCGCTGGAAGCAGTTTTCCCTATCTTGAGTTCTATCCGAAGCCGGGAAAGGCTCGCGCCATACAAATCGATCTGGATGCCTCCCGAATCGGCCTCCGCTGCCCCGTCGAAGTGGGATTGGTCGGAAAGTGCCGAGACGTCCTTCGAGCTTGGTTGCCGCTGATTGAGCCGAAGACGGAGACATCGTTTCTCGCGCAGGCTCAAGCTCACATGCAGGACTGGAATTCACTCATGCAGACCCGTTCGGGCCGTATGGATCTTCCACTCAAACCACAGGCGGTGATCGAGAAGATCAACCAGTTTCTTCGCGACGACGCAATCGTATGTTGTGATACTGGTACGGTCACCACGTGGGTCGCACGGCATCTACGGATTCGCGGCGACATGGAATTCTCCGTCTCCGGCACCTTAGCCACGATGGGCAATGGAGTTCCGTATTCGCTCGCGGCTTCGATTGCGCATCCAACACGGCAGGTCGTGTGTATTTGCGGAGACGGCGGCTTTACGATGTTGATGGGCGAACTTGCGACGTTGGTCAAGTATCAGCTACCAGTGAAAGTGATCATCCTAAAAAATAATTTGCTCGGCATGATCAAATGGGAACAATTAGGGATGGAAGGGACGCCTGAGTACGGGGTGGATCTCCAACCGATTGATTTCGAGGCATTCGCGTTGGCCTGTGGCGCGGCTGGCTATACGGTGGATGACCCTGCACGACTCGACGCAGTCCTAAAGTGTGCCTTTAACGAGCCGGGACCTGCTGTGGTCCAGGCGGTGGTCGATCCCGCGGAACCACCGCTACCAGGCTCTGTTTCGTTAGAGCAGGCCTGGCACTTCGCCAAGGCCATGCTCAAGGGGCAGCACGATCGGATGGAACTGATCCGCACAGTGCTTGAAAACAAAGTGCGCGAGGTGATTTAGCCTGCACTAACAGACGCAAAGCACCCATGCTTGATATGGTCCTGGACATCCCGTCATGCAAAGGTGACGGTTATCAGAAAGGATTCGTCTTGGAAACCTCAAAAGACTAGCCATGCACATTGCTCATCTCTGGCACCAACTCCGACACAGCTTCTGGTTTGTTCCCAGTCTGATCACCGTCGGGGCGGCGGTACTGTCACAGGTTACTCTGGAACTGGATGAGACGTTCCCGTGGCATGAGTACAACGGCCTGGGATGGATCTATTCCGGCAGCGGTGAGGGTGCCGGCATCCTCCTCTCGGCCATCGTCGGCTCCATGATCACGGCAACCAGCATCACATTTTCCATGACCCTAGTGGCCTTGACGTTGACTGCCTCGCAGTATGGGCCCCGATTGCTCCAAAACTTTATGCGTCGTCCGGGTAGTCAAATCGTGCTCGGGACGTTCCTCGCCACCTTTACCTTCAGCCTGCTGGTCTTGCGATCGATCCAAATCAACGGCGAAGCCGTCGTGGTTCCCCACCTCTCGGTGACCGTCGCCATCGGTCTGGCCCTTGCGAGCGTGGGTGTCCTTATCTTTTTTGTTCATCACATCGCCACAGCCATCCAAGCCGACACCATCATCGGGCAGGTCTATGCGGATCTGTTGGCCTCGATCGACCGAATGTTCCCGGAGCAAATTGGGCAAAGTGCCTCGACCGATGGAGACCACCAGCCGGCGCGGACCGTACCCGACGAGGCCTCACTCCGCCGCTACGTGCGCGAAGGAGTCCCGGTCCGCTCGTCATCAACTGGATACTTGCAAGCCGTCGATGCAGAGGGTCTGCTCGAATTGGCTATGGAACACAACCTGGTGATCCTCCTCCACCGCCGTCCTGGACATTTCATCATTCAGAATCAGCTGATCGCTACCTTATCCTCATCGCATGGCGACAGGAATGAGTCGAGCCTGCGTGTATGCGATCTCTTGATCCTTGGGCAGGAACGGACGTCTGAGCAAGACGTGGAATTCGCCATCTTGCAGTTGGTCGAAATAGCCGTGAGAGCGCTTTCTCCTGGCATCAACGACCCACACACAGCCATGCGCTGTCTGGACTGGATCGGCGCGGCCCTCTGTCGCATTTCTGAACGTCGCCTCCCCGACCCTCACCGTTACGACCCTCAGGGGAATGTTCGTGTGATTGCGGAGCGGGCCTCCTTAGATGGATTGGTCGACATCGCCTTTCATCAGATTCGACAGGCTTCTGCGGGAAAGCCGGCGCTGCTCATTCGACTGCTCGAGTCCCTGGCTTCGATTGCCGCTCAGGTTCAAGACCGGAGCATCCTTGATGCCTTGCAGCGACATGCCGACATGGTTTTGCGCGAGGGCCGACGCAGCGTGCCGGAACAGTGCGACCAAGCTGATATCGAACGGCAATATCGAGACGTGCTGGACTGCTTTCGTCACCGGGAAGAGCGGCTCAATCTCGGCCCTACGACATCCTGATGATGCACAGGTCAATACCAGACAGTGCACTCCGCAGTAGCCACGAACGGAGTCCTGTTTCACGTTGAACAAGCTGCAGAATCCTTGGTCGGTTCACTAAACATTCATCGAATAACTTTTTGCCAGTCGCCATAACGATCTTGGACCGGACCACATCGAATGTTGAGCGCAATAAGCGCGAGTCCACTGGCGACGCTGACCCACGGCCAACCCGGCACGCCCCCGTCAAGGATCCAGGCGGCGAGGAGCAGCCATGCCCCGCACAGTAGGTTCACCATGCGCACCGGGCGTGCGGGTTCGGCGAATGCCACCACCGAAAATGTCACGACCAGCGCGCCCACGATGTGAGTGCTATCGGCAACGGTTCCGACCAAGTGTAGGAGTGTAGGCGCAGCCATCAACCAGACTCCAACCATTGTACTCAGCCACAGATTCCACGGGGCCGAGAACGCTTCAATGCTGTGCAGCATTTCTGAAAACAGCGATCTGGTTTGTATCTTTGGTTCATCCACCGCACCGCTTTCACCATTCCAAAAGACGCGCCAGACGCTATCTCCCGCACGGCGCGTGCGAAGGAGAAACTGGCCGGTAGCAATCACTTCGTCCAGAGCCGGCGACACCATCAGCAACATCACCACCGAGGCCACCAGACACAGCGTGCACCAGTCGCCGATGCCGACCGGTTGGAGAATCACCAGGACAATGCTGGTCACACCGGGAGGGATGATGAAGAGACCGAACAGCACCACCATCCACGGCATGGTCCGCCAGCGCCGCACGCCCCCGATCAGCCCGGCCAGCGCGTCGAGCAGGTATGAGAGCGCTCCCAACCCCGCGTCGGATACCGGAAAGGCTTTCGAGACGTCCGAGGTAAGCACGCGACTCGTGCTGTCGCCGAAAATGGGGTCCCATGGATACACGACGTGGCCCAGTTGAAACGCCGCCAGATAACGAGCGAGAAAAAATCCGATCATCGCCAGGAAGACGATCGCCAATCGTTGCACCCACCCGGAAGGGTTGTAACTCCAGCCTGGCGGAGCGCCCGAGCCGGGGTCGTCACGACCGAACTGCGGGACAATGGCAGCGAAAGTAATCACCAGGGCGCCGACGAGCAGGTCGTTGTTGTAGACGGCGGCATTCGACGCCCAGAACACCAGGGGTGCGCTCATCAGCCAGAGGCCCACCCCGCATACGGTCCAGGCGGCCCAGGCATGGCGAACGGCGAGCGCACTGAAGAGCATAATCGCCAAACCGCTCGCGAGGTCGCTCCAAATCAGCGCGGGCTCGATCGTGCCGAGCGCCGGCACGGTGCCAATGAGCCACAATCCGAGCAGCATATTCGCCACATGCGGCCAGGAAGGGCCGTCCGCCACTGGCTTCGCTTTCAAATCGTTTTCCCGATACCAAGCCGCGGGGTCGGATTGTAGTCCGGTGAGCATCTTCGGCAATGTTTCACGCAGCGAATGTCGTGGATTCCAACCGAGAAGGGCACGGGCGCGGGAAATGTCGAGGGCATAATGGTCGTCAGAGATATCGATCATCCACGGCTTGATGAAGGGGTCGGCGCCTGGCAGCATGGTGCGGAACCAGGCGCCCAGTTTAGCGACCGACTTAGGAATGCGATATGTATTCCATTCCTTACCGTGAAGCTGGCGACTGATGGTGCGTTGGAGATCGTCATAGCTGAGCGTGTCCGGCTCGCCGATGAGCAGGGTCGTAACCGGTGGAAGGTTCTTGCGATGCTCAACGGCGAGTTCCAAAGCCTCAACCATATCGTCCATATGCACGAAAGAGGCTCCATGCCTGAGGTCGCCCGAATACAGATGGCCGATGAGCTGCTGCTCGTAGATGCGCTTGATTTGATGTGAGATGGGAATCGAATGGCAGTGATCGTCATACACGCCGGCAATCCGCAGGAGTACCACCGGCACATCTCCTCTTTCACGCAAGATCAGTTCCTCGGTCGCGACCTTCGACTTGGGATACTCCCATTTCGGCTTGAGAGGCCACTCTTCGTTGATGCGTTCTCCCGGTTTGCACGGCGCATGCACGAGCATGGTGCTGGAAAAGATGAACTGCTCCACCTCAAAATCGCGCAACCCCTGCAATAATCGTTCAGTGCCCCGCACGGTAACTTGCTCGTATAGGGGACTTGGCTCACCGGAGAAGCTATAGTAGGCGGCAAGATGGATGACTGAGGTAATTCGTTTATGTCCGAGCCCGCGGACTTTGTCCAACGCAGCTCGCACGCTGTGATCCGAGCTCAGGTCGCAGTCGATGACGTGTTCAGTGTCCGGCGGAGGATGGGGCGGCCCTTCGCGATCGAACCCCATTTCGATAAAGCTCTCGCCGACGCGATCAATGAACGAGCTCCCGATACGCCCACTGCTGCCCGTGATGATTAATGTGCCCAATCCCTTTTCAATCGTCGCTGTCTTTTTCATGCTCCCATACCTTCATCTTCAACTATTCCTCCGGACCCGGCCGACCCGGCTTCACAGGATCGTCAAACAGTCCGAGAATCGAAATGGTCTTTTCGCAGAGACGCAGTAACGTCTGCATGATCAAGCAGATCTGACTGTGACTTTGCTCTCTGCTTTCAGCGGGGAATACTGGAGCAAACCCTAGACGTGTGGCTTCTTTTGCGGAGTTTGGCCGACGCCCGGCGAACCACACCTGGTGCTGCTATCACTGATGGGTGCCATGCCGGCCCAGCTGATGCTTTGATATGACCCAGGCCTTCCGTTGCACGTCCAGATCTTGATTGATCGCAAAGTCCCCGAGCCGTATATGTGGGGAAGCCATACGATTCTCTTATCGGGAAAAAAGTGGTACACGGAGATGAGGGCGGAGGCACGGGTGGGTCGTCCTAGTGCCTCCGCTCTTCTCGTCACTATCAATGAGGGTAAGTCAATCTTTCGTGCCTGCTTTGTTAAGCATTCGCTAAGCTACCTGTTCGCGGTATTGCTCAGCCCGCACTTCCACGCTGGACGATCCCGGTGTGCCGGTCAAGCCACCGGCGATCGACAGGCCCAATGTAATGATTGCGAGCGCGGCCAGCCACATCGCAATGGTTCCCATGCCATCCAGTGCGCGATTGCCGGTTTCGACAGATTGTTTCTTGACCTGCTGAGTAACCTGTTGAGCCTTGTCTTTCAGAGGCTCAATGAGACCGATGGTCGAATCAGCCAATTGCTTTGCCTGGGGTTCAGTCATGTCCATCTTGGTGGTCATGATATTGATGGCGGCGGCGCGATCCATGGCCATGAGTTTCTGCTGGAGTTCTTGGAGGGCCGATTCCCCCAGCTGTCGCGGCGGTTGCCCGCTTCGCGAGGCGTCTGCCACGCGCTCCGCGTCTTTCCGGATCTCCCCTGGCTGGAGCTCCTTCTTGCCTGTCGCCGCTAGAATCGATTCAGCTTGGCGACGCAGTTCGCCCAGGGAAATGGGCGGCTTCACATCACCCAGTTGAGAAGCGGCTGTCGAGATCACGGTCGTGGCCCCTTGGCCGAGACTATTGAGCGTCGTGCCAAAAGCGGAAAAGACGCCACCCAACAGGGTCGCCATGGCGGTGGTGGTCAACCAGGCGAAAACCAGCCAGTTAACGCCCCACACAATCACGCCGTGATAGAGTCCATCACTGCGCAGCGAGCTACCTGACATGCGCGCGGTGATATATCCGCCGACAAAGGCAGAGCTGAGCATAGAGATGCCCGTCCAGATTCCTGTTCCGATCGGTACGCCCCCCGCCGGTTCAGTATCTTGAAGATCGATCGACCATGCGCCGATCGCCAGCCCAAGCAGGGTGAGCACTAATTGTGTGGCCAGGCCCACCGCCCACCCCGCTATGACCGCGCTCCATCGAACCCTCACTCCACCGATTGACCATTGTTCGTGCTCGATTGTATGTTCCATCTGCGACACCTCCATTACTATTACTAAACATGTGATAACGATCTTTCCATCTCAATGCGATTCAACTCGTGACCGCGGCCCAAGCCTCAAGGCCGAGAAGAAACAGGTGGGGGAAGGCCATTATTTCCTCAACCAATCTACATCATGAACCAATACTTCCATGCCAGCCCAATTCATGTTTAACGACCCACGCCTCTTGCGATGTCATCCACCGCAAGTGAGCTTGATCGACTCGATTTCATCGCTCATATTCACTTCACTCAACTCAGCGACACGCTTATTCGCCGGTAGTACCACTTCGAGTCCCTTAAAATCCTTATCTGAATAGACCTTCATCGTCGCGTTGGGGCCAACGATGATGCTTTCGATTTCGTTGTTCCAATTTCGGCCGCTATAATCTGTGAGGTTTGTTATCTGAGCTGGCCCTTGGATTCTGACATGCGGGTCATCCTTGTCAAAATCACTATCCTCGAAGATCTCGGCGTAGCAAGCCTTGTCCACAGTTTTTATCTCAAGATCTGCGGCGGCGTAGGCGAGGCCAAAACCCACACCCACCAATCCTCCCACCATCAACACTTGCCTCATTAATTGTCTCATCATCATAACCTCCTACTGGGGATCCACAAAATTGTGACGCGCGACCATGGCGCGACGTGTGCCTGGGGAATGAAAGGCTGTACTTCGGACGTCACGGAAAGATTGACTGCTTTCAATCGTCGCGGGGTTCACCCGCATACGCAAAAAGCCAGACCTCTTCCGGACAGCCGTTCACGCTATCAACAGAGCGGCGCATGAGACGGGGACGGAGGCACGACCGGATGATCGAATCGCACCTCAATCCCGTGTCATTTACCGTAAATCGTCAAGTGTTTTTCCAGGAGCTTCCAAGCCAGGCTTAGGAATGTCTTGTAGCTTGACGACGGCTTGTGCAACCCCCCTGGAATTGAGTTGCGCGGCGACCTTGTCTCCTTCCTTGTGCAGGCCACGGACCTTGGTCTCCGGTTCGACGTTCACATGGACCTCTGATCCGTTCGGCTGTTTCAATACATACGTCTCCTCCACGCGTATAATCTCACCCATAACGGTGCGACAGGGTCGATTTGCTGTGCAGTTATCGTTGGGAGGGAATTCAACCGTACTCATGCGTTGCCCTGCCTGCGACTGTTGGCCTTGTTCAGCCTGAGCCGGGGAGACCAGCGGCAGCGAAAGCACGGCGATGGCGAGAACATTTGACGTTAGCAAAGCCTTCATAGGACAACTCCTTTTGTGGATATGCGTACGCTGGACTTCGCGGGAAAATAGGTCAGCAAAGTCTGCGGTCACGCTAATACAATAAATCTGATAGGAATCAGTGTGTGTGACTGTGCACTGTTCTCTCGGCGGGAGAAACTGGAACAAACCCTAGACATGCGGCATATTCTACGGCGCTGAATGTCCCGCGTGCTCATTTGATGAAAACGATGTTGGGTCTTTTACTTATCGGATGTCGCTAGCGGGTCTTAACTCCGTGCGGTCGAGCCCAATTCCTTCGACCAGAACAAGAACATGCCGTGACCACCTCGGGTGGGTGTTCCTCCATCTGAATCACGGAAAATCCCAAAATTATAGGTGTAATTGAGTTCGATCTGTGAACGCCAGGGAGCGCCGGAGACAACACCCACACCCAGCGTGGGCATGGAGTCCGTGACCTGTTTGATCTTACCCTGCGAAGTAAATCGCGATTGCTCAACGAAGGCCCATCCAGCTTCGACATATGGAAACATAAAAAAGAGCGCTTCATAACGGTATTGCACATTCGCGATTGCATAGTGTCTTGGCATCAGTTCATTAAATGCCACGCCGTGGATCATCGGGAGCGCCACCGCGTCCCATTCATAGCCGGTCGGACGCCCAGGAAGCCGGAATGTGCTGAAGCGGTCCAGATCTTTGCCGATCCCTCCATGTACACTGGCGACCAGACGATGTTTGTCGCTGTTCAACAGAGGGAGTCCTGTGGCCGCCAATACATATCCACTCACCGATAAATAGGTGCGTTCTCGCTTGAAATGAGGCGTGTCGAATGGAGGACCACCCCAAGCAACCCACTTCGCGCGATGCCCATAGAATACATCTCCTCCAAGCGTCACACCTGCATGTGGCAATTCCATAAGATTGCGCGTCATGGCATCCGTTCGGACTCTGAGGTGGATCCGACCTTCATAGGTGTCACTCGGCACGCCATACTGCGGCGAAGTATGTCCCGTCCCCTTGAACCAGCGGTACCCCGGCTCGTAGGTCAGAAAGATATTCACTGCACTGTCTTGCCTGAAAGGTCGAACCGGAAGGCGGTACCCGACTCCCACTCCCCCGAACACGTAACTCCATTCGATTTCAGTCTCGCGAATCCGTTGTCCTTCGACATACTCGGATCGTCCTAAGGGAACGATGAAGTTATCCAAAGAAAAGATCAACGTCCAATTAGGGAACGATCGTAATCCAATGGAATAGTCGAGGTCGTTAACTGCCCCTGAAAAGGCCCCACGCAATCGTCTATTGTCATCATCCCAGTTTCGCCATACGTACAAGGCACCAAATGGGAGCACCTCCACTTGCGAAGGACCATCCGGAATCCACTGGACTCCGAAGCTCGCAGCCGTGACGGATCTTCGATCTCTAGGAGCGATATGGATTTGCTCCCCAAAAAGTTTCGTACGAAAATCGTGCCCAGCAAGCGGAGTCGGTTCTTCCAGGGGAGTGGGTTCCTGCAGAGAAGATTCAGCAGTGCTTCGAGCAGGCTTCAGCATCGTCGAAGCAAATACGAGTACAACACACGATACGATTCGGACGAGATTCAGAATAGTGAACCATGGACTCACAGCGCTTGGACACATTTATTGTATTCCGGTTTGCGACCTCTATTTCACGCTACGGTACAGCTGCATGAAAAGATGCATCGCTGTAGGATGAGATCCTCATGGTTTCGTGTGAACTTCATGTGTGATGCCCTGCATAGCCACGTTCATCCTGAATGAACTGACCGCATCACGCCACGGCCGTACTCCACCTCTCGACACGAGGGACAGGCATCCCTCGGGCCGAAGAGTTAGTGCAGTTTGTTGAGTTTCAACTTGACTGTAACTCGCGACAGAAACCTGCCATGTAAAGGAAACAGCATGTTGTAACCTCCAGGGCTTGAGGTTGAGGCCAGGATTTGGTTTGCCAAATAAGTCGGAAATTACTTTTTTGTCCCCGCATTGGTCTTACTGGTACCGCTTTGAGAAAATGGCTTCATAGATAGAATGTGATGTTCATCATTGACATTAGCCTCAATCATATCCCCTTGTTTGATCTTCCCGACTGTTTTCGTCGTTTCATCTCGATGTAAACTGATCTCCTCACCTTCTTTAGTTTTAATGACAACGTCACTTCCATCCACACGAACCACTTTCCCTCTGTATCTGCTTTCTTTAAAACCTGTTTGATCGGTTGTAGAAAACGTTTTCATATTGTCAGACGGTGACGGTTCGTTCTGCGCCTGAGATGAATCAATAAATCCAATAAACCCTGCGAGAACACACATGCACCATGTCAGGACGGCGAGCTTAAAACTTTTCATACGACCCTCCTTTGGGTTGATTGGCCGACTACTCGGCAAGAAATGATTGTGAATGAAACCGCACAGCGGATTAGAGCAATTCAATTGGACCGTCCTACATTTCTACTCATCAGACGCTCGGTGGATCTTCTCGATCCTCCCCTTCCAAGACTGTTGACTCTTGAGCCTCCAGTGTCTGCATCTCTACCAGCATTCCAAGCAGCGCCTGCCGTCTCTGTTGGAGGCCCTTCTTAAACGGGTCCCTTGACTGAGGCTCTTGAGCAGATTCTGGCATGTTCACCAGCGCCTCGGCCTCACCTAGGGTGGCGTATTCATAGACTTCCAAATATTGGTGGGCCGCCCCATATACCCGCGCAAGAACGACTTTGGTTTGGGTATCGAACGATACCAGGTCTTGTTCGCTCACATCTTGGTGATCCAAGGAAGCTAGGAAATCCAATTGTTCTTTTATGGCATCACTCCGAGTAAACGGAGCAAATGACGCGTTTGTATTCGGCATCCGTCAACCTCCTATTTATGCATTTCATTAACCAAGGGCATAACCCGTCCGCGTCTTATCTTTCAATAGCTTAGCCTTACGCTAATGCAGGCATAGATGAATCACACCTGGGACTTCCCCTAGTCGTCTGATGAGAATAACTGGTTAGACGTTCAAGAGTGCGAGTTCCTAGCACCTTCCAGCGGCGATGCTCAACGCAGTATCGCCGCTGGTTGCGCATGGTAGTTTATTCAGTGTGGGTGCCGAGTGGTCGCAACCAAACAGCATCGACAAGCCGGTGAGTCAAGTCCGCTGGTGACGGACCAGCAGTATAAAAAGTCGCGTACTGTTCCTGGAGTCGGCCGAAAAACTTTGCATGATTCTCCGTGGGGATCTGAGCCAAGGTAGCTAATGAAGCGAGATATTCCCCACGACCTGTCGCAATTTCGTGCTGAACATTATCGACATTAGAGGCTGCAAACCGGTGCAATCTCTGTTTGGCTCGGATCAGATTGTCGTTTCCAGGCCGTGACCCAGGCGTAGTGCTGGACGTAAATTCTTTCGTAGGCTCAGTGAGCTCCGAGGCCCCCTGGGTTGTGCCGTTCGACACCGCAGTGGTGGCATCGAATGGGGCTTTGACAAGTTCACGCGTGGTATCACACCCAGCAAGTCCAAGGGCAAGGCAGAACACAACTGCGGTGTATCGCATAGAGATGGGCATGATGTCTCCTTTTCGTCGATGCGCCGGGAACGGCCATCTTTTTTTCGCTTACGGCACTCAGTCCTTCGTCTTTTCCGAAAATTCTTTTACCTTCCCTTTCCCACGCTCAACACTCCCTTTCACATCGCCTTTTGCTCTTTCCATTTCCGCCTTCACGTCATTCCCCTTGGCCTCTTCCTTCAACGCTTTCATTTCTCCCTTCGTCTCCTCCACCGTCCCCTTGACCTCCCCCTTGGCTTTTTCCAACTGTGCCTTGGCCTCCCCTGCCCGACTCTCGATTGACAGTCCCAGCACAGTCGCCACGACTAGAAAAGCTCCTATCAATATACCTATCATCACGTCCTCCTGTTAATTTGGTAAATGTGTCTGAATATGTCTGACTGACGAATCAACTACACACATGCTAGCTGCATTGGCTCGTCCGCAATCCTAGCGGAATCCCTAGTTCCTGCACCGACATTCACCAGACACCACGCACGACGATGGTGATCGCCTATATCGTGTGGAGGGTCATACGGTACCCTTCGCTTCAGAAGGAGAAGGGCTTCCTCGAAGCGAACACCCAACTCGTGCGGATGCTCGTGCGGATGGATAATGGGCACGATGCAATTGCCCGCATCAGATCGTTGGGATCTCGCCGCGAGAGAACTAGGGCTTTTTCGAGTATCCCGGATTCCAGAATTCGGTAGACTCGCGACAGTGTCGTCATCTTTCCATACATCGCATCTGACTATCGTTCGTTGTTTATGTGATGTAGGGAACAAAATAGGAGGTCTCTGGTCGAGATGAAAGACCGAGATGAAGAGACATGGTGTGATGGTCAACTTTCAACCAATAGTTTTTTTAATGGAGGTGTGGAATGAATCGTACAGAATCACTCGAACAAACCGGTGAGCAGATGGCGCGCAAGACGGAAGACCTCGCCCAGAGGGCGGGGGAGAAGGGGCGCGAGGTAGCCGATAATGTAGGAGACAGGGCTCAGAGGGCAGGTGAGAAGGCCCGTGAGATGGCCGAGACCGTAGGAGATAAGGCCAAGAGGGCGGGTGAGCAGGCTGGTGAGATGGCCGAGACCGTAGGGGACAAGATTGCCGGGGCCTCGGACAGGATTCAAGGGAAGCTGCGTGAAACCGGTAAGGATGTCGGCGAAGTCGTGAGTGCCGTCTCCGACAAGGTTCGCGCGTCCGCTCAGTACTTTGAGGATTCCAGTGTTGAGGACGTTGTTGACGATGTCACCGTGCTCATCAAACGATATCCTATTCATGCAGTCGTCATCGGTGTCGGGATCGGATTTCTTTTAGGCCGAGGGCGTTCACGATAGGAGAGCATCGTTATGGACTCCACAGAGAATGAGCATCTGAATAGTCGAGGCAGTCGAGAAGCACATGCCGATCCTCCCAGGGTGCTGAGCCTCCTTCAGGGAATCGTCGAGGACATCAAGACTCTGGCTTCTCAACAGGTCCAACTAGCCATGCACGAGCTCCAGCTGGAAGGAGCTCGTGCGGCCAGTATGATTGTGACAGCTATTTTGGTCGTCATGCTGGCCGCACTCTCCATGATGTTGCTGTTGACAGCCTCTGTTGCAGCACTCTATGAGGTCGCTGGATTACCTGTATGGATGAGCTGTGGCATCATAGCCCTGGTTGTCATTGTCGGGGCCGGTAGTCTTTTGTTCTATCTTAAACAGCAAGCGCAACGTTTTCGGATGCTACCCGTTCGCGCATTACATACGGTGAAGGAGGACATTCGATGGATAAAGGAATGGATCGCATCGCCCAGGATGTGAAGGACATCGTTCAAACACGTACCGCCATCTCGGATAAATTGGATAAGCTCGAACACCGCTTCACATCTTCGGTCGAAGAGGCCAAGATGATGGCCGAGGACTTCGCCGAGCGGGCGCAAGCCGTGGTCGAAGACACGGTCGAGTCTGTGAAGGAGGTGACGGATCCATCCCGCTTGGCTTCCAACTACCCATGGCTCATGGTGAGTGGAGCTATTATGGCGGGCTTTGCCGTGGGACGCCTTTTCACACAAGGGGAAACCGGCGCGACCCCGTATTACCCTCCCGGATCGCATGCTGCCAACGTGATGCCTGAATCAGGCACGGAACCCACGACGAAGGAAGGTGTCTATCCGTTCTACCCGCGATCATCGGTCGATGAGTCCTCCACATCCACGTCATCAACTTCTTCATCGGCATCCTCGATCTTGACTTATGTAGGCCCGGTGATCGCCGAGGCGCTGGGGCACGTGAGAGGAGACCTGGTCGAGATTGGCAAATCCACCCTCCGAGCTTGGCTCAAAGAGGCGGTACAAGGGGTGCGCACAGGGTCGTCAGTCCGCACAGGACCAGGGCCAGTGGAGGGCAAGGCTACCAGAGCTACCGGGAGCATGGGTGACCGAGAGACTGATTCGCAGACAGTTGGTTGATGTCTAAGGGATAGAGATGACCTAAGAGTGGCGATGAAGAACGCTACGGCATGTTTGCCGTTGTGATGTCACTGCTTGTTCTATTTGGTTTTAAGCATTGGGTCCTAGCTCAGCCACGGGAATACACTGGGAAGAAGGAATCGTTTTTTCGACTACCATGAGACGACGGCAATCCGCTCCCACTCCCTCGTACCTGAGACCTCGCCGATAGTTACGCTCGCGGTGCGGGAACCCTGACGGTCTGGGCCTTGGTATGCCAGTACATCGACTCGTGGCGATCCAAACATCACAAAAAGATTCACAGTAACCGTCGAACGGCTGATCTACTTATGGCTTTTCGTCGATAGCTTGAAGAAGACAGGTTGTTGCGAAAGTATTTCTCCAAACATCTGAACCTCTCGATGATCACCGTGCGACACCTAGCACGGGTGGTCGAGGCTCTGAATCAGAGGCCTCGCAATTGTCTTGCCGATCGGATACCAGCCGAGGTGTTCGCCCGGACCTCCGGTGTGGTACTTCAACCTCGAATTCACGGGCATGCTGCACGCGATATTCGGGTCTCTTCTCTCGGTCTGGCCTTTATTCTTCAACTGGTGTAATTAGGCACTGCGGGTCTTGGCGGGAGACGGTGATCTGCCTGCAATGACTCATCTGACAGGCATACTGATGGATTCGGAGCGTGTTTGGTCCTGGTGCATGAAACCTGTGGAGGCAGGCCGTGATCATTAGGCTGGCGTTCCTGGTGGTGTTAACCCACCCCATGCTCATGGTTAGTCTTTCCGCCGTTGCCTGGGCCGATCATGATCGCAACGAGAACTCCCACGAAGCCCCGCTGTATTATGAGGTGCAGTCCTTGAACGAAGGGCTGCCTGAGTTGGATGATCAGCCGGATCTCACCCCCCCCCGCGACCCTTATCAACATGCTTCGGGCGTCCCAAGATGGGGATTTTGAGAGGGCAGCGCGGTCGCTCAATTTTGCAGAAATTTCGAAGGATCAACGCGATCCGGCTCGGATCGCGAAGCACTTCTACTATGTGTTGACGCAGCAGGTTCAGATCGATTACCGCAACGTGCCCGATCGCCCCAATGGCGCGTTCGATAAGAAAACATCGTCTGAGTCGGAAACGGATCGCGCAGACGGGCTCGGCGAGCGACCACGACGAAGCATCATGGTTGACGATGTGCCGATGTCCATCGGCAACGTGGAGATCCGGCTCGAGCGATTCAAGTCCCATGACGGTGACCCGGTCTGGTTGTTCTCGCCGCGCATGGTCACGAAAATCGAAGCCATGTACAAGCGTCATGGGCCCGGCCCGCTGTTCGAGCGCTTGCCCTATACCATTAAGCAAGGGCTCGTACGCGATTCAGCCGGTTGGCAATGGCTGCTCTTGCTGGGCATGGTCACACCGGCGATTCTAATCGGGTGGGTCGTGAAGAAGGCATTGCGCCGGCTCTTCCGGTGGAAGTTCCCACAGCAGGCACTCGAAACCGCAGGCCTCGCACAACCTTTAGCCTGGTTGGTTGCGCTGGTGCTCTTTACAGTATTCACGTACGTACTCGTGGCGCCTCCGGGCACTATGGTCCATGCGCTCTCTGTCGTCTCGACGGTCCTGTTTGTTGCCGGCGTGACCTGGGTGGGTGTTCACCTTATCGAGCTCTTCGCCTCATTGATGACTCAAAAATATCGGACGCAAATGAGCCCTTACGAAAGAGAGGAAGTGCGCCTGCGAATCACCAGTATCATCGTCGGACGGTATGCGCTGATCTTTCTGGCTATTGCCGTTGGCCTGGGCCTGACTCTCTATCAACTCCACGTCATTAAGAATCTCTCCCTCTCGTTTTTAACAAGTGCCGGTGTCGCTAGCGCCGTTCTCGGAGTGGCGGCTCACGGCGTACTCGGCAACATGCTCGCGGCCGTCCAAATTGCTGTGACAAAGCCGGCAGCCATCGGGGACAGCGTGAATTTTGAGGGAAATTGGGGTTTTGTGGAAGATATTACCTATGGCTATGTTGCTATACGCACCTCGGATGATCGACGAATCATCGTGCCGCTGTCCTATTTCATCTCGCATCCGTTCGAGAACTGGTCTAAGTCAAATACTCGGATCGTCAAGCCCATATATTTGTATGCCGACTATCGGATCGAGGTCGACCAGATACGGAAGAAGTTTCGTGAGTTATTGGAACAGTCTGAGCGTTGGGACCGGACCACTGAACCGGTGCTCCAAGTCACGGGGATGTCGGAGAAAACCATTGAGCTGCGCGCTCTCTGTAGCGCGAAGAATGCCACCGATGCCTGGAATCTGCACTGCGAAATCCGAGAGTCGCTCGTCCAACACCTGCGGACTATGGAGGAAGGCCGGTTTCTGCCAAAAGACCGAATCGAAATCAGCGCTTCTTCTGTCGACCACGAGCACGGCCCGCACTAGCGACCAACTGAAAGCTCTCACCTGGGCACCTGAATATAGTGCGGTGCCTCGTGTTCGTGAGCCTAGGGGGATCTTGACCAGCACCGCAACCTTGGCTGATGATTCCTCTCATGCCTATACTACCACTCGGCAAGTGAGCGCCAATTCGAGGAGGGACAATGAAGAATATCTTTTTTGATAGCTGGGTCGTTCTCGGCCGCACAGCCGTCATCGGCGTTTTGGCGTATTTCACGCTCATCGCCTTTCTCCGTCTCTCAGGCAATCGCACTCTTTCAAAGATGCACGCGTTCGATCTGGTAGTGACCGTCGCGTTAGGTTCGACGCTTGCCAGTATTGTAGTGGATCGAAGTGTCGCTCTTGCCCAGGGAGCTCTTGCATTCGCCCTCCTGATCGGATTGCAGTTTTCGATCACCTGGTCCAGCGTTAGATCTCATTGGGTACGCAAGCTTGTGACTGGCGAGCCGACCTTGCTGCTCTTCCGAGGTACGATCCTCAAAGAGGCATTGCAAAAGGCCAGATTTACCGAGGAGGAAATCTACGCAGCCGTCCGGGGCGCTGGACTATCTGCCCTCAACGAGGCCAATGCAGTGGTCCTTGAAACGGACGGTTCAATTAGTGTTGTTAGGGGCGACCCGGAAGCCGGAGTGTCTACGCTTGACTTTATACCTGCAGGCGCCAGGGTTGCACCAGACTCCCGCCAGCCGAACCAGCAACCGTAGGACTGCAGTTTGGCTCCGTCCCCCGTGCTTCATTCAACCGGCTCTGTAAATCTGATTCAGAGGAACTCCCATATGTCCAATGTATCGAGCCCATCCAATATGCTGTAGCCTGGCACCTGGTGACTCAGGAATCCCCCTTGAATCTCCTGGTTTAGCCGGCATGTTTGACGTTGTCGTCGTACTGTTGTCAACATGCAGCTTGATTCTAGATTAACTGGTTATTCATCACCGGTTATCCGTCGCTATTCACGGCGGAAGCGCACGACTTTGCCCTCTTCGAACTGAAGCAATAGTTGCTCGCCTTCAAACGAGTATTTCACCGTCGTTCCGCCACGAATCGCCTTCGAGCGAATCGTATCGCGATGCACTTCATAGGGCCCTTTGAGGTCCTTGACTTTGCCGACGAACGGGATATCGGACCACGCGAGAAGTCTCACAGTCCCTACTCTGCGGAACGTGAGCTTGATCTTCACCTCGCCCATTTTCGTATCCACGTCGTTGGCGATCCAGGCACCATAGAGTTTCTGGTGCGGACCAGATTCAACTGTATTTCCTCCGTCCTCGTCTGGGTTCGCAGCGCTGGTAGTGGTTGATTGGGATTTCAATGCGTCGCTCGCGGCCCCTTGAGAGGGTTGGTGCCCCAGGAACGCCGCTGTCATCATCACTGCGCACAACGCTTTCCCAGCGGTTTGCCAAGCGTTCAATATCGGCGTCGAAATCGTTTTTCTACCGTTCCATTTCATCAGATCAAAACTTTTCCACCGGCAATCTCGTGGCAAGCCGTCATCGAAGATTGCACGCGTATTTCGCATGGCTGCGAGGCGTGGGCGGCAGCAGTCATTATCATCCTGTTCTCGCTGTTCTCGACGAAATTATCGTCGTGTGGCATGACCATGACGCCGTCTTGCTAGACTCAATCACAATTATTGTCAGGATGCGTGGGTTTGCTGATTGCATGGATGACTTCTATGTCATGCTGTCAATCCGAACGAAACCAGTATGCGCACGTGAGCCTGCGATCTGTTTGAAGAATGCCTCGTATCCCCACGGATCACCCGCGATCGAGCCTGTTTTCGGCGTGCAGGCCTTGTATCTTGCGAATTGTGGTACAGCAGCCCTATGGAACGTCACTGATGGATACGCCTCAGATCCGAAGTGACTAGAACCCTCCGACATCAGGGTATGGAATGAAGCAGTTTCCCATTAACGTCGTAGAGGGCGAACACCGGACTCCCGTCGGCCAGCAAATACAATCTGGCCCGAGGAGTGTCCCTACTGTCCCGCAACACGAACGTTGGCATGTCGTCGGCTTGCAGTTCCAAATCCACCCGCCGTTTACAATCTTTGCCGAACAGAGTCAACGCAGCTCGTTCCTGGGGAGCAACGACCAACGAAGCTCGTCGATCGCAGGTGTCGTCCGAGAAAATCAAGGCCGGATGTTCGCCGTCCCACAGCGTCAGACTGGCGCGGGGTTTACCTGCCTGGTTGATGATCGTCAAACCTGTCGTCGTCAGGGGGAACCGCGCCCCGACCTGAGCCGTCACGACCGTGGGATTGAGTAAATACGTGGCTGACCACCCTCCCATG
>JBGTNJ010000022.1:0-85621 GCA_041743145.1 Nitrospira sp. | reverse complement strand
CAACGTGGCACGAATGAAAACACGAATGGCCTGCTCCGTCACTACTTGCCCAAGGGCACCGACCTATCGGGCTATACCCAACAGGAGTTGAACGCCATCGCCGCTCGGCTGAACACACGCCCTCGCAAGTGTCTCAACTTTACGACGCCCCGAGAAGTCTATGCCCACATGCGCCATCATTCACCCGTTGCACTTGGAACTTGAAACTGTCCCCTCAATGCTGGCGCGGCGGAACTCCAAGCTATACGCCAGGAACTGATCAGTAAGACGAACGCATTAAGCCCCTTGTTGCAGGCAGGCAGCCTAAAACTCGCCCAAACACAGGCAGATCTAAACATTATCTAGTTGCTACTATTCGTCTCTTGTAGACTTTCCATATCCACACCTCTACCTTTTAAAGAAAGAGAGGGAGCAGTCAGGTTGTCGTTCACTGCGCGCATCGAACGAGGCCCTTCTGAGGGCGCACGTTCGGCAGACTTCTTCTCTTCCCCCCATATCTCCATGAGGGCAGTGCGGCCTGGTCCTCAAGTGCGCGCATCCACCGAGCACCGCCTGATATGATTAAAATTCGATGTGCGGCTTGCGTGCGCGGTGGGCGAGCACAGAGGATCAGCTGCGCTGTCCGATCCGACTCTCCGTCCCCTTCCACAGCCGCTCAATGTTCCCCTTGTGCTTGATCACAATGAGCCCGGTCACCACCACAGCAAACGAGACAAAGGCAGCACTCGGTCTCATCAGCGCAGCGATAACAGGAAAGAGGCCGAAAGCGGTCAGTGCGCCGCCAGACGAATAGCGCCAGAGGGCCACAGCTCCGATCCAGGCCAGCAGAAGTAACAGCCCGATCAACGGCGCCACCCCCAAGACAGAACCGAGGGCCGTCGCCACACCCTTCCCTCCTTTGAATCCTAAGAACGGCGAAAAGAGATGCCCCAGGAACGGAGCGAGTGCAACGGTCATAATCGCCCATTCATCCTGCAGCAACTGCGTCGCTGCGAAACCCATGACCCATCCTTTACCCATATCCCCGATCAACGTCAGGATGCCAGCCTTTTTGCCCGAGACGCGCAGCACGTTCGTGAATCCAACATTCTTGCTTCCGATCGTGCGTGGATCAGGCAAACCCATCGCCTTGGAGATGACGACCCCAAACGGGACCGCTCCTAAGAGATATCCGATGATCGCGAGCCCAGCGATGAGTCCTTGTTGTTCCATCCTAATAGAGTCCGAGAATCACGGTGACGGTAAGCCCATCGACGGGCTCAGGGCGAACGGATTATCACAGCTATGACAGGGACACAAGGTTAGCCCGATCGATGAGAGAGGCCTGCCGTACAGACTTCACTGAAACTTTTCCGGATGCGCAAAGAACTCTAGCATGACTCGATTGAGATTGGGCCAATCGCGATGATTTCCTGTTCCTTCGCAGTAGAGCGTTGCGCCGCCTGAGGCACAGTCTTCATACGCACGGCAGCCTCCCTCCACTGGTTTCGGCTTTGTCACGTCACAGCGATTACAGCCTGCCCACCAGGCTGCCGTCTGGGTTCCCCAGCCGGGAAACAGCTTGTCGTTTTTGCTGTGCATGATCATGACCGGGATTGGAGCGCGGCATTGATACGCCTCAAGGTCTTTACCGATTACCCCAGCAGCACTCGGTGCGATGGCGGCAGGCACTTGTTTCGTCTTCTCGATCATAGCCAGCATCAGGGATGCCGTGCCCCCGTCTGAATGACCGGTGGCGTAGACTCTGCTCTCATCGATGCACCACTCTTTCGCGACCAGACCAGGTATCGCCCCAAGCTGTTCAATGGTCGAAATATTCAACTGCTTGTGATCGGTATAGACCATGACAAACCCTGAGCCGGTGGCTGCAGTCGTGAGGCCCGTGAGACGTTCCGACGTCCAGCGACTCTGCCCAGCCGGGGCATACACCATCAAGAGAGGATGGGCAAATGTCGGGTCATAGTTGGACGGCGTGCGGACCATATACTGAATGCCGGTAGCGGAGACTTTTCCATCGGTTGCACCCGCGAGCCCTGAACGTGAACCGGCTTCACACCGGAGTGCCGAGGGAGCATTTGAATAGGCGTAGGTTTCTAATTGAGGAGGCGTTCCGTTCTCTGTACAGGCTGAGATGATGAAGAAAAGACTGGCAAAGATAACAATCTGCTGTGGTAATGGCGCTCGGCGGACGGCCAGCATTTCAAACCCATGTCCGTCCTGGTAACAATCAATACCGAAGCAACAGGATGTTCAAACTAGACATCCAGCGAGGCCGCAGCGAGTGAAGGACCGAGGCATACCCTCTGGGGTATGTTGAGGGTCTGAACGATGTGAGAACGAAGCTGGGGTCTAGTTTCAAAATCCTGGTTACAGTCCCTTCGCGACGACCTGCCTCCAAAAACTCCACACATACTGACCGCCGGAGATATAACCCAGCACGAGTGAGAGGTACAAGGTGAAGATGCCCGCCAAGTGCATGTTACCGAGTGCAGCTAACCCTGTCCCTTCCAAGATCAATAAGATGATCGCCACAACTTGTAAGGCCATCTTGTACTTTCCGGTCGTCTCCGCAGGAATGATCATCCCCTCACCTGCCGCAATGGCACGGATTCCCGTGACAGCCAACTCTCGCGCAACGATCAACAGGACGACCAATGCGCTGACTCGCTCCACGTTCATGAGGAGAATCAATGCAGACAGAACCAGCAGTTTGTCTGCGATGGGATCAAGCAGCTTGCCCAGCTTCGTCACCTGGCCTGTTCGCCTAGCGATATACCCATCTAACATATCCGTTACCGCGGCGACGGCGAAAATGATTGCAGCCGCCAGCGACTGATCCGGCGTGGGATTCACGAAGAGAATAATGAAGACTGGGATCAAGAGAATGCGGGCGAGGGTCAAGACATTAGGCACATTGAGCGATTCCGCCCCGATATCTCGCCACACTTCCAAGACACGATTCATCGTTTGATTCGTCCTCTGACTAGAATCCTATAGCACCACGTCGCCCTAACAACACCCTCAGGATGGTCAAAAAGGCTGTCCGGCAAGGCCGCAGCGAGCGAAGAGGCGAGGTGTACGCTTCGGTACATTGAGCCTCTGAGCGATGCGAGAACGCCGCCGGCAGGCTTTTTCACCATCCTGCTACACAATCCCGTTCTTGAGCAAGTCATGAAGATGGACGACGCCGCGGATGGTCCGCTCATTTTCTACGACCACCAACGTCGTAATTGAAAACCGTTCCATCATCTCAACCGCCTTGGCTGCCAGCTCATCTGGCCCGATGGTCTTGGGATTCTGCGTGGCCAACTCCCGCGCCGTGGTGTTGACTAAATCCGTCCCTCGTTGGATAAATCGTCGCAAGTCTCCATCGGTAATCACCCCGACCAACAGCCCTTCCTGATCCACGACGGTCGTCATACCAAGTTTTTTTGCCGTCATCTCCAGCATGGCGGCCATGCCTCCGACGGAAGCCTGAACCATGGGAATTTCTGATTCGGCATGCATGAGGTCCTTCACGTTCACGAGCAATCGCCGCCCCAAAGTCCCACCAGGATGGAATCGAGCAAAGTCTTCTTCTTTGAATTCCCGCTTTTGCAGCAACGCCAGGGCGAGCGCATCGCCGAGCGCCAGCGTCGCGGTCGTACTGGCGGTCGGAGCCAATCCCATAGGACAGGCTTCTTCCGAGACTGAGACGTCCAGCACGACATCAGAGTTTTTCGCCAAGGTGGAGTTCACCCGCCCTGTGAATGCAATGACCGGAATGCCCAGGCGCTTCACGAATGGCAGCAACTGCAGTAATTCCTGTGTTTCACCGCTGTTGGAAATCGTCACCAATACATCCCGACGAGCCAACATGCCGAGATCTCCATGCACACCTTCGGCCGGGTGCAAGAAGAACGAGGAGGTCCCGGTGCTGGCCAACGTGGCTGCGATTTTTTGTCCGATTAGGCCGGACTTGCCCATCCCTGAGACAACCACTTTCCCTTTGCATCGAGCCAGCACGTCCACGGCCTTGACGAATCGGTCATCCAGTCGCTCGATCAATACTTCGACCGCCCGCGCTTCGATTTCCAACACCCGGCGACCCTCGGCGAGACTGTCGCTCCCCTTCTCGGCTTTCGAGACTCGAGCAGTCGGTGTCAGCTTTATGGTTTTGTCGCGTTCCATATGCGCAGAACCCGCTCCAATAAAGGTTTCAATTGATGCAACGGGACCATATTCGGCCCATCAGACAGGGCCTCGTCCGGATTCGGATGGACTTCCATGAAAAATCCGTCGACACCGGCTCCGGCAGCAGCACAAGCCAATGGCTCCACAAATTCACGTTGCCCACTGGATTTCGTTCCTCCACCACCCGGCAACTGAACGCTATGCGTCGCATCGAACACCACAGGATACCCGAATCCCCGCATGATGGGGAAGGACCGCATATCAACGACCAGATTGTTGTAACCGAATGACGAACCGCGCTCAGTAAGGACAATGCGGCGACACCCGCATTCTTCGATCTTCTTTACGGCATTGCCCATTTCCGAGGGCGAGAGAAACTGCCCCTTCTTCACGTTCACGACGGCGCCGGTCTTGGCGGCGGCAATCAAGAGATCCGTCTGTCGACAGAGAAAGGCCGGAATCTGGAGCACATCCACCACCTTCCCGGCTTCCGTCGCCTGTTCTTCCGTATGCACATCGGTCAACACAGGCAGCGCGAGCTGGGCTTTCACCTGTTTGAGTATCGCAAGCCCTTTTTCAAGACCAGGGCCACGAAAGGACGTGATGGATGTTCGATTGGCCTTATCGAATGACGACTTGAAGATGTACGGCATCCCTAACGATTTTGCAATCTCGGCGATCCGGCCAGCCGTCTCCATGACGACCTGCTCGCTCTCGATCACACAGGGGCCGGCAATGAGAAACGGGGGCTGTCCTTGTCCGACCTTGAAAGAACCGATTTCGACGAGCTGTGCCATAGCCTACAACTAATGCCCTAGCTTCTTGCGTAGCGCCGCCCCTACAAACCCGCTGAACAAAGGATGAGGTCGGTGCGGGCGAGAACTATACTCCGGATGGAACTGAGTGCCCAAAAACCAGGGATGATCCTTCAACTCGATGATCTCGACGAGGCGACCATCGGGAGACACTCCACTCAGGACCAGCCCATTCGCGGTCAGCTGCTCACGATAGGCGTTGTTGAATTCATAGCGATGACGATGGCGCTCACGGACCTCGCTCACTCCATACATCTTCTGCGCGAGTGTGCCTTCTCCCAACTTGCAAAGATACGATCCGAGCCGCATCGTGCCGCCTTTGTCGCTGACGGCATGCTGATCGGGCATGAGATGGATGACGGGATGAGGTGACCGCTCGTCAAACTCGGCACTGTTGGCATCAGCGAGTCCGGCAACATTCCGTGCAAACTCAATCGCGGCGCATTGCATCCCCAAACACAGACCGAGGAACGGCACCTGTCGTTCACGCGCATACCTGATGGTGGCGACTTTTCCCTCGATCCCTCTGGTCCCAAACCCGCCGGGGATCAAGATACCGTCAGCCTCTCGCAAGACGCGCTCCGTCCCTTGCCGTTCGATGTCTTCGGATTCTATCCAATGAATATGGACCTTGGTTTCATGATCGATCCCGCCATGGACCAACGCCTCGCCCAAGCTCTTGTAACATTCCTTCAGGCCCACGTACTTCCCCACCAGCGCGACAGAGATCTCGTGCTTCGGCCGCTTGATCTTCTGCACCATCGCATCCCATTCACGAAGATTGGGCTGACCGGTCTCCATATGAAGCTGACGGACGATCAGTTCGTCCAATCCCTCCTTTCGAAACACGATCGGCACTTCGTAGATGGTCTCGACATCCTTCGCGGTGATGACGGCGTCCTTGTCCACATTACAAAACATGGCAATTTTGCCTTTGAGTTCTGGTGGAATGTAGCGGTCGGTCCGGCACAACAGAATGTTGGGCTGGATACCGATTTCGCGGAGCTTGTTGACCGAATGTTGTGTCGGCTTGGTCTTCAGCTCACCGGCCGTGCCGATGTACGGCACTAAGGTCAGGTGAACGTACAAGACGTTGTCTCGCCCGACGTCATACGGCATCTGTCGGATCGCTTCGAGAAACGGCAAGCTTTCAATGTCGCCGACCGTGCCGCCGATCTCGACGATCGTCACATCGATCCCTTTTGAGATGCGCATGATCGCCTGCTTGATCTCATCCGTCACATGGGGTACGACCTGAACCGTTCCGCCAAGATAATCTCCTCGGCGTTCTTTCATGATGACGGAGTGATAAATCCGACCAGTCGTGTAATTGCTCTCTTTGGTCAGCGAGAGGGTGGTGAACCTCTCATAATGCCCGAGGTCGAGATCCGTCTCGGCTCCATCGTCCGTGACATACACTTCGCCATGTTGATAGGGATTCATTGTACCGGGATCGACATTAATGTACGGATCCAGTTTCAGGAAGGTGATCTTCAACCCCCGGCTCTCCAGCAGGTTTCCAATGGAGGCCGAAGCCAGTCCTTTCCCTAGTGATGAGACCACTCCTCCCGTCACAAAAATGAATTTGTTATTCATGGCTGCCCTCTTTCATGGACGTCAGACCGATCCGAATATGGCGCTCATGACTTGAAAAACACTCCACTGGTCTTCAATTCGAGCCTAATTGCATCATACTGCTGCAGTCGATCGGCAACGCTTGGGACATCTTCCCGTCGATCGACCCGTAATGATGCATGCTTGGTTTCCCACACGCGGATACGAATCCCGTGGTCCAAGGCACGGAGCTGCTCAAGCTTTTCGGCGTCTTCCAACCGACTTGTCGGCAGGGCCGCCAATCGAAGCAAGGTCTCCCTTGTGTAGATGTACAACCCAAGATGGATATAGTGGAGCCCTCCGACCACTTGTCTTCCCGGATCGTCACGCACGAATGGGATCGGGGCTCGCGAAAAATACAGCGCATCCCCTCGGGCATCGGTCACCACCTTGACCACGGCAGAATTAAGAAGGTCCTCCGTCGGGTCCATCACCCGTTTGAGGGTCCCCATGCTCGAACCGCTTTCCAGAAATGGCTCGATAAGATCAGTCAATAATTCTGGGTTCAGTGGGATTTCATCGCCCTGTAGGTCTAAGAAGTACTCTCCCGCAAACATACGAGCCACGGCAGCCACGCGGTCTGTGCCGGTCCGGTACTCACCTGTGACGACCACTGCCCGACCGCCAAACCGATCGACCGCTTGCTTAATCCGCTCATCGTCGGTTGCAACCAGTACACTCGAAACCGTTCTGCATGCTACAGCACGCTCATAGACGTGCTGAATCATCGGCTTGCCGTTCAGCTCGACAAGCGGCTTCCCTGGAAAACGAGAGGACCCAAATCTGGCAGGAATCACAACCGTGACCGATCGTGAGGCTTTATTCATCTCCGAATGCCTCAGACAGCTGTTTTGGCGACACCGTTGCCGTGCCGACCATTCCTACGACGATCCCGGCTGCATAATTGGCCATCATCGCGCCCATCTTGATGCCGGCGCCGGCTGCCAATGCCAACGCGAGGGTCCCGATGACCGTATCTCCGGCACCGGTGACGTCATAGACCTGTCGTGCCTTGGTGGGTAAATGCCACGAGACTCCATCACCCTCGCACAGACTCATTCCTTTTTCACCACGCGTGATCAGGACGGACTGGCACCCGAGCCGCTGACGGATCATGGCTCCCGCTTCGTTGATCATTTGATCGTCATCCCCATGCATGCCCGCCGCCTGTGTCGCTTCGAGATGGTTCGGGGTGATGACGGTGACCCCCTTATAGAAATTGAAATGCTCGACTTTTGGATCCACGACAACCGGAACCCTGCGCAACGCGGCAAGCCGGGCAATCTCAGACATCAATAGGGAAGACACGACTCCCTTGGCATAGTCTGACACCACAATACAGGACAACTCGCGCAGTTTTGATTCGAGATACCGAAGAATCTTTTGCCTGACGACTGCTTTCAATTCGCTACGCCCCTCGATGTCATACCGGACAATCTGCTGGTTATGCGCAATCACCCGACTCTTTTTGGTTGTGGGACGTTCACGATCGACTACAATCCCTCCGAGCGCGCCTCGCATGTGCCCCAATTCTTTGACCAGCTGCTTCCCACTTTGATCAGCCCCGATCACGCCACAGAGATGGGCCTTCCCTCCCAATGCCAAGATGTTACTGTAGACATTGGCGGCTCCACCCAGTCGAATCGACTCAGATTCGACATGGACAACTGGGACCGGGGCTTCCGGAGAGATCCGGCTCACCCGTCCCATCACATAATGATCAAGGATCAGGTCCCCAATGACCAGGACGGATGCCTGCGGGAACCGTTGAAGATACTGTCGAAGCTCTCTAGGTGAGGGAGTCTGATCGCCCCCTTTCACGCCTTCGTTCGGACGCGGAGCTCCGCTGCTTTTCTTTACTGGATTGCCTTGCCGAATCGTTCCCATCGAACCCACTCTGTCCAGTTTCCCTGCCCATTCCATGACCAATAGATCCGAAACGCCTTGCCACGGATCTTCTCTTCTCGCACATACCCCCAAAATCGGCTGTCGAGACTCTGGTCACGATTGTCACCCATCACAAAATAAGATCCTTCAGGGACCGTCACCGGTCCGAAATTATCACGTGGGTTGATGCTGCTATCGATAACTCCGGGATCAATTCGTTGGGTAAAGGCTTTGTCGTCGAGCGGGTGACCATTCACGAGTACGACTTTGTTCCGAAGCTGGATAGTATCGCCAGGCAATCCCACGATTCGCTTTATGAAGTCTTTTTCTTCATCTTCAGGGAAGCGAAACACAATGATGTCGCCACGTTCCGGTTGGCCAAAGATAATCACGGTGGTGGAGGTATAGCAATTGACCGGCGGGAAGCTCCATAGTAGCTTGCAGTCCGTCGGCCACTGCAGACCATAGGACAACTTGCTGACCAAGATGTGATCGCCGATCTGCAAGGTGGGAATCATCGATCCCGATGGAATCTTAAACGCCTGTACGACGAATACACGAATCGCGAAGGCCAACAGCATGGCCACGATGATCGCTTCCGCATACTCCCGGACAAGAGACTTACGCCCGGCCTGATCCGCCTGGCCTCCAAGCTTGGTGCTGGAAAGCGCCGTTGGTTCGCCCGACCCCGATGAGCCGGACAGCTTCTCTGCATTTCGCTGATTTGAATCGAGGCTCATTCTTCCCCGACTCTCAGGATTGCTAGGAACGCTTCCTGCGGGACATCGACGCTGCCGACTGATTTCATGCGCTTCTTTCCTTCCTTCTGCTTCTCCAACAACTTCCGTTTTCGTGTAATATCGCCGCCATAGCATTTCGCCAGTACGTTCTTCTTCATCGCACCGATGGTCTCACGCGCAATGATCTTACTTCCGATTGCCGCCTGAATGGCAATCTCGTACATCTGCCGTGGAATCAGCTCCTTCATTTTTTCCGCAAGCTGACGTCCACGCTGGACGGAACGATCTTTATGCGTGATAAACGACAAGGCATCGACCGCCTCACCGTTCAAGAGAATATCGAGCCTGACAAGATCGGACTCGCGGTAGCCGAGCACTTCATAGTCGAGCGACGCATAGCCCTGCGTGCGCGACTTGAGCTTATCGTAAAAATCGAGAATGACTTCGTTGAGGGGCAGTTCATAACTGATCACGACCCTGGTTGGATCGAGAAAATGCATGCCTTTCTGGATTCCGCGACGTTCCTGACAGAGCTGGAGGATGGCCCCCATGTACCGCTCGGGCGTGATGATTGAGGCCAAAATAAACGGCTCCTCGAATGAGTCGATACTACTCGACGGCGGGAGCTGCGTCGGGTTATTGACCTCCAGCACTTCGCCCTTCGTGGTCAGGACGCGATAGACGACGGTCGGCGCGGTCGTGAGGAGGGTGAGATTGTATTCGCGTTCGAGCCGCTCCTGAATGATTTCCATGTGCAGTAGACCCAAAAAGCCGCAGCGAAAACCGAATCCCAACGCGAGCGATGTCTCAGGTTCATAGACGAACGAGGAGTCATTCAATCGCAGTTTGATCAACGCATCGCGTAAATCTTCGTATCGACCTGTGTCGGTGGGATAGAGCCCACAGAATACCAGCGGCTTGACCTCTTTATACCCAGGAAATGGCGCGGCAGTGGGTGTGACGGCATCGGTCAAGGTGTCGCCGATTTTCACATCTGCGACCTCTCGCATGTTGGCACAGAGGTACCCGACCTCGCCTGTCAACAGCTCGGTCTTCTTCGTCCGTTTGGGGATGAATTGTCCCACCTCCATGACTTCAAATGTCCGGTTATTCGACATGACTTTAATTTTCATCCCGGGTCTGATGGATCCATCCACCAATCTCGCCAAGACGATCACACCCTGGTAATTGTCGAACCAGGAGTCGAAGATGAGCGCCTTGAATGGGGCCTGGGGATCCCCGGACGGTGGAGGGATCCGCTCAATGATCGCCTCCAAGACCTCCGGCACGCCTCTTCCCTCCTTGGCACTGATGGGAAGCGCCTCGGCGGCATCAAGCTGCAGTACCTCTGAAATCGAATGTTTCGTTCCCTCAACATCTGAACTCGCCAGATCAATCTTATTAATGACCGGAATAATGGTGAGGTTATTGGCCATGGCCAAATTCACATTGGCAATGGTCTGCGCCTGCACCCCTTGCGTCGCGTCGACGAGCAAGAGCGCCCCCTCACAAGCCGCGAGGCTCCGTGAGACTTCATAGGTAAAATCGACGTGCCCAGGCGTATCGATCAAATGCAAGGCATACGTCTTCCCATCCTGCGCCCGGTACCTGATGGCCACTGCGTGGGCTTTGATCGTAATGCCACGTTCCCGCTCGAGATCCATGGCATCGAGGATCTGTTCTTTGGCCTCTCGGGCAGTGACTGCGCCAGTAGCTTCTAGGAACCGGTCAGCGAGGGTTGATTTGCCGTGATCGATATGAGCAATGATTGAAAAATTGCGTATAAGGCTTTGCAAATCCTAGCTCATTCGTAAAACTCAGTTCATTATAGTAACTGCCTCAGAGGTTGTCAAAGAGATCGCCCGCCCTTATAATCACGCGCCGCACGTGACCGATCGTCTCGTCACGCGTCATTCCCTCCCCATCGGTTATGACCGCTGCCCTTCTTCACGGTAAGACGAGCGACCGGTGATGCATGATGCATGTTTGAGCGCCATGGCACGACGACCCTCAACCCGACAACTGATCGACTGGGACCGTCGCTATCTCTGGCATCCGTTTACCCAAATGCAGGAGTGGGAACAGGAAGAGCCGCTCATCATCGAACGTGGCAAGGGTTCCTATCTCATTGATACAGACGGGAAGAAATATCTCGACGGTACCTCATCCATTTGGGTGAATCTCCATGGGCATCGACATCCGGTTCTTGACCGTGCACTCAAGAAACAACTCGACAAGATCGCTCACTCGACGTTCCTAGGTCTCACCAATCCACCGGCCATTGAGCTGGCGCGCGAGTTGATTCGAATCGCTCCGAAGGGCCTCACCCGCGTTTTCTATTCCGACAATGGCTCTACGGCGGTTGAAATCGCGCTGAAGATGGCCGTTCAGTATTGGCAGCAGCGGCATCCAAAGGCAGGGCCAAAGAACACGTTCCTCCACCTGAAACTCGCCTATCATGGAGATACGATCGGCGCGGTGAGCGTCGGCAACATTGAGTTGTTCCATTCTCGCTTCAAGCCGCTGCTCTTTCCAACCGTGGAGGCAGAACCGCCACATTGTTACCGCTGTCCACTTCAACTTACCTACCCCTCTTGCCAGATGGCCTGCCTCGAACCGATCGAACAGATACTCAAAAGCCGCCATCGAGAACTGGCCGGATTTATCATCGAACCACTCATGCAGGCAGCCGCCGGCATGATTCCCCAGCCGGCCGGCTATCTGAAATGCATTCGAGAGCTCTGCACACAATACAAGGTGTTATTGATTGCCGACGAAGTTGCAACCAGTTTTGGACGAACCGGAAGGATGTTCGCCTGCGAGCACGAAAATGTCACGCCGGATCTGATGGCCATCAGCAAGGGACTGACCGGCGGGTACATGCCGCTGGCGGTGACATTGACGACCGATGAAATGTACCGAGGCTTTCTTGGGAGCTACGACGAGTTCAAGACCTTCTTCCATGGCCACAGTTTTACCGGCAATCCGCTTGGATGTGCCCTTGCGCTCGCCAATCTCGACATATTCAAAACCGAAAAAACACTCGCGCGCCTACAACCCAAGATCAAATTGCTCGCGCGACTCCTGCAGCCATTTGACCACCTGTCTCATGTGGGAGATATCCGTCAGAGCGGATTCATGGCAGGGATCGAGTTAGTCCAAGATAAGAACACGAAAGAACCCTATCCACTCAGTGCCAAAGTTGGTCATCGCGTGGCGGCTATCGCTCGGTCCAAGGGGCTGATCTTGAGACCTATTGGTAACGTGCTCGTGCTCATACCGCCCCTCTCGACAACTGCCGAAGAATTGAAGCAAATGGTGAAAATCCTCGCTGAATCTATAGAGACTTTGCACATCGACTGAGGATCACTTCGATGTTCCACCAAACCAGCTGAAGAATCGCCCAGCCACATGCGAACTTGTGATTTTCTCGTCCTCGGCGGTGGAGTCGTCGGCCTCAGCATCGCCCGTGAACTGCGCAGACGCCGCAAGGATACGCGTGTGTTGTTAATCGAAAAGGAGCCCTCGTGTGGCGCCCACGCCAGTGGACGAAACAGCGGAGTCCTCCACGCAGGCTTCTACTACTCACCGGATAGCCTGAAAGCCAAGTTTACCCGCCTCGGGAACGAACGACTGACCGCCTATTGCGACGAGAAACGTATCCCGCTCAATAGATGCGGCAAACTCGTCGTGGCCAAGGACGCCACGGACTTATCGCCGCTCGATGAATTACTTTGACGAGGTCAGATCAATGGCATCGAGCTGCAGGCGATTACCGAGACAGAAGCCAAGTCCATTGAACCCCGAGTCAAAACATACCAACGGGCGTTGTTCTCACCTCGCACCTCCACAGTGAATCCGCTGCGGGTCATCGAGGCCATGCAAGAGGATGCGATTCGAGAAGGTGTAGAGATTCAATGCGGCACGGCCTATCGAGGACGAGAGACCGGCACAGTGCGCACGAATCACGACAGGATTGAGGCTGGGTATGTCGTAAACGCCGCAGGTCTTTACGCAGATAAGATCGCGATGGATTATGGGTTTTCTGAGAAGTACCGGATCCTACCATTCAAGGGCCTTTACCTCTACTCCGATGAACCACCCGGCGCGATTCGCACGAACATTTACCCCGTGCCAGATCTCAGGAATCCGTTTCTCGGCGTCCACTTCACGATCACGGCCGACGGGAAAGCCAAGATCGGGCCGACGGCCATCCCGGCCCTGTGGCGGGAAAACTATGAAGGAATGGGGAATTTCAATTTCGGTGAGCTGGTCGAAGTCGCGAGTCGAGGACTCGGGCTACTCACTGGAGCTGGATTTGATTTTCGACGCTTGGCAATGGAGGAGATCACAAAATACTCGCGGAGCAAGATGGTTTCGCTGGCCTCGGTACTCGCTGAGGGTGTGGAAAAGCGCAACTACTACAAATGGGGGCGTCCCGGCATCAGGGCTCAGCTGCTCGACATCACCAAAAAACAATTAGAAATGGATTTCGTCCTGGAGGGCGACAATCGATCCATGCACGTCTTGAACGCTGTATCGCCTGCCTTTACCTGCTCGCTTCCATTTGCCAGTCATGTCTGCGATCAGATCGACAAAGCAGTAGGATAACGTCTCTCAACAAAGTCGTACTTCTTCTCCCACGTCGACTTTCAGGCATCGAGCCGCATGTTCCTCCTGCAGAAAGATCTCCAAGAATCCACCGCTATTGATCAGCGCGGCGGGACTCTGGCAGTCCCCTTGACTGTAGTTACCCACCAACTTGGTCACGATATGTGTTCCAATATGGATCTCGATCTTTGAAAGACCGATGGTTGCCTGAAATTCTCGCACCTGCTTCGCCGTGACATTCGAGATGAGATTGCCGAATCGATCAATGTACTCAATCCTTCCGATCAGTATTTGATCTTGCTGCTGAGGCGCCCATACCAGGCTTTTCATCGGATCGTTGATCACCTGCCCAAAAAATGAAGGCGGCTCCCCGCTGGCAAGCAAGGCGGCAACCGGAGCGAACAGATCACGTCCGTCAAAGGTACCCCCTTCAGAAGGCAGTCGGTATCGTGCCTCCTCGATCTGTCGAATTGTGACGTCCTGCTCGTGTTCCAGGACGTGGCTGAGCAAGCCGTTGTCCGGCGCCAAAAAACTATACCGTGACGTTGTCGCAAGAATCGCGCGCCTGGCGCTACCGACACCGGGATCCACTACACACACGTAGATCGTGCCGTTTGGGAAATGGCGGTAGCAGGCGCCAAGCACGTAACTCGCTTCATCGATCTGATGCGACGGAATTTGGTGGGATATATCGACGACCCTGGCATCGGGGTTGAGGGTCAGGATCACACCCTTCATGCTCGCGACGAACCAGTCGCGCTCACCAAAATCTGTCAGAAGGGCAATGAGAGGGCGTGACGCCGGCACGTCAGCATTCCTCGAATTTGATCTCCACAACCTCGTATTCAACCATCTTTACGGGAGTTTTGACTTCGACAAAGTCCCCGACCCGCTTGCCTATGAGTGCGCGCCCGACAGGGGACTGTACAGAAATCTTGTTGAACTTCATATCGGCTTCATCTTGCCCCACCAGCGTGTACCGCTTCTTGTCTTGCGACTCTTGTTCCACGACCAACACCGTCGCGCCAAAGACAATGGTATCGCTCGTGCGTCCCGCGATTTCAACGATGCGGGCATCCGCTAGTTTCGTCTCAAGTTCCGAGATCCTTGACTCGATGAACCCTTGGCGTTCTTTGGCCGCGTCGTACTCAGCATTCTCGCTAAGATCTCCATGCGCTCTCGCCTCCGCGATCGCCTCAATCACCTTCGGCCTCTCAATTTTCCGCAGGCGATCCAATTCTGCCTTGAGTGCGTCATAGCCTTTCTTCGTAATTGGTGTGGGCATGCTCCGCTCGCTCCTGGACGATTTATGCTCGATGATACTCTTGCAGTGAACGGATCGATAGAGTTTTTTTCAGGACGGCTTCAATCCCCATTGCCGCCGCATGGGCGCCACGCATCGTTGTAAAATACGGAATACCTCGATGTAAGGCCTCTCTCCTGATCGACAATGAGTCCGCATGAGCCGAGGCGGTTCGCACCGTATTGACTACGAGCGCTACCGAACCATTTTTAATGTGATCAACGATGTGAGGCCTCCCTTCGGCCACCTTATTGACAACTTCTACGGAAAGCCCGTGTTCGCGCAAGTATCCCGCTGTTCCACTCGTTCCTTGAATGCGCATGCCCAGTTTGTCCAATGCTTTACCGACTTCAAGAGCCGCCGCGCGATCGGACTCTTTTACACTGATAAACACCGACCCTACCGTGGGAAGGCCTGCCCCAGCTCCTGCTTGCGATTTGGCAAACGCCCATCCAAAATCCCCATCGATCCCCATCACTTCTCCGGTCGATTTCATCTCCGGCCCCAACAACACATCAACCCCGGGAAATTTGTTAAACGGAAAGACGGCTTCTTTGACCGAGAAGTGCTCCGGCAGAGGGGCGCTGGTAAAGCCGAGTTCCTTGAGAGTCTTTCCCATCATGACTTTCATGGCTAATTTGGCGAGCGGCACGCCGATTGCCTTGCTGACGAACGGCACGGTTCGAGACCCGCGTGGATTCACCTCGAGCACGTAGATCGTCTGATCTTTTACGGCAAACTGCGCGTTCATAAGACCGATGACTCCGAGTTCCAACGCCAGCATACGCATTTGACGCTCAATCTCGCTAACAATGGCTTTATCCAAGGTGTATGGAGGGAGCGAGCAGGCGGAGTCGCCGGAATGCACACCCGCCTCTTCGATATGTTCCATGATACCCGCCACAACCACGGTGTTTCCGTCGGAAATGGCATCCGCATCAACCTCGATCGCATCGGCCAGATACTTATCGATCAACACCGGATGCTTGGGCGACGCTTTCACTGCTGACTGCATATACTCCAACAAGCCGGATTCGTCATAGACGATCTGCATCGAACGCCCGCCCAAGACATAAGACGGTCTGACCATGACCGGATAACTGACCCTTTCCGCAATCTGTACGGCCTCTTTAATCGACCGAGCCATTCCGCTTTCAGCCTGCCGCAATCCCAACCTCGTCAGAAGCTCGCGGAACCGTTCTCGGTCTTCGGCTAAATCGATGGCATCTGGACTTGTACCAAGAATCTTCACACCCGCCTTCGACAACGGAAGAGCGAGTTTCAATGGCGTCTGGCCGCCAAACTGCAAGACTACTCCGATCGGCTGCTCGCGATGAATCAGATTCAGCACATCTTCTTGCGTGAGTGGCTCGAAATAGAGTCGATCAGACGTGTCGTAATCAGTACTCACGGTTTCCGGGTTGCAGTTCACCATGATCGTATCGATCCCATCTTCTCGGAGTGCCATCGCAGCATGGACACAACAGTAGTCGAACTCGATTCCCTGTCCGATGCGATTTGGCCCTCCACCGAGAATCACCACTTTTTTCCGGTCTGATGGTCGAGCTTCACACTCTCTCCCATACGTCGAATACAGGTATGGGGTTTGCGCCTCGAATTCCGCCGCACAGGTATCCACTCGCTTATAGGTTACCCCTCGTGTCGGATGTTGCATGCGAGCTCTGGTGACCTCGGACGCCTCACATCCCAGCAAGTACGCGATGCGATCATCGGAAAATCCAAGCTCTTTCGCGTCCCACAGTGTCGCACCGTCCAACACTGTGCCTGGAGCGGCGGCATGATCGACCAGTACGTGTTCAAAGTCAATCAACTGCCTTACCTGCGCTAAGAACCAGGGATCGACCATGGTCGTGGCAAACAGCTCTTCGTCCGTCAACCCGAGTCGCATGGCATCGGCCAGGTACCACAGCCGTTCCGGAAGCGGGCTGCGAAGCATACGGTCAAGTTTTTCTCTAGCCGCAGATCGATCAAACTCGGCCGGTATGCCTCGATCAATTCCAAGCCTGGAAACCAAGCCGTTCAGTTCCAGTTCCAGAGAGCGAATGGCTTTCTGCAAGGATTCCTTGAACGTCCGTCCGATCGCCATCACTTCGCCGACCGACTTCATTTGTGTGGTCAAGGTGGGATCGGCTCCCTTGAACTTTTGGAACGCAAACCGAGGAATCTTGACCACCACATAGTCGATCGCCGGTTCAAAGGAAGCCTTGGTGACACCGGTAATGTCATTGGTGATTTCGTCCAATGTGTATCCGACGGCAAGCTTGGCGGCAATTTTTGCGATCGGGAATCCAGTCGCCTTGGACGCCAGCGCCGAACTCCGCGACACCCGAGGGTTCATTTCAATGACGACCATCTCCCCGTTCGCCGGGTTGACGCCGAACTGAATGTTCGATCCACCCGTATCGACTCCGATCTCCCGAATCACACGAAGAGCCGCGTCACGCATTCGTTGATATTCTTTGTCCGTCAATGTCATTGCCGGTGCCACGGTGATACTGTCTCCAGTATGCACGCCCATCGGATCGAAATTTTCAATGGGACAGACGATGACGACATTGTCTTTCAGATCCCGCATGACCTCGAGTTCGTACTCTTTCCATCCGATGACCGATTCTTCGATCAGCACTTGACTGACTGGGCTCATCGCAAGCGCCCAATCAATCAGCTTCTCGAATTCTTCTCGGTTATATGCGATGTTCCCGCCGGTACCTCCCATCGTAAACGACGGTCGAATGATCGCAGGAAATCCCACCGTCTCTACAATGGCCACGGCCTCCTGCCGATTGTGTGCCGTGCCACTCGTTGGCACTCGGAGACCGATTCGCTGCATCGCCTGCTTAAACGCTTCCCGATCCTCGGCTTTATGAATGGCTTCCGCCGAGGCACCGATGAGCTTCACACCATATTTCTCAAGAACTCCTTGCTTCACCAAGCCCATGGTGGTGTTCAGAGCCGTTTGGCCACCCATGGTCGGAAGCAAGGCATCGGGACGCTCACGAGCAATCACGCGCTCAACCACCTCGACGGTGATCGGCTCTACATACGTCCGATCAGCCATCTCCGGGTCCGTCATGATGGTAGCCGGGTTGCTGTTGATCAGAATGATTCGGTAGCCTTCCGCCTTAAGCGCTTTGCACGCCTGGGTCCCGGAATAATCAAACTCGCAGGCTTGACCGATGACGATCGGACCAGACCCGATCATAAGGATTGACTGAATATCCGTTCGTTTTGGCATCGTGTCGTGATCGTTAGCTCAGCTGGATGGAAGTACAGGCCCAATCAGCGGTTGATAGGGGGCCGGCACAGGCCGCTTACCCCCCTGCGCCGCATCGTAGTGCTTCAACGCTTCAGGAATCCAGGCTTCAATTTGGTTGATGCGCGCGATATCGGAAGGGTGGGTGGAAAGAAACTCCGGGATGTTATGCTGTGACCGGAAACAGACCTTATTGATCATTTGCCTTGGACATCCACTCATCCGCTCCCAAAATGGGACCGCTTCTCGAGGATCATAGCCAGCCTGCGCCATCAGCTTGAGCCCGATGTAGTCTGCTTCAGACTCTTGTTTTCGGCCGAATGGCAAGGAGACTCCCACCCCATAAGCGCTCATCGCAGCCATCGCGGCATCCGGGCGACCGACTGCGGCACCGGCTGCAAGCGCGCCGACTTGCCCGATCATTTCGAGGATGCTCCGGCTGTACCGCTCGGCTCCATGACGCTGAAGCGCGTGCGCCACCTCATGCCCGATCACGGTCGCCAAGCCGTCCTCGTTCTTCGTCATCTTCAGGATTCCCGTAAAGATCGCCACTTTCCCGCCCGGTAATGCAAAGGCGTTGATGGTGCGATCGTCCTTGATGATGGCAAACTCCCATTGATATTCCGGTTTATTCGCCACTGCTGCAATGCGTCTTCCGACCCGATTGACCATCTCATTCAACGCCAAATCGTCACTGACAGGCGCTTTGCGGAGCAACTCGCGGTAGGCGCCGATCCCCATTGCGATTTCTTTCTCCTCGGATATGTAAATAAACTGATCCCGTGCCGTGCCCGGCGCCCGCACGCACCCCGTCAGAGTTGAGACCAGTCCACCGACGGTCGCTATGCTGAAGAGCCAGCTCAAGCCAGCCAGCCCTCGGGCCCCGCGTTGCAACAAGGCTCGACGCCCGATGCGGGTTGAGAACAACGTGTCGATCTTCTGATCTGTCCCCTGTCCCATTTCGATTCTCTGGATTACAGCCGATCATCATTATATTACCATTCATAGGGATCGGCGCCTTGCCTTCACTATGGCATCCAGAGATACATGAACTGTGGCGTCCCTCCTCTGACCAATGACGCGAGATCGAAGTCGGCAAGACCTGCCAGCACGCCGGGTGCCAGAAGTCGTGAGTAGACGTTGTTGGAGTATTCGCCGGGACGCTGATAAGTCACGACGCGGGCTTCTGTCAGTCCCGCTTTCTTCTTGGCCAACTCAACCGCATCTTCCAGATAGCCGATCTCATCGACTAAGCCAGCCGTTTTGGCTTGCTCACCGGTGTAGATTCGTCCATCGGCCAATCGTTTGATCTGCTCCATCTGTAAGTTGGAGCGGCCTTCCTGTACGATGTTCAAGAATCGTTGATAAAATGAATCAATAAGTCCTTGGAAGATGGTTCGTTCTTCCATCGTCATGGTGCGAAAGGGCGAGCCCATGTCCTTTCGCGGGCCTGATGTGACCGCCGTCGCCTCTACTCCGATTTTTTCCAGCAACCCTTTGGCATTGACCGTAAGCATGATGACACCGATGCTGCCGGTCACGGAAGACGGGTGTGCAAAAACGGTGTCCGCTGCGGCGGCAATATAGTATCCCCCGGATGTCCCTATATCCATAATCGACGCGATGATGGGGATTTTTCGCGCGGCTTTGAACGTCTTGAGTTCATGATAAATAATATCCGACGCCGTGACCGTGCCACCGGGCGTATTGATACGAAGAACGATTGCTTTGACCTGCTCATCCTTTGAGGCCCGTGTCAACTGTTCCTTCACGCTCGCGATCATACTGGGCGACGACCGGAATCCCTCTTTCTCTTGAGAACTGATGACTCCGGAAATTTCGATCAGCAATACCTTCGCCTTTCCGGTCCCATCGACCTGCGCTTCTTGCAGAGGTCCCGGTCCGGGGAACAGCGGAAAGTTAAACGTGCAGCCGGACACCAGTAGCGCGATAACGGCCATGACGAAGCAATTAGGCATGTTGTTTCTCCATAAGTCGTATGAATTCTTCAAACAAGTAGGCGGCATCATGGGGCCCCGGTGCAGCCTCCGGGTGGTACTGCACGGAGAACACTGGATGGTCCAGACACGACATGCCTTCGATCGAGTAATCATTCAAGCTAACATGGGTGAGCGACAGTTTTCCGTAGCGTGTCTCGACCACCGGCGTCATTTTTGGCACCTCGCGAAGAGGAGCAGGCCCCTGTACGGCAAAGTTATGATTCTGCGAGGTGATTTCAACCTTTCTCGATCGAAGATCCATCACAGGATGGTTGGCCCCATGGTGACCGAATTTGAGCTTGTATGTTTTGAGGCCGAAGGCCAGACACAGAATCTGATGTCCTAAACAAATGCCAAAGATTGGATACCGCCCGATCAGCTCCTCTACGGCCTTGACCGCATAGGGGACGCCTTCCGGATCACCCGGGCCGTTGGAAAGAAACACACCGTCCGGCCGTAGTGCTTCAACTTCTGCGGCAGATGTTCCAGCAGGCACAACCGTCACCTGACAACCGACATCCACCAACCGTCTCAGAATGTTATGCTTGATCCCAAAGTCGTAGGCCACGACTCTCCACCGGGTCGACCGTCCATAATCCCGTCCGTTTGTCGCCTGCCCCGGAATCCAATCGCCTGATCCCGTCGTCCATTCGTATGAGCTCACGCAGGTGACCTCGGTGGCCAGGTCTCGCCCAATGATGCTGGGTGCTTGCTTGGCTCGACCAATCGCTCGATCATAATTCAAATCGACATGCGTAATGATTCCCTGTTGCGACCCGTGCTCCCGCAAGTGTCTCGTCAAGGCTCTCGTATCGATTCCTTCGATCGCGACGATCTGTGCCTCCGTTAGCATTTCCTGAATCGTCTGTTTACTTCGCCAGTTACTGAACAAACGACTGGCCTCCAACACAACAAACCCTTCGGCCCATGACCGGCGGGACTCCATATCCTCTGGCGTCACCCCGTAATTGCCGATGTGAGGGCACGTCATGGTGATGATCTGCCCCTTGTACGATGGATCGGTCAGTACTTCTTGGTAGCCTGTCATGGCCGTGTTAAAGACGACTTCGCCGACCGTCTCCCCTTCATAGCCAAGAGCACGGCCTTCGAATACCGTCCCGTCTGCCAGTGCCAACAACGCCTTTTTCATACCCCTTGTCCACTCTGATCGAGCGACCGTTTTGCCTTGATACTGATAAGAATTAGTCCCAAGACAAGGTTGAGCATATACAGCGACCGGATCGGCATCAGAACACGAAAGAAGCTTTCCAGCGCCGCTTTCTTTGTCGTCTCATCCTTCGTCGCGAACGCCTGCGCTTGAAGCTCCGCAGCATGTGGATGCAACACCACGATAATGAGTCCAGCGATCATCACCATCACAACCAGCACGATGATCTCACTGCGTTCGACCGCTACCATCGAATCTCCGCTCCACCATCGAAACCACGCTGCGACACAGAGGATCACACTCGCACCCATGACAAACCGTTGGTACCCTTCGAACGCTCGGGTTAAAAACATCCCACCGGAATCCTGTCCGCCGAATGTATTGAACACGGCTGGAATGACCGCCCCGCTCAGCACGATCATTCCTCCTACCCATACGGTGAGCGCCACCCATTCAAGCGTTAGACAACCGACCTTCCCCCAACGGGGCACGTGTCGCACGGCACTATGGCTCCGCGACACCGGTCTCGAACACGACCCGGCCACCGACGATGGTGACGTTCACCCGTCCCTTGACCTTCCACCCAGCGAACGGTGTATTGCGACTCTTGGACCGAAACTTCGTCGGATCGACTTCCCATTGTTCGTGTTGATCCACAATCACCACATCGGCATCTGCACCGACCGCGAGCGTACCTTTGTTCAGGCCGAACGCCGTCGCCGGTGCCGATGTCAGTTTCTGCACCGCTTGTTCCAGAGACAGCACGCCTTCTTCCACCAATCCCAACGTTAACGGAAGCGCCGTCTCAAGCCCAACGATTCCGAATGGGGCCTCGGTAAAGTCTTGCTGCTTTTCCTGCGTCGCATGGGGCGCATGGTCGGTCGCAATCACATCGATCGTGCCGTCTCGCAATCCTTCCTTGATCGCTTGGACATCTGCCCACGTGCGCAACGGAGGGTTCATTTTGGCGTGCGTATTATATCCACGCACCAGCTCTTCCGTGAGCATGAAGTGATGTGGACAGGCTTCGGCTGTCACGGGAATCCCACGGGCTTTCGCTTCACGGACCATCCGAACAGACCCAGCCGTACTGATATGTGCCAGATGAAGCCGGGCTCCGGTCAGTTCAGAAAGCGAAAGATTGCGCGCCACCATGACATCCTCCGCAGCCGCTGGGATACCTGGCAATCCAAGCTCGGTCGAGATTAGTCCCTCGTTCATGCAGCCGCCTTCAGCCAGATGCAGATCTTCACAATGGTCGACAACTGCGAGATCGAATGCCAACGCGTATTCCATCGCGCGCCGCATGACCAGGCTGTTCATGACAGGCTTTCCATCGTCGGAGATCGCTACGCAGCCGGAGCGCCGCAAGTCACCGATTTCCGCTAACTCCTTCCCTTCCGATCCCTTCGTAATGGCACCGATCGGCAAGACGTTCGCAAGACCCGCAAGTCGAGAACGTTCCAGCATGAACTCGGTGACCGCTTGATTGTCATTCACTGGATTCGTGTTAGGCATGCAGCAGACAGTTGTGAACCCCCCCGCAACAGCTGCGGCACTGCCGCTCTGAATCGTTTCCTTGTACTCGAAACCCGGCTCTCGAAAATGGACATGCAAATCAACGAACCCCGCCATCACGAGTTTTCCATTTGCTTGAAGGGTCCGGCCGCCGACCGGCGCGGAAAGATTCGGACCCACTGCCGCAATCTTGCCATTGTCGACCAGCACATCGGCTGTCCCAACCAATCGGCCAGGGTCAAGGACACGCCCGCCTTTAATGAGAATCGACACGGAGAGCTCCTCTCTGACAGATATTCCCCATCCGCTAATTCGCTCCGGACATGAGATACAGAATTCCCATTCGCACCGCAACGCCGTTGGCCACTTGGTCGAGAATCACCGAGGACAGACTATCGGCCACCTCCGGCGCGATTTCGACTCCCCGATTGATCGGCCCCGGATGCATGACAATCACTCCGGTGTCCGCAATCCGCACTCGATCAGCCGTCAAGCCGTAGAGTCGAGAGTATTCACGGATGGTCGGAAACAGCGCACGTCCCTGCCGCTCCAACTGCAGCCGAAGCATCATCACGACATTCACGTCGCGCAGGCCTTCATCCATGTTGTAGTACACCTTGGCTCCTAGCTTTTCCACGCCACACGGCATCATCGTAGGCGGTCCCACCAGACGCACCTCGGCGCCAAGCTTGACAAGCGCGTAAATGTTCGATCGAGCCACGCGACTATGCGACACATCTCCGACGATGGCTACGCGCAAGCCCTGAAAATTCATCCCTCGTTGACGAATCGTGTACAGATCGAGCAACGCCTGCGTCGGATGCTCATGCCATCCATCACCGGCGTTGATGACGGACGACTTGACGCCATGCGCGAGGGTTTCCGCGGCACCGGCCGAGGAATGTCGCAGAACAATAATGTCGGCCTGCATCGCTTCAATATTCCGAGCCGTGTCTAGGAGCGTTTCTCCTTTCACGACGCTGCTGGCAGAGGGAGAAAAGTTAATCACATCGGCACTCAGCCGCTTGGCCGCCAATTCAAAGGACGTGCGGGTTCTGGTACTCGGCTCAAAGAACAGATTCACCACCGTCTTCCCTCTGAGGGCCGGCACTTTCTTGATGTCTCGTCCTGTTACTTCCTTAAAGGAATCGGCCGTTTCCAGGATGAGCGTAATCTCATCCGCCGACAAGGTGGTGAGACTCAACAGATCTTTGCGCTTGAGGCTCATAAGATCCTCCGCTTCACGCCTTCAAGATGACCACCCGATCATCCTCCCCATTCTCTTCCAACAGGACCTGGATCTGCTCGTCACGAGAAGTCGGTAGGTTTTTCCCGATGTAGTTTGCCTTGATCGGCAACTGACGATGACCGCGATCTACCAACACCGCCAACTGAATTTCCTCGGGTCGCCCAAGGTCCATGAGGCTATCCATGGCCGCACGAGTCGTTCTTCCGGTAAACAGGACATCATCCACGAGCACGACCACTTTATTCGTCATATCGAACGGTACGGAGGTTTTCCTCAGGATCGGTTGATCTTTCCGTAATGCCAGATCATCCCGATAGAGCGTAATATCCAGTTCACCGATCGGAACCGGCACGCCCTCAATGCTTTGGATTCGTTTGACGAGCCGATGTGCGAGATGCACACCTCCCGTTCGGATACCGACCAACGTGAGATCTTTCACGCCTTTATTTCGCTCTAAGATCTCATGGGCGATACGCATCATGGCGCGGGAGATGTCACCCGCATCCATAATTATCTTTTCATCCTTCCGCTCGGCTGACTTGTTCGTAGGAGGTGTCATGTTGAGCACGACTGAGATACACGATTCAGCTCAACTTCTAGGCATAAAAAAACCTCCTCACCAAGCTGAAGTGAGAAGGTTACGTTGGAACCGGTCAAAGCCGGACTGTCATTCATAGTTGACTCCTTGCCCACCTCACTGGATGAGCATTAAAGGTTTCGTCATCCTACTGAACCGCTCTACCCCTGTCAAGCGCGTCGAGTCTTAAATGCCCGCCGGTCGTGACATGGTGAATCTACGCTACGAACAGGGGAGGTCCTGAATACTTTTCCCATGGGCCATATGCTATAGATGCTTTGCTGCTGATCTTGAGACGCACGACAAGACGACAGTTCCGATGAATAAGCCGAAAACCTCGCGTTTCCAGATCCCGCTCCTCGGTGTACTTCTGACGACGTCGGCCTGCACACAAGCGGCCTTCGTAGCCGCCAATCTTCCCACGCACTTCGACGAAACGGTGGTCGTGCAGGATCGAACGTATGGACCTGATCCAGCGCAGAAACTCGATATCTACATTCCAGCCGATAATACGAAGAAACCGTTCGAGGTCGTTGTCTTTTTTTATGGTGGGCGCTGGACCTATGGCGCCAAGGAAGACTATCGGTTTGTTGGATCAACCTTCGCGGACCGAGGTTTTCTAGTTGTTATTCCCGACTACAGAAAGTATCCCCGAGTGCGGTTCCCGGAGTTCGTGAAAGACGCCGCCAAAGCCCTCACATGGGTACATGGACATATTGGCGAGTTACACGGAAATCCCGCGAAGATCCATGTGCTGGGGCACTCGGCTGGGGCTCATATCGGCGCATTGGTGACTGCCGATCCTCGCTATCTTGCTGATGAGGGGAAAGACCGTTCGATCGTCATTCATGACTTCGCCGGGCTGGCCGGCCCCTATGCGTTTACTCCAGACGAGCGAGATCTGGAAGACATGTTCGGCCCGCCGACGAATTATCCAAACATGCAGGTCACGACCTTCATCGACGGCACACAACCGCCCATGTTGCTGCTCTACGGCGACAGGGATACCGTCGTGAAATACGCCAATATCGAAAAACTGGAGCAACGCATCAAGCAACGGGGCGGTTGCGTATGGTCACACATCTACCCACATGTGAGTCATACCGACCTTGTCGGAGCACTGACTTGGTGGAATCTAAAGGCTATACCGGTCGTTCACGACATCGTGAGGTTCTTTATGTCATGTAGCCAGACGGCTATAGAATGAGATGTTTATCAAAGTTGGCTATGACATGAACAAGGGAGGAGAGAGCCCACTCAGCTACTTCGGTGCCGTGAGGGCATCTTGTGCGATGTGACCGGTCTGTGATTTCTCAACAAGGTTGTGCTGAATTTCCTTGGCAATGATCAGCGCCAGTTGGTCCGTCGATAAGGCGCCCATCGGCAATTGCTTCGTGTCGGTATAAAATGGGTCATCCGGAACCGCAGTCCGATGGAGGTTGACTAGAATCGCCGCGGGTTGGATTGGCTTTCCCGGCTGCCCCACGATCACCGCCTTATCTGCCGGCAGCACCCTGGTTCGGGTCGCCCAATCGCGCTGCTCGATATTCACAAAGGCCACATTCCAGATATTTCCATTTAAAAGGTTTGTCACGGCAAGCGGGGTACGCTCCAGAAATGCTGGCTCTCTCACAATTTTCTGCAAGGCCTCGCGGATCCGAATATCGTAAAATTTGGTCGTAGAATCTGACTGACTCGGCGGAACCAAGACGGCGCTACCGACCTCGTAGTAGGACTGTCCTTCCAAACTTCGGAAATCGTCGACCGTGCGCAGATACGTCTCGAAGAGTTGTTGCAGTAAACGTACACGCTCCTCGCTGGAAAGAGACCGAATGTCTTTGTCGGTCCGAATCTGGGCATGTCGGGGATTTCGTTGGAAAGAGATCGTCTTCGGTTTGTGGCCGGTCTCCGCTTTACTGACCACCCATTGGAACTCTCGGGCCAGCACCGGCGCAAGCCGGTCAACCGCTCCGAGGTATCCTCCCTCTCTCATCGAAGAGGCACTGATCAGGAGCCTAACCCGACCAGGGTCCACCGTCCGCACGACCAGGAATGGGAAAGACTTCCTCTCGTGATTGCGCACGCTCGATTGAATGATGACGCGCTCGAGCATTCCTTTACTCACCGCTTCGTCGAACCGCGGATAGTCCTGTCGATGCTGATCTAAATAGGAGAGGGTATCGATCACCGTCCGGAAAGCCTCGTCACCTTGTACCTGGTCGAGAAACCCGCCAGCTGCCCCTTCCGTCCCTCGATCGACAAACACTCGGAACGAGAGGCCTGGGATTTCGTGACCTAACCCTGAAAGATGATGAAACTCTACCCCTGCCTCTCCACTATGGCCCTCTTCCACCGCATGAGGCTCGGAAGTGAAACAAGCCACGACAACAACAAAAGACAAGACCGCTAAACTTTTTCCGATCCAAGTGCCAATCCCCCACCTCAGTCTCATGCGGTCAAGCCCATTGATGAGCACTTTGATCTCTGAATTACTCATGCCGGTAGGCTACTGCGCTGCGTTGACACTGTCAACGCAGCGTGGCCAGGGAAAAGATATTATGGGCAGCTCGCTCGAAGAACTACCGTACAAGACGATCCATGTCCTTGATAAGACTCCTTCAATGAACCTCATACAATAGTACACAGTACGCTCGCCGCGGCCAACAGACTCATTCAAACGTCTCATCCAATAGGTCGGCCTGTTTCAAGAGAGACAGCTTGCCTCCTGCTGCACTCTGAACCCTACAGAGACAGCCAGATATGTCCAGCCAAAGGACCACCTCTATCGCTCATGAAAAACCATTGACGGGTTCCATCCAAATCGGAACTTATTGAAAATACAATAAGTGAGAAGTCAGAACCAGGAGGTATTCTTACGACTGATGACCTGGCACTCCCTTTGCTGACTTTACTCATTGGACAGTCCACACCTGTCAACAAAGGAGGAAGCAATGGACTATACGACCAGCCAAGTCACGTACCGCATTGTGTGGTGCCGGCGGCAGAGAGCACAGGCGTGCACAGAAGCTGAGCTAGAAGCCTGGCGTGCCGAGGAAGAAGGTCTACGAGATGCCGTTCTGCATCGAGATCATGTCAATAAGTATCGGCTTCGTTCATCCAAACTCTTCGAGCGCTATTTATTGGGGTTTCAAGACGCAGCAGCGCTCATGCGCGCAGCGAGGGCAACCCGCTTTGGTCCCGCTATTCGTCAGAAAGCGTGACGCCGGATTGGTTCGGAACAGATTACAATCGGTCCCGCTGTTCTTGATTTCACAGACCACCCCAAGTCTTCCCCAGCATTTCCGGATAGCCAACCTTTGTGGACAGACCTGCTCGGTGGCTAGTGATTGGAAATAGTCCTGAGGGCCTGAAGACGGCTGATGCAGTCCGGCCACAGGATGGCAGGGTCCTTGTCGAAGATGTTGAATGTATCCGACGATAAGACGCCCCATGACCCTTGAAGCATTTCATAGTCGAGTTGCCCCGGTGCCCATCCGGCAAAACCGGCAAATGCACGGAAGCTTTCGGTCTGCTTGGGTTTGGCGATGATACGTTCCAGGACTCTGGGCGTTCCAAGATAGATCCCATCAACGATCCGCCGAGCATCGGGATAGGGTTCTTTCAGTCTGAATAATAAGGCCATCTGCGTTCGCCCGACCGGTCCTCCGGTAAACAATCGATGGTTCGTTCTCTTTAGCACGGGAAGATCCGGTAACACATCGGATAGCAGGACGTTCGTGGGTCGATTGAGAATGAGCCCAACTGTACCTCCTTTTCCATGTTCAATAATGAGCAAAACGGTTTGTTGGAAATTGGGATCAACCAGGGACGGGCTTGCAATTAGCAGCACGCCTCGTTCAACCGACGATGCCGAAAATTCTTGCTGAGCTAGGGCTGGGAAGGCACACAATATACCCATGACCCCGACAAGGATGGTTTTTCCAAGGTGGCCCTGGGAAGTGAGAAAAGACAGAATTTCACCTCCATGCAAGTGGCAACAGATATCGTTTCTCTCTCGTAAAAGCAACAGCCTCAGGAGATGGAACTGCTGGGCCTACAGCGTTTCCAGAGTGGCGATCTCATACACTATCTGTGCTAGACTGCCGTTGACCGTGACTCATGAGCGACAAGCTATGATAGCCCTGTGGGCTGGATTAATCGTAAAGGAGAAGGCATCATGAAGGCCTGTTGGCTAGCGCTCCTCGGGGTGACTGTGACAGCTTTGTGTACTCTATCGGGATGCATCGACCCGCCAACCTCTCCATACATAGATGTACGAGACACTGTGACGAGAATCGACGAACTACGACCGGTAGCAGAGCAAGGGAGCGCCGAAGATCAATACAATCTTGGCCTGCAGTACGAAAAAGCAAGGCCACGGGACCATCGAGAAGCCGTCCGTTGGTATCGTATGGCTGCGATGCAGAGGCACGCAGGCGCCTTCTACAGACTCTGCGCCCTATCGGACATGGGTCGAGGCATACCTCAAGACTATCAAGAAGCGCTCCGGTGGTGCCGTCTCGCCGCAGACCATCGACATGGGGCAGCCATGTTTCTGATCGCAAGGTATTATGAAAAAGCTCGGGGCGTTCCGAAAGACGTGGTTCAAGCCTACCAGTGGTATAACCTGGCTGCAGCCAATGGGCATGAAGACGGCGCCAAATGGCGAGATCGTCTCGCCCAGGACATGACGCCAACTCAAATCGCCCAAGCCCAATTTCTCGCGCGGAACTGGAGGCCGAAATCCGAAGATTCTCCGCACGAGAACGAGGCCCCCTGATTCCTTCCCACCTGAATAGCATGCTGCGCCTTGAAGCTCATCAGCGCGCAGCTCGCTCGGCAATCACTCAGTGTGCACACTTGGACATCAGAACTGGCTTCATACATAACCGGCCCATCGTCCGAACTTCGTTCTTGAACTCCCGCCCCCAGGCTGAGTAGGATAGATGTCCAGCAGGTATCAACTTCAATATTCTCTAGAACAATGCTTCAGCGGCAGCTGCCCTACATGATTGCTATCCTCGTAGGCCTGCTTGTGGTGATGCCGCTCACTTCAAGCTGCACGGGTCCCCCTCCACCTCCCATTTCTCAACCGCTCATTGGTGGGCAAGAGGTGAGCGAGATTCTCAAACGCGCGGAGGCTGGCAACCCCAATGCGCAAAACCAATTGGGCATGCTCTATAGTGAAGGGCGGGGGCTACCCCAAAACTACCTTGAAGCAAAGGATTGGTTCAAAAAAGCGGCTGATCAGGGCCATGCGGCTGCCCAAGTCAACCTTGGAACGCTTTATTCACTGGGACAGGGCGCGCCCTACAGCGATCACATGGCCTTGTTTTGGTTTCAAAAGGCCGCCGAACAACGAAATGCGTTGGCTTTTGCAAAGCTCGGCATGATGTATGAGCGTGGGCGTGGTGTACCACAGAGCCTCGTTGATGCACACATGTGGTACAATCTCTCCGTAGCCTACGGTGAGACACGTGCCGCCGAAGCTCGTCACGCGGTTGCTACACGCATGACTGCCCCCCAGATCGCTGAAGCGGAAGAACGGGCGAAACAATGGAATCCTAACCAACGATGAATATCAGAGTCGGAGAGGCCATAATCTTCTCCGAGTTGTGAAGCGACTTGTCTTTTCTCTGGCATTGCTGACCAGACTGCACAGGTTTCTCCAGACATTTCAACCCCGAGGTAGCTCTCTTCCACCGTCAGATACCTCCAAATCTTACTACTTCCTCCTTTGCCGATACCTTTACGGCTGTTCGCCACGGCGTGAGCTCTAGAAGCAGAGTCCCGTTGCCAAGGCTGGCTTCAAGACCACTCAGCCGACTGGTTAGTGATGATCACCGATCTGACCATCTGGTAGTTAATTATGCAGGATGCGGAAATTGTGGAAGGACTAAAAAATGCCAGCTTGTTTCTGAAGCCAGCGTACGTATTTCACGATCTGATCCACGTCCTCAGGCGTGACGGCATCGATCTTCGGCATGTCCCCGAACTGCCAATGATGGGCTTTCACGCCATTGGCAGCGGCTCGCTGAAACGCCGCATCGCCATGATGATTCGGTTCATAGACCTTGTGAACCAACGGTGGGCCTTGAGTAGTTCCGATTCCCCCGATGCCGTGACACGTTGAACAGTTCGTGATGAATTTCTGCTCGCCGTCACGTAACTCGGCTGGAGCCGAAGCCACCGTTCCGGTCGCCTTTGGTTCGGCCCCGTTCTGGCTACAGGCCTGCGTCGCGCTAAGCATCATGACAAGGAGGCTCACCCACAGTAGTTGTGATGACTTCATAAGAGCGTAACCGTGTGTAAGAGATTTCGTGTTTCTCAAGATACCGCATATTGGATCGGATCTACAACTCCCGCCTCTGTAAACCCTCGTCTCCGAATGAGGCAACTATCGCAGTGACCACAGGCGAGCGTTCCAGTCGGGTCATAACAACTATGCGTAAGATGGAAGGGGGCGTTCAGAGTCAGACCCAGCCGAATGATGTCCGCCTTGGTTAAGTGCAGCAACGGTGTCCGTATCGTAATCTGTTTGCCCGTCATACCTGCCTTCGTTCCGAGTCGAAGCACCGTTTCCACCGCTTCTATGAACTCCGGGCGGCAGTCAGGATATCCGGAATAGTCGACCACATTCGATCCGAAATAAATGACCGAAGCGTCCACCACTTCTGCCTGCGCAGCAGCCAGCGACAGAAAGATCAAATTTCGACTTGGGACATAGGTGAGGGGAACATCCTGGCACTGCTGGGATCCACTCCGATCTTTCGGCACCGGCAGCGTGTCGGTGAGTGCCGACCCACCGATGGCCCGCAGATCAACGCGTACTACGACATGCCGTTCAGCGCCCAGGGCTTCCGCGACTTGCTTGGCACGTTGAATCTCTACAGCGTGGCGTTGTTGGTAATCGATCGTCAGAAAAGAGAGTGTGTACCCATCCCGCAGCGCAACAGCCGCTGTAACAGTGGAATCAAGGCCTCCACTGGCAAGAACGACCGCTCGCTCGGAAGTTTGCCCATCCATGCAGGAAAGGATTCGAAGCAGAGTAACGTAAGGTGAAATGTCTTAGCGCTAGTCGCGATCTTCTTCTCGTTCTATTTTCTCCAGTAACTCAGCACGAGATTGACATTCCACGCAAAGCTTGGCAAAAGGAACGGCTTGGAGACGCTTTTCACTGATTTCGACTCCGCACTCAGCACAAATTCCATAGGTGCCTTCGTGCAACCGCATCAGCGCTTCATCGATCGCCTGTCGCCGACGGTTACGCATTTCCATCAAGGAAATCCCCAGCTCACGCTCCAGGTCCATCAATGCCTGATCGCCGACATCGCGTGCTGATTCCAAACGGCGCTGCTGATCTTCGGTTAGGGATTGTCCGAGACTCTCTTCAATCTCCTTAATGATTTCCTGCCGTTTACCGAGCAACATCTTATGGAGCAATTCTTGCCGCCGTTCCCGCGCCTCCCGTTCTTTGGGAGTTTCCTTTGGACGCACAGGAGCATCAACCTCGACGGCTGAGGCCGTCTTAGCCACTGTCCCTGTGCTGGCGATGATCGGCTGCGGTTTCTTAGTGGTAGTCGCTGCTGACTTCGATTTCGCTTCAGCCTTTTTCTTGCCCTGCGTTTTCGTCGCCATAAAATGTCCACTCCGAAAATAAATGGTTGCGGCCGGGTCGAAAGGCCCGGCTTCTATAGCACGGCCTCTCCCCTGAGAACAAGAGCCGAACGGAAGACCGGCGGAAACGCTTAGGGATATGTGATGGTCGAATGAACGTCATACCCGGCAAGCTTCCCACGTCCGTTTAAACTTTTCAGCTCGACTAGAAAGTCAAGTCCAACGATTGTGCCGCCCAGTTGACGAACAAGGTTGACCGTCGCTTCGGCTGTTCCTCCGGTGGCGAGGAGATCGTCGACGATCAAGACGTGCTCTCCAATCTCGATTGCATCACGATGCACGGCGAGGGTGTTGTTACCGTATTCGAGGCTGTATTTTACTTCATAACAATCGGCCGGAAGTTTCCCAGGCTTGCGAACCGGAACAAATCCAGCACCAAGACGCGCCGCAAGGACCCCGCCGAAAATAAACCCACGGGACTCGATACCAACGACCTTCGTGATTCGTTGACCTTGATACCGAGTCGTCAGTTGGTCGGCAAGGCTCCGGATGGCGGTAGGATTCTTCAACAACGTGGTGATGTCATAAAACAGAATACCAGGCTTCGGAAAGTCTGGCACTTCTCGAATGAGCGCTTGATAGTTAACTGCAGTCACGAGAGTTAAAGCAGATCTGCCTGTGTCATCGTTTTTCGCTCGATGGTGTTCCGAAGCCGAACTAGCGCCGCCATCTCAATCTGCCGGACCCGTTCACGGGTTAATCCCATGGTACGGCCGATCTCTTCCAACGTCTTTGCTTCGTCTCCATCAAGCCCGAACCGTGACACAATAACAGTTTGCTCCTTCTCAGGCAACTCCCTCACCCACTTCATGAGTTTCGCCCGTCTCCGCACGCCATCAGCCGTCTCGTCTGGCGAGAGTCCGGTTGGATCTTCGATCACATCGCGAAGAAAGGTATCAGTGCGGTCGTTGAGGGGACTGTCAAGCGAACAGGTGGTACGCACCAACTGCTTCAGGTCCAAGACTTCGCCTTCAGAGGTCTTCATCTTGGCAGCGACTTCCACTGCTCTCGGCTCCCGCCCAAGCGCTTGAACCAACTGTTCAACACGATTCAAATATCGATTGAGGCGCTCTACCACATGCACTGGTAGACGCACCAGCTTCCCCTGATTGATAATAGCCCGTTCAATGTACTGCCTAATCCACCAGGAGGCGTAGGTACTGAACCGAAACCCCCGCTTGTAATTGAATTTTTCGACGGCTTTGATCAGACCCAAGTTCCCTTCTTCCACGATGTCGGAAAATGGAAACCCTCGATGCATGTAACGCTTCCCAATGCTGATCACCAGCCGCAGATTGGATTCGATCATCTGCTGACGGGCTTGCTCATCACCAGCCATCACCCGCTTTCCAAGCTGTTGCTCTTGTTTGAACGTCAGTAACGTCGATCGACGAACCTCACGAAGGTAACTTTTCAGCGTATCAAGCCCTTCTGATCGGCTTGTCTCGCGCTCTCCCTGATCCGAAGCGTCGGTGGGTTCTGATGCACCCATGTCGTCGACGGTCTGCCTCCGAGCCTCACTCCCATCAGACCTTTCATCATGGTGTCGACGCATGGCTTATTGTTCCCTAATACCAAACGCTGAAGGTGGAATATCGTCCGTCCGCCGGACTCCACTCTGTCTCAATCTTTGTGACTCGTCCAGCTGGGGGACCGATTTTCAATTGCTGCACAAAGGCTTCGATAACTGTTTTTTTGCCCTCGACTTCCAGTTCCACCCGGCCATCGTCGAGATTGCGAACGCCACCCAACAGATCAAGGCTCAATGCCATCCGCGCGGCAAACGCACGAAACCCCACGCCCTGCACATGACCATACACAACGACATGTGCCCGAATCGGTTGCTCATCGGCTGATTGAGTCATGTAGCTCCACTAGGTTCATGACGCCTCAACAGCCGCTTCCCGCTTCGCACAGCGGATATTCTCATACCTCTCTAGATGCGTCACGTGTTTTGCACTTTCCGAGCGTGACTGTTCCTCTCATCACATTAAGGATTGCCCCTACATCTAGCGGGAGACAGCCGAATACCAGGAGCCTCTCCTCACTGTGCTACGAGACAGAAAAACGTTGAAGAAACGAGTTCTCTGGTGGTGCTTGAATTGCCTCTTACAGCACGGCTGTCGGCAATGGACTAGCAGTACGAGCAGGCTTGGTTTGGTCGGGGCGAGAGGATTTGAACCTCCGACCCCTGCGTCCCGAACGCAGTGCGCTACCGGGCTGCGCTACGCCCCGACAAAACCGAACAGAAATTGAGATGTGATTGTCTTACAACAGAGGGGTAAAAGGCAACCCATGAGCGTCTGCCACCCCACCACAAGTCACTTTTCCATCTTTCAGATTGACCCCTTTGGCCAACCCTGGGTCTGATTGAACCGCTCGGTCGACGCCATCCGATGCAAGTCGAAGCAGATACGGCAACGTCGCATTGGTGAGGGCGTAGGTGGAGGTCCGGGGAACGATCCCAGGCATATTGGCCACACCATAGTGCAGGACCCCATCGACGACATACACGGGATTGGAATGGGTTGTCGGCCGAATCGTTTCAACACAGCCACCCTGATCCACAGAGACATCCACGATCACCGAACCGGGCTTCATTCGTGACACCAGCGACCGCGGTACAAGCTTCGGCGCCTTCATTCCTGGAACCAGTACAGCCCCAATGAGAAGATCGGCCGAGGACACACTCTCCTCAATTACGGACGAACTCACGGCTCGGGTAATGATGCGCCCCTGATATTGATCGTCGAGAGCGCGCAGCTGCTCAATGTCTTGATTGACGACGGTCACCCAAGCCCCCAAACCCACAGCCATACGAATGGCCGATGAGCCTACCACTCCAGCGCCAAGAACCACGACGTGGCCAGGCTCAACCCCGGGAACCCCACCCAGCAACACACCGCGGCCACCATAAACCTTTTCCAGGTACTGAGCGCCGATCTGCACCGACATTCGTCCGGCTATTTCGCTCATCGGCTTGAGCATCGGAAGACTACCGTCTCTCGCTTCCGTCGTCTCATAGGCGATCGCCGTCACCTTGCTCCTCAAAAGCTCCCTGGTCACATCAGGCAATGCTGCAAGGTGTAAATAGGTAAACAAAACTTGTCCGGGTCGGAAGAGCGGACATTCTGCAAGTAGCGGTTCCTTCACTTTCACAATCATCTCGGCTCTGGCAAAGATGTCATTTTGGGAGCGCGCGATCGTGGCGCCTACCTTGCGGTACTCGTCATCGCTAAAACCACTGCCTTCGCCCGCGGAGGATTCTACCCAAACCTCGTGCCCACTTCGACACAACGTCGCCGTAGCCTCCGGCGTGAGACTGACGCGATATTCGTGATCTTTAGTTTCTTTCGGTATGCCGATAATCATTGAGACGCTCCTCCCTCTTGCCTTCGCATCTTGTCATCTTGCAAAACCATTATACCTCGAGACCAAGCAATACTCCTTCCATCATCCGTCCGACCCGTGGACAGCCCCGAAATTCCTGTTGTAAGATGCACATTCCAACTCTTCTTCACGGAGGTGCGTATGGGCTCTTGGGAAGAAACGTGTCAGGCGTGCGGATCCTCCAGTGGTCCACTCTCAAAATTATCGCTGGGAAAGGATTTCTTTGGCCGCCCCTACGATCGTCTGTCACCGCTGTCAGATCAGAATCCGCGATGGTATTGTGCCTCCTGCTCTATGCATAAGAACTTACACAGAGACTTTCGCGACATCTGCACTGAATTCGACAAATTTCGAGCCGGCCAGAGCTCTGAACTTTCACACAGTGACGAATTTCGACGTGCGTCATTGCGGCTACAAGAAATCCTGACCATCTTGAGCGCGCCGCAACAGCAGTCCCTGTTCTTACAGAGCCCCAATGTCACACGACTGCTGGAACAACTCAATACGTTTACCGTGCCGACCTAACGGATTACCTAATGCCAGCCTTTCAGCGACACATTTTTATCTGCACAAACCAGCGTCCTAAGGACGACCCGCGTGGATGCTGTGCAAATCTTGGGTCAGAAAAACTTCACGCGCATTTCAAGAGTGAAACCAAGCGACTTAACCTAAAGGGTATTGTCCGTGCCAACAAAGCTGGCTGCCTTGATCATTGTGACCTTGGTCCCAGCGTGGTGATCTACCCTGAGGGAGTATGGTACTGGATCAGCACCGAAGCTGACGTCACAGAGATTATGGAAGAGCATATTGTGCAAGGAAAGATCGTCACCCGGTTACTCATGCCCGATCATCCAGTCCCAGAACAATTGGCACCACTCAAGAAACCGTAAAATTCCTTACGACGCTCCCATGCCAACCGAAGATAAATGGAAGGCCAACATGCAAAAGGTGGCCTTCGCACAACAGTTTCCCGGCCTGTTGCTGAGCTGGCAAGCCTGCGACGGCAAGACGATTCGTGCCGTCCTTCCACTCACGGGGAAAGCGGGCGCGATGGTGATCGTGTTCACCGATGCGTCCTTTACGATCGTTCCTCCGCTTGCCCCTGAGCCCTGGGCCATCGGACAGGCCCTCGCAGACGCTCGTGCCCATCTTGAATCTGCACACCGAACTGCTTACGAGGAATACGACCGATTGACACAGAAGGACAGAGAGGCTTTACGGACTGCCCGACTGGAAAAGATTTTAGGTGCGATTCACAACAACCTGGAACAAATCCCCGAGCTCAAAGATCGGCTCAAAGAACTCGTGAAGGAGTGGCAGTGAGTAGTCTCCCGCAAAAAAACATGTTTGAGATCTTTTCGCAAGGTCTCTTTGAAGGAGTCAAACCCATGTTAGTCATTCGCGATCACCTGGTCCGCCATCCTGACCGCTGCACTCACCAGGCTGTATGCGTGCCGATTTGCCCGACCAGTGCATGGCTTTCGACACCTCCCTACAAGTTTGATCCGTCGCGCTGTCTGGAAAGCTGTCGGCTCTGTCTGGATGCTTGTCCATCACAAGCAATCTATGCTGTCTTCAAGAAGGGCGACAAGCTGTTAGAGCCGCAGACGAAAACCGGGTAGGCTGGCGACCTCTGGTACTCGCGCAGCGAAGTTCACACGATTTGTTTTCGCAAATACCCCCAGTAGGCAGTCCCAGCATATCCGCAGGCAACGGTGCCCGTCGTCATCGCCACGATCTGATAGACCTTGCTGCGCGGAATTTTGACTTTCACCCTAGGATTCAACAGATCGGGAGAATTCATGACCAGTTTGAGAGATTCCCCGGCGGAGAGGATCGGCCACATGCAAGCCAATCGCAGCCGGGTTTCATGGCGGGGAATCGCCATCGTATAGAGCCAGCCCTGATCAAGGTGCTCGACCGCCATGCGAACGAGTTTACTGAGCACGGGTCTGAAGCGCGGAAGATTGTTCTGCTCCAACAGATCGCGTGGGTTTAATCCCACATCATCAAGCAACATTTCAGGAACATAACAACGCCCATTCTGTAAATCGTGGGCGATGTCCTTAACAATGTTCGTCAGTTGTAGCCCCTTACCGAAGCGAACGCCAACCTCTGACATCTGCTGAACATCCCAACTTCCTAGCGCCTTACGATGGGCGCACATCAGGTCGGTCCAGAATTCCCCGACACACCCTGCCACATGGTAGGTGTAGCGATCCAAGTCGTCGAGAGTCTTGAACGCAGTAAGATGTGCCAGAGAAGCTCCAGGGAATATGCTCAGATCCATTTCCATTCCCTGCGTCAATGTGGTTAGGACTCGCTGGATCCGACGCCTGTCCTCCGGTGAACAGGCGAGAAAAAGTTGAAAGCACTCATCCAACCGCTCAAGTAGGGTACGTTCGCCTGAATCGTGTTGAACCGGCCCCACAGTCTGCTGAATCGCACGGATCTGATCCCAGTCAATGTGCCCATCCAAAAACTGTGCTCTAAGACGGTTGAGAAAACCTAAGCGCCGTGGTCGATCGATCAGTTCTGTATCGGCGATCGTGTCCGCAGCTCGAGCAAACAGATAGGCGAGCCCTACCTGATCGCGCACATCGGCTGGAACAACTGCTAAGGTCGTATAAAAGAGACGCGAGACTTTTTTGAGCAGGTCCTGCAACAGTTCGTGTTTGGATGAGGATGAGATCATCGCCGCCGAAGGATCCATTATTTCAGTTCCATTATCCCGTCCGCCCCTTTAGATCGACGACTGCGCAGAGGCCCCAATCATCTATCGTAGGAGAAAAGGGAAAAGCTGCAAGGTGAGTCAGATTGATTGTAACCCTCGAAAGCTATCAGAAGGGCTTGTGTCGACTCCCCTAAAACGTTTTCTAACAGGAACGCCAAGAGGCGGTCAACATTATCTCCATACTTTCAGAGACTTCAACTATCTTGACTTTACACAATGAGATCTTATTCATCTACTAACGCCTCATATGATTGAGAGTGTATCGCAAGCAGTGGATTTGTGTATAATTGTGGCAGTTCAGGAACTCGCCTCGGATGAGGCGAATGTTTGTCTTCAAGGAGGCTTACAATGAAGTGGTTCAAAGGCATAGGCCTACTGCTGATCGCGAATATTCTCATCATGGTGACGCTCTCGATCACCGTACCTATCGTGATCAATGTAATCTTACCCATGTTCGGAATTGATGTCCGCGATTCCGTCGATCTCACGTCGTTGGTATGGGCCGCCATGTTTGGGTTCGGTGGAGCATTCATCAGTTTGGCGTTTTCGAAGCAAATGGCGCGGGCGATGCTCAACTGTCAGCAGATTACCCAACCTCGTTCGCAGGCTGAACAGGTCATTTATGGTTCCGTTCAGGAAATCGCGCAACGCCTGCATATCACGATGCCTGAGGTATGGGTCTACGATTCGCCAGACCCCAATGCCTTCGCGACAGGACCCAGCAAGAACAATTCGATGGTGGCCGTATCAACTGGATTACTCCAGAATCTCAAAGGAGATGAGGTCAAGGCTGTTCTCGCTCATGAAATGGGTCATGTGTATAACGGCGACATGTTTGCTACGACCGTCTTAGCCGGGCTGATGAACACGTTTGTATTTTACATCGCGATGTGGGTACGTCGTTTCTTCGCAGAGCGAGATCAGGCAGCCTTAGGCTTTGGTCTGTCTCTTGTGCTTCAGATTATTGTCAGTATCCTTGCCTCCATTGTTATCAGCTGGTTTTCACGTCGCCGTGAATTTGGAGCCGACGCTTTCGCCGCCAAGGTTTACGGCAAGAATTCCATGATCGGCGCACTCCGAGCAATTGATCGATGGGTGAATCGCGCTCAATTCGAATACTCGGGGCAGGACGCACTCGCAACGATGAAAATTTCTGGCAAGACCGGTGGGTTCATGAGTTTGTTCTCAACCCACCCACCGATTGAAGTACGGATCGCGGCGTTAGAGCGACTTTAATCCCGTTTCTTAAAAAATGAGATGTGGGCGCGGTACTCATCAATGGCCGCGCCCAAGATCACATTTCCGCGCGGGATGTTGGCCTCGATAGCCCTCTCGATGTCAGGATCGTCGATCTCGACCTCGTAGAGGTCCTGGATGTTCGTTCTCACTGGCCCCCCGATACTCTCTCGTGGCAAAAAGATTTCCTTCCAGACCTCTTTTTCCACTAAACACACATCTCGAAACCGTTCGTAAAGCAACGTCAGCTTTTCCGGTTCCGTAATTCTCACACGTACACCCATACGGCTCCCTTCGCTCTGAACCTACCTAGTTAATTTATTCCCGTGAGACATGCCCGGCGCAACGTCAATGACCGTGAAACGCATCGTACCGACCTGATTTACAGCATGGAACGGCTGTTGCCCTAGCGGCGCGATATAGATCTTTGCGATGTAGTTGCCCACCGCCCAGCTCGTGCTCGACCTTTTCAACTCAAGATAACCATATCGTTCATGCCCGGGCACTTCCAGCACATCCTTGCCCAATGGGTTCTCGTTCAGCTGGCCACTCGACTGCTCCAGGTACCATTGCACTGCAAATTGTGCTGGATCTTCCAATGGAGCCACTTCAAAGACGATGTAAATCGCTGGAACCTCTGGCGTGAATTTCGAACTCGGCTCGATCGGTTTTAGCCGTGGGTCCTGGGTGTACCACCCTTTCCGTCCAAAGGTATCCCATTCTACTTCAAAGCCCTTGGCCATCTTAATCCAGGTAAACAGGGATTGCGGAATCCCTTTTTCCTGAAAGTCGAATGATGGTCTTGGGGTCGAGCCGATCTCCGTAGACTCTTGCTCTTTGGGAGGCAGGAGATCCTTGGCCATTCCTACCTGGCTCTGGCATAGAGCCAGGCATGCCACACAAGGAACTACCCATCCTTTTGCCGATCTATCTGGTAGACCATTAGCCATCGTGCTCATCGTACTGAGCCCCCTACGGTCAATGACTCCGACCGAGATTATAAATCAGCTCGATGCATGACCGTCGTCTCTTGTCACCGTCACCTTCTTCAGAGGTGTGGGCAGGAATCGGACTTGCTTTGAACACCTACGTCTTCGACGCTGAGAAACGGCCAATCGAACGACGGCGGTCATGATTTGAAGTATCGTCAGCACCCTGGGAAGGACGATGGACCATGAGAACGGCCATAGGAAACTGATAAATCGATACAGTACTGGCTAACCAATACCAATCAATAAGGAGCAACCCCGGAGCCTGTCGTACGATTCTTCTCTTCTTGTTTCAAGTTTTCGAAGGCTTTATCGGCATGGTCGCGGACCTGATCCTGCGTCATCGTCGACACCGGCTTCGGTGCTTCGCCAGCACAACCATCAATGCCCGCCAGCACCATTCCCATCACAGCAACGAATAGTCCGTTCTTGGGTCCTGTCCACCACATGCTATTCCTTGACATAGGTATCCTCCATAGAAATGGTATCCGTGCAGCTCGATTCGTTATCATACCCACCCCGTTGCCTGAATACCATTCCAGGCCCAATTGTTGACTCGCTGAAACCAGAAGGGTATGCTCCGACCGCACCCCGGTATTCACCCACCCACGAGGCCTCTTATGTCTCTGCACGACCGTCTGAGTGAAGACCTCAAGCTCGCGATGAAATCACGCGATCAACTTCGCATGGATGTGATCCGAATGATCAAAGCAGCCATCTTATATAAAGAAGTTGAGCTTAAGCATGATCTCGATGACGCAGAAATGAGCCGGGTGATGACGACCCTCGTGAAACAACGCCGAGAGTCAGTCGAGCAGTTTGAAAAAGCGCAACGGACGGAACTGGCCGCTAAAGAACGTAAGGAGATTGAAATTATCGAGACTTACCTCCCAAAACCGCTTTCCCCTCAAGAGCTTGAGACTGTTGTCACATCGGTTGTTGCAGAGACTGGATCTCACTCTCTCAAAGATATGGGGATGGTCATGAAGGCTGTCATGGCTCGCCTCGCTGGGCAGTCCATTGACGGCAAGCAAGTCAGCGAGCTGGTCAAAAGCAAGCTTTCCTGATCCATCTCTAGAGTCATTTGCTATACTGAATCCTATCTGGTGGCGGCTTCAGTTTCGCTCCATTCCAGCCGTTAATAAGTAGAGCTATGGCGATCCTCATTGTCGATGACTCCCCAGACCAACATCTTCTTCTCCGGTCGATCCTGACCAGGGCCGGCCACGACCAGATTGTGGCGGCGGATTCAGCCCAGGCAGCTTTTACATTGTTGAACCTTGATGGAGGGCAATCCTCGGTCGACGTCGATTTGATTTTAATGGATGTTCTGATGCCTGATCTTGATGGCGTCGCGGCCTGCCGGCAAATCAAACAACAGGTGCATCTTCAGGACATCCCGATCATCATGGTGACCGCTAAGAATGATCTCAACAATCTAAAGGACGCATTCTCAGCTGGCGCGATGGATTACATCAATAAACCAGTCAAAAGTGTAGAACTCCTCGCGCGAGTGACCTCGGCCTTGACCTTGAAAAACGAGATGGACTGTCGGAAGGAGCGGGAAGCTGAGTTGCGTCGCAGCAATGAAGAGCTGCAGCAGGCGCTCAGGGAAGTGAAGGTATTGCGAGGCCTTATCCCGATCTGCGCCTCTTGCAAGAAAATCCGCAATGACGGCGGGTTTTGGCAACAAATCGAAGAGTATATCGGTGAACATTCGGAAGCAGAGTTCAGCCATGGGCTCTGCCAACCGTGCCTCAAAAAGCTTTATCCTGGCGTTTATCAGGACTAGCTGTTACGATTCCGCCAGTCACCCTCCTTTTCAAACCGTGTGAATGTATGAGCATTTTGATTGTTGACGACTCTGTGGATGATCGCCTTCTTCTGCAGGCTATTCTATCCACCGCTGGATACGAAAACATTCATTCGGCGGATTCTGCTGCCGCTGCATTTAAGTACCTGGGGCTCGATGGGGGCAAACATGGGGTCGCGCGAGTCGATCTCATTCTCATGGATATTCTGATGCCACAGATGAGTGGGATTGAGGCCTGCCGCCAAATCAAGGCCGTCGATCGCTTCCGTGACACGCCCATCATCATGGTGACGGTCAAGACGGACCCGGTCGATCTTCAGCTGGCATTTGCCGCAGGTGCCATGGACTACGTGGCGAAACCGGTCAACAAGATCGAACTGCTGACTCGTGTGCGTTCGGTGCTCCGGCTAGTGCATGAGGTCGACCGTCGCCGCGCACGTGAGCAAGAACTCTTGGAGGTCATGCGGCAACTCCAAGAAGCCAATCAGATGCTGCTTCGCCTCTCCTGTTTAGACGGACTGACCGGTATCACCAACAGACGCCAGTTCGATGATTTTCTGGATCAAGAATGGCGGAGAGCCGTTCGCGAGTCGACTCCGTTGGCGCTGATCATATTCGATATTGACCGCTTTAAGACCTATAACGACACGAAGGGTCATACAGCTGGAGACGAATGCCTGAAGCAAGTGTCCGCGGCTATTTCCAGCTCTGTGAATCGCCCTGGCGATTTGGTCGCCCGTTACGGCGGAGACGAGTTCGTCACGGTTCTGCCTGGTACCGGAATTGATGGCGCAGCACAAGTGGCTGAAAGTCTACGTCGACGAGTGGAATCCTTGGGCATTAAAAACTCGGACGGAGAACTCGTGACGATCAGCGTCGGATATGCCTGCGTTGTTCCCAACCGGCATTCATCTCCTACCGATCTCATTAAGGCAGCTGATCAGGCATTATATCAGGCAAAACAAGAGGGACGCAATCGAACGAAATCGGCTAGCATTCTCTCGTTGGTCCAGGATACGCACAACGACTAGACACTGCCACACGATATCACTGGTCGCTCACACGCCCATGTCACGTGACCCTCGTGGAGAATCTCCAGGACGAGTTACAGCTCCAACCAAATTCTCTCAACGTTCTATCACTGGCACCAGACAGAAGTTGATTTCACGAAGGCAACAACGCTCACCGCACGGTTCTCTATCGCTTAGTCCAACTGCAACCGCGTTCCTTGAGCAATATCAGGAGACACTCCACAAACTGGCGCAAAGTGAGGCTCTCAATAGTGGGAATCTTTCCCGCGCGTTCCGAGCCATTTCGAAGGCTTCTTGTGCCCTACTTCGAGTCGAACGCTCTAGCGCCTGGCTTTTGTCTAAGGAACGCGATGCGATTGCGCTGGTCGACTCATACGAAACCTGTCGAAGACGCTCCAGACTCAATTTAGTGTTCCCATCAGCCCACTGTCGGCACTATCTTCGATCACTCTCTCGAGGACGTCGTGCCGTTGCAGTTTCTCATGCTTTTTGCGATCTGCGGACGCACGAGCTCACAGACACCTATCTCTCTCAGTTCGATATTCAAGCCATGCTCAGCGCTCCTATTAAGCAGAAAGGAAAGCTCGTCGGTGCACTCTGCGCCGAGTCTATTGGAGCACCTCGCCAGTGGACCCGGCAGGACGCACATGTAGTCAGTCTATTAGCAACAATGGCAACCCTGGCACTTGAGGCAGCCGATAGAAGGGAAGTCGAGCAGGCGCTCCGCGTTGCCAAAGAGGCTGCTGAAGTCGCCAATCGGGCCAAGAGTGAATTCCTTGCCAGCATGAGTCATGAAATTCGCACCCCGATGAATGCGATCATCGGTATGGCTGACCTCCTCTGGGAAACTCCCCTTACACCGGATCAACGCAAGTATCTCAGGATCTTTCGCCGCGCTGGTGGCACACTCCTGAATCTGATTAACGATATCCTGGATCTTTCCAAGGTTGAGGCCGGCCACCTGGATTTGGAAGCCATCGAGTTTGATTTAAGCGAGATTGTCGATAAAGCCATCGACATATTGGCGATGCGAGCCAATGAGAAGAGCCTTGAACTCACTTCCCATGTGGGCTCAGACGTGCCATGCCGCTTGATCGGCGATCCGACACGATTGACGCAAATCTTGATCAATCTGATCGGCAATGCTCTCAAATTCACCGAAACCGGGTCAGTGGAAGTATCCGTCACTCTCGATCCTAACCAACATGTAGCCGGCACAATTCGGTTTTCCGTCAGCGATACCGGGATTGGGATCCCGTCAGATAAACTGGAATTGATCTTCGACAGTTTCACTCAGGCGCATGTTTCAACAACGCGACAGTATGGAGGAACGGGTCTCGGCCTCGCGATCACCAAACAGCTTGTCGAGCGAATGAACGGCAAAATCTGGGTGGAGAGTATCGTGGGAAGCGGTAGTACGTTTCATTGCTCCCTCCCCTTTCAGATTCAAACGACCTCTAAACACCAGAGATCCACAACTCCGATCGATCTTACCGGAGTCCGGGTCCTCGCCGTAGACGATCATCCCACCAACCGCCTCATACTGCGAGAAACATTGAGCGCCTGGGGCGCTGAGGTTACGGAAGCGAGCGACGGCAAGGCGGCATTGGAGAAACTCCGCTGCGCAGCCGAACAGAACAAGAATTATGAGCTTCTCCTCCTCGACTCTCGTATGCCGGAGATGAGCGGCTTTCAAGTTGCCGAACAGGCGAAAGCGCTCTCCGACGAGCCAGGTCCGACGGTGATCATGCTGACGTCGAATCATTGGGCTGACGATATTGCTCGGACCTATGATCTCGGCCTTGGTGGCTACCTAATCAAACCTATTCGACGGAGTGACCTTCTGCAATCAATCGAGATTGCGCTCGATCGGACAAAAGGAGCGCCACCGATACCTGTCACAACCGTCGAGCCCTCGCCAACAACCTCGACGCCTACCTTACGAGTTCTATTGGTTGAGGATTCCCCTGATAACCAACTGTTGGTCAGGTCCTATTTGAAGCAAACCAACTATTGCCTTGAAATCGCCGACGACGGAGCCATCGCACTGGATAAATTCAAGACCGCGCATTACGACGTGATCTTGATGGACATACAGATGCCTGTCATGGACGGGTATGCTGCCACAAAAGCGATGCGATCATGGGAACGAGAGCACGATTTAGCACCCACACCGATTATTGCTCTCACCGCGTTGGCCCTGAAAGAAGAAGAAGCTCGTATCTTTGAAGCTGGTTGCAACACCCATCTTACTAAACCCGTGAAGAAATCCACTTTATTGGAGATTCTCCGGGCACACAAAGAGCATATTATCCCGTGACCCTCCCTTCACACTCCGAATTCCCAGACACAATTATTGTGGAGATTAGCCGTGATCTTGAGGAGATTGTGCCTATTTTCCTAGGTAACCGAAAGAACGACCTCCAAACACTTCGAGACGCTCTAATTCGACAAGACTTCGGAACCGTTCAGAATCTAGGCCATCGCTTGAAGGGTGATGGAGGCGGCTACGGATTCGATAGGATCACTGATATTGGAGCTACGATAGAACAAGCGGCTAAACAACAGGACGGCTCGATGATCGAACAACAAATCGTGCAACTCGAAGGTTTTCTCCGATGCGTCTCAGTCGTCTATAGATAGACGACCGTCGTACGTCTAGAAAGCCCTCAAAAACTTCATAGACTTCCTACCAGGGCTGCCACACAGAGATGGATCCCTTGCAGGCTCCAAAGTCATCCAGCAGAAACAGAGTACTCGGGAGGTAGTTGTCGTACCTTATTGGCCAATGTACTGGTAGAGTCTCCGTGGCAGGTTGTGTATAATGCTGGCTGGGGATTAGCTGAACCGACACTCCTCCCCGTTCTTCTACCGCAGCTATATGACTGTACGATTGTGTGCAGCCAGCACTGCGGGATACATGGTTCGCATTGTCCGTTTTCTTCAGGTGGGGGGCTAGCTCAGTTGGGAGAGCACTACGTTCGCAACGTAGGGGTCGCGGGTTCAACTCCCGTGCCCTCCACCAAACTTTTTTCACTTACTGTTGATCACAGAGAGATGAACCAGCGATAGGGGGCAATGAAGAGGGTTTGCCCCCATGATGGGGATAATTTATAAAGAGACGGGCTTCGCACGGTGAATTGAGTTACGTCGAGTCTTTTTCACGAGTGAATTCTAACCCAAAAAGGGAGGCAAAGATGACCAGCAAGTTTTCCCGTGGTGCTCTCATTGTCGTTGCGCTTGGAGCATTTATTAGCGTGCCTATGGTGAACGCTCAGCCGTCCCCAGCCGGTAACGTCAGGGACGCCGTCACGCACGCGAAGGAAGCGGTGGACCATGGTAAACAGGGTCATGCTGAGGCGCTCGTGAAACATGCGGAAAAGTCGCGGAACCATGCTGAGAGGGGAGGCAAAAACCCGCACCTGGACGAAGCGATCCAACATCTGAATGAAGCGGTTGAACATGGTAAAGCGGGCCACGCCGATGTTGCAACGCAGCATGCCGAAACTGCTCTCACGCATCTGACTGAAGTTAAATAAGGTATCAAACAGCTACGGCTATGGGACTGTACGACGGGCAGGGGAATGTACCCCTGCCCGTTTTGTATAAAAGGGTCATGAAGCTAAGGAATCAAGATGGATTTCCTTCGACTGCAAAAACCTCAGGAATGAAACTTCCCACAGCAAGTTACGAGGGACCACAAGTTGAATGCCGGCTCGATATAAAGACGTGGCGGACGATCGCTAAGATAGCCTTCACCTACTTGACCTTCCACTAAGGTACTCGATTTACTCTGTAGGATCGCTTCCATCCAACCCGTGATTTCACAATCGGAATTCGCACTGATCGAGCCATGGTATCGCTTTGCAATTCCATCACCTCTGATGTCATGCATTGTGCCAATCTCAGACTGTACAATTGCCTTAATAATAGAGACGCTTTTGATCCCATTGAAGACCAGGTTACACGACTCAGAAATCTCCTGTTTCAGGAGCTACGTCCCAGTGGAACTACTCGTCTGTTGTTTGCAGTCTTATGACGCGCTGACAATGGCCTCCCCGTCTTGATTGGCGGCGTCGATGAAGACGCGCCGGCCTTCGACTTTCAATCGACCTTCGGCAAAAAGTTGCACGGCGCGGGGATAGATCTTGTGCTCTTGCACGAGAATTCTGGCGGCAAGGGTTTCAGGAGTGTCATCGCCGAGGATTGGGACAGCTGCTTGAATGATGATCGGCCCTTCATCCACACCGTCCGTCACGAAATGCACGGTACAACCCGTCAGCTTGCAGCCCCAATCGATCGCCTTCTTCTGCACCTCCAATCCAGGGAATGACGGCAGGAGAGAGGGGTGGATGTTCATCATCCTATTAGCGTAGGCATTGACCAATACTGCGGTAACGATCTTCATGTAGCCGGCAAGCAATACGAGCTCGACCTCGTGTTGTTGAAGTATTTCCAAGAACGACCGGTCGTAAGCTTCGCGACTGTCTGGTCGTCCCATGAAGGGTTTGGGATCGATGAACAGATCCTTGATGCCGTACTTCCGAGCCCGTTCAAGCGCAACAGCGTCCCTCTTGTTACTGATGACGCATACAATCTGAGCTTGCACCTGACCTGCCTCGATTGAATCGATGATGGCTTGCAGATTTGAGCCGCGACCGGATGCCAGCACTGCTACCCGCAAGGGCGTCGGTCGACTAGTCGACATACTCAACCTCCGATTCCCCTCCCTTGGCTGCCACGATCTCTCCGATGACAAATCCCCTCTCGCCCAACGCATCAATCCGTGCCATGACCCCGTCAACTGTGTTCTGCGACGCCACCACAATCAACCCGATCCCCATATTGAACACCCGATACATCTCGCCACAATCGACTTGTCCTAATTGCCCGATGACGTCGAAAATTGGTGGCACGGGCCAGGCCTTGCGAGTGATCCTCGCTCGTACCCCCTTGGGGAGCACGCGTGGGAGATTCTCCGTAATGCCACCGCCGGTAATGTGTGCGATGCCTTTGATCGGAAATTGCTCAAGGAGCGCTAGAATTTGCCTCGCATAAATTCTGGTAGGCGATAAGAGGATCTCGCCGATCGATCCATCAAGCTCAGAGAGACGACTGACAGCCGTCAGTTTGGCTTGGTCAAACAGCACTCGCCGAGCCAAGGAGTAGCCATTGCTGTGGAGTCCTGAGGAAGCCAAACCTAGGACCACATCACCAGGAGCAATGTTCCGACCATCAATGATCTTGGAGCGGTCGACCACTCCAACCGCAAACCCGGCTAAGTCGTACTCCCCTTCTGGATAAAATGAAGGCATCTCGGCGGTCTCGCCACCGATCAGAGCGCAACCAGCCTGGCGGCAGCCTTCGGCGATCCCAGCCACGACCTCCTGCGCCTTGGATACAGACAGCTTCCCAGTCGCAAAATAGTCTAAGAAAAACAGTGGTTCCGCTCCACTCACCGCGATGTCATTGACACACATGGCGACCAAATCAATCCCAACGGAATCATGTTTTTCCATCATAAACGCGATCTTAAGTTTGGTCCCGACGCCGTCGGTTCCTGAGACAAGGACTGGTTCTTTGTACTTGTCGGCCTGGAGACCAAACAGGCCTCCAAACCCGCCCAAGTCAGTCAGGACTTCCGGACGAAACGTCGACCGGACGAGCGGCTTGATACGATCAATAAATTCATCGCCAGCATCAATGTCTACGCCAGCATCACGATACGTTGTCATGAATAATACCCAAAACGGCCACGATTGAAGCTTGCTTAACCCCTGAGCTCCGTGTCGTTGGGGAGGCATCTTAGCGGAGGGTACCACGGAGGTCAACGCACCGATTAGAGTCTCACAAAAGGAGCTGTCCAATCCTGGCGTTCCGCTTTTTCCTTGATGCTCTAAAAATATTGCCTATACTGACGGCAGAGCATGTTCTGTTCAGTGTCAATCCCTGAAACCCTTACGAATGACAATCTAGATGGGTATTCTGATCGTTGATGACTCACCGGACGAGCGCCTGCTCCTTCACCATATTCTGAAGAACGCAGGGTATCGTGATCTCGTCACAGTCTCGTCTGCAAGAGATGCCTTTACACAGTTGGATTTGGATCACGCTGGCAACAACGCCCTCAGCCTTGACCTGATTCTGATGGATATCAAGATGCCAGACCTGGACGGTGTTGAGGCCTGTCGACGCATCAAAGCAGTTCCTGCGTTGACGCAGATTCCCATCATTGTGGTGACCGCACGCAACCAGAAAGACTTCCTTCAGGCCGCATTCGACGCCGGCGCAGAAGACTATATTCGGAAGCCCGTCGAGTCAGTCGAACTCCTCGCCCGAGTCAAATCGGCATTCAGGCTTAAACAGGAATCAGAGGCACGAAAGAGCTGGGAAGAAGAGATTACCAAAACTATCAACGAACTTGACAGAACTGTGAGCGAGATGGAGGCCTTACAGCAATTGATCCCTGTCTGTCCGACTTGCAGGAAGTCTCACCCCTCGAAAATCTCTGAGGCCGCGCTCAACGAGTATGCCCAGTCCCACCCCAAAATGAAATTTCAGAGTCTCACGTGTTCGGCCTGTACAACATAACCCTCTATTTTTTCGATATTTAGCTTTCAGGTCGCATCTCCACATCCAGCAACTTGAGTTTTCTGTGGAGATGGCTTCGCTCGATTTTGAGGTCTTCTGCTGTCCGCGAAATGTTCCAGTGGTGGTCACGAAGTTTTCGGCTAATATACTCTTTCTCGAACGCATTTCGGGCATCCCGGAGAGAGTCGTATGACTTTGCAAGCAGGGGATTGACTGCGTGAACGGCAACCGGAACGGCTCCGGCGGTTCTCCCCTGTAAGGACATGACGGCTTGTGAGGCATCGATGACATACCCTGGGACCATGATCATGAGCCGCTCAACCAGATTCCTCAATTCCCGAATGTTACCAGGCCAGTCGTACTGCTGGAACACCGCCATCGCGTCAGACGACACTTCTTTCATCCGCAATCCCTGCTCCTCAGCATGCGTCTTCATAAAGTGCTGTACCAAGGCCGGAATGTCCTCATGTCGCTCGCGCAATGGGGGCACCACGATGGGGACGACATTGAGACGGTAGAACAAGTCTTCGCGAAATTGTCCTTTGCTGATTTCCTTCTCCAAGTCTTTGTTAGAAGCCGCAAGCACCCGCACATCAACCTTCATTAGCCTGGTTCCACCGACGCGTGTAAACTGCTGCTCTTGTAAGGCCCGCAGAACCTTCGCTTGGGTACTGAGACTCATATCGCCAATTTCGTCGAGAAACAACGTTCCCCCATCAGCCTGTTCAAACTGACCACGCTTCATGGACGTCGCTCCCGTGAACGAGCCTTTTTCATGACCGAACAGCTCGCTCTCGATCAAAGTCTCGGGAATAGCGGCACAGTTAACAGCAACGAACGGATGGTCCGAACGGATGCTGTGCATATGGATGGCTCGGGCGACCAGTTCCTTCCCCGTTCCATTCTCGCCCCCGATCAGCACGCGACTGTTCGTGGGGCCGGCAGTCTGAATAAGTTCGCGTAACCGTTGCATAGCCGGAGAATGCCCAACTAGCTCGAATTTCTGCTGGACTTTGGTCCGCAGAGATCGATTCTCTTGTGCCAATCGGTATTGCTCCAATGCATGCTTGACACGGAGCGTGACGTTTTCCAGCGACAGCGGTTTCTCGATATAATCATACGCACCGAGCTTGATGGCTTTTACCGCCGTTTCAATGGACCCGTGCCCAGAGATCATCATAACCTGCGTGGCGGGCACAAACTCTTTCACGCGTCGCAAGGTTTCGAGCCCATCCATTTCCGGCATCCAAATATCTAGAATCATAAGATCCGGCGGGTCCGTCCCATAGATCTTCAGTGCCTCGGTTCCAGTAGCTGCGACGGCCACCTCATATCCTTCGTCTTCCAGAATGCTCCGCAAGGAAGTCCGAATCGCTTCTTCATCATCTACTATGAGAATCGATGCCGACATCTTTCCTCCCCATCGTCCCACCCGCGAGGGTTCGCATACGACGAACCACCGATAACTTTCGTACTTACCGAGGAGAGCTGATAGTCCTTTTCCCTCTACACCGGTAAGTCAAACGTAAAGACGGCTCCCCTCGGTTGATTATTCCCAGCTTGGATCTGTCCTTCATGGTCCGTAATAATTCGGCGGACGATCGCCAGTCCCAATCCGGTTCCTGTTTTTTTCCGGGTAAAATAGGGCACAAACAGGCGTTCCTGGTCTTCTGGCGCAATGCCAGGGCCCTCGTCTGCAACCGTCACCATGGCGCGCCGTCTTTTTGTATCGTATTTTGTGCCGACCCACAGTCGCCCTTTTTGATTCATGGCTTGGACCGCATTATCGAAAAGATTCACAAACACGCGCCGCAGCTGTTCTCGATCGAAGTTGAGGGACGGCAGATCTTCATCCAGATCAAGAATGAGCTCAAGATCCTTCTGCGCTTCTCGATACAGCGTCGCCACTTCTCGAACCACATCATGCAGCGATTGCCGCGTCATTTGCGGAGCGGGAAGACGGGCGAATTTTGAAAACTCGTCCAGCATTTCCTTCAAACTACCGACTTCGTTAATGATTACATTGGTAGCATCGTCAAACACCCGGTCGAGATCAGGAGACTTTTCAAAGAATTTCTTGCGCAACCGTTGTGCCGAAAGCTGAATGGGTGTCAGTGGGTTCTTGATTTCATGTGCCACACGCCTCGCGACTTCCTGCCATGCCGCGACCTTCTGCGCTTTAATTAGCTCCGTCAGATCTTCGAAAACCAACACAAACCCCAAATCCTTGTTGGCTTCATCTCGCATACGAGAGCCTTTTAAGCCAATCGTGATCAGTTTTCCTTGAATATCCAGCTGTCCTTCAATATCAAGATCATCTCGCTCGTCAGCCAGCATTCGATCATAGGCCGTCTGAAACAAGTCCAAACCAAATTCCTTGAACACCTCATTGGCCGGCTTCCCCCTGAACCGGTCAGCTGACAAACCGAGAATGCGTTCAGCCGATGGGTTAAACGTGGTGACCATTCCATTCCGATCGATCGACAAGAGACCGGCAGCAATCGTATCCACAACTGTTTCGATGTAAGCGCGGCGTCGGTCTAACTCGACGTTCGTATTCCGGAGCGTGAGGTTCGCTTTTTCCAGCTTGGACTTACTCCCCTGCAGATCCTGTGTCATTCGATTGAACGACTCGATCAACGTTCCGATCTCATCAGTCGCCTTCGCATCGATTTGCACGGAGAGGTCTCCCTGGGCCACCGCTTCCGTAGCCTCCGCCAGCCGTTGGATTGGAACGGTGATACCGCGCGCCACGTAGAATCCGAACCACGTCGCACTGAACAGGATCAGAACCGTCACCACCGCTACAAACAGATAGGCCCCGGCTTTGATGGGATTTTTCATCGCCTTAATCTGTTTATACTCCGCATATTGCCGACCGATCCCCTCCATTTTCGTCAACAGCGATTCAGGGACATAGGTTTCCACAACCACGACCCCCTCTAATTCACCCCGCCGACTACCGGAGGCCACAGGGATCGCCGCACGCACTAATCTTCCAGTCTGAGCCTCCTGAACAGAGGTAAACTCCTGCTTCCCATTGATCACTTGGAGCACCAATTGACTGATCGGCAGCTCCAGCACGCCGAGAGGAATATCGGCATCAAGCGCTTTCGTCAGGGTCTCCATTTTGTTCGAAAAAACCTCAATCCCGGCAACTCCATATTCCATCCGTTTCCGAGCCATCGCAGCAATCAAGAGATCGCGCTGTTCCGGGATGAGCATATCCTCGCGAAACAACTCCTGCGAGATTGCGCGTGCACTGTTCACCGCAAGCGAGACATGCCCCGCATGCTGCAAGCGCGCCACCTCATAGGAGTCTTTCATGACCTTCTCGATGTGCTCGCTGAACCAGACATCGACAGCTTTGTTAACCAACCCGCTCGCAAGCAACGCCAGCAACACGGTAGGAATCAACGAGAACCCGATAAAGGCGGCGATGAGCTTCGTACGAAATCCTGACCCGACGAGCCGATGTCGACGTTCAAAATACGCCTTAATCAGGTTTCGGGACAACAAGAGCACCAACACAACGAGACCAATTAGGTCCAAATTGACCAGGAGAAGAACCAGGGCGTAACTGGTTGTAGGCAAGAAGGAGCCCGTCTCCTGCAAGTCAGGCGCAGCAATCTGCGAGTAATACAGCGTGAGGGCAACGCAAGGGACCAGGAGAATGAGGACGATCCAGACGGGACGAAGGTGAGGTCTTTTGCGCTCAGGCGGCTGAGCCGGGTTAGCCGAAGGCCTGTTGAATATACCGCTCATCACGGGTGACTCAAGGTGCTTCCCTTCTCCCAAATCAGATCTTCCCGCGTGCATGGGCTGGTTCGGCTTAAACATTCACGTGCCTCAACACACCGTCGCTATCAGAAAAGGTCACCGCCACCTATCATCGGCGTCTAAAACCATCTCAAAGCTACAGACACAGATTGCGAGATGTCGAGATGTGGACAACGAGCAGAACAACGGAATCTTATTTGGGTGAGGCCAACGTGACATACTTCATACGAAGCGCGTAGAGCATATCACGCAGAACCGTCTGCTCATCAGGGGTCAGATTACCCTTGGTCTTGTCTTCCAAGACAGACAACAGATCGATAATCTCTTTGGCTTGCGGTAGGTTAACGGGCATGGGTGATTGTTGAGGGTCCAGTTGCTCACCCATCAGCATGAGCGACGACGAGCCGAGCGAAATCACAAATGAAGAAAAGGTAACCGGAGGTACCGGAGCCACATGAGCCGATTCCGTTGATGCGGCAGCAGAAGACATTGTTTCTTTTGCGGTTGAAGCCGTCGCCGGAGCGCTCTCCCCCCCTGCACTTCCTCGCCTGTCACGAACGACAAATCCTTGCTCCTCGTCGACCATTACTCAACCTCTTCGTAGGATCCACAGAAACCGTCGGTACCCTATCATAGGGCCTAGTTGCTCGCAAGCCATCACCGAGATTGAAGAGGAAGTCTCCGTCGGTATAGAGTGGCACCACTGCGGGGTTCGCAGTGGACAGCCAGGAAGAATTCATCTTCGATGCCGACACAATTCACCAAGGTCGTTGAGTTGATGGCTACATTGCGAGCGCAGAATGGCTGTCCATGGGACCGGAAGCAGACCCATGAATCACTGAAACCCTACCTGCTTGAAGAAGCCTATGAAGTCCTCGAGACGATCGATCAAGGTGACAAGCAGAAGCTTCGTGAAGAACTCGGAGATGTGCTCTTGCAGGTTATTTTCCACAGCCAGATCGCCGCTGAGACAGCTTCCTTTACTGTAGAGGACGTGCTCGACACCCTGGCCATGAAGTTGATTCGCAGACACCCCCACGTCTTTGGAAACAACGGCCAGACAGGCCAGGCATCGAACAGTGAGCAGGTCTTGGCCCAATGGGAAGACATCAAACGTGCCGAACGTGAAGCCACCGGCAATAGGCAATCGGCACTTGAAGGAGTACCGAAAACCTTACCGGCGTTGTTGCGCGCCTACCAAATTCAGGCACGCGCGGCTCGCGTCGGCTTCGATTGGCCACAGAACGGGGAAGGACTCGAGCAGATCATCGGAAAAGTGACCGAAGAAATCGATGAACTGCAGGAGGCGCTGCAGCTCAGTCAAACACCTGCCGAAACAGAGTCCAGTCGATCCGACAGTCGTGAAAGCATCGAAGCAGAGATCGGGGATCTGTTCTTCTCGTTAGTCAACCTCGCTCGTTTTCTCAAAACCAATCCTGAGGACGCCCTTCGCCGTGCGACAAATCGGTTTATTGATCGGTTTCACCTTGTGGAAGCACAGGCTGCAGGGCAAGGTCGAGTGTTGACAGATATGACGTTGGTTGAAATGGATACATTATGGGAAGAAGCCAAGCGCCGGTTGGAGCATCCCTCCCCTCACACACCTCCACCCATGGAGAATCGAACCACATGAGTAATAACGAAGAGCCGTACAAAGAGGGAAAGCGCGCCGGAGCTCATCCGTTACTGGTGGTCTTCGGCACCCTTATCGGATTGTGGTTATTCGTCGCCTTGATCGTCCCAAGCTCGAGGAACAAACAGGCCACAGGAACCGAAGGTCCTACGGTTTCAGTTATCGAAGACCCGGAAGCAGCTCCGGTCATGTTCAAGGTTCACACGACTATCCCGGACATGAATACCCTAGGGCTGGTCGTACCCGCTCAAGCAACAGATAGCCAAATCGTCGGTCTTTTGAAACGCCTGAAGGAGGCACGACTGGATGGAACCCTCCCTGAACAACTTCCAGCCACCACACCGGGCCACAAGCTGGGTGACCACGCCATCGCAGATATTTTCATTTTTTCAGACAAGCAATTCGCGGAACCGGATACGATCCGCACACTAGGGCGAGGGGCTCATGCTCCAGGAACACTCTATCCAAACGCAATTCCCTTCGAGATAGCGATGGAAAACGTGCGAGGGTACTACCGGATCGATCTCAATGACACCGGCAGCCCGGACACCGGTTTTCTCGGATTTGCAGACGAATCCGGCGTGCACTCCAAACACCACCGAAGAATCTTTTAGTGCATTCCGCTGACGCGTACTTGAGCGAAACAGATTAAATTCCCACCCTCCGCTTTACCAACTCACGGACAGACGTCTGATCCGCTTCAAACAAGGTTTCCAGCTTGGGGAACAGATGGCCCAGCGGGCCGACAAACGGGACCAGCATCACATCGCGTCGTTCTTCCAACAAGCCTTCCTTGTCGGCAACCCGCATTTTGGAATCGGCAATGGTCTTGGAAAGAATGTTACTAATCAGCAGCTGCTGTCCCGGCGAGCCCGCCACCACCCCTAATAGACGCTTCTTGAACGGCTCCAGCTCATCCGGAATAGAAACCTTCACGCGCACGGCATGCGGCGTCGCCCAGGTTGACCGTTGTATTGAGTAGTCGTACGAAAAGACCTGTTCCCTCGGTTCCCGAAACGGGCCGCTGACATTTAAGATAGTAAGGGCATTTTTGATTGATTGCATGATTCGACCGATTTCCTGGGTGAATGTTCGCTGGCTGTGTGTAGGTTGCGCTAGCACTATAGAAGCTTGCGATCGAGTAGGACAAGAGGCTATGTATAACGGTTGATAGTGCCCAACCCTGAGCGTGGATTCATTCGTCGAACCTCGGCCACACAACCCGCTACCGAGGAGAAACAAGGGAGATCGAAAGTAGCAAGACAGCGCTTGAACGGCCTGATAGACTGTAACCAAGAACTCTTTGTGACCAAGGCATGGCCAAGAAGGACTATCCCGGACTCGTAATTGTACCTCCCAGCGATCGGACCATCCTACGACGTCGAGTGGTCCGGTGGAGTCTTTTCCTCATCGGCGTACTCTGGATTGGCTCGAGGGTCATCGTGTGGCTCCCCGCATCAAATGACGACACAGACTGTAAAGGCACGACCATCGAGGATCAGGCTGGGAATCTACCAAAAGAATGCGGGCAATCCAATCAAGAAACTGCCACAGGACATTTGAGCAAGGACGACTTTAACCTTACGCAAGTCTCTCAAGCTGAAGGCCTGACCGAGACGCTACATCCCACACCCACACCTGCGAACCATCCGCCTGCACCTGAGTTCAAGAGCCATGAGAATCCGGCGACGAAACCATCCATTACGGCAGATCCTCCAACGGATCGCACTGAAACAACCTCGAACGACGAGAAATCAGCGTCAAGTGTGCCACCCACAAAACCAATCTCGCATCCCACTCCTGACGCACAATTGGCGGAACAAGGCGATGCGTTCGCTCAGTATCGTCTTGGCAAATACTATGCGAAACAAAACGGACAAGAAGCACCGGAATCCATCAGTTGGTACAGGAAGGCCTCTAAGGGATTGCGCCGCTTAGCAGAGGCTGGGAATGGACAAGCGATGTACGTCCTCGGCGTCATGTACGCCTACGGTCGAGGGGTGGCAAGGAATACAGAAGAAGCGCGCCGCTGGCTGACTCGGGCTGTTGAACAGAACGTCAGAGCGGCACAGCCGGTTCTCGCTAAGCTAGAAGCAAAACAGACTGCCGACCCTAAACCGAAAGACAAAAGACCACCCCAAAGCGCGAAGCAGTAACACTGGACCTAGCGAAATTGAACATCATGGAGCCTACCTCACGCATCAAGACCAAGACGCCAAGTCCCTACAAGCTGACAGCCATCGAAACGGTCACCCACGACACAAAAACGTTCCGATTCGAACTCCAGGCCGACGCTACACTGGACGTGCAGCCCGGAGACTTTCTGTATGTCCATGCGACGCTCGCCGGCAGGGCGGTGAAACGCGCGTACACACCATCATCGTTGCCCGGCATGATGGGGTTTTTCGATCTCACCGTGAAACGGTATGAAACTGGAGTCGTGTCGAAGTATTTGCATGATCAGCAGACTGGAGATACCGTTCTCATGAGTGGTCCGAATCCTGGAGGACATTGGGTCGATGGAATGGCAAAGCGGGTAGGATTCGTAGCTGGGGGAACCGGCATCACCCCAATGATCTCCATCATTCGCTGGATCCTGAACAAGAAGCTGGACGTAGAGCTATTCCTGATTTTTGCCAACAAAACAGAGTCGGACATTATGTTCCGACAGGAATGGGAACAAGATATCCGACACTTTCCAAACTTTCACTGTCATCATGTCTTGGAACAGCCCCCGCCAGAATGGGCAGGCAGCACAGGCCGAATTACACCGGAAATATTGCGACAACACCTCCCTGCTCCGTCTTCTAACACCTGTCTTTTCCTCTGCGGCCCACCACAGATGGTCGACTCCTTGGAAACCACGCTCAAGGAACTCAGCTACCCGGAGGAGGCCATTATCCTCCCGTAAAGGACCATTGCTCGACTGCGAAGAGACCGTTCCCCCTCTCTCATGAACCCTCACCGACGGTTGGTCGCCTTGACAGACTATTGCCACCTAAAAGTTCCTGAACGACACGATCAGCGGCGGCTGCCCCATCGCGGATACAGTCAGGAATGCCGACTCCCCGATAGCCGGCCCCTGTGAGGACAAGTCCGGGATAGCGGCTTACGGCCGCATCGAGTTGTCCCAATCGGTCCAGGTGGCCGAGGGTATACTGCGGCATCGCCTTCCACCACCGATTCACCTCCGTGTAACTTGGTTCCGCTCTGATCCCGCACAACGCCGCGAGTTCCGTTCGGACTTTCGCTGTCAATGCAGCATCATCGAGTTGCAGAATGTCTTCCCGCCCTACCCCACCGACATAGCAGCGCACCAACAACTGACCCGCTGGAGCACGATGGGGCCACTTGAGCGATGTCCAGGTTGCCGCAATCAAATCTCGTTGCTCTGATCGAGGCACGATAAATCCAAATCCTTTGATCCCACTCATCATTGCCAAGGGAAACACCATCGCAATCGTGGCGGTCGAGGCATAAGGGATCAGATCCAGCACTCCTCCAGCAATCGGTGTCAACGGACGCAACAGATCCGCAGAAACATAGGCCGGCGTTGCCAGAACTACGCATTCCGCAGAAAGCGCCGATTGATCCTGAAGGATCAGGTCGTACATCCAACGACCTAATTCGTGCGATCTCACTCGGAGCGCCTCGACTCGTTTCCCCAGCTGAAGCTGTACACCCCGCTCTGCCAACCGTTGTGTCAGGGCAGTCACAAGATCACCGAGCCCATTTTTTAGACTCACGAACATCGTCCGCGGCGGTTCGGACAATTCCGGCGAAGCTCTTTTCTTGGCATCCATCATGCCACGAACAACGCTGCCATGCTGTTGCTCCAGCTCGAAAAAGCGGGGAAACGTGGCTCGCAGGCTCATCTGTTCAGCATCTCCTGCATAAATTCCGGCCATGAGCGGTTCCAAGACCCGCTCATATGCCTGTGCGCCGAACCGTCGACGAAGAAAACCGGCGAGTGACTCGTCGCCTGTCGAAGGACCAGGGGGAACCGCGATTTCCAATCCCATACGAACAAGGCCTGACCACGTGAGGAGTCCACTCCGAAGAAACGGCTTCAACTGCCTCGGAACGAAGGAAAGCAGTCCTTCTGGCAAATCATGCATCCGTCCCTTGTAGAGGACGCAGGCCTTCTTGACTGTCTCGTTGGTATTGATGAGTTCATCGGCAAGACCGAGCTTCGTGCAGAGCTCAAGACCAGCTGGCTTTTGCGAAAGGAATGAGTCCGGTCCTGCCTCCGTGACTATTTCGCCGACCCGATGGGTAACGATTTTACCGCCCCATGATGATCCGGCGTCGAGGATTGTGCAGCGAAGGGAAAGGCCAGCCGTTGACGCACGTTCTAGTAGAGCATAGGCGGTGGCCAGGCCAGAAATACCGCCACCCACTATGACGACTGTGCGTGGCCGAGTCACGACTGAATGCAAGAGGAAGATACGTGTGCCGCCAAAATGTCGCGTAATGTCTCGATGAGGGCGGGTGAGTCATTTAACATAGCTATGCGCTCAAGGCGCATCCCTTTGTTTACGGCCAACTGTCTTAATTCGATATCGATATCGTACAGGGTTTCCACATGATCACAGATAAACCCGATGGGAGCCACCAGCACCTGTCGGTGGCCTTCCTGAAACATGGCGTCCAGCATATCTTCCACCGTAGGCCCCAACCAAGGCTCGCTCGACCGCCCCTGACTTTGATAGGCAAAGTAGGTCGGTTGGGCTCCCAAGAACTCCATCACAGCCCCTACGGTGCCCTTGACCTCATCCGGATAAGGATCCTCCATCGCCACAACCCGCTCAGGCAGACTATGGGCGGTGAAGAGTACCGGCACCGTAGCGCGCATATCGGAAGGAAATTTCTGGAGCCCTTGCTGAATGCTCTGCACGATGGCAGCGATCAGCTTAGGATGGCAATTCCAACTACCCACATATGTGACCTCCGTATGATCCTCCAGCTCCGCACGCGCCTCTCCCACCTTCTTCCGATAGGCTCCCGTGCTGAGCGAGGACTGCTGAGGCGCCATACACACACCGATGATCTGTTCTGGCAATTCCTTCAACAACTGCGAATAAGTTTCCTTGATAAAGGGATGCCAATGACGCAACCCGACATAGACTCGGTATCGACCCTCACCCGACTCATTGAGTCGTTGCTCCAGTTTTCTTGCAACTTCTTGGGTAATCCCGACGGCAGGCGATCTGCCCCCGGTGGCACGATATCGTTCACGAATCTCCTCCACCAGTTCTGGGGACGTCGGTCGGCCTCCACGAACATCGCGTAAAAACGGCTCCACGTTCTCCAGGCAATCGGGCCCACCCATCGCCATCAGTAACACCGAGATAGGACGTCGCGATGTAGACATACCCTGTTGGTTAGAGGATGACCATTTGATGCGATTAGGTTAGCGTTGGCTCAGCTTATGTACCATGTCGATCGTCGCAGCCACGTGATCGACTGGGGTCGTTGGAAGGATGCCATGGCCAAGGTTGAAGATGTGACCGGGACGCCCTCCGGCTCGTCGCAGGATATCCTCCACTCGGCGTTCAATTTCATGGAGCGGTGCAAATAGCACGAGTGGGTCGAGATTTCCTTGTACCGCCCGATCATGGCCGACCATCGTCCAGGCTTCGTCCAAGTGAACCCTCCAATCAATCCCGATGATATCACCGCCCGCCTTGCGCATCTGATGCAAGATCGCCGTCGTGCCGGTGCCGAAATGAATCATCGGCACCCCTTCCCGCTTAAGGCCCTCAAAAATCAGTTGGACATGCGGCATAACATACTCGGCATAGTCACCCGCCGAGAGGCAACCAACCCAGCTATCAAACAATTGTATCGCTTGAGCTCCCGCCTTAACCTGTCGACGTAGATACCCAGTGATTACTCGCGCAAACTTGTCCATAAGGCGGTGCCATGCCGTAGGATCCCCATACATCATCTGCTTCGTATGGAGATAATTGCGCGAGCCACCGCCCTCAATGGCATAACTCGCAAGCGTGAACGGCGCGCCAGCAAATCCGATAAGCGGCACTCTCCCGTTCAGAGCACGCCGCGCTTGCCCTATGGCCTCGGACACATAGTTCAACTCGTCGCCGTCTATCACTTTGAGGTGATCCACCGCTGCCCGGTCACGCACAGGATTATGGATCACCGGGCCTTCCCCTGCCGCAAACTCAAGGTTGAGCCCCATCGGTTCCAACGGAAGCAAAATGTCGGCAAAAATAATCGCTGCATCGAGCGGAAATCGATCGATGGGCTGAAGAGTGACCTGGGCCGCTAGCTCGGGGGTCTTGCACATGTCGAGGATGGAATGTTTCGCACGCAATGTCCGATACTCAGACATGTAGCGCCCGGCTTGGCGCATAAACCACACAGGGGTACAATCGACAGGTTCGCGGCGGCAGGCTTTGAGAAATCTGTCGTTCATCGTGGCGGCATTCTAGAGAGACATAGGCGAGGCTGTCAAACCGACAACATACAAGTAGAGATTCAATTCTTCGCGGGAACTACCCTCATGCAGTAGACAGAGGCTACCATTCAGGTACAATTATAGAACGCCGGGGTCGTACGAAAACTCTGGTTTCACTTTCCTGAATTTCTGTGTATAATAAGCATCCAACCTGTTAATCGGGACCCCGGCTCCCTGTCTCCCACCACAGTGACGTTGCCGATCCCCCGACCTAGAGGAGAACTGTATGTCCCACGCGCAATCGCTTCGCTCGACCAAAGCCCCGGATACCTGGTATTCGTTTCTACGCTGGTTTGATTCCTGGGCGGGCCTTGAACACACGAGAGTAGAGGGACCTCCCAAAGTAGACTGGGTTCGCAGTATTCCCTTCCTGGCCGTACATCTGATGTGTTTGGGAGTCATTTGGGTGGGCTGGAGTTGGACCGCGGTGGCCGTCGCGGTGGCCTTCTACTACATCCGCATGTTTGCGGTTACCGGATGGTACCACCGCTACTTCTCCCATCGCACGTTCAAGACCACTCGCACTGTCCAATTCTTATTTGCACTGCTCGGTGGCTCTTGTGCACAACGTGGTCCCTTGTGGTGGGCCGGCCATCACCGTCATCACCACATCGCCTCCGACACCCCAGAGGATGTGCATTCCCCACGTCAGGGCGGATTTCTCTGGTCGCACATGGGATGGATTATGTCGCAGACATTTTACGCGCCGCGCCTGAAGGGGATCGCCGATTTCGCGAAATTTCCAGAGCTTCGGTTTCTCGATCGATTTGACGTCCTGGTTCCGACCATTACCGGCTTTGGCATGTTCGGTCTCGGTATGTTGCTGGAAGCCCATGCACCAGGGCTTGGGACCAACGGCCCTCAGATGCTGATTTGGGGCTTTTTCATCTCGACTGTCGCATTGTTTCATGGAACCTGCACGATCAACTCCTTGTCCCATGTCTACGGCTCTCAACGGTATGAGACCGGCGACGACAGCCGAAACAACTTCTTTCTGGCCCTCATTACCATGGGAGAAGGGTGGCACAACAATCACCACTACTACCCCGCCTCGACCAGACAAGGCTTCTACTGGTGGGAAATCGACATGACCTATTACTGTTTGAAGGGGCTCGAGTGGCTAGGCCTGGTCTGGGACATCCGTGGTGTCCCTACGTATGTGCGAGAAGGAAAAACCAAACGAGATTCTGACCGCAGCGTACTCAAACAGAACATGGACATCGCAGCGAAGGCCGCTGAACCGCCGACCCCTCAGCCGGAACTTGAGCTAACCGCTCGTTAGATCCAATCTGTACTCTCCTCAGGCCCTGGCCGAACAGACTCTTGATTGGCCAGGGTCTCCAGAATTCGTCGACTCTCTTTATCAATGGTCTTCCGTTCCTCATGGGATAGCACCCAGGCATCGCCAGGGCTCAGCTCGAAACGATAATGATCCTTTCTGAGCGTGAACCATTCGATATAGGGATGTGGTTCTAAATTGGGGTGCGGGTCGAGCGAAATCAAATTCACTGTTCCGATCTGTGGGTTTGCCATATCGCCAATGACCTGCCCAGCCATATCGTCGTCTTCGAACCGGCCATTTCGAAATCCGATCACCTCACCAGCGATATCCGGCTTGAAATTGCCTCGCAAATAAAAATCGATCGGGCCAATCACGGCAAACACGACCTGCCCGACGACGGTTCCTTCGACCCGATTGTCCAAGAACCCTTCACAAACCCACCGTCCATTGCCAAACTTCTGTGCCATAGAATTCCTCCATTCGGAACATCAGCCACCGAACGCTCCGATCACAACAGCCAATAAGATCAGTGCGCTCCCAATCCATCCCTGCATATCCAACGTCTCTCCGAGAAAGTACCACGAGAGCCAGGCTGCATAGACGGGCTCGGACGCAAACAGTAATGCCACTTGCTGGGCGGGAACGAATTGCTGAGCCCACATTTGAATGGCAAATGCCAATGTAGCCAGTACGCCCGTGATCCCCAGACCGATCAGCAAGACAGCGGTGGGGGAAAAAGCGCCGGATGGTGATTCCTCCCACCACGGGGCAGGGAGAAACAGCACGGTCATCGCCAGCATCTGCCAAACGAGCAATGACGGCGCATCAACTTGTCGGGTGAATCGCTCAAGACAAATGATATGCCCTGCGAACGCGATCGCGCATCCGAGCGTCATGAGATCTCCCACATTCATAGCGGTATCAGGCTTGATCAGCAACCAGAGCCCAACAACCGCAATTGCCGTCGCCGTCACCACCCGCCGATCTATCCGCATCAGGATCAACGGAACAAAAACCACGTACAGCGCCGTCAAAAAGGCCGAATTCGATGCAGTCGTATGTTGGAGCCCAACGGTTTGCAGCAGATATCCGAGGAAAAGGAAGACAGTGGTGAACGCACTCGCCCTTAATACGGCACGATCATAATGCAGTCGACGGTGATTGGCCACAAGCCATAGCAGGATGAACAGGGTGCCGAGGAAAAATCGAAGGAATAAGAAGGAGAGCGGAGAGATCTGCTCAAGTGCCGCCTTGGTGGCTGGGAAGGTCGCGCCCCAGATAACGGTCGTCAGTAAGAGTGCCAGTCGAGGCATGGAATAGCAGTGCTGAGTGCTGAGCTCTGAATGTGGCGGCCCTAACTCACAGGCTCAGCACTACGCACTTCAGGACTTGAAGTTTCTAGGGTTTGCACAAGGGGCATACTCGCTGTCGATTCACTCCGGCCTGCTCCATGGCCCGTAGCGCACGCTCTTTATCGGGATAGTCGAACCACCCACCTTCCCAGAAATCGCTCGAGGTCGAGGTGGACGGGACCTCGGAACACCGATCTCGATGGAGCGTCACGCGGTCGATCCCACGGGCGATGTGAAGCCAGTATGTCATGACAGACCAATCAGGGGTGGATAGATCATGGTGAGGGACTGCGGAATGTTACGCGTCTGCCCCCTTCACTGATAGCCTCTCAGCGAACTATGGGAGAAGCTGCCACTCATCCTTCTCGATGAAGACCTTCACGCCGGTCCCCAACTTTTTGACATCATCTTTCTCGAAGAGCTTCATATAGCGCTCGATTCGATCCTCATCATCGATTCGTTCTTCCTGCATCATACCGTTGTGACCTTTGTACCGTCGAATCAGCACTGGCATCGAAGCCTCCTATGAAACTAGCAGTTGAGCGGCGTAAGTTGTTACAATAAACAGATGCCCGTGGGCCGGTCAAGATCGCCTACACGAGGCAGGCTTGTCAAGGTCTGAATCACCCTACGGATTAAATCGCCGTTGCTGAGAGAAAGGATCGAATCCCGTGCCACTCTACGAATACCGCTGTGGGCAGTGTGGGGAACAATTTGAGGCAACTCAATCCGTCTATACGAGGATCGAAGACACAGAATGTCCCCATTGCCATGCGAGGCAGGCAACTCGCCTGATGTCTTCGTTTTCCTCCTCAGTAAGTGGCGACCGCAAACCAGGATTCACTGAAATCAAAGCCGAGGCCATGGGCCGAGAACGGATGCAGCGATTCGCCAAGCTACCCCCGTTGAACGCACAGCGCAACATGCCCCCGCCCAATATGCCTTCCGATTCAGACTCAACGGAAAAAGGAGGATCGACCTCTGGATCATAGGCGTACAACACCTTTCTTATGCCATCACACATGAGGTCATCAGCCGACTATCCTAGGGCAACGAGCCGACTGTTCACTTCCCTGCTTCTCAGCATGACTCTTTTCCTGTCTCCTTCTGGCGCCTGGGGTCAACTTGTAGGGAACCTGATCATAGTCGGCAACGGGCCAGAGCAAACAACCATTGAAACGTTGGCTCGGGCTTTTGAAAAATCCAATCCCCGCACCTATGTCGATGTCCTGTGGGATGAGAAATCTACGCCGCGGCAATTAGTCAAGACAGGCCATGCTCATATCGCCGTGACAGGAGTTGAGGACCATAGGCTGACTGCGACACAAATCGGCTGGGATGGGATCGGCATTTTAGTGCATCTCTCGAACTTCACCAAGGAAGTCACCACGCAGCAGGTCGCCGACATCTTTTCTGGAAAGATCAAAGCATGGTCTGAGGTGGGGGGACCGGAGACCAGAATTCTTTTGATCGACCGGGCCGGCAATCAGAACATCCGGGAGGCGTTCGAATCTCAACTCGGAATTATCGGAAGCATTCCTCAGACCGCCACGATGATTGCTACAGATGACATGGTCATTACGACTGTCGTCGGAACGATTCCGCCACTGCCTGCTGCCGCGTATATCTCGTTAAGCACAGGAAGCTCCGCCGTAGCGCAGGGTGTCGCAGTGCGTCTCTTACGGGTCGATACGGTTGAACCTGACATACCGACAGTGAAGGACGGGCGATACAGCCTACGACGGCCTCTGTTGCTCCTGTCAAAAAATGATCCGAATCCCCTCGTTGACGCCTTTGCCAACTTTGCGCTATCTCCTCCCGGGCAAGCAATTGTCGGAGAAACCTATGTCCCCATGCCGAGCAAGTAGATCTGAAGCAAAGGAGGTCCTGATGGCTCCCCGATTCCTGTCGTCTCTCTTGCTATTGTTGTCGCTGACGCTTCCCCCCTTCCCTGTCCATTCGTTTGCCGAAGAAGGAATGATCGTTGATGGCGCCGGTTATACGCTACACGACGCGGAATCGATTATAGGACACGACGAGCAGACCGTCGAAAAAGACCCTGTTTGCGATAGCAGCAAGCGACCAAAGATCATCAAGGTGGAACCGGACGAAGCCAAGCCGGGAGAGACCATCACGATCAAGGGGGAACAGTTTGGACCCAAAGACTGTTTCCGCGGCGTGGCGTTTAGTGCGGCAGGTCCGACTAAGATCGACTATAGGTATGTAAACGACACGACCATTACGGCAACGGTTCCCGATGTTCGGCCAGGCATGTCGTTCATCGATATTGTCGCCAGCGGTGGGAATGCGCGCTCAAAAGCCTTTCTCGTTCAGGCCAAATAAGTACCCAGAATAGGAAGAATTATCGCGCCCGTATGCCCCGTGAGCGCCTTGTCGTCATTCAGTGGCTTCTCGCCGTACCGCTTTAGCAAGGTTTTCAGGCGTACCGATATCAAGATAGCTGTCCTGTGGAAACCTCACGGTCTGTATCGCCAGCCCAGCCTTGAGGGCTGCTTGGAACACGACGCCGACCGCTAAGTCCCCGCCTGGATCGTTGGTCGTGCTGGCCAGGACGTTCATATTGCGCTTCGTCTCGTCGGCGCGGAGGAACTTGTGCAAAAACTCCGAGAAAGCCGGCGTCCAGACGGCGAAACACCAGCCGAACGTCAATGTGGTCGAAACCGGTTTCATCACAATCTCACGAACCCGCCCGTCCGTGTCACTGTCCACCATGTCCCAGATGCGCGTATCTTCAATACGATGCAGACCAAGCACAACCTCTGCCCCTGTTTGCTCCTGTTGTTCGACTAATCGCGCATAGGCATCGCCGGGACCAAAGAGGATGTCGGGAAAGCCAAACGCGATGCGGTGCTGTGCGATAAATGGATACGCACGATCAAGAGTATCGGGGGGACCGACTGATCCAGGAATGACAAGGTAGGCAAGCGAGAGGCCTACACCCTGTCCTTGCTGAAAATAGTTCGGGATGTCCCATTTCCCCTCGCGGATGACGATGAAGGTTTTAGAAATGCCGGCGGCTTTGAATTTTTCCAAGAGATATTGCGCCGCCACTTTTGGTCGTGGCATCCCCGTCTGCGGATCTTTCGTGAACCCCACAGGAAATAATTCCTTGCTACAGGGAAACGGCTGCAGGCGCTTCGCTTGGCCAGCCGCGGGGATGAGTCCCACGACTTCCGGCCAGACTCGATGAGGTTGATCGGAGCGAGGTACGACCATACGACACACATTATCGCCGGATTCCGATACTGAGTCCATCGACTTTCAGCATATATGGTGTCGTAGGCAACCCCCTCACATCTGACGGTGTTATTTCAAAAAGCGATAGAGCCAGATCTTCTTCTGGCAACTCTCTAACCGAGCGGGGTTCGCGCGCTTCATACGCTCTCGCTTGTGTGTTAAAGTGACAGCCTGAACATGAGGAGTTCATCTAATGCGAAATATCTGGGGTTATCGAACCATCTCGACCACGTTTCTTCTAGCAAGCCTTACTCTCACGATGCCGGTTTCAGCCACTCCACCTGTGAAGGAGCGGCTTCCCTTGACGCTTACCGGCTCAGGTTGTAACAGCAAGGAAACCGAGATGAATGCTGTTCTGCAGGCAATCCCTGGTGTGACCGGTGTGTATTTCAATCGCGTCCCCGATCATGTGCTCGTGGACATTATTCCGACTACCGTGAAACCGGCTGATGTGATTACCCGCGTCAACGAGGCGGCATCCTCATGGCAATGCAAAGTCGAAATCATAGAGGGATGTGTTTCGGTCCCCATGCCGACAGCATCAGCTACCCCGCACCAACATGAGTAACGATGGGTGAACGGATGTCGCACCGCAGTCACACCCGACCGTTCCACTGCTATAGAGAGTGACGCTGATAGCTCTGAACAGAAATTAACCTGAAGAAATCTGGACTTTCACAATACCACCGTACCACCGTGAGTGAGTTAAGCGGAAAGCGTCGGGAGGGAGGACGCCGCCTGCTTCCATCCTGACGGTAGGAGCCGGTCATTCGAGAGGCTCCAGCGTTGTAGGTGGTTTAAGCGGCGTTTTCTGTTTCACGGAATCTTGGTCAATCAACTTCAACGCTTCTAGTTGAGACTCTAACTCTTCGATTCGTCTATCTCGCTCACGAATTTGCTTTCGAAGATCCCGCAGCTTCGCTGACTGATCGACAACCGGATTAGGCTTCTGCTCTACCGAGGGAGAGGGAGCGATAGCGCATGCCTGCAGAAGGATAGACATCATGACTGCTCCACCCAAGGCACTCCAATTCAACTTGCACGATAACTTCCCATTCATAGTATGTGAACCAATACGACCATGTCGGGATTCCTCAAGCCCCTAGTTCCCAAACTCCTGGCCTAGGATATCACTTCTCAACGGCTTCCTTAGCGGCAGGACACCTGCTCATTGCTAATTTGCAGGAAACCCACGTGACGACGCCAGGTCAATGCCTGACCTTGAATTGCGACATCCTAAGTTAATTTGAAAGATACGTGTTCGGCATGACAATGCAGTTGTGGTAGCGGCTCGAGCTGAAGCGCGCGGCGGATGTGGTATTCACTACTCGGACCAGGGAAGGCGGTATGAGGTGGCTGTTAAGCGGCTGATCGGCGCACGAGTTTCCCCTATCTTGACCTCTCGTAGGAAACGAGACTTAGCTTCGGCCCTCAGGATCACCGCGGAGCCCATCTGCTCCCGGAGAAATGCGCTAGACTGACCAACGCGCCGCTCGAACTCGTCATAAGAGAATCGCTGGAAGGCCGGGTCGCCAAAGAGAGACGAAGACGATCGACAGATTGCCGACCTCTTTCCACGACAGCACCGCAATCTCCTGGCTGTCGCTGAACGATTGGAGCAGCAGGAGGACACCAAAAGATACGGCGATGATGCCAGGCCAGATCATCGAGAGAGCACCGAGAACGAGGACGAGCGTTATTGCCGCCCACGTATGTTGGACGAACCGGCTCTTGACTGTGATCATACGGTCCTCCTTCGTATGCGCTCCACGTACACGCCTACGTATTATTTATTGAATGGATTAGACCATAGCACATAATGATGCATCGCAAGCAACTAGGAATCCTACTAGACAGCGTTTCTTCAATACTGAGCGTTAAGAGCGCAAGGACTATGCCGCAAAGTATCCGCGTGAGAGCTTCGTGAATTACGTAGAATTGCCTTGTCGGTCTCTAAATAGTAGCCCCGGAAGGCGTATCTCTTTCGATTCAGTGAATCTGATTGGATTCAATACAGGTGTGCGAGGGGTATGAGTGCGTGAATGCCGAAGGCACAATTCGCCGCGATGAATTTTACGACGAGGCTGACTGGTTCGTAGTCGGTTTCGCCCGGAAGTCTTGTATCATGTTCCACACTCGGAAAACATCGAGAGTCAGAGTCGCGCCGTACGTTGGTCCATAGTCTCGCTCCGCGATGTTTCCCATGCTATCGTTCCACGTTTCAAACCGCACCGGTCCAAAAGATCCTGCAATGGCCCAAGCAAATTGTTCCTGGCTCTGCCCCGTCGTATTCACGAAAATCCCAGAGTCCCACATGAGGGCAAACTCAATCTCCCACGTCGGAATCGTTTCGCCCATCTCAGTCGTCACATACTGACCAAAGGCGATTGAGGGCTGCACCAGTCCGGCGGTTCTTCTCACAGAATGTAGCACGGCTCCGTTGTCCTGATAACTGATCCGCCCGAGGACGGAAGCTCGTGCGCTCACATCTCCCCAGCTTCCAGAATAGAGTGTTGGCGTAATCGGCATCCGCCTGATACCGGCTCGAAGAAACCCTTGCTGATAAATCGTGCCGACAGAAAACCCGGCACCCGCAAAGATGACTTTGGGGAGAAACAAAGGAAACCATCGTGTGATGGACCCATCGATCATGGCGTCGGTTTCACGACGAGGATCCACTGTTGGAACCGTTGGAAGCTGACGAAGTTGATGGACGACCTTGTTTTGAAGGTATTCCGTGGGCTCGTCACCCGTGGGACTCACTCCGGCCGTGAGGTTGGTGCTCCAGCCTTGTAGGAATCCACCCCAATGTTGGGTCCAGCTCATCGTGATCAAGTTAAAACCGAGCGTATTCCCAACCGTAGAATCATACTTGTTCCCCAAACCATCCGTCGGTGTGAACCGATTGAGGGTCAACCCCCCGGTAAATGTGGAATACTGATCAGGAAATGCCATGGCACCCCAATGGACGGATGGAGCAGGAGATTCGCTCCACGCGGGAGTATGAAAAAATCCTACCAGTCCTGCCGACAGGCAAATGCTCAGGAAGTGGATCAACCTCCTTGTCACCCACCGATACGTTCCTGTCTGGCGACTCGCTCCTACTACACGGGCATGCCCTTCCTTGATATCTCTAAACCGTTGCCTAGCTGAAATCGGCATGATCCTGACCATCGGGAAAGACCTTTCTTGATGAACACATTAGCCCGAGGGAACATCGGAGGCACTCTACATACCACAGAATGACGTGACGCCCAAATCGTCGAGCATCCGAGCCAGAACAACTCTTCGATTCCACGATTAAGTTTCCCTACTCTGCAGCGCTTCTCCCTCGACAGACCTCCGGATCCTATGCTAGCTTACCCCCTCGTTTTTCTGAGGTCACTCCCTATTTCACGCGACAACTCGCAGGCTCAGAATATGTTCAAGAAGATCTTGGTGGCTAATCGTGGCGAAATCGCCATGCGGATCATCCGCGCCTGCCGCGAATTGAATATCGCCACCGCCGCAATCTATTCCGAAGCGGATTCAACCGGGATCTATGTGAAAAAGGCGGACGAATCCTACATGGTCGGGCCCGGACCGGTGAAGGGATTCCTTGATAGCAAGCAGATCGTGGACCTCGCCAAACGAATCGGCGCTGATGCCATCCATCCGGGATACGGATTTCTTTCTGAAAATGCCGAGTTCGCCGAGCTCTGTCAGGCCTCAGCTATCACATTCATCGGCCCTTCGACCCATGCCATTACCCTCATGGGAAGCAAGGTGAAGGCGCGTAAGCTCGCCGAATCGGCCGGCGTTCCGGTTGTGCCCGGCACCGATGGGGCCATTACCAACGTCAAGGAAGCCCTGGCCTTCGCAAAACAAACAGGCTACCCCGTCATGATCAAGGCAAGTGCCGGAGGCGGCGGTCGTGGCCTTCGAGTGGTGCGGTCCAATGAGGAATTGCTCGAAAACATGGAGGTTGCGGCGCGAGAAGCGCAGGCGTCTTTCGGCGACGGCAGCGTCTTCATCGAAAAATATATCGAGCGCCCGCATCACATTGAGTTCCAAATTCTGGGAGATCGTCACGGCAACATCATCCATCTCGGAGAACGAGATTGTTCAATCCAACGACGACACCAGAAGCTGATCGAGATCGCCCCCTCCCTCGTCTTGACCCCTACCCTACGGACCGAGATGGGGAAGGCCGCGGTGGACATCGCCAAGGCGGTGAATTACGACAACGCGGGAACCGTGGAGTTTCTCCTCGATCAGGAAGGTAAGTTCTACTTCATCGAGATGAATCCGCGGCTCCAGGTCGAACACACGGTGACGGAGCAGATTACCGCCATCGATATCGTGCGAAATCAAATTAAGATCGCAGCAGGCCTGCCGCTCAGCATCCAGCAGAATGACGTCATCTTGCAAGGCCACGCGATTCAGTGCCGGATCAATGCGGAAGACCCGAAAAACAATTTCCTGCCCTGCACGGGCACTGTCACGGCGTACTTCTCTCCCGGTGGAATCGGCGTCCGCATCGACGGAGCGGTGTACAAGGATTACACCGTGCCGCCCTATTATGACGCCCTACTGGCCAAATTGACGGTCCGGGGCCGGACGTGGGAAGAAGCGGTGAGCCGGATGAGACGCTCCCTTGAAGAGTATGTACTCCGTGGGGTGAAAACCACGATTCCCTTCATGGAGACGATCATGCAGGAGCCAGATTTTATCGCAGGGCGCTTCGACACGTCGTATCTGGACACCCACCCTGAGTTATATTCGTACCACGAGTTTGAGCAGCCGGAAGATCTTGTTCTCGCGCTGTCTGCCGCGATCGCCGCATACGAAGGACTCTAGTAATCCAGACAACGCCGCCGAGGCCTAACACAATACACGAGACGTCATGGCAAAAAGACGACCACCAGCAAGAAAACAGGCGAAAAAGACCGCATCGTATGTTTCGACAGTGAAGACGTCAAAAAAGGTCACATCGCGCCCCAGTGAGTTCACAATCCAGCCGGCAGTCGGCAAGCCGATCCTGATTACCGATGTCGCGCTGCGAGACGGACATCAATCCTTGTTGGCTACCCGCATGCGCACCGAGGATATGCTACCGATCGCGCAGAAGCTCGATGCCGTCGGCTACTGGTCGCTGGAAGTGTGGGGCGGAGCGACCTTCGATACCTGTCTGCGCTTTTTGAAGGAGGATCCTTGGGAACGGCTCCGGGCGTTACGAGCCGCGATGCCCAACACCAAACTCCAGATGTTGTTGCGGGGACAAAATCTTGTCGGTTATCGACATTACGCCGACGATGTGGTGGAACGGTTCATCGAACGTTCGGCTACGAACGGTATCGATGTCTTCCGCATTTTCGACGCACTGAACGACGTGCGAAACCTCGATCGTGCCGTGAGCGAAGTAAAGGCCTGCGGCAAGCACGCGGAAGCGGCCATCTCCTATACGGTCAGCCCGGTGCATAGTATCGACCGTTTCGTGGATCTCGCCAGGAAGTTGGAAGATCTGGGGACGGATACCATTTGCATCAAAGATATGGCTGGCCTCTTGGCTCCGCTCGATGCTTATCACCTGGTGCGTCGACTGAAAGCGGCGGTCAAAGTTCCGCTCCATCTTCACTCCCACTACACCTCGGGAATGGCTTCCATGTCTTCGTTGATGGCGATTCTCGGTGGGCTCGACATGCTGGATACCTCGATTTCGCCGCTGGCTGGAGGAACATCCCACCCGGCGACCGAAACATTGGTTGCCGCACTCCAGAACACGCCCTATGACACGGGACTGGAACTCGCATCCTTCCAGCCGATCACCGAACACTTTCGGACTGTTCGTCGCAAGTACCGTCAGTTCGAGAGCGATTTTACCGGCGTCGATGCCGAGATCCTCATGTCGCAGATTCCTGGGGGTATGTTGTCGAACCTGGCGGCTCAATTAGCCGAACAGAACGCCCTGGACCGGATGAAAGAGGTCCTTGACGAAGTGCCGCGCGTACGAAAAGAAATGGGGTATCCTCCGCTCGTCACCCCGACCAGCCAGATCGTTGGAACCCAGGCGACTCTCAACGTGCTGACCGGAGAACGATACAAAGTCATCACGACTGAAACGAAGAATTATTTCTTGGGACTCTATGGCCGTGCACCGGGACAAGTAGATCTCGATGTGATGGCGCGCGCAACCGGCGACGAAACCCCGATCAAGACCAGACCTGCCGATCGCCTGGAGCCGGAATTGGACGACGCCAAAAAGGAACTGCCCGAGTCCGCCCAAAGCATCGAGGACCAGCTGTCGTTCGTGCTCTTCCCCACCATCGCGCGGGACTTTTTCGAGGCTCGTGAAAAAGGCGATCTGACCCCCGAACCGCTCGAATTCGGCTCGGCAAAAGGGCCCATGACCGCTCATGAACTGCATCTGGCCCCCGTGGAATTTAATGTGACGGTGCATGGCGAGACGTATCACGTGAAGGTCTCAGGCTCCGGTCGAAAGATCGACGGCCGCAAACCCTACTACATCCGGGTCAACGACAAGCTGGAGGAAGTCTCGCTCGAACCGATCCAGGAAGTATTGGCCGGTGTCCCCGAATCCCAGGAGACTAATTCTGGAGGAAAACCCAAACGACCCAAGCCTTCAAAACCTGGTGACGTCGCCCCACCCATGCCCGGCCGCGTCGTGAAGATCCTGACTGCAATCGGTGATCAGGTACACGCCGGCGACCCGCTGTTGATCATCGAAGCGATGAAGATGGAAAGTCAGGTCCCGGCTCCCATCGATGGGAAAGTCGCGACGATCCTGGCGACCGAGGGGGACAATGTGAAGACGGATGAAACGGTCATCCAACTTGAGTAGGTCGAGTGCCGAGCATCTTCCCTCTCGCTGTCGACCGTGGCCCCTTGTGCTGCTCACCCTTTGCCTCATATCATCCCTCATGACCGCTTGTGCCTCGCCCTCGCAGATTCCTCCTTATTTTGAAGCGCTTCATCGCCTCCCGATCAAGGCGGTTGTGGTTCATGAACAGCGTATCGCGTACCTTGATGTCGGCACCGGCCCACCCGTCATCCTGATCCATGGCTTTGGTGGATCCATGTGGCAATGGGAGCATCAACAGCACGCCTTATCCAAACAGTTCCGTGTGCTAACGCTGGACCTGCCCGGTTCTGGGCTTTCCGACAAGCCCGACATCGACTACCGTACCGACCAGATGTTGGACTTTTGTATCGGATTCATGAATGCCCTTCAGATTGAAAAGGCTACACTTGTCGGCAATTCCATGGGCGCGGGATTGGCCATTGGCATGGCAATCACCCATCCCACGCGCGTCGACAAACTGGTGCTCATCAGCGGGTTGCCGTCTCAGGTCATGGCCAAGCTCAGTAGCCGATCATTCAGGCAAGCCCTGGATACGCGAGCGCCAGTCTGGCTGATTTCGTTAGGGAATTGGTTGTTCGGTGGAATGGCGACCGAATCCTTGCTCAAGGAAATCGTTCACGACCATACCCTTCTCACACCGGCCGTCATCGACCGGTCAAACCGCAATCGCCGACGCCCCGGCGTCATCAAACCCATCATGGCCGTGAGAAATGCCCTCCCCTCCTGGGAAACCGATTTTGCCCCACGCCTCAGCACCATCGCACACCCAACCATGATCATCTGGGGTGAATACGACCGGGTGTTCCCCGTGCCCGTGGGTGAAGAACTTCACCATAGGATCCGTGGATCACAGTTTGTCAGGATCTCCGATGCCGGTCATATGCCACAATGGGAAAGTCCGGAGCTGGTGAACCGATCGCTGATCGCGTATATTCAATCGTAACCGCGAACCGCAGCACTATAAACGATGACCGATCAGTCATTATCTTCAGAAAGGAGCATACGATGCAGACGCGATATTATGGATTTATCGGCACAGCGCTGTGCCTTTCCCTTAGCCTCATGGGATGCCAGGCGACGGCAGGATCATCCGGACAGGCCTTCTCGTACAAGAACATGCCGGTGGCGGACGGGAGCGCAACCGCTGGAGAAGGGAACAAGGTCTTGTTCAAAGGTAATGCGCTGCCCTTGAGCGGCAACGGGGTGAAGGTTGGGGATAACCTCCGGGACGTCAAGGTTACACGCAACGACTTGACGCTCGTCAATATCGTGGAAACGCAAGGCGCGGGGAAAGTACGCATCATCAATATTGTCCCCTCCCTTGATACACCGGTCTGTGAACAACAGACACATCTTCTCAGCGAGAAAAATAAAGGTCTTGATAAAATGGTGGAACTCATCACAGTCAGCGTGGATACCCCATTTGCGCAGAAACGCTTTGCCCAGGAGGCCAAGATTGCCAATGTGACGTTCTTGTCGGATTATCGAGGCGGCGACTTCGGGAAAACTCATGGCCTCTTCTTGGAAGGTCCGCACATTTTGACCAGAGCCGTCATGGTCATCGATAAAATGAATACCATTCGCTATCTTCAAATCACACCTGAGCTCACCCAACTACCGGACATGGAAGAAGCTTTTCAGTTTGCCCGTCGTTTGGTGACGGAGAGCTAAGCTGATACGACCTTGGAGCAGAGGTGACGGGAGCGCCTACCAGGCTGTGCCAGGCACACCCGTCGCCTCAGCAGTCCCGAAGCACTGATGGCTCGTTACGATCTACTCGTCATCGGTACAGGACCAGCCGGCCAAAAGGCCGCCGTTCAGGCGGCAAAGCTCGGCAAGAAAGTCGGGATCATCGAGCGTAAGATGGTCCTCGGTGGCGTCTGCATCAACACCGGCACCATTCCCAGTAAATCACTCCGTGAAGCAGTGCTCTATCTCTCCGGATTCCGCCAGCGCAGCATCTATGGCGGCACCTACCGACTGAAAAAGACGATCACCATCGAAGATCTGGCGTTCCGAGCCAACCACGTTATCAAGAACGAGATTCAGATCGTCCAGGATCAAATGGCGCGCAATCGAATCGACATGTTTTTTGGGACAGCCAGCTTTCTCGATCCCCATCGGCTCCGTATTCAAACGACCCGTGGCGCGCTTGAACTCACGGCCGACTTCATCGTGATCGCCGTCGGCACAGAGCCGGCTCGACCGACCCACATTCCCTTCAATAACCAGACCATCATCGATACCGACGGACTGCTGACGCTTAAACGGATTCCCAAGTCCATCGTCATAGTCGGAGGCGGTGTCATCGGGACTGAATATGCCTCCATGCTCGCCGCCTTAGGAGTTCCTGTCACCCTCATCGACAAACGACCTCGGTTACTGGAGTTCGTCGATGCGGAGATCATCTATGCGCTCCAGCGACAGATGAAGGAGTTAGGCGTCACGCTGTATCACGATGAAGAAGTCCTTTCGATCAAGCAGAACTGGGACAACTCCATCCAGGTCTCCTTGCGAAACAACCGGCCCCTTCGAACATCGACACTCATGTATGCGATTGGTCGTATCGGGGCCACCCGCACACTCAATCTGGAAGCCATCGGGCTGCAACCCGATGCACGCGGTCGTTTGGTCGTCAATGAACATCTCCAAACCATGATCCCCCATATCTACGGCGCCGGTGATATCATTGGCTTTCCGGCATTGGCTTCAACCTCGATGCAGCAGGGACGCCATGCAGCCAGCCATGCCTTCGGCTATTTCGATCGCACCGATACCTCGCTTTTGCCATATGGAATCTATGCGATTCCAGAAATTTCCATGGTGGGACGAAACGAGGAGGAACTGAAGCAAGCTGAAATTCCCTATGCCGTCGGCATCGCCCGGTACAAGGAGATCGCCCGGGGACAACTGATCGGCGATGAAACCGGTATGCTCAAACTCCTGTTTCATCGAGACACCAAACATCTCCTCGGGGTCCATGCGATCGGTGAAGGGGCGACGGAGTTGATCCACATCGGCCAAGCAGTCATGGCCTTTCACGGAAAAATCGACTATTTTATCGATACAGTCTTCAACTATCCAACCCTGGCCGAATGTTATAGGGTGGCGGCACTGGACGGCATGAATCGATTGCCGAGACCATGGATTCCGTACCTGTAACATTGTGACAGGTCTCAAACTCTGTTCCCTTGGAAGCAATGTACATCGGGCGATTTCTGAACCTCAGAACCTGTGACCGCCCACAAAAGACACTTCGGCCTTTGGGAGGGACCCCATGTCGTTTTCAAACCATCTGAGAAAACTCACTGTTTCAATCTGGGACGCACAGCTCAGCCATCCTTTTGTCGTCGCACTCGGCGATGGAACGCTGCCCGAACAGAAATTCCAGTACTACATTCTGCAAGATGCACGTTTCCTGGGCGATCTCTCTCGTGTCTTTGCCGCCGGTGCGCTCAGAGCTCCGGACTCCGACAGCGCACTTCGTTTCGCCAAGCTCGCCGAGGAAACCATTACAGTCGAACGTAGCCTGCATGAGAATTATGGCAAGCGTTGGAATCTGACACCGAAGCAGATGACCTCGGTACCCATGGCGCCAACCAATTACGCGTATACGAGACACATGCTGACGGTCGCCGGTTCGGGAACAGCCGCAGAGGTCACAGTGGTGGCTCTCCCCTGCGCCTGGGTCTACTGCGTCGTCGGACGGCACCTGTTACGAAAGGGTCCGCCGCCTAAGAATCATCCCTACCGTGACTGGCTGATGCTCTATGCCTCGCCGGATTTTGCTGAGGTGCAAGTGTGGATGCGGAAGAAAGTCGATCAGTGGGCCAAAACCGCCGGAAAAGAAGAACTGCGCCGGATGGAGGAATCCTTCATCATTAGCTCACGCTATGAATGGATGTTCTGGGAAATGGCGTGGAATGAAGAACAGTGGCCGGTGTAGGTCGACGGGTCCTGTCATTGAGCAATCCGTTCGTCCTCACTCCACCCATCCCCCAGTGGGACCCTTCCGTTGCGCGCGAACGGATGGTTGCTCAATGCCACCCGTCAAGAGTGCGGAGAGAGAAATAGCCCTATCGTCCAGAGATATTTCAACGACACCAGCTTCGAACGACAGAACATTCGCTATAGCTTCTGCCTCGCCTTGGCCAACGCCAGTGCCATGGCACCGATTGGCTGAGTCCCTCGTGCCGCCGCTTGGGCCGGTGCCGACGGCCTACGCCCGCGCGGGTCACGAATTCCCTGGCTAGTCACCTGGACCTGCGCAGATGGGCGGCTAGCCGTATCCTCCAGGCGCATGGTCAGCGCAATGCGCTGGCGCTTTAGATCAATGTCGATTACCTTCACCTTCACCACCTGACCCGGCTTGACCACCTCATGCGGATCTTTGACAAATCTATTGGCCAGCGCCGACACATGCACAAGTCCGTCCTGATGCACTCCGATATCGACGAACGCACCGAACGCCGCCACATTCGTCACCACTCCCTCCAACAGCATGCCAGGCTGTAAATCGCTCAGAGCCTCGACCCCCTCGCGAAAGGTCGCTGTCTTGAATTCAGGACGCGGGTCGCGTCCTGGCTTTTCCAACTCGACAAAAATATCTTGCACCGTCGGCAGTCCGAACGTCTCATCGGTAAATTCACTGGCTGACAACCCTTTCAAGACAGCCGGTTGACGCATCACCTCGGCAATCCCCGTTCCCAACCGTGACAGAATGCGTTCAACAACTGGGTAGGCCTCCGGGTGAACGGCGGAGCGATCCAAGGGATTATCACCGTTAGGAATTCGTAGAAAACCGGCTGCCAGCTCGAACGTCTTCTCGCCGAGACGAGGGACCTTGCGGATCGCCGTCCGATTTGCGAACGGGCCGTTTACATCCCGAAAGTCCACGATATTCTTAGCCAGCGCCTTGTTGAGACCAGACACCCGTTCCAACAGGGGCGCCGACGCCGTATTGACGTTGACACCAACAGCATTCACGCAATCTTCCAGCGTCGCATCGAGCGACCGCGCCAAGGCCCGCTGATCGACGTCATGCTGATATTGGCCGACCCCGATCGCCTTCGGTTCAATCTTGACCAACTCGGCCAGCGGATCCTGCACGCGGCGAGCAATGGACACGGCACCCCGCACACTAACATCCAATTCTGGGAACTCTGCCGCAGCAAATGCTGAAGCCGAATAAACCGATGCTCCTGCTTCACTCACCACTATTTTTGCCACCGGTCGTTCAGGAGTTTGAGCTGCAACCAATTTCATCACCTCGCCCGCCAGCTTGTCTGTCTCCCGGCTCGCCGTCCCGTTGCCGATTGAAATCAATTGCACACCATGTTGGACAACGAGACGAACAAGCGTCTCCAATGAACCCTGCCAGTCGTTGCGGGGCTGGTGCGGGTAGATCGTTGCTGTTTCCAATAATTTCCCCGTCGCATCCACCACCGCCACCTTGCAACCGGTCCGAATGCCCGGATCCAAGCCAAGAATGGCCTTCGGCCCGGCCGGCGCCGCCAACAATAGCTCATGCAGGTTACGGGCAAAGATCTTAATTGCCTCGGCTTCGGCTGCTTGACGCAACTGCACCAACAATTCAGTGCTCAGTTGCAAATGCAACTTCACGCGCCAGGCCCAGTCACATATACCGACCAGCCATGTGTCGGCAGGTCGGCCGCGATCCTCAACGTGCGCATGCGCCGCGACCATCGAAACGCAGGGGTGAGGGATGACTGCATCAAGCACCTCCCCCAATCCCAACTCCAGCTTCAACACCCCAAGGGCGCGACCACGAAACAGCGCAAGCGCCCGATGCGATGGAATGGTCTTAATCGGCTCTGTATAGGTATAGTAGTCACGGAACTTCTCGGCCTCCGCTGTTTCCTTATCTTTCATCACCGTTGAGGTTAAGACCCCCTGGTCCCACAACCGCGTGCGCAGCACGGCCAACAGATCGGCAGTTTCCGCAAATCGCTCCGTGAGAATATCTCGCGCCCCTTCCAGTGCGGTTTTTGCATCAGGCACATTGATGGCCTCCACTCCCTCCGCAGCAGGTACCACACGAATGTACTTGAGTGCTTCTTGCTCCGGATGCAGCATCGGATCGGCCAAGAGACGATCGGCCAACGGCTCCAACCCTGCCTCGCGCGCAACCATTGCACGAGTGCGGCGTTTGGGCTTAAACGGGAGGTACAAGTCTTCGACAGCTTGCTTCGTCGCCGCCCCTTCAATACTCGTGCGCAGTGCATCCGTGAGCTTCCCTTGTTCTGCGATCGAGGATAGAATTGTCGCGCGCCGTGCTTCGAGTTCACGCAAGTAGAGCAGCCGGTCCTCCAGCGCTCGCAACTGCGTATCGTCCAGATTTCCGGTCGCTTCTTTCCGATACCGCGCAATAAACGGAACCGTCGCGCCTTCATCGAGCAGCGAGACCGCTGCCGAAACCTGATGAACACCGACACTGAGCTCCTTCGCGATAAGGAGTGGGATTTTGGGGTCTGCTACTCCTGATGAAGTCTGAGTCGTTAAAGCCGTCATGGATTCTGGTAACCGACCTTTCCGAACGCGTGAGCAATTCGCGCTCTCTGAGCAACTGGTGAAGAACTACTTCGCTGATAGATAGGGTTGACTGTGTTCAGGAAGCCGTTACACGAACTTGGCGACACCTTAACGAGTCAGAGTGCCAAACGCCGCAAACAATTGCCCCGACAGATAGCGGGTTCCCTGAACATCACCAAAATGTTTGCGACGCAGGAAATGGTTCAGCACTCTCCCATCAGGAGCCTTGTGGATATCAGGATGCTGAAGGTTCATTCGATAGCGTTCAATTCCCCTTGAAAGCGAGCTGACGAACAGCACGGTTCCATCGGATTCGACCTTCTCCACGACGCCGACATGTGTCAACGGATCATTGGGTAGGCCGTCCCTGTTGAAATCCCAGGTGTTGTGAAAAAATACCAGGTCACCGGGATGGACGGTCGGACCGTAATGAATCCGCCCATGTTCGACGACATGGGTGTAGATACGCCCCACGCCATTTCCTCCATCCAGTTCCCCTAGTCCGCCATACAAGTCCACACGCTGTGAGGCATACACGCCTCGGACAAATCCGGAACAGTCCGGGTTGTAACGCCGCCCACCAACTTCAACCTGGGACTTTCCCACGAATCTTACAGCGGTCTTCGCCAATGCATTCTGTTTCTGGATTCCCTTGGCCATAGCGCAGCACTGTGCTCCTCGTGTCCCCATGGTAGGAATCACGAGAGGCTCATGGTGTGCCGGATGACGCTCAGTCGTAGCACAGCCATAGAACACACCTGAGAACAGCAAGGCCAGACAACCGATCGTGAAAAAATATCTGCTGCTATCTGAACTCATGGTGTTTCAGTATACAGGCCAACTGCTGTAAGGCAAGCGCTACTTGCCGCTCGATCATCCACCCGCGCTCCCGACTGGTCCGCCCGGTTCGGTCATGCGCCAGGGATCAAGGAGTTGGGTGAGGCGCTTGTCAGGCAACACTTTCTGCTCTTTTGCCACTTGCCTGACGGTCTTTCCAGACTTGTAGGCATCCTTCGCCAGTTTAGCCGCGGCTTCGTAGCCGACCTCTGGTGCCAAGGCCGTACACATCGCCAAGCTTTCCTCAATCAAGCTCTTACATCGTTCTTCGTTCGCCTTGATGCCCTCGATACACTTTGCCGCAAAGTTGGTGGAAGCCGTTGCCAGAAGTTCGATGGACTGAAGCAGGTTATAGGCCATGACCGGCATCATCACGATCAGCTCGAAATTCGCCGCCTGCCCACCGACTGTTACTGTCACATCGTTTCCGATTACTTGCGCACAGACCATCGTGACGGACTCGGCAATCACAGGATTCACCTTCCCTGGCATGATGGAAGAACCAGGCTGCGTTTCCGGTAAATTGATTTCACCGAGTCCGCACCGCGGCCCAGAACCGAGCCAGCGAATGTCGTTGGCAATCTTCATCAAGCTCACGGCCAGAGTCCGAAGATGGCCGCTCGCTTCAACCAGTGAGTCCTGTGCTGATTGTGCCTCAAAATGGTTCTTGGCCTCTTTGAATGAACAGCCGGTCTCTTTCGAAATGATGGCCATCACTTTGGTCGAAAATTTTGGATGGCAGTTCAACCCTGTGCCGACAGCCGTCCCGCCCAAAGCGACTTCACTCAGTGCCTCTTGCGCCCGCTTGACGCGCTGGATACCAAGCTCGATCTGACGGGCATAGCCACCGAATTCCTGGCCGAGCCGAACCGGCGTTGCGTCTTGAAGGTGAGTCCGCCCGATTTTCACGATCTGATCGAATTCCTTCGCCTTCCACTTAAGTGCCTTGTGCAATCGGGTCAGCGCCGGCACGAGCTGCTGCTGCATCAGTTCCGACGCGGCGATATGAATGGCCGTGGGAATCACGTCGTTGCTCGATTGGCCGAGATTCACATGGTCGTTCGGGTGAACCAGCTTGCTCCCACGTGCACCACCAAGCAGCTCAGTCGCACGATTAGAAATAACCTCATTCGTGTTCATATTGGTCGACGTGCCGGAACCGGTCTGAAAAATGTCCACGGGAAACTCGGCATCCAGTTTTCCCTCGACTACTTCCGTCGCCGCCAGCTTGATGGCTTCTGCCGGCTTCTTGTCCAACAACCCGAGGGAATGGTTCACCGTGGCCGCGGCCCGCTTGATCATGCCCATGGCTCGAATCACCGATCGTGGCATGCGCAGCGGACTGATCGGAAAGTTCTCAATGGCTCGGGCCGTCTGCACTCCGTAATAGGCCTCGGCGGGGACTGCCAGTTCTCCCATCGTATCTCGCTCAACTCGTGTCGATCCTGACGACTGACCTTGATTCGTTTTCATGCGTGGGGCTCCATGGGTAAGAGATTCCAACTTCTTGCGGGCGTCATGATAAGCTCAGCCTACTGATTTTCACAAGGGTTCTCCAAATGACTCCACCTCACCTACCCGTCGAGGCCTATGCGGGATATAAAGGGGAAGAAACGCCACGCGCATTCATACTCGACGGCGTCCGCCTTGTTGTACAAGACATTCTCGCTCGCTGGTATACCGAGACCCATAGCTGTTTTCGCGTCCGAGTGAGCGACGGGCAGCGATACGTGCTGCGATATGACCTTGAGGAAGAAGTCTGGGAATTGGTGATGCAAGAACGAGGTGTAGAAAAATAGAAAGGTCCGCCTGGGGAGGCGGGCCTTCCGGGCTACCGGTGCACCGAATGATCTATTCTGAAAGCTTGCCCCAGCTCGCAGGATGGGACAACCGCTTCCTCGCAGTTTATCAAATTGGAGTGGCTTCTTCCTCGACTCTTTTTGCCGTATTCACCTCAGATTGGAATACCGCACTCCTTCGCGTTCAGCCATCTTAAACAAATGTAGGATGTCCATCCCCATACCGACCAGTGCAAGGCACCATCCACCTACTATCATCCACCAAATCAATGAAAATAAGTCCGAAGGCTGGTCAAAGTTGAAGACAGCTACTATTCCCCCAAGAACGAGCAGAATTCCAACCGTCATCAGCGAATAGCTTAGAGTTTTCATCTTCACCTCATCAAACATGTTCGGTGCTTAAACAAGTTCGACTACTAGGCAGATTGTCTACACTCCTTACTCATTTGCGCGTGACAGGTATCAACACCTCCATTGTATGTGGCCATGGCGACGAGAGTTATCACGATCATGGGAACTCTACTTGTTTTCCTCAAATACACAATCCCTCAAGATGCCCCTGTTGAGTAGATCCAATTGGATCTTCCTGCACGATGGACCGAATGACCCGATAAGCGATATTCCCAGCTTCATGAAATACCAACGGGGTTATCGCATTCTTCGACCTGTTTCTCAGATCCTCCAGGATGCACCTGGAAGAAACAGCGAAGTCTATGTCTGTGCGATCTCCCGAACCGACTGGCATGGCCTAGCGACCGACCGTTGAACAGAGGGAATGCAAAGACTACAATTCAGAATACTTGTTCGGTCGGTCTAGTTAACGGAGTCGGGTCACGACGTCATGACCATTCTCATGTGTCGTAACGTACCAATATCGTGGAACTATTGAGGCGTGCGGTATCATCATTATATAGTTTGACTCCTGTACTCATTGCGCCCAGAGTGAAGATGTTCGGTGTGAAGCTCCGCTGACTGTCCTATTCTCTTACGCTTCCTGGTCCTTCCCAGCGTGACCGATCCCCAGTCTCCGCCGTTGTTACACCAGAGTCTCCGTCGCTACCCTTTCACTTGAAAACGCGGGGTTCGTTGTGTCGTCGAGAGGGGCGGGAGGCTCCCACCTTCGCATTAAGGAGTCCACGATGAATCAGGAGCAATCTGAATCAGTGCGGGAAGCTCATTCCATGAGACGATGACAAGCTGGTTCGTGTGGTTGAAGAGCTTCGGGAAACAGCCAATGGGCATGCCGCCGAACTCAAGATCGTCTCAATCCCTGACGACGTGCAGTGGGTGATTACCAAGACAGACGGCCGCGAGCCGGTACGCGAAGTGCACCGCACGTGGGAATGAAGAGGCGGTGACGGTCAACGCAAAGCAGGATCGGGAGGACGGGCTCGT
>JBGTNJ010000021.1:0-87826 GCA_041743145.1 Nitrospira sp. | reverse complement strand
ACGAGCCCGTCCTCCCGATCCTGCTTTGCGTTGACCGTCACCGCCTCTTCATTCCCACGTGCGGTGCACTTCGCGTACCGGCTCGCGGCCGTCTGTCTTGGTAATCACCCACTGCACGTCGTCAGGGATTGAGACGATCTTAAGTTCGGCGGCATGCCCATTGGCTGTTTCCCGAAGCTCTTCAACCACACGAACCAGCTTGTCATCGTCTCATGGAATGAGCTTCCCGCACTGATTCAGACTTGGTTCCCGCGGCGTGGCTGACGCAGGCCAGTACGCACCCCGATCGGTCTCCTGCAGAGCCTCCTGCTGCCCCAACTCACGCAAGCGGACAAACGCCTTACTGGCTCACGCTAAATGCATCGTAGCTCTTGTTGATGATCATTTTTCTCATGTCCGTCTCTCCCTTGGTTTGATTCGCGGCCTGTCAGGCGCACATCGCACTTCATCGGGTCTGACTGGGGACACCAGCATGACGGGGCAGCTACGATGCTGGCTCGGCATCCTTGCATCCCTCATAGTTCCCCGACCAATGGGAGTACCGGCGGTTGGCCCAAGTGACATCTCCCTCCAGCTGGAGGCCTCCGTACTGCCTCTGCAGAACTGTGCCGAATGTACCCAGATCCTCAAGAATTTCGGCTAGACCCTCCTCCGTGATCTTCACCCACTTTGCCTTGATCGACGCTTTGAGTTGTGCCCAGAATTGTCCGAATTGCTCCTGATTCATCGTGGACTCCTTGGTGCGAAGGTGGGAGCCTTCCGCCCCTCTCGACGACACAACGAACTCCGCGTTTTCAGGTGAGAGGGCAGCGACGGGGACGCTGGGGTAACAACGGCGGAGACTGGGGAATCAATCGCGCCAGGGAGGATGCGGGAAGCGCAAAGGATGGGACAGTCAGCGAAACTGGAACGTCAGAGTTTGAGCCAACACGCCACTGCTACGTTCCTAACTTTCATGGCACCCAAGAACCAGTGAACACATAGCCTCTTCTCCTATCTCAGAGGCACAAACAGTACTCTTCTTAAGAGAGATATGTCCTCCGTTCTTTTGGCATACTATCGAGCTTTACCATATATAGTCAAGTTCTATCTCCGTACATCTACTTTTTGATTGCGGTATTAACTGTATTTGGTTAATCTTTATAAGCGCGTGCCATTCTATCTGTCCCTCGCCAACCAAACCGCATAAATGGTGTGATGCCATTATGGCGTGACTCAGACACACTTCAAGAGAATCAGCTACGGCAACTGTTTCAGACGCTCGGTTATTCGAAGATTTTCTCCATAATCCACCGGACAATCGATCACGGCCGGACGTTCCGCTTTTAACGCTTCATGCAGGATCGGCGTGAGTTCAGATGGGCCTTCCACTCGAAATCCTGCGGCGCCAAAAGCCCGTGCGTAGGCGACCAGATCGGGATTGTTGAATTCCACGGAAGAGGTACGACCGAACCGGAGCATCTGTTTCCACCGGATCACACCATATCCGTCATCGCGCCAGACCAGGATCACGAGCGGGAGTTGAAGCCGAACCGCGGTTTCCAGCTCCTGGGAGGTCATCAAGAATCCTCCGTCGCCCGTCACAGCAACGACCCGGCGAGATGGAAAGAGAAGTTGCGCCGCCACCGCCCCTGGCAACGCAATCCCCATCGCAGCAAAGCCGTTTGAGATGATGCAGGTATTGGAAGCATGACAAGGAAACATGCGCGCCATCCAGAGCTTATGGGCTCCAACATCGCACACCATCAGATCGTCCGGAGCAAGAACGCTGCGGAGTTCTTGGATGACCTGCTGCGGACGCAGCGGCCAGCCGGGTGCGCCGTCGTATTCGCTGCGCAGACCGGAGACAACGGCCTCGCGTCCTCGTTCGGCCCAGAGAGGCTCGAACGAAGCCATCCCGTCCACCATCCGGTCGAGTGTCTGCCCCACATCCCCGAGCACACCTACGTCGACGACGTAGTGCGCATCGACGTCCGCCGGAGAGACATCTACGTGTAAGATGCGTTTGTCTCGATTGGGATTCCACAAGCAGGGTGCGTATTCGACAAAGTCATACCCGACGGCCACCACCACATCAGCCTGTTCGACCATCCTCGCAGCGTAATCTCTTCCCGGAAACCCGATTGTATACAGCGACAGGGGATCACTGTCCGGCACAATCCCTTTCCCCATGAAGGTGTGCACCACCGGGATGTTTAGCCTCCGCGCAAACTGCCGAACTGCCTCATCGGCGCATCTTCGCACCACGCCGTTGCCGGCCAGAATGAGTGGTCTCTTGGCTCCTGAGAGTACGGCGATGGCTCGCTTCACTTGCACGGATGAAGGCTCAGGAGCACGCGGTGATTGGACCCGAAGCGGAGGGAAGGCAGCTGATTCTCTGATTCGTTCGGCTGCCACATCTTCGGGCACTTCCAGATGAATCGCGCCGGGCTTTTCTGTTTCGGCGGTCTTGAACGCCTTTCGCACCGCTTCTGGAATCATAGCCGGTGTCGCGAGCACACCATTCCACTTGGTAATGGGCTTGAAGAGCGCCTGCAAGTCGATGTACTGGTGCGACTGTGCATGCTTACGCCCTGTGGACACCTGCCCGCTGATGGCGACCAGTGGAGCATGGTCCAGGTTGGCATCGGCCACGCCTGTCATCAAATTGGTCGCCCCAGGACCAAGCGTGGATAGACAAACTCCGGCTTTCCTGGAGAGTCGCCCATGGACATCGGCCATGAACGCGGCACCCTGCTCATGACGCGTCGTGACAAATCGAATCCGAGAGCCCAGGATGGAGTCCATCACATCGAGCGTTTCTTCGCCGGGCACACCGAACATGAACTCCACACCTTCGTGTTCGAGACAGCGTATCAGCAGATCGGCGGCGTTCAAGGCATCCCTTCCAATCGCGCTAATCGAATGTAGCAAGGACGAGTTTCGACAGCTGAAAGCAACACGACTTATGGTGACAAGCAGGAATGCTCCCACGATCCGGCAAGCGGGCACCATCTCATCAACTAGGAGGCTCGGTACCCAATCGTCTGAAATCATTCACTCAGATCAACGATTTGCTGTGACCCTCAGCCGGTCTAAAATCGGTATGAGGACTCCCTTTCGCGTTTGCAAATCTTGCCGCATGGTCTGGTTGTCGGTGTGACCGATCTCAGTACCGAGGTCCGAGATGGCACTCTCGACCGCCCAGGACAATACTTCCTGCTCCGATGGTGCCAGCATCAGCTGCATAGGGTCCTCCCTCTTGAAGCGCATTCCTTTAGCGGACATTGACCGGAAAGTAGAAAACTGGTGTAGTACCCCCTCCGTCGTTTCTGGATCTGGCCGGTTTCGGAAATCCTCCGACCGGAACCCCGGGTAATCCTCATTTCGTCATCTTATCTTGTTCGAGCATCTTACTCTCCTTTCAATTTCACCATAGCTCATGGTGCTTGAATAACTATTCATTGGAGGAGCGAAGACCATGCCAATTCAACCCGTCGAGAATTCAGGTAGTTGAGAGAATCAAGAGCTTCTAGCCCAGTGAGACGTGAGGTGAAACGCCTCAGAAGGTAGGACGCTGACGGAGGAATATTGCCACAAAGTCGAATCACAGCCCCTCCGACCTAGATCATCCGAGCACGACGCGAACGTGGTGCTCGCCGTCCACGACGAGCGGAATGTTCGTATTGCCTGTCGACGCTTTGCCATCCAGTTCAGTCAACGTCACGCCGCGGCTCACATGGCGTGAATTTTCCACCGCGATGTCAAAGACTCACTCCTCAGCAATCGGTTGGAAGGGCACATTTGGCCCATGGATTGCGTCGATCAACCCGCTAACCCTACCAGAGTGTGGAGGAGGACCTTCCAGTGGCAGCGTGATATGGAACACCGTACCCTTGCCCGGCTCGCTTTGAACGGTGATGGTACCACCATGGGCACTGACTACGTCTTTGACGATCTTTGTCCCCAGCCCTGTGCCGCCGACTTTTCGGCTGATCGCACGATAGGTGAACAAGCTCGCCCGGACTTCGGGGAGCATCCCTTTACCGGTGTCGATCACGGACAGACATACGCTCGTTCCCGCTGGATCTATGCCGCCGCGCACATTGATAGACCCGTCGGGGGGGACTTCTGCAATCGCATTGTTGACCAGATTATAAATTGCATTGAAGAGGCGGCTTTCATCAGCCCGAATCAGCGGCAGGGTATCGAGACCATCAACCTGCAGCGCAATCTTGCGTTCATGGGCAAGGATACGGAGAGACGCGTACACAGTCGACACAACGTCTGAGATTCTGCAGGGAGCAAATTCAGGAGGCCTGGTGATGCCCTTGACCGATTCCGCCATCTCTCTGACGCGATCCTGGATACGCCGGGATCCACGCTGGATCATGCTAGTAAGCTCTTTTGTCAGGTCCCGACTGGCCTTGAGATTGCCGGTCACAGTCTCCGGTAGACGGCCATAGCACTCATCGAGTTCTTCTTCGAGGAGTGTGGCTCCGCTCACGATTGGCATCAGCATATTCTTGATATCGTGACCAATGTCTCCGAGCAGTCTCGCCACTTCAGCTAGGGCCTCGGCTTGGCGCAACGCTTCTGCTGTCTGCTCACGGTCCACGAATTGACCGACTTTGATCCCGATGTCGGCCACCATATCCAGGACATCCTGATCCGGCTCACGGATCTCGCTGCTGAAAAATTCAATGACTCCATAGATGCGCAACCCCTTACGGACCGGGAATGCACAGGCCCCATGCAGTCCGACTCTTGCCGCCATCGGAGCGCGGCGGAAATTGTGGTCCGTAACTACGTCAGGCATCCAGACGGGGCTGCCGCTTGCCCAAACGTGGCCGATAAGCCCGACACCTCGTTGGAAGGTCCGTCCCCGGCTATCCTCGCAGAACGTGGACGCTTCAACATATGGCGCATGCCAGAGGTCTACAAAGCGGAGCACATCAGCCTGCTCATCTACGTTCCAGAACATGCCCAGTTCCCAATTGAGACTCTCACCGATGGCTCGGAGGATTTCATGCCCTGCGTCCATCAGAGTCGCAGATTCGGCCAACACCTTGGTCACAGCGTATTGGGCCACAAGGCGGCGTTCGGCACGTGTTTTTTGAGCCCAGGCTCTCGCGAGTTCGACCGTCTCTTCCATGATCCCCCCCCAAGTGTCCCCGATCGTCATGTCTCACACGCGCAATACCAACCACCAACCACGAAGAAATCGATCCTTCTTGTTTGGGGAAGAGGTAGCGATAAGCTTCCTCTGCTTCTTATCTCTCCCCTGCGCGCTATTCCCTTCCCAATTCTCCTCACGCATGTCGGCATTCGTTAACGTGGCCATCGAGCTCTTGGAGGCCCAATGCAGGCGGCGTATCTATATTTCAACAGGCTGCTGGCGAGCGTGATGGCGAAAGACGACATGAGAAATGAACTGCACTTCGATGCCACGGAGTGCAGGGGTAGAGCCAACCCTCAGGACTGGCCCTATCGCTTTGAGTACCCTGTTCCTTGAGAACCCGGGGTTACTTCACCCCCTACGAAAACGCACCTACTCCGGAGAGATTCCGAGTATCCCACCATAAAAGTGCGGCTCCCAGCGTGCACATCGAGAGGACGGAGAGTCACATGGCCGCCGATCCGAGCCCTGTCATGATGGAGTTGCCGATGTCCATGGATTTCTCTTTCACCCCATCTAATTGTGCACGGGCGGTCGATGGCAAGCTGGTCAAAATAGCTCAGTTCCAACGATTCAAAACGGGCCGACGTCTGCCACGAACGTCAGCCCAGCACGACGCGAATGTGGTGATTGCCGGAGATGACGAGCGGAATATTCGCATTGACGGTCGATGCATTGCCATCCAGTTCGATCAGCGTCACACCGCGGCTCACATGGCGTGGATTTTCCACCGCGATGTCATAGACCGCCGCATGATACCGGAAACGAATGGAGTACCCCGGCCAGTGACGCGGAACACAAGGGTCGATGGAGAGCGTGGCACCGCGCAAGCGGAAACCGAGCATCCATTCCATACCAGCCCGGTAGAGCCAACCCGCCGCGCCGCTGTACCAGGTCCATCCCCCGCGGCCTACATGCGGCGGCTCAGCGTACACATCGCCGGCTAGTACATATGGTTCGTCTTTATAGCGCTGGACGTTCGCTCGCGAGGAGATCCGATCAACGGGATTCAACATGCGGAACAACTCGCCGGCCTTGTCCCCCTCACCCAACGCCGCGAAGGCCAGCACGGTCCAAACGGCTGCATGGGTATATTGGCCACCGTTTTCTCGGATGCCAGGGACATAGCCTTTGATATAGCCGGGATCCCTCGGCATCTGATCAAAGGGTGGCGTCAACAGACGGATCAGCCCGTCCTGCCGGTTCACAAGATGCCGTTCCACCGCGTCCATGGCACGCGCGCCACGACCGGGATCTGCTGCGCCGCTGATCACCCCCCAGGACTGAGCAATGGAATCGATGCGGCACTCCGGGTCTGCAGCAGAACCGAGTGGCGTCCCATCGTCGAAGTACGCACGGCGGTACCATTCTCCGTCCCACCCGTCCCGCTCGATCGCGGCCTTCAACGCACTCACATGGAGCCGCCACGTTTCAGCACGAACACGTTCACCGCGCTGAGTCGCTACCTTAGCGAACTCCCAGAGTACCGTATGTAAAAACCATCCGAGCCAGACACTCTCCCCCCTGCCCTGCTGGCCAACACAGTTCATCCCATCGTTCCAGTCTCCGGTACCCATGAGCGGAAGACCATGATTGCCGACGACAAGGCTCCGGTCCAATGCACGCGCACAATGTTCAAAGAGGGTGGCGCGCGTCCGCGACACACGTGGTTCGAAATAGGATTCATGTTGCCCCTCAGCCAACACCGGGCCTTCCAGAAAGGGCACCATTTCGTCCAGCACGGTTATGTCGCCAGTCACTTCAAGAAACTGGATCACCGCGTAGGGCAACCAGAGCAGATCGTCGGAAATGCGGGTCCGCACACCGCGTCCGGACGGAGGATGCCACCAATGTTGGACATCCCCCTCGACAAATTGCCGTGCGGCTGCCCGCAGCAGATGCTCGCGTGTGACATCGCGTGCCGCCACACTCAAGGCCATGACATCTTGGAGTTGATCGCGAAACCCATACGCCCCGCTCAACTGATAAAAGGCCGCACGTCCCCAGACGCGGCAAACCAGTGTTTGATAGAGCACCCAACGATTCAACAAGATATCCATGGCACGCTCCGGCGTATGGACCTGTACGACACCCAACACGTCGTCCCATCGGCGAGTAACCTCACGCAAGAGCGCGTCCACGTCCGCTCCACGATAGCGCTCGAGCAACAGACGAGCCTGTTCTCTCCCCGCTGTCTGGCCGATGAACCAGACGATCTCCGCGCGTTCGCCTGCTTCCAAGCCAATCGAGAGTTGAAGCGCTGCGCAGGGGTCGAGGCCGGCACCGACCCTGCCGGATAACGGCCCGCCCAGTTCAAGTGCCACTGGATCCTCAAGAGTCCTATTGCGACCCAGGAATTCCGCGCGATCACCGGTCCACGAAGTATGCTTCCCGGCAAGATCGGCAAACGCGATGCGCCCCCCAAACTCGCCGCCCCACGCATTCCTCGCAAACAGTGCACCGGTCCCGGGGTCGATCTCCGTGACGATGTACGGATGGGAGTCACTCCGGGAACTCCCCAGCACCCACTCAGCATAGGCCGTAATGGAAAGACGCCGCGAGCGACCAGACGCGTTCTGCAGAGTGAGTCGCGAGATCTTGATCGAGTCTTCGGGCGGGACGAATTGCAGCAATTCGGCCAGGATACCGTGCGAGCCATGATGGAAACGGCTATAGCCTTGTCCGTGACAGGCCACATAGGGCGCCGGATCATCGCGAATCGGCAGCGCTGTCGGACTCCAGACCTCTCCTGAATCGTCATCACGGATATAGAGCGCCTCTCCCGACGGATCAGACACCGGATCGTTCGACCAGGGTGTCAGCTGATTTTCATGGCTGTTCAGCGACCAAGTAAACCCGGAGCCGGACTCCGACACAAGGAACCCGAACGAGGGATTCGCAATCACGTTGATCCAGGGTCGCGGTGTGCGCAGACCTTCACCGAGAATCGTGACATATTCGCGTCCATGGTCCGCGAAACCACCCAGGCCGTTAAACAATTCGAGCTCCTGCTCCGGCAACGCGACATCCAGGCGTTTGCGGGCACGCCGTATGGGCCGGGTCAGCGGGGAAGGACTGTGCCGGCGCTGTAGTCGAGTCACCTGCTCCGCCAACGTGCCACGTCGGCTCAGCAGAACGACCCGGGCAACCTGCTGCATCAGTTTCTGATCTTGTGCCGAAAGCAGGTCGGTCCGCAGAAGGTAGATATTGCCCCGTACCCCGCGAGCGTCCGGACAGAGGCGCAACTGACTGCCGCGCACTAGCGACTCCAGCGAGCCCTGCAGATCCTGCTCGTAGGATGGCGGCTTCTCGTTCAGAATGATCACATCGGCTGATACTTGCCGCATCCGCCAGTATTCATGTGCCCGCAGCAATTGCCGGACGAGATCGACGTCCTCCGCTCGATCGATACATGCCAGCACAATGGGCAGATCACCCGAGATGCCCTGGGCCCACAGAGCAGCACGGTCCAGCGTGCTCTGGCTCAGTGTCTCGGAAGACGGCCGCAGTGAGGCATCAACATATAACACCGCATTCGCGAGCCGTTGGAAGAGCTGGGCTTCGTCGGTCCCGATACCGAGGTGATGCAGTTGGACTTGCGATTGCGTCCAGGCCAGTGAGATAGCCCGCTCAAACACTCTCGGGTCACTGTACTTGTCGGCCAACTCCAACACGTGATCGCGGGCTGGACCGACAATGGTTGAAAACACCACGCGCACGGTCCCGCCTGGAGGCACCCGCACCGTACGGCGCAAGCTCATCACCGGATCAAGCACGGATCCGACGGTATTCGAGAGGGACCGCCCATCGATCATCGAGACCGCGGTACGGGCATGCTGCCCGCGTCCGAGAAACCGGTCGCGATCCGTTTCATATTGCAGGGCACCCACGGTGTCTCCTTCGACCACCACCACCTGTGCCACCCACACCGTCGCTTCTTCATCCGATCGCCTGCGACGCGTGGCGAGCAGCGCACCGATCTCCGGCACGAATTCCGTTTGCACGAACAAATTTGCAAAAGCCGGATGGGCCACATCGGCGGCCTGTAGAGCCAGAGACAGCTCAGCGTAGGAGGTGACCTGCAGATCACGTGCACTGGCCCCCAAGTTGGTGACGGACATGCGACGGACTTCAGCATCGTCTTCGGACGACACCACCACCTCGAGCGTCGTGCTCCAGTCGCCATCCCGTCGGATAATCTCAGCCCGTTCTTCGGAAAAGGACACCTCATATTCGTCGGCCTCGACGCCACTGGGCTGATAACCGGCCGACCATACAGACCCAGTGTGGATATCGCGAAGAAAAATATAAGAACCCCAGCAGTCCCGCGTCGCATCCTCGCGCCAGCGCGTCACCGCTATATCCCCCCACCGGCTATATCCTGATCCAGCTGCGGTCAACATGACGGCATACCGCCCATTGGACAGCAGATGCGTCCGCGGGGCCTCCTCATGCGGCGTGGTAAATCGCCGCATGACGGGCGGGATGAGATCGCGGACGTGGGACGCGGCAGCGACTTCCTCCGCGCGCGGGCGCGTCACCGGCACGTCGCGCGGAGTCCGTTCCTGGAGCAAGAGTTCAGTAGCCCGGACGATCGGCTCGGCATGAAAACGGTTCCTCATCACTCCATCGTTCAAGACATTCGCGATGGCGACTACCGTCATGCCCTGATGATGCGACATATAGGCTCGCACGATCGCCACGTCTTTTCCCTCAGGTACCCGTGTCCCTGTATAATCCAGCGCTTCATAGAACCCGTAGACTCCCCTCCCTCCGGCCTCGGCGAGGCGCCCGAAGCCTTGCGTGGCTTCCATGGGATTGATCATCGCCGCCAGTGCCGTGGCATAGGGCGCGACGACCACATCCTCGCTGAGGCCTCGTTTGAGTCCCAGACCCGGCACACCAAAGCTGGAATACTGGTACGTCAGGTCGAGATCGCGTGCATTATAGGCCGACTCCGAAACACCCCACGGCACCCCTCTCTCCCTACCGTATTGAATCTGCCGATGGACGATCAACTCATATGTCCGGCACAACAAGCTGCCTGCCGGGAAACGCATCACCAACGCCGGCATGAGGTATTCGAAGATGGAGCCAGACCAGGACACGAGCGCCGAACCGTCTCCCACGGGCGTCAAGGCACGGCCCAGGTGAAACCAGTGCGATGACGGCACGTCGCCCTTGGCGATGGCGATAAAGCTCGCCAGCCTGGCCTCAGACGCCAGCAAGTCGTAGCAACTGGGGTCCGGGCTGTTCTCGGGCACGCAATAGCCGATGGACAACAGTTTGCGGGTTGGATCGAAGAGAAATGTGAAATCCATGGCGTGAACCATGCGCTCCGCGTTCTGTGCGATCGCCGTGAGACGACGCGCCAAGGCCGTGATACCTGCACCTGATTGCCGTATGGCATCAACCAGGAGGGTGATTCTTGCCAAGGTGTCCTGATCCTGCGAGGGACGACCGAGCAAGTGTTTCCGTAAGCGTTCAAGCTCACGGAGCGCATCCGCAAACCGCTCAGAGGCAACCGCCAGCGTAGGAATGGGATAAAAGAACGGCTCGATAACCGACCACTCCGGCGATGGTCCCGACGGATGGTCGAACATAGCCGCCCGGTCTTTCGCACCGAAGCGGACCCATGGAAGGAACAACTCCACATCACGGAGATGACTGTCCACGCAAGCCCGGACCGCATCGGCCCAGATACGCAACTCCCCATCAGTCTCATCACCGAGCTCCTGTCCCAGTGCCTGAGCCATATCGGAGACCGTATGCGACAAGACGGTGAGCCTGCCAAACCTGGCGGTCCAGCCGGCGGCATCGACCGGTCTCGACAAGAGTGCCATGGCCAGCACATCGACGGCTTCGCTCAGCTGCTTCCTGGTCACCGTGTGGGTCTGTCGCTGATCTGGAATCTCCTCCAACGCATCGCGTAACAATTGGATGGCATCATCAATTCCGGCAAACAAATCGCCGTTGATGGAGGATTGCTGAAGCAACTCGCGGCATCCGCTCCCCAATACCAATAAATGTCCCGCAAGATTTCCACTATCGACGGAGGACACATACTTGGGATCCAGCGGATGAAGCGTACCTGTGTCGTACCAATTGTAGAAGTGCCCACGAAACAGCTCGAGCCGGTTCATGGTCGCGAGCGTAGCTTCCAGTCGCTCGGTCGCATCGAGGGTCCCCAACCATCCTAGGTCACGGGCGACCAGGGTTGAGAGCAGATAGAGTCCGATATTGGTCGGCGAGGTCCGGTGGGCTACGACGGGTCTTGGATCTTCCTGAAAATTATCAGGTGGCAGCGCATGGTCCTCGGGAGACACGAACGTTTCGAAAAACCGCCAAGTCCGGCGTGCAATCAATCGCAGCGTCCGCGCATCAGCCGGAGAAATCGGTCCGACCCCGATGAGCCGAGGCGGTAGACTGACCCACCGTGCCACGGCAGGAGCCGATAACCAGAGCAGCACGAAGGGAGCCGCGGCAGCCCAGGACTCATCACGCCCGAAGAGTGCCACCCCACCAGCTACCGCCACGGCGAGCACCACACCGCCCGCCATGCGCCGATACATCCCCGCCAGGTTGAACGTGTAGGCATCCTCAGCCTGAGCTGCGGTGACCCACTCCAACATCCGCCTGTGCGTGAAGACGAGTCGACCAAGAGTACGAAGGATCGCATCCGTCATGAGCCATGCCTGATGTACGAGGAAGGTGACGGTCAACGCGATCTGCCTGGCGGCCAACCTGAGGTCGTTGCCCAACCCACGAAAATGTGTATGCAGGGCCACACCGGGGCGGCGTGGATAGAGCCCGAGCACGAAGGATAACAGCGACGGAATCGCCAACGTGGTCAGAATGAATCCCGACCAGACCCAGGCAGATTGTTCCGGCAACATCCACCCAACGATCAGTGTCAGAAACGCCGTGGGAGCCGACAGGGTACGGCGGAGGTTGTCGAGGATCTTCCAACGGCCGATGGCGGGAATCACCACCGCGCGATGCGGGTCAGACCCGGTATACCCTCGCCTGAACAGCCAGGGCAGCAGCTGCCAATCGCCGCGCGCCCATCGATGCTGCCTGGCTGCCGCCGCTTCATAGTGGGCAGGAAACGCTTCGAACAGCTCGATGTCAGTCGCCAGCGCCGCGCGCGCGAACAAACCTTCAAAGAGATCGTGACTGAGCATCGCATTCTCCGGCACCTTGTCTGCCAGCGCCGCCTCGAATGCGTCGATCTCGTAAATGCCTTTGCCCGTGTAGGACCCTTCCCGAAACAAATCCTGGTACACATCAGACACGGCCGATGCGTAGGGATCGATCCCGCTGGGTCCGGAAAACGTCTGCTGAAAATACGAGCCCTCGCCACTGCCCGGGAGCGACGGTGTAATCCGCGGCTGCACGACCCCATACCCTTCGAGCACACGCCCGGCATGCGGATCAAATCGAGGCCGGTTCAGAGGATGAGCCATGGTGCCGATCAGCCGGCGCGCCGCTCCTCGAGGCAGCCGCGTATCCGCATCCAGTGTGATGACGAACCGGACAGATGGAACCACATCAGGAGGATATCCGCCGACGGAGATGAACGTCGTGCTCGTCGATCCGCGTAACAATTGATTCAACTCATGGAGTTTGCCTCGTTTCCTCTCCCACCCCATCCAGACGCGCTCGGATTCGTTCCAGACACGCCTGCGGTGCAACAGCACGAAACGCGCTCCGCCCCCGGCCGCCGGGCCGTACCGCTTGTTTAGATGCGCAATCCCCTCCACCGCAGAGGCCAGCAGTTCGGCGTCACCCGGCATACTTTCGCTCGAGGCGTCTCTCCAGTCTGAGAGCAAGGCAAAACGCAGGTCATCGTCTGAATTTGCCAGATAATGAACTTCCAATCGCTCGATCTGTTCATCGATGCCTTGCCGGCTCGTCAGCAACGTGGGCACCACCACGATCGTGCGTAACTCTTTGGGGATGCCGTCTCGCAATGCCATCCGGGGTAACGACCGCGGACCGAGGATGGCCATCACCGTACGATTGATGAGCGCCATGGCGAGATCCGAGGCTGGTACGAATGCAATGAGACCGAGACACACCAGACCCGCGACGGTCACACCCGTTTCGGCGGCATACCACAACGGTACGGCTAGGACCATGGTGGTCCCAACCGCCAGCGATCCCAGATAGCTCGGTGCGGCCCCCCTGACATACCAACGCAGCAGCCGCTCCTTCCAGGACACCCGGTAGCCGAGTTCTCGTTCAAACGCCCGGCGCCCTTGCGAGATGAGGTAATAACCGGGATCCATGTGCCGTTCCCGCTCCGGTTGCTCTCGCATATGCGGCTCACCCCCTGCCTGCCTGGCGCGGGTCACGACACGCGTGGTCACGTCGATTTCGGAAAGACCCGTACCGCGCGAGAGATCCTCGATCGCATGGCGATACGTATCCCGTGTGACAAAGTCCATCTCGGTGTAACGGGGATCGGTCCGCAGAATCGTGTCGATCGGGCTGACGCTTTCGAAAAACTCCGACCAATCAAACGCCGACGTCAGCCGCATACTGGTGATGATATTGCGCACCGTAACGCTCATGGCCGCCTGTTGCTGATGCTCGGTATGCACCATGTCGTCGGCAGTCGTACTCTGTGCGACCAGGCGTTCGTCGAGCCACCGCAACACCGGACGCACCTTCGGGTCCAGGTCACGGAGTCGCCGAACCAGCCGCACAGCGAACGCAGTAGCTAGTGGATTGCTCTCAAAACGACGGAGCGCACTGACCGGAATCTCTGCTGCCAAGGATCCGCTCTCGAACAGGCTATCCGCCAGTTCATCGGCTTCCAACCGGGCCTTCCGGCTATGGACGATCCGCTCGGCCAGTCTTCGAAGATTCTCCACCAGCACGACGCGCAACGAGATCGCCACCGCCCACAATTCACCGATCGTCAGCGGTTGTACGCGTTGATAGGCCGTCACAAAGCGACGGAGCATGTCGGGATCGAAACGACTGTCGGTGTGGGCAACGAATGCCCAGGCAACTCCAAAGACCCGTGGATAATTCTGCAGATGCCCTGATGCCAATTTTGGCAATTGCCTGTAATACCCAGGAGGTAAATCGTCGATGATCTCGCGAAGCTGTTCGTCGACAATATGGAAATTATCGACGAACCATTCATCCGCGGGGGTAATCGCTTTCTCATCGCGAATCGTACGGGCGATAGCCTGATACGACTCCACCAAGACGCGTTTATTATCAAGGACTCGTGGCGTGAGTAACCGGCCCACCCGTGCATCATCGCTGACGACCTGAGCCACCGCGAGACTTGCAGCATGCTGTTCGAGCCGTTCGACGCCGAAGAGCTCGGCACGAATCGGTTCTTCCAGCTCGACACGCTTGGCAACAGGTGAAAAAATCGTATTCATGGGCTGTCCGACCACTCCGGAGTCATCAGGCTGACTCAGTTGCTGAAATACACCAACAGAACGAATGTGAGACCATCGAGTGTGGTGACGAGAGGGTAACTAATCAGCCATCCAAGGCCACCGGACATGAAGCCTTTTCAGGGTGAATCCATCCGGATGAGACAACAGAGCTTGGGAGATTTGTCCATCGATAGCCTCCGGACGGTCAGATCGGACTACTACGCCTATGCCGACCAGCTATGGAGCCGTGGTCGTTTCAAACGCTTTCACCACGAGTGTCTTCTCTTTCATCTTGTTCACCAAACCCTCGTAGGACTGATCGCGAATAATGCTGGTGAACTGCGCATGGTAATTACTCACGATACCCGCGCCATCGATGATCACATCGTACACATACCAATGGCCGACCTGGTCGACTAAGCGAAAATCCAGGAGGGTATCCATCTTGCGGCCCGACAGCTTCGTTTTGACCTCCGCACAGTTCTCTTCGTGCTGTTCAGACTGGTAGAGCACGTGCTCGTCGGCGTAGTTGTCAATTCGACCGGCAAACGTGTCTCGAAGTAACTGAACAAAGAGGGCAACAAATTCCTGCCGCTCACTGTCAGTCAGTTCCATCCAGTGCCAACCCAGGGCCTGTTTGGCCATGTCTTCATAGTTGACGCGTTGCCTGATCACGTGTTCAATTTTCTGACGACGTTCCATGGAACGACTCGGTTGCTTGAGCTCTTCATTGTTGAGAATATGGATCACTTCATCAATGGTGCTTTTCACTGATTCCGTGGCAGTCTGATCCGCTGAAGCCATGGTCGTCCCTGTCAGCATCATCAGCATAATCATGCCTGCCATCACGACCCAGGTCATGCCGAGCCGCGTTTCGGAACTGATTGAACCCACACTAGCGCTACCGTTGGATCTCTGGCTCATCGGTTTGCTCTCTCAAGTGTCTGTGTCACACAATTCAGAATTTTGGCTTCATGTCTTTCAATGAATCGCCGCCTTTTTTTAGGAGGTCCCCTCCTGGAGTGTCCCCACCTTGTGGGGACAGACTGCTCAGTTGCTCTTTGACCTGTTTGACCGTCCCCATATTCTTTTGAAGGTCGTCGACATTCTTCTGCATGTCCACCAACGCACTGCCGAGTTGGCTCACCGACGTCGAAAGGCCGAATATCCCCTGGGCAGCAGCATAGTGCAGTGAGAGGCCTCCCAGCCCAAATCCCATAAAGAATGTCGTCACGATCATGATGAATGTCCGAGATCTGTTCTTCATATTCCCCTCCTTTACGGTTCCATGTTGGCTACGTGTGCTCTGGGCCACTGTCAAACTCGTCGCGTCCTCATTTGTTTTCGATTGCACTATTTCGGCCCCGTTATAATGCGATCTTTGATCTTGTCGTAGGTCATTTGCGGAATAACTTTCTTTGTCACCAGCTCATCCGTCCGTTGATAGGGTCGTCCTTTCACAATCCTCTTGGCATAGGTGTCTCCGATTCCGACCAGAGTCTTGAGCTGGTCGAATGCCCCTGAATTAATCTCGATCATGGTCCTATGCTCCATCCTTGGAATAGGCCATAGGCAGGAGGCCGGGAGCAGGGTTGCTCACATGCCTAAGAATTTGTGCCAACGCCACCGTTCAAACGGGATGCCGCACCGAGGGGACGCGTCACCGTTACGAAAGTAGATCCGCCTGCTGAGGCCCACTTATTTACGAGCGGTCGCTCCCATTACAACTTTTCCGTTGCCGTTTGCTTCGACCAACCCATCAGGGTCAGAAGGACTAGAACCACGAAGAGGAAGCCTAGCCCGCCGCTAGGGAGATATCCCCAGTTGCTGCTGTGCGACCAGATCGGAAGTACGCCAAGAAACAACGCCCCCAATACGATGATAAGAATTGCATTCATCTTATGTCTCCCTTTGTTCGCACATTCACCACACACTCGATCATTCGGTAGCCATGCACTCTACTGTCACGCCTTCTTCTCTGCAGACGGTCGCTCACGCTCCCTATGCATGGCCGTACGACCAGCCTCGACCGCCTCACTTAGGACCGCCTGCTTGTCTTTGATGAACTCGCGTCCCTTGTCTAATGCCTCACCCACAATGTCGGTGGCTTCGTCGGCCAGCTCATGAACACTCTCTTCGGCTCGTCGCGCATACCCTCGCAACTGCTCCTGCGACTGCCGACCGGACTGCGGTGCCAGCAGCAACGCTGCCGCTGCTCCCAGCAACCCTCCGGTCACAAACGCCACTCCCACCGCTCCTAACGAACACGCTCTGTTATCTGTCATTGAGCATCCTTCCTTTTCCATTGACCATCCCTCTTTTTTCATAAATAAATTGTGCCCGGCTACCTCGATCGAGAATGTTCTCGCTCTATTATCCCGATCACCGTCGCAGCTGTCACTACGCTGTTCCAATGGAGTGAAATCCTCCACGGACCCTTCATCGAGGCCCTCAACAGCAGTGCTCGCCACAGACTCAACCGGATGACCGCTGATATCATCATAGAACAGGCCGTTGGAAGAGATATGGATCGAGAGAAACGACGACAGCTATGCAGCCCTATAGGCAGGCATACCAAGAAGAACAGCGCAGCTACGTGATATCCATGATCTCAGCTGAACGGAGCACTAGTCAACCTGTCGATCATCGTGGCCTCTGCCGGAAGGCGTATGTGACATCGTCGCCTGACGGGCGAGCACCGGCTGAGTTCCCGCGCTTTTTGCAGCACAGTGGGCATGCAAGTTACTTGATTTCGTGAACCTTGCAGGTTAGGGCATCCACATAGACTTCATGGGTTTGCTTGTCATCCACGATTTCAAGCTTGTAGACGACGCGGCCGTCATCTTTCCCCATATTCACTTCAACCGTTTTGCACAGGCTTTGCATGCTCGCCAGCTACTGAGCACCCATCGTCCAGCATAGGGAGAAGAGTGATAACAGTCTGGTCAAAACAGCTCACTCTTAGAAATGAGGAGGTAGCGACGGCTCCAGAGGTGTGACCTCGGTCGTCAATAATGGACGCCATGAGTTGCAGCCTCATGCCGCCGGCTGTTGACGGGCCCACTGCTGGGCAAACGCGGCGGGCGAGCGATTCCCAAGCCGCGAATGCCGCCGCTGGCGGTTGTAGAAGAGCTCGATGTACTCCGAGATTTCTCGCCAGGCCTGCTCACGGGTTTCGTCGCGTCGATGATGCACCAACTCGTTCTTGAGCGTCCCCCAGAAACTCCATCCGGGCGTCCATCGCATGGCCGACCACCTCACAGGTGTGGAGGTCCTTGACGCCGGCGAGATACAGCCAGCCTTCCGCGGTCGGCACGTACGTGATATGGGTGACCCAGGCCTCATTCGGTTGTCTGGCTGCAAAGGCCTGAGCCAACACGTTTGCTGCTACCGGCAGCGGGTGCTTCGAATCCGTGGTGGCCGTGAACCGGCGTACCTGTTTACAGCGCAGGCCCAGTTTCTTCCACAGCCGCTTGATCCGCCCGACCCCAGCGGGGAACCTGTTGATCACGAATCGCCAAAGGCCTTCTGCTTATGCTCGGACTGCTTCCCCCCACGCCCGCTCGCATAGCTGCAGCCGCTTGTCCACAGACTTCCAATCGATGTTCGCGAAGAATGCCTCAATATAAGACGCTCTCTCTGAAGGTTTGTAGTCGAGGAGATAGGCGTGTTCCCACACATCCATAACGAGAACAGGAATGAAACCAGCTACATTCCCGTTTTCATGCAGGCTGATCCAGTGATTCGAGAGTCGGCCATTGTGTGGATTCACATAACAAATGGCCCAGCCCACTCCACGCATCTTCCCCACACTGGAAAAGTCCAATTTCCACATGTCATAGGTGCCGAAACTGTCTCCAACAGCTTTCACAAAAGCAGAGCCTTGATCGGGATTCCTGGCTCCGCCTTTGGTCAAATTCTCAAAGTACAATTCGTGCAAGACCATCCCGTTGTATTCAAATCCCAGCCGTCTGGTCAGCTCGGAATACGCCGGCATTTCTTCCTGATCAATCCGTCCATCTTTGAGCATTTCGTCAATCTGGGCCGTGAGCTGGTTCGCGGCCTTCACATAGCCCTCGTACAGCTTAAGATGCATCTCGAGCGTTCGATCAGAAATCCCGACCAGCCCGTGTACGTCGAACGACTTGACGTCGTAGGAGTCTCCGCTTTTCATATGCCACCTCTCGTGTTCCTTTGATTGTCCAGAAAGCTCCGTCATTTCTTTCTCTGCTGCCCCTATCGCCACAATGACCCGGCTTCTCCCTACTGACCTCAGAGCAGGCGTAGAAGTACCGCCAGGTCCTGCTGCTCTTCCGCCGTCAACCGAGTCCCTAACACAAGATTGAAGAACTCCACGGTTTCCTCTAGGTCAGTAACCTCCCACTATGCCAGTACGGAGGCAAATCCTTGATGCCTCGCAAGGGAAACGTCTTGGTGTATCTTCATGATCCTCTCCTCGGCCATTGACAGCCTCACGCATCCAGTCTATGTGGTACTTGGTCAGAGGCTCAGAATAGTTTTCCCCAACACCCCAACGTCTGGTCGATTCGGAACGAGGACAGCGTCTTGCTTCAGTATGACGAGACGCATTGCAGGAGTCCGGTCACAATTGCTCAGTAAGCAAGCCCCGAAAAGCTTACCGTTACGTGTAACCGTGTTTCACATCTATTCCAAGGAGAGTCTAATGCTATCCATTCCAAAAATCGTCGCTGTCCTGTCGTGCGGATTGTTGCTGTGTCTCGGGCTATCCACGTCGGCGCAGGCTGAGCATTCGCCTTCCCCTTCGGACGTGATGAAGACTGACTCCCAATCTGATCGGCAAGGCTTTCAATCTGATGATGACAAGCAAACGACCGGCACGATGGGAAGTAGCCGCGCCAAAGGCGCCAAGAGGATCCAGGGAGAACTGGTCCGCGTCAAAGACGGGAACTATTTCGTCAAGGTGAAGGGCGGCAAAGAAGTACGTTTGCATACCGATAAAACGACTCAGATGGTCGGAGAAATTAAGAAGGGCGATAGTATTGAGGCTAAGATAAACAATCAGAATCACGCGCTCTCCATTCGCTCGACACAACAAACCGATGCTGGGCAGGGGAAACAACGGGGCCGCGATTCGCTCGACTCAAAGAACTGATGCCGGTCACGAAAGTGAAACCGGCTTTGGGAATGACTCCACCCGTGAATCAGGTAACGGCGGCTCAGAGGAGCAGTGGCCACTATTGCCCGACGGCAATCACTCCGCACACGATGAACAATTTGAACATCAAGATGGCCACCTCCCTTTTGAAAAACATGCCCCTGAGCTACGGTTTCAGGCGAGTGACCGAGAGGGTATGGCCTTCGATCGAGATCTTGGCTTCGATCTTGTCCCCTGGATTGACCCTATTCAGGACCTTGGTGTCGTCGCGAAGTTTGAGACGCAACTCTTTGCCGGCTCGATCGATAATGATATAAGACTTGTCCACGATGTCGAGCGTGTCCAAACCGTGGGGATCCTTGGTCATATGAAACTCCCCTTGGACCTGTGACACTTCGCCTATGACAATCATGGAAGGTGATGATTTGGAAGGTGACTGGGCTTCCGCCCCGGTTCCCAGAACCGCTGCGAGCCCGGCAATGACGATGGCCAAGACAAGACTGGACGACTCGAGGGCCTTCATAAGGACCTCCATCTGACTGAGGCTGAAAAGCCTCTTGTAATCCCGTTCACCCCGAAACCAATCAGGCTACCGCAGGTGACGCATCCTCCTGAGGGCTCTTCGCTTGTCCTGCTCGACTGAGCTCGTCGCAGTCAGACTTCCAGGCCATCGAAGTTCTGTTGTGCCGAACGAGTATTCCGGAGCCTCCCAGTATGGAGGAGGCCAGCCTTGGTGACTGGCCCCCTCGCAGTGCCTGAACCTCTCGGCCTACTCCTTCACCGTGAGATCATTCTTAACAGACTTTACACCGGCAACCTGCCGGGCGGTCCAAGACGCATTACCACTGGTCATGAGGTCCCGAACTTCGCCGGTCAGCGAGACGACCCCTGCATTGGTCTGGACTGCAATATTGGTTTTCTTCAGATGTGTATCTTTGGCAATCTGTTCCTTCACGTGTGTCGTAATGGCATCATCCTTGTCCTCCACCGCTTCACGTGCCGCTGGGGCGACGACCTCAAGGTCGTTCTTCACACTTTTGACGCCATCAAGCATTTTGGCGATCTCTGCCGACGCCTGCTTGGCTGCGTCTGAGTCCACCTTCCCGCGGAGCAGCACCACACCCTGCGTGGTCTCGACATCGATCTGCCTTCCTTTGACCCGACTATCAGCAGCCAGAGCAATTTTGGTTTTCGCCGTCAGCCACGTATCGTTGATCGGGGTCTTTTCATTGGCCTTGTCAAGCGCATGCACCGATCCAGAGATCAGTGCCCCACCACAAACCAGAGCCGCGCAAAGTGTCAGTACAGAGCGTGTGTTCATCATGTTCTCCTTAAGCAGAATCTAACGTATGTCGTCAGAAGTCTTTCTTGAATGGCATCCATTTCACCAGGCTATATTCCCTTCCCCACGGGTTTCGGCGCCGGCTTCTTATGCCACTGGTCCGCCCATTTCATAAGGGCATCCATTTTATCGCCATACCGTTCCTGGGCTTTGCCGACAAACTTTTCGTAATTGCCTTCAATGTGTTTCAAGTCGTCATCGGTAAACTTGCCGTATTTCGCTTTGAGTTCCCCTTAAACTGCATCCATTTTCCCTTGAGCTACTCTGCATTCATACTGGCTTCCTCCTGTGTTTAGCCATCTCTATCTCCGTGTACGTATCAATCTGCCTCGCACATCCAAACCTCCCCCCCTACCAACCATTATGACTAGAAGACCGGCGGCGGTCTGATCACAATTGATCATGTGGCAAGAAGTGAATGATTGGGTAGCATGGGACGCTACCTTCGCGTGATACGTGCCAGGACGAATCAGTTGTACAACTCGCTGCCCGACAGGTTAATGCTGATAGAGGTCGCGTCCCTCTTCTTCAGAAAGCACGCCTTTCTGGAGGAGCAGCTGAATGAGCTTGTCGGCGGGAGTCAGATCTGAAGGCAATGGCAACACCCGCTCCTTCGGTTTCGGCAAAACGGGTGGCTGTTTCATTCCATACACCCGAAACACCGGAGTGAACACGATGAGATAATCCTTATTACGAATCCGCACGGTTGCAGAGCTACTTTGGGTGTAGGGGGGCAGATCTGGGCCGGATCCGCGAGGGATCCGAAAGTACGGTTTGCCGTCGTCTGTATCACCATCTTGCCCTAGGATCTCCATGCGTGTCAGGTTTGATTCGCTCGTGCCCGCCATCCATTCGTCGCCACCGATATTGGTGATCTTGTCAAGAACGATGATGAGCGACTCTCCCACCAAGGGATAAGCCGACAAATTCTTCACACTCACATCGTAGAGGTACTCGCTGTTGAAGTTGTCTCGGTCCTTGAGCGTGACTACGGCCTGGGCCGCTTTGTCAGTCAAGTCAGAAAGTTGGTCCAATGCCCCGGCCAGGACATGTGAAGGAAAGACCGCGCTCGCCGCCAGGCACAGGAGCGCGCCCCGTACTCCGAGCCTCTGATGGGAAACAAGACGAGGGAAAAGGGGCATCGCACACTCCGGTTCCGAGTTATCCAAACTGGCTGTCTATAATTGCCCACCCTCAAATTATGTATTGTGACCTTAACCAGCTGCACGCTCAACGGAACGGATTTGTCGAGCAGGAACACCATCCCTTATGCACATAGGCTGGCCCACACTTCTGATACCACCGGCGAACGGTTTCATCCGTCACCGTGACTCCAGGTTCACCTAAGAGTTCTTCGACTTCACGGAAGCTCAACCACAATCGACGAGAAAGCCAGATGGCGTAGTTGATGAGTTCTGAGGGAAAGCGATGGCATTGGCAACTGGGTGTTTTGGTTGTCATACTGCCCAGTGCCCCAAATGGGAGCTACATTGACAGTACCTTCAGACGAGACAAGGCCTGTATGACGCACCATTACACCCTCAGTGCGTGGACGACGCACGGCTTCGGCATGTTCGCATTCTGCCGCTACGCGGTTGGTTTACGACCCGTGAGAAAGCCGACCAGCGCAAGAATCACGAAGATGACGAACAGGACATAGGCGATGTTGGTCGCGGTCCCGGCCACCCCGGAAAGTCCTAATAATCCTGCGATAATAGCGACGACAAGAAATGTGATGGCCCAACTCAGCATGGCGATTCCTCCTGGTTAACGTGAGATGCGTATGCTACCGAGATTCCCCTCGTGAAGATCCTTCAGCCGTGACTCTGGATGATTGCTGGCGTGAACCGAGCATGAGCGCCAATCCAACCGAGATGATCAGCGTCCTCATGGCGTTACGCCTTTGTCCGGATGTGTGCCATCACGGAATGAAAGACGACGGAACACCTATCGTCCAGCATAGCGAGAAGACCGGCGGCAGTCCGGTCAAAACAGCTCATGCGGGTGGCCTAAGGGATTATCCGTCCTTTCGCATGGGCACCGGCGTCATCTGCGCCGGCATGCCCGGTGACGAAGAACTGATGAACCAATTGACGGTCTCCGCGCTCTTGGTTAGCGGTAAAACCAGCGTCGCTCTGGTCCCATGCTCAGGTGCGGAGTCAATGGTAAACGAGCCACCCAATGCCCGCATCCGCTCCTGGATACTCGATAAACCAAACTTGGATGAAAGCCCGCCACTAGGCGTTTCCGCCGCCGCCGCCGCCGCAAGATCGAAACCTGTTCCCTCATCCCTCACGGTGATGCAGAGATAGTCCGCTCGCTGTTCCATCGTGAGAGTAGCCTGTCCGGTGCCGGCATGTTTGGCCGAATTGATCAGAAGTTCCCGCACGGATTGAAAGAGCATCACGTGTTGACCTTCCGGCAGCGTGAGCCCCTGGTCGTCGGGAACGACGACGGCCACAGTTTGCTCATGTTTTCTCTTCATGTACTCCGCGAGCCATTTCAGGCTGGCAGCCAGGCCATGGTCGCACGACACCGGGGGCGTGAGGTCCGCCACCAACGTCCGGCTATAGGTCAACGCATCGGACAAGATGTCATCCACTTTCTTCAGGGCGGTTTCGCAGGCGGGCATGCCCTTCGCAACCCGCTGGCCCTGTCCGATCGTCAACCTGCCGACGACCAGCATCTGCTGCAGATGGTCGTGCAGTTCGGTGGCGAGGCGTTTGCGCTCGCGCTGCTCGGCGAGATTCAATTCACTGGCAAGCGCGCGGAGGCTCTCCTGCGACCGTCGCAATTCCACGGTCTTCTCGTGGACGGCCTGTTCGAGCTCGAGGTTCCGATGCTGCAAGCGCGCTTGCACCTCGCGCAATTCATGCTCGGTCTGGCGCCGTTTCGTCACCTCATACACCTCTATGATCGCTCCCACCGGTTTCCCGGCTTGATTACACATAGGACTCGCCGTGAACGCGATGGGATAGGAATGACCATTCTTATGGACAAACATTTCTTCGCCTTGCATCTGGTTCCTTTCAAAAGAGGCTCGATCGAGGAGACACTCAGCGAGTGGATAGGGACGTCCGTCCGGCTTCGTCTGGTGGGCAATATCATGAAGCGAGCGCCCGTGCGTTTTGGCAAATCTGGCAAATGCATAGCCGGTCAGTTGCTCCGCAGCAGGATTCATGAACCGGCACTGTTGTTGTTCATCCATGATGAACAGTGCGACGCTCACACGGTCGATCAGCGATTCAAGCCGCCGCCGCTGCTCCGCGAGGGCGGCTTCCACGCGCCGACGCGGCCGGCGTACTCTCCCATTCCTCACGCTCGGCTCAGAGGCCGTGCCCTGTCCACGCTGCATTTGTGACAAACGGCCACCCCTCCTCATGGGTTCAACGTTCATCTTGATACCTCCTTACGATCGGAAAGAGGGCTGCGCAGGCGCACGCTGCAAGAGTCCTCCATCCTGGTGGATTGTACAATGCGCATTCCCTGTAGCAGCGTCTGCCTATCGAATCGATGCACACTCTTCCGAGTAATCGTGATGCACGCACCGTCGCCCTTCCTGACCCGCATGCGCAGGAGTACCCGTGTTCTCTCCGAAGGGCGGAAGCGATTCGCACGAATGACGGCATCCTCGATGCACCCACCATTGATACAGCGTGTCGCGGAGTCTAGAGAGTGTGTTTCGATGTTCGGGTCATCGAAGGTTTCCCATGCCAGTAGCCCTCGACAGCGTTGGCAGCGCACACGTCCTCCCTCACCGCTCGTGGTCACCCTGGCGTGACGCTCATCGAGGCATCACGGCCCGAGCCTTGTGAACACGGCGGGAGCGTACCCCTGTCTCGCTGATGATGCCAGGATCTCGGCGACGTCGGTTCAGGCGACCTGTTGATGTCTCATCGGCACGCGAGGTGCATGGACAGAAGACACCGCGCGCGGGCTCACGGACTGGGCGCAGATCAGACACAAATGCGGCCCCAAGGTCCCTGAGGTCACACGCATGTCCATATCAGTCGAGCCACATTCCGTGCAGGTGACTGACTCCATCTGGGCGACGTGTGGATACGATCGGGCGGCTCGGCAGGTCATGGTGCCACCTCCTTAGCTAGGATAGAGGGCGAAACTTAATGGGAGTATGCCCAGACGCCCGCTGCTTGTCTGGTCACAATTGCTCAGTCGGCAAGACATGTGGCATGGAAGGACAGACTGGATTCACGACAAGCGATATGCCCGTTACCTAGTGTATGGCCGGCGGTATTGTCGTAATGTTCTCACCCTCAACATCGCCGCAAGACAACCTGTGTTTTGATAGCTCGGGCAATGGTTTCTGATGGCCTATCCCATGCATGGGATTATCAATCCGTGTTTAATCTCTCAACCCTGGAAGCCAGCTCCACCGGGAGCGTCCTTGGTCGGCGGATTAGGCAAATATTCGTCCTCTGATTCGTGGATGATGAAGGCACTGCCGTCTGTATCAAAGAGCGTCGTCAGCCCATCGGAGGTGGACACACAGTGTGTCCATGGTGTAGAGCGAGCCCTTCAGAATCGTAGGTTCCCAGGAATCAGCCGCGCTCCACGGACTGTATAGCCGCCTTGATTTGGGCAAGCGCCGCTAACTGTTCGGTGGTGTTCATCCCTTGAAATTCAGCGAGATCCCTGCCACAGAACTCCAGCAGGGGGACCAACGCCCGGCACTCATCCCGTAGATGGTGGTCGAAGGTGAAACGACGCAAGGCAGGGGTAACCAAATTGCGTGCGGTGTGTTCATACGATGGATCGGAGGTATCCAGGCGGTTTAGTTTTGCTACCTCCCGCTCCAGGGACGCCGCGAGAGCCTCAATCAATGCCAGTAACGCGTCTAACCGTCTGCGGCCGTCGGTCCATTCAGTGGCGATATGCGTGTCAAGCGGTGCCGCCGCGAGCCCCGGCCGGCCGGCCGAGCGACGTGCAACGCTCGCCCTCCACGCATGGGAGAACCTCGCCGCATAGTACAACAGCACCATGGTTCCTGCTCCCGCCCCAAACCAGATCATCGCTGAAGTGATCCCGACGTCCTGCATACCACCTCTTGCACGACCCTCACGGCGTTCGAGAGACGCCGGAGGGAAGCCAATCACGAGTTCGCTCCATCCTACTGATACCCAGGTCCTGATGCTCAGAGCATCGCGGAATCTCAGGGCCACGACTTCACCATATGATCTCGGATGCCGATCTCCTATCGAGCCTGATCACGGCTGTTCATGGCGTATGCTCCGCGCTCCAGGGACTGCCTGGAAGGGTTTCCGCTCGCTTTCATCCCGTCCACAACTCTGTCCAGCGATCATACGCTGGCCGATACTGGCGTCCTTCGGTATCCTGGCCATACAGGCCTTCAACGTATCTTCAACCGCCCCGGCTGCTATTCCCGGCTCGATGGTTGGGTCGGATCCAGGCGCACCTGTTGCCGGTAGCGAGTCTGCCGTCTGGGTCGAGACCGCGACCCACGGGGCCGCGAACAGGAGGAGCAGCGCACAGAACATCCGCTTGCTGAGGAGAGTCGGTTTCATTGTGCATTCCTCCTTCGATCGGACCATAGTCAAGGTACTTCCCACTGGTCCGCAGACGATGCCGCACATCTGCTGAGCCAGATTACAGTATCCTCGGACCCCTCTTCGCGGTCTGGTCAAAACAGGACAGCTTGCAAGCATGTAGGAGAGCGTATGGCTGCCAACTGCGCCTGCCATGCCACGCGATCCATGGGGTGAGAGGATCTGACCCTGTCGAATGCCGGCGTCGCCTGTCAGAAGAGCCGACGATCCGTGCGGGATTCCTGGAGGAACTAGTCGTGGGGGAGAACAGTGCGGAGGGAGCTGCGCCCATGCACCTCACCGCTATAGTCGATGTAGCCACGTTTGCGGAACCGATTCATGAAGAAACTCACCCGGGAGCCCGTCGTGCCGATCATCTTGGATAACGCTTCCTGACTGAGCTCCGAGAGAACCGCCTCGGTCTTGCCATCGTTCTCAAAATGAGCCAGTGACAACAGCACCTGCGCGAGCTGCTACTCGCTGGAATTGAAGAGTTGATCCACCACATTGGGGGAGATCTGGGGACGGCTGCAGAGGCGTCAGCGGGTGAAGGTCCAGAAAGGGGACACCAAGAACTGGTAGAGACATTGGTTGAGGGTGGCCAAGGGTTAGAGTGTCTGCCAGCTCTTATCTGGCTCCTCTACTACTCTCCGCTCGCCCTAGAAGGCCTCAGACTTGGTGGGTTTTCAAAGCTCCACCCGAGAGTCCGCTATTTCAAAGAGGTGTCGCACAAAGAAGACCCGTTCCACTAGGCTTACATACCGGACAATTCTCTCCGCACCAGTCTCAGATAGGTTTTCTCCTGGTGAAGCATCTCAATCTGCGCCTGGACATCGGCCAACGCACAATCGATTCCCCGCATCCTGCTCCTCAGACCGGCCGGCCTCCGGTGAACAGGCTGCCGACTGTCCTCACCGTTCATGACGCTCGCTGATGTCTGGGATAAACCTGGTATATCGATTTTGCAGGATTCCATCTTTGGTTCCTCCTCATCACCAGATGTTGGTTCAGTTCCCTCGAAGTGCATGCGCTACAGCGGCGTCTGCTCATCGGATCACTGCATGCTCTTCAGCATCAATCTTGCTGAACACCACATGTCCTTTCCTGACCATCCCGCGCGGGGTCACCCGCCTTCTCTCCGAGCGGCGGGAGCGATTCGCACGAATGACGGCATCCTCAATACACCCACAATTGAGGCAGCGTGTGGCGGTGTAGAAAGCGTCTGTTTCGATGCTCAGGTCATCGAATATTTCCCGTACCAGTAGCCCCCGACAGCGTTGGCAGACCATACATCCTCCTTTTGCGCCCAACATCGCGCGCCGCGCATGAAGCACCAAGCACAGCCGCTACTTGACCTCTCACTTTGAGGACGAGTCCCTCAAGAGAGCGGCCAGATTTTCCGCATGCTCTTCTTCTTGTTCCAGAATCCCCTCCAAGACCTGTCGAGTCGTCGGATCATCAGCGCCGATAGAAAAGATCATGGCGCGATAGCTGTCGATCGCGATCCGTTCCGCGATCAGACCTGCCGTGATTATCTCCTCCAAAGAATCTCCTTCGACATGTTCTGTATGGTACCGGTTCAGCAGCCCTTCATGTGCCAAATCCAGCTCTCCCCCAAGCTGGATAATGCGCACAGCCAATTGATCGGCATGATCCTGCTCCTCGGTCACATGCTGGAGAAACTTCGCCTTCACGTGACGAGCACGGATCCCGGCGGTCATGAAGTAATGACGCTTGTAGCGGAGGATGCAGATGATCTCCGCAGCCAGCGCGTTATTCAGTAACATGATCACCTGTCTCTCGGTTGACCTTGTCTCTATTGGCCGTAGCGCCGTCTTCAACCTCTGGTCGTGCTTGGGGCCGAAGTACGCTGTGCCCACTGCGTGCTCGTCTGTCTGGGAGATACGTGGCGCGCTCGTTGCCTTGTCGTTCATCCTGTAGTGGTTCCCTTCACGATTCCCTCCTTGTAAACAAGGCTCCCGCTTGTATTCTTGCAACTACCATTCATCTGGTCTCACCAGATGACATCGACGACATCATGCTGACCACTACGGCCCGGTCTCATGACTCCATCTTCCTGGCCTACCTTCCTGGCCTACTAGGTGACTGCGCGCGCTTCTCGATCAACAATCGCATGCGCGTGCACGCCAATCGAGCGCGCCCGTTTCGCCTGAATAATGCTTCGGGCATGAGCGACCTCTTCCGCGCTACCATGAACCAACAGGATAAACTTGCTGCACTTGAGCGCTGTTTCGTAGCTAAAGACATCGTCTTTAGGAATCCCCATGTTATAGAGTGCCGCTCCAATTGCTGTCATGCTCCCAGCCACCAGAGCCTCTTCAAACGCACCAACGACCCACCCGACGAGCGGTCCCGCAATCAACACTGGACCGATCCCGGGGATCGCAGTGCCCCAATACCTCATGCGATCGCCGGTGTGGTAATAGCCCACCACATGTGCGTCTGTGTGGTAATCCTTCCCGACAATTGAGAGTTTCGTAATGTTGAAATCCGCTCGCCTGAGTGCCCTGAGGGCGGCCTCAGCCTCAGTGTGTGTGGCATACATAGCAACAACTGTATTGTGCTCACCCATAGCCGACGCTCCTCTTTGTGTTTCGCGTAGATAGCCCCACCGAATTGGAGCCAGGCACCGGACCCGTGTTAGACCTACCCAACATCTCTCCGTGATGGGAAAAGATACTGGAATGGTCGGCTGCAGTCTGTTCACAATTGCTCAGTATGGAAGGATTCCAAATGGGAGAAACGTCGAATCTGGCCTGGCTTGGCTTTACTCACAAAGGAGGGAATCAGATGGAGACCCTAGTCGTGGAGCACGACATTAAGGAGAGAGCTATGCACATGCAAGACGCCATTCCGGCGCGAACCGCCTTTGTAATCAATGAACCCCAGCTTGCGGAATCTATTCATAAAGAAACTGACGCGTGAACGGGTGGTGCCGATCATCTCAGCCAACGTTTCTTGACTGATCTTCGCAATCACCGTCTCCGGCTTGCCCTCCTTCCCAAAATGGGCCATCAGCAGCAGCGCCCGCGCCAACCGCTTCTCGCTGGAATTAAATAGTTGATCCACCAAATCCTCTTGGACGCGGATCGAGTGCACCAGTAAATAGGACATGAATGCCTCGGCAAACTTGGGCTGCTCTTTCAGCAGGCGGAGCATGACGGCTTTGTCGATGCATATAATCTGGGAGTCTTCCAGGGAGGTGGCGGTCGCCGTACGCACCATCTGGCCCACAAGGCAGGATTCTCCTACAAACGCACCCCGCTCAAGAATCGCCACGACGGCCTCCTTGCCCTGTTGCGAGATCACGGTGACTTTCACCTTGCCCGCCTGTATATAGAACACCGCCTCGGTCGTATCCCCTTGTGAAAAGACAATCTGATTCTTGGGACACGAGAGAATCGTTTTACCCGTATCGGCCTTACTGAGGAATGTGTCAAGATTGAACGGCGTTTGTACGTGTACGCGTACCATATGATATCCTCTCTCTGCGTCTTACTGAGCGACTGCGCCAACCAGTTACCCGACAGAACAGCTTGGCGGTACCGTAAGACATCGGTCATGTACCAGGGCCGATGCACATGGCTCGTCCCCGGTCTGGATACAGGCTCTCCCGACTCAACTTAGAGCCTAATCTCAAAACTTAACTTGTGAAGATGAACCAGCCTGGGCTATGGGGTACGGACCTGGGAAAATAGCAGCATCCTAAGAAATACCAAGGTCGCGACCCTGAATTCGCCTAATTGGTGTCCGATCACGTCGCGATTTTCAATTTTGAGAATTAGCTGCTACGCACGACTGATTAGGCCTTGATGGCTCATACTCATTCTCACTCCAGACGCAATTGCGTTTAGATGGTGGCTTGGGTGGCTTGCGTCCTGAGGTGACTGGCTGCCTGGTCGAGTACTACCTTACAGACTCCTGAACGGAAGCAAAACTAGGAAAAGCCTAGGCAAGAAGAAAAAAGATACTAGAGCCTGCTTTGGAAATGCCGCCACTGGCTCTTAGGCGACTGGCTCAAGAAGGACCCGGTGACCCAAGCGCTCCAACGGCTTGACGTACTGGCGCGTGGCTTGCTTCCGATTGCGCCGATCGAGATACGTGGCCCCCAGCTCCTGGTACGGAACCTGGTCCTTTAGCAGGTGATAAATGATGACAAGGATCGTAAGCGCGACAGCCACCACCGCCTTCTTGTGCCCCCGATGACGCATGACCCGGCGATCCGCGGCACGGGTGCCACGGTAATAACTCGTCCCTGACGGCCCTCGCGACATCCTGTTCGTCGGTCCAAAAAGGTGTGCCCGCACCGAGCCGCTAGCCGGCTGTCTTTCACCCGAATCGCGGCCAACGCCGCTTACGTCAGGGCGGTGCGTAGCCAGCGATTCTCTTGCCGTGTTTTGCCGCTGGTGTGCTTGCCTACGCTCTCATGGTGGCCGGGACAGAGGCCAGTCCAACTCGTCAGATGCCGATCTGATGGAAATGGACGCCTATCCACCCCGATCTCCACCACGACGGCTTCCATCGTGCGCTGATCCACCCCCGGGATCGCATCCAGGGGAGCCACCGCCTCCGCGAACGAATGGAGCTGCTCCTCGATGCGCTCGCTCAGGCGCTCCATCGCTTCTGCCAGATAGTCCAGATGCGCCAGGAGGTCACTGACCAGGAACGCATAGTGCCGTCGAAAGCAGCCAGTGAGGGCCTGCGGGAGAGCCGACAGTTTGATTCGCAGGCGTCCTCGGGCCAACTTGTGGTACCGTGTACGAGGGCCTTCAACATGGCCCGGCCCGACACCCCCAGGATGTCGGTGGCCACTGAGGCCCGCTTGATCCCGGCATTCTCCAGCACCTTCTGCAGGCGCTGAGTCTCACGAACCCGCTCCTGGATCAGCGTTTTGCGATAGCGGGTCAGGTCGCGCAACTCGCGGATCGGCGCCGGTGGCACGACACTCCCCCCAAGAGTCCATGCTCCAGTAATTGCGCGATCCAGACGCAGTCCTGCACATCGGTCTTCCGTTCCGGGACGTTTCGGATGTGGCGGCGTTGACCAAGAGACAGATGAAGGCGTCTTCGAGCACGTAATAGATCGGCTTCCAGTACACGCCCGTGCTCTCCATGGCGACATCCGTCACACAAAGAGCTGTCAGCCAATCACGCAGGTCCAGTAGATCGGCGGTCATCGTGCCAAACGTGCGGGCTTCCTGCTTCTGCTTCCCAGCATCTCCCGGGACCCGCACCCACACGGCTACCGTCGCTTTGTGCACATCCAGACCCGCGCAGCGTGCGATTATCGGTGCCATGGCGTCCTCCTCCTGGTAGGTCAAAGGCGCCGGGGCCCGGAGGCGCCTCCTGTTGATGCCTCTGCTTTCCGTACTCATCAGCAACAATGCGGGGTACCAAGAGCTCCCGTGTCAGACTATCTCTCGGACTCACAGGGTACCAAGGGTCACCGACGTCACCCGGGCCACGGCCCGCTGAGGATAGCGTATGTTCATCCTGCAGGGTGGCCGCGTTGCGGCCATGAAGACTCTCTCAAAATTGCTTGAGGAGCATCGTGATGCAGGCAGGCTGCACGAACCCGAGGAAGTTGGCGGCGTAATACTCCCAGCGAATGAGAAGCCGCCGCTTCCGCTTGAGCCACGCAAAGAAGCGTTCGACGAGCCAGCGCCGTTCATACCGGCGTAAGTGACGCCCATCTTGGGTCTTGGGTCTTGAGTTTGCGCGTGGAGCGGTGTGGGGCAATCAGGTTCACACCGTCCTGCTTGAGGTCGTCATCGAGTCCATCGCTGTCATAGGCCCGATCGCCGATGAGATGCTCGAGTTTGGCCTCGAGCATGTAGAAATCAAAACTGGGTTGGACCAAGGTGACTTCATGATGAGTCGCCGCGTGCGTACTGACGGAGAGGGGGAGCCCGTGTCGATCCACAATCGCGCGAATCTTCAGGCCCTAACGTTGTATCGATGAAGCGTGCACGTTCGTCTAGCGGCCCTTGGTCCCGCAGTGTATTGGCCAGCTGAGTGAGCACATCCCGTCGCCGCAGCAGGCCCGGACTTATACGGATAAGAATTCATGCCGTCAACTATTTTGAGATCGGTTCTAGTCGTGGAGCACGACATTGAGGAGAGAACTATGCACGTGCAATCCGCCATTCCGGCGCAGCCCCCCTTTGTAATCAATGAACCCCAGCTTGCGGAATCTATTCATAAAGAAACTGACGCGTGAACGGGTGGTGCCGATCATCTCGGCCAACGTTTCCTGACTGACCTTCGCAATGACCGGCTCCGGCTTGCTCTCCTTCCCAAAGTGGGCCAACAAGAGCAGCGCTCGCGCCAGCCGTTTCTCGCTGGAATTAAACAGGTGATCCACCAAATCCTCTTGGGCGCGGATCGAGTGCAGCAGTAAGTAGGACATAAATACCTCGGAGAACCTGGGCTGCTCCTGCAGCAGGCGGAGCATGACGGCTTTATCGATACGAAGAATGCGGGAGTCTTCCAGAGTGGTTGCGGTTGCCGTACGGACCGTCTGTCCCGCCAGGGAAGATTCGCCTAAAAAAGCACCCTGCTCGAGGATCGCCACGACGGCTTCCTTGCCCTGTGCTGAGATCACGGTCAGTTTGGCCTTGCCCGCCCGGATATAGAACACCGCCTCGGTCGTATCCCCTTGTAAAAAGAGAATCTGATTCTTGGGGAACGAGAGAATCGTAATGCCCTTGTCGGCCTCACCGAGGAATGTGTCCAGATCGAACGGCGCCTGTACGCGTACCATTTATATCCCCCCGTATATCCCCCCGGCTGCGTCTTAGAGCGACTGCGCCAACCAGTTCCCCAGGACAGAACACCGTGGTCGTACCGAACGATGTCGGCTATGTGCCAGGGCCCATGCACATGGCTCGTGTCCGCTCCTAATACAGTTGCTCCCAACTCCACGCTCTACTCATTCGACGGAGACGTCACACTATCGACCGCGGTTCAGGGAATAGGATCCGCCCGACGACGAGACAGGAGCCTGCAGGCTATCCACATTCTGCTGCATTTCCCTCAATGCCAGCCCGATCTGTTTAACCGAGCAATGGCGCAGGGCATGGATACTGTCCCCCATCCACAGTCGAAGGCCTTTTCGGGTCGGTGAATTCAGCGTCAACACATACGTCCGTGATATAGTCGTCATACTGTCCTCCGTGATAATTGTGCCCGCCGCTTCAGACTCGAGCTGAGCCTGACACAACGAGCCGTGTGTAGTGTCCCATCATGTCGCCCGAAATACCGCGAGCAGATCACTCAATGCCATGGTCTTGTGTTTCAGCACAGCCCGCTCCACCTTCAGCTCCTCCAACGCGACCGCATTCCCGGTTCCGTCCGCGCAAGCCGTAACAAGTTCGCGCACCTGATTGCACTCCTGTTCGACCTTGGCCTTGACCACTTGATTGACAGACAGCATGTCCAGCGCCGTGGCCTTGGTTGCGTCGAGATGCGCCTGTAATTCGGCCTCTGGATAGGTGATGCGCGCTGCGTCGCTCACACAGCGATCCATGCTTTGCGCCAGGAAGAGGTACAATCTGGCCAGCGTGTCCGTGACATCGATATGACTATGAACGACGGATTGAGCCTTCATGGTTCATGCTCCTTTTCGTTGCAGATGCGATTACGTCTCGATGGTAGCTTGCATAGCCTGTGGTAACTGGCTGTCTGGCCCCGGCACGGCTTTCACGGCAAGACTCGGCTCCGACGATCCTTGCATCGACGCCTTCAGTTCCTGGATGGCCCTTGCGACATCCTGCTCTGTCGATCCAAACCGGTCCCCCATCACCTTGATAGCCTGAGCGATTGCTTTCTTCATCTTCGCGATTTGTTCTTCGAGTGTCATGCACCACCTCTCGCTTGTGAATCTTCGTGGCTCATCTGATCGGTCAGGATGCGCGGATTGTTTGCCGCGTCATCAAGTGGATGACCAGCAGCACGATCCCGCTCAAAAGCAGGATCCAGGAACTCTGCGTCGCGACCGTGGCTATTCCAGCCCGATGCAAGCCTCCGGCAACCAATCCGAAGAATAAGAACATCGCTGCGTAGTACATCATAGTGAACTCCTTTCCAGAGTCTTGAGCACTTGAGGAAACGTCCTCTTCACATCCTGGCGTCGATCCTCTCCTCAGGTAACTAGACGTTACCCTAGACAGGCGCGACCAAAAATCGCGAATCGCGGGAAACGATCGTAGTCTAAAAACGCTCTCTGACGTCGAAGCGGCGGAGACTGAAGAATCGATCGCGCCAGTGAAGGAGCCGAATAGCGCGAGGGACTTAGGACAGTCGGCGAGCTGGAACGTCAGAGCCTACATCGATGTATCGACCATGTTACTCATCGCCCGCATCAGGAACATCACCTTGCATAACTCGTATAACTCACGGTACGCCAATTAACTATTAATAGTCAAGTCTGATCTTGCCAGGCACATCACACAGTTCTATACTTTACCATAATTGATTAACTCTCTTGGCCAGCATTGGTTAACTCATTCCAGCATCATATAAGGACAATTTTTATGGACATTGCGCTCCTCATCAGGAATCGATTGAAAGAGTTGGGACTGGGACAGCGGGATCTTGCCCGTGCGGCCCACGTGACCGAATCCTATATCTCCCAGTTGCTCACACAGAAAAAACTCCCGCCGGCGCCGAACCGAACCGACATGTACGAGAAGATCGGACGAGTACTGAAGTTGCCGCATGGCCACCTTGCCAAACTCGCCGATCAGCAGCGCCGAGAACATCTTAGGAAGCGCCTGGAAGACCATCCGAGCCCCTTGCTGCACGACGTGAGAGAATTGATCCTCCGGAAGTGTCACCCCGGGAAAACCTCGCAGATCCGCGCGATTTTTGAGAAACAACCCTTCGGCGAACTCGAGCGGTTCGTCACACAGAAGCTGCTGGGCGTCGTCAAAAGTGTGGCTCGGCAGGAACTCGACAATCCTACATGGGTGCGGAAGGTGGCTCGGCTGAGCAAGGCAAGCTATCCCCAGATGCGCGTCACCGTCCTGGAGTTCTTAGATACGACGGTCTTTGATCTCTCAAACGAGAACTGCATCGCGTTCCTCAATCCCTTGATCGAATCCTGGAATATCGACCTTGTCACCTTTTGCATTGAGATTGTCCTGAACCGCCGGGTGGCGCTAGGACACCACAAAACATTCGAGTTCATGGAGAAAGGACCGGAGAAGATTTCAGGGGAAGAGCCTGGGCTGAACGGTTTCCTCCAAGATCCATTACTGAGCGGAGATGCGACTGAGGAGGAACTCACCTTTCTGCGCGCACTGACCTTTGAGAACAAACGGCCGACTCCGCTCTATTATTACCGTGAGCTCCAGAGCCTTAGAGACCCGTTGCATTTTCAGACCACAAGCAAGAAACCTTCGGGAAGGTAACAACACATCGGCACCTTGTTATTGTGTCCACATATGAGTCACAAGCAGAACGGTCACCCACGCAATCACATACGCAAGCAAGAAGAGTTCCGTTGACATCGCGCGCCGAAAATCACGCCACCTACTCATCACGTCCTCCCGGTGTTCCGCGGCCCTACCGGCTGAAGGAGCTGCCGCATCCGCAGGCACCTACACTCGAAGACCGACGGCCTCTTTGTCCCCTTGCATCAGCTCGTAAATTTCTTCACCTTCCTTGTCATCATAACCATTCTTCTATCCTCCTGTAGGCACACACGTTGCCCGGGCAACTTCTACGAAGCACTATTTTTCGGCAACTGTCGCTTCACTGATTGTCCTGCCCCTCTTTCGGCAGCTTGACTGTCGCGAACGCTTCCGGTGTCTGTAGGAGTGTGCCGTGCACCACCTTTCCTAGGCTTAATTAATGGTGCACCAGGCAGGCGTGCACCATTCCGGATCGGTTGACTGTGGCTCGCTCGATTGGCCTCAATCCCCGGATCCGTCGTCGCTCCACAGAGCAGGCAACGCCATCCAGTTACCGGAGGCTGCCCCATATCTCGCATTTGGATGGCAACCAAGAGGCCTTGGCAACGTAGACACTGCATAACGTCTCCTACGGGTTCTCTCTACAACACCCTTCTTAAGGTCGCGTTCCAGAATCAGACACGCATACATGGAATCAGCGGTACTTCGATAGAACCAATACCACCAAACCTCCGCGATGAAAGCCCACGGCCTGATCATGCCAAGCCTCCTTCCCTGGAGACTAGCAAGCTTTGGACGGATGGTTCGATGAAGCGGTATTGAAGACCGCCAGATTCGGATGCTGGAACTCTAGGCGCTTTTCGCGTTTCTGAAACGTGCGATCCCCAATCGCCAGTAGCTGTTGCTTATTGAGAAACAAGTCCCGCTTATCATAGACCGCCCACTCGTACTCCTTCGTCATCGCAAGGGCATCGACCGGACAGGCTTGGACGCACAGTCCACAAAACAAACACCGCGTCATGTCCATCGAATACTCTCGTGCATATCGTTTCGTCGGCTCCGCCGGCACTTCGGCGCTCACAACGGCAATGACGCGAGAGGGACAGGCAGCCTCACAGAGATCGCACCCGACGCACTTCTCAGTCCCATCATCGTAACGAAGCAATGCCAACATACCGCGATAATTGTCCGGCAAAACCCTCTTCTCGTGTGGATACTGAAGGGTGATCGGCTTGTAGTGGATCAGATGGCTCATGGTCGACTTCATCCCCATAGCGATCTCATAGAAAGTGATCAGCTTGATCCAAGCCGTGAACCCTCGATAGCGCCTCGTAAATCGCTCTCTCAGACTCATGCGCATTCTTTCTTAAACCTGATGAGTTGTCCGTCGATCTCTCGGAGGCACAACTCTGCTTTATCGCCCTTACGATCAGTGCCCTGAGCGGCCTCAGTCCCATCCGCCACGGTCGGCAGGGAGGCCCGACGCGAGACATACACCGCAATAATCAAGACCACGACGACGAGCACATTCGCTCCAAGGTCCAGGAGATAGCGGTTGAACACCGGATCGGTGAGTTCGTCCATATATGAAATTTGAGCTCCGGTTGTCAGGATACGCCGCGTTGAGGCAATCACGCAGATATACAAGAACGGTTCCAATGTAATCACTTTGGTCTTGAGGAAATTAATAGTGGTCCTGAACAGCTCCAACAAGATGATGACCAATAAGAGATCATGCACCAGCCCGAGGACTGCGAGAACCACATCTGATCCCATTCCAATCATGAAGACATACCAGGCACGGACAAAGAGCACCATGCTAATCACGAGGAAACTTATTCCGGTCGTGACGTAGCCGAACCCGTCAAGGGCTTCCATCATGCCGATCGTCCTGTCGCCCAGGACATTATCGAAGAACGCCCATCGGTTGGTGGGGCTATGTCTGACTGTTGCGCCTGTTCTCTCTATCATTTTTCCTCGTGTACTGCGCGGCATCCTGTCCACGCAAGGCAGGGGCTACTGCCTTGCGTGGGCGAACACTCCCTTGCTCTATACTTGCGCCCGACCTTGCCTGCCAGCTTGATTGAACAATCAATACCGCCTATCCGCTTCCTCCTCTGGAATCGAAGCCCAAATCGCAATGCTCCACAGCAACACGATAATCCCAACCAAGCCATAGATCTGATACATATTGTTCACCTCGCTTTCAGTGCCATTCCGAGTTTGCTCGTTCACCTCTACTCACTCCTTGCCTCAATCTCTCCAACGCCAGTAGGCTCGGGGAGTATCGGCTGGGTATCACGAGGGCCTATCACGAGACCCATTCAAAATTTCGGTGCCGTCTGGATCGCTTTCCGAGACTCTTCTTCTCCTATACAGCTTTGCTCAGCCAGCATGCGTTGCCCGGCACTGGCAACCTCAGGAATTCTGGCCATGCAGGCCTTGAGCGTATCCTCCACAGCACCCGATGCCATGACACCAAGTTTTCCGATCGGAGCGAAACTTCTGGCCTCTTCCACGAGCAGATCTGCCGCGTGAACAGGTAAAGTTGACAGTGGCAACAAGGATGCGAGCAGCATAACCATCGAAACTTTAGTTGCGCATTTTGTAACAGTCGTTTTCATCGTGACTACCTCCTCACAACTTTTATAGGGCCTATCCTCATGCCTCTATACAGGCGCAGCAGGCACGAATGCTGTGGAATTGCTATTCCCATACTGCACCAATTGATTCGATGAAATTCTTTATTCGAAGAAACTCTAGAGACTGGGGAATCAGACGCGCATGGGAGGGAGGGAACGCGCGAGAGATAGGACAGTCGACGTTGCGTTGAACGTCACAACATCACCCTACAGGCCACTACCGGCAGTGTCAATGCGTCCAAGAGGAGCCTGTCATATAACACAGTGATTCTATAGGGACATATTTATTTTATCGGACACACCCTTGTTGGGCTAGCTAGTTAGAGAAGGTCTCCGGCACTTACTGTTTGTCTTCAAACACGTAGAGTAGCAGACTGGCCGCAGTTGCTCGGGCTAGATCACTTTTAGCCTAAGAAATGTTTTTCACAGAAGTAGAATTTCATGAGGACTGATTCATGAGTCTTTCGCCCTATTGCAGAGGCCATCTTAACATTCACCCGCTGGAAAGTTTATGAGATAATCCTGCCATGATCTTGAAACGTTGGCTCGTCGGCGACCCCCTGAAGACTGCCCAAGCTGCAGACCAGCGGTTGTCCAAAACACTTGCCCTCGCTATTTTCTCCTCAAACAACATTTCGTCCGTTGCCTATGCGACGGAAGAAATCTTGCTGGTCCTTGTCTTGGCCGGGACAGCTGCCATCGCCTGGTCGATTCCCGTCAGCCTGGCGATCCTTTTTCTTGTTCTGGTGCTCACCATCTCATATCGCCAGATCATCTATGAATATCCTGAAGGCGGCGGAGCCTATACCGTTGCTAAAGTAAACCTCGGCGAACTCCCATCACTCGCCGCCGCTGGCGCACTAATGATCAGCTATGTCGTCACCGTAGCCGTGAGTATTGCGGCGGGCATTGCTGCGCTGACATCCGCGGTTCCAAGCTTGTTCATGCACCGTGAAGCCTTGGGGCTTGTGACCATCCTGTTCATTGTCATCATGAACTTGCGCGGCGTCCGAGAGTCTGGAACATTCTTTTCCATCCCCACCTACTTCGCCATCGGAGTGTTGGGCCTGCTGGTAGTGGTGGGTGTCGTACGGTCTCTGTACGACTCGAGACCGGTTCCACTTATGTTAAACCCTGTGGAACCCATCGGCGGACTGGAACCCCTTACGCTCTTTCTGATTCTTCGCGCGTTTGCCGTAGGTTGCTCAGCCGTCACCGGCATGGAAGTGATCTCCAACGGCGTGAAGGCCTTTCGCCGCCCTGAATCGAAGAATGCTGCGACCACGATGATCTGGATGTCTGTCATTCTTGGGTCGCTGTTCATGGGAGTCAGCTGGATGGCCTCCCACTATGGCATCCTACCCAAAACCGACGAAACCGTCGTGTCTCAGCTGGCTCGTCTGACGTTCGGCACCGGCGCTGCCTATTATGCCGTCCAGATCGGCACCATGATCCTCTTGATCCTTGCAGCAAACAGCGCGTTTGCTGGCTTCCCTCATTTGGCTTCGATTCTCGCGCGAGATGGATTCATGCCCCACCAGATGGCCACATTCGGTGATCGCTTGGTCTTTTCGAATGGCATCATCATTCTGGGGTTGTTCGCGTGCGTGCTTCTGGTCCTGTTCGAAGGAGACACCCACGCGTTGATCCCGTTGTATGCCATCGGCGTATTTGTGTCCTTTACGATTTCCCAATCTGGAATGGTCCGTAGCTGGCTGAAACGGAAAGGAGACCATTGGCGAGTTAAACTGGTCGTCAATGGTCTGGGCGCCATCACGACCGGAATCGCCACCATGATCATCGCCACCACGAAATTCTGGGACGGGTCCTGGATCGTGTTGCTTTTGGTCACCCTCTTGATAATGATGTTTCGCGGGATTCGGTCTCATTACAAAGCTGTGAAGGAGCAAATCACGCTCACTCGAGATTCCCGTCCACCCCATCCGAGACGGAACCTTGTACTGATCCCAATCAGTGGAGTGAATCGATCGGTCGTACGAGCGGTGGACTACGCAAGAAGCCGTGGCGGGGAGATTAGAGCCCTGTTGGTAGATGTCCACAAGGAAGAAACCGCGCTCACGGAAATACAGTGGGCTCAATGGGGTTGTGGAGTGCCATTAATCGTCCTTCCCTCACCGTACCGCTCCGTGCTGGGATCGATCATGGACTTCATCGAAGAGCATCGGCAGAAAGACCCGGATTGTTGGATTACAGTGGTCATTCCAGAGATTCTCCCGGCCCGATGGTGGCAGAACATTCTGCACAATCAACGGGCGCTCATGCTGAAAGCATCCTTACTTTTTAAGGATCGCGTGGTTCTTACGGATGTTCCCTTCCACCTGACGAAGTGATCATGGCTCGTAACGCCTGGCACGTGAAGCGTGAAGCGCGAACTCGGACCTTTTGCCGATGTCTGTTTACGATTTGCTTGGCAATGGCTCCTTCCGTCGAAGCCTTTAAGCTCATGGAGCCTATGGAAGGTGCCACGCTGACCGCAGGAACCATCGTGACCGCACATGTCGATTTAGGAAAGGACGCCGGCATCGTCAAGGTCCGCTACTATTGGTATGGCGAGCAAGATGAGACTCTGGTGGAACAGGATGATTCGACAGCGATGGGCTCGATCGTGGCCCCGGTCACGATGATTGGATCGGCCGGGCACGATCCGGCCTTTGGCGGTCCGCTGAAAGTGCCGCAGGATGGTATCGGGCCCATGCGTCTGTTGGCGGTGGCCGAAATATCCCGAGGGCGGTTGGGAACGAGATCCGTCTTCGACGAAGTGATCGTGCATGTAGACCCTCCTGCTGCCCTCACCACTATCGATTTTGAAACGGATAAGCCTTTGCAACTAGGCCGAACAGGACAGTCCTCTGCCTTCGGCCATGTAGACTCGTTGGGCAAGGTCTTCGAACTGCCGGTCATCGGCGACTTTGCTGATGGCGTCACTCGGCGTATCAGTCTGCCTGCAACAGGAACGAGCTACGAGTCTTCAAGCCCGAAAGTCATTAAAGTCTTGCCCGGAGGCCTGCTCCAGATTGTCGGCAACGGCAAGACAACCATCATCGTCACCAACCGGGGCAAACAGGGCTCTCTTGACGTAGCCGTCAACGTGAACGATGAACCAAATGAACCGCCGATCGCCGATGCTGGGGAACACAAGTCCGTGAGGGCCGGTTCGAGAGTGACGCTGAGTGGGTTGAGAAGTCGCGATCCTGAAGGAGAAGCGCTCTACTACAGCTGGAGCCAAGTGCGCGGTAGCAAAGTCTCGTTACTCGATGCCAATAACTCCGAAGCGTCCTTCCTGGCTCCGACCGTCTCTGAAACACGAACCTATCGCTTCAAGCTGCGCGTGACAGATAAGAAAGGAGCGGATTCATTGCCGGCGTTTTTGGATGTGACTGTGGAGCCGTAAGGGCTGATGCCTCCAACCTCTCGTTTGCCCTTCCCACGCCTTTCCAATATACCCAAATTTCCTATAGGACCCCACGCATTATAAGCAGTCGAGTATCATGACTATTGTAACGGTATCCCTGTCCGATGCGGAAATGCGCCGACTCCTTTTTCATAGAGCCACCATCACGCTCGCCCATTATACCTTTCCCAGCCCAACTGATCCGTAGGTTTGACTGGCTTGTTGGAGCTCTCTTTCTTTGATGGGCTTCCGGTCGAAGGTGGGAACCGTACCCCTCACGCCTAACCCGCTCGCGTGGTCATTCGACTTATCATCGATCAGTAGGGTTCATCATTCTCGAGTTGCGATTGTTCGAGCGGGCGGAATTCGGAGTGACACGATGACGGGCTTGATATATCTAGGCTCCCTGCTTCCTCTTACCTTTCGCAACCAGAGCGACTACCTGGAACAGCTTTTCGACTCGGGCCTTATATTGATTCATGAATTGAGCGGTCCACATCTTGTTATATTCGATTGCCGCACTCTTCTTCATCCCTGCATCCTTTTCGCCAACCGGAGAGGAATAGTGTGCAATGAGGCGGTCCAGTTCTTCTTCACCGAAATTCCTCGAATACGCATGTTTTAGATGGTCATGGAGGCTCTCAACCTGCCCGATCGATTTTCTGATGTCCTTCAAGAATAGATCGAGAAGCCGTTCGACTTCCCTCTTTTTCTCACCAACCAGATCGGGGTAGGTGCTCGCTATGGATTTTCTTATTTGTTGCTCGTATTCGCCGACATATTTCTGAGTGAGTGAGTCATATTCCGATTCGAGTTCTGAGACTCGAATCAGTGTAAGCAGTTTTTCTACCTTGATTGCCTTTGGGCTTTCAATCGTTGCCGCTTCCGTGGCCATCACGCTAGACATCAGCGTTACACAACATACCCACCCTCGCAGAACAGCCCGTGCAATTCTTACATGATGTATCCCTTCCAAGCTGTGCATAGTCTCACCTCTTGCGATCGAGTCTACTCCGATTGGACTGATCGTCAAGAAATAGAGAGCTTCTACTGTCAGGTTTTACTCAACCGAACCGGTCCATAGGTCTGCCGAGCTTGTTCGAGTTCCCTGATGTGCTTTCGCAAGCCCAAACCAAATCGGGAATGCTCCACTTCGCGTTTCGATTGCTGGCTCTCACGTTCAACCTGGTCAATCGCCTCACCCAACTGCCCAACCAAACGCCGCCCAGATCCAGTCAGCCACCCGAGATGATGATCGGCATAGTGCAGGTCGTGAAGTGAGTATCGGACAGACTCCACTTCCTCCAAGCAGCGAAAACGTGCCTGTTGCAGGTCTCGCTGAGTCAGGCCGGCCCTCTTCCATCTCACCGCCCCGCCTCGTCCAGAAGCCCATGACGAAAGCTTCTGGAAGAGCAGCGCGCCCATAGTGAAAGTGAAGGTCGCATGAAGGATGCCGCGCAACGGCCGCAGACTCCTTCGCCACGGTGAGTAGAAAATCTGCTGGTTGTGGTCGCCACGATACATGACATATTTCCGCAGCAGGAGATTCAAGTGATGATGGCTGTTTTCATGGATCAGATCATCAATCAGATCGAGATTGCCACGATCGAAACAATTGATGAATGACAGTCCCGGCCGATGCCGATAGCTGAAGCTCACCACACCCTTCGCCTGCAGCGGGACTATGCGAGAGGTGAGCAATGCCAACACCTCATGGCCTTCTGGCCACGCGAGCCGGATGGTCTGCCATGCACGAGCAATACGGTCAACATACCGTTGGTCTGTGGACTTTACTGTCCTGGGCTGGCGATCCTTTCCATAAACAAGTGTCTGGCCAACCGTGACTGCTTCGTGGTCACGATGGATCGCGAACACCGGCGGATGGTACGCCCACTTCCATTGCCCTTCTCCGCCCCATCTTGCCCAGATTGAGGAAACTATCTTTCCGGCCTTCATGGTGATGCCGGCAGGCTCCACTCGGAATTGGACGAGTCCAGACGACCGGCGCACTGCCCGCCCCACATTGCTCGTGGCTTTGCACCATGCTCCTGTGACACCAACAGAAAGCGTTTCTGTAAGCTCTGCCTTTTCAAAATTCTCCTTCAGGTTCCCAGAGACCTCCCACCGCGTCATCTTTCGCTGCCGACACCACGTGACCGGTACGGCCGGATCGAACCAGAGAGACTCGTGAGTCAATTCTTTCGCCAATCGTCGACACAAATTCAATAGCCGTCTCTCGAGTCCGGTTGCTTGTATCTTGCCGGCCGGAAAGAGGTCATCGAAGTACCCATGTTCAAAAAACTTCTCCTGACATTCAGCGAACAACTGCGCCGTGAATTCCGCCCGATCCTGCTCCAATCTCAACTGTGTGAGCACATCAAAGAAATAGACGAGGTCATTGAGCGTCTCAATCCATCCGACCACTTTCCAGTTGGAGTAGGTCTCTAGCGCAAAACTTGAGCGGAGACTGTCAAAGAAGCCGGTTGGAAGTCTGCATTCCCGGGCGAGATCCGCATGATCGGCACATAGTTCTCGACAGAGATCAGTGAGTAACCGCCGCATCGATTGGCGAAACTCATCTCTCAATCGCGCGAGTGCCTGAGAATCGAGCAGAGGCATGGTGGAACAACAACGCGAGAACCGTCGCCCGGACTCTAGCGTAGTAGGAAGGCTGCCGCAAGCAGGCAACTCTAGGCCCATAGGATGCTGCCGTTGGGTCCTCAACGGGCTTCTGATCTCTATGTGGCTCGAGACGGGCGAGACCAGCCTCGCGCAGCTCATGGCAACTCAACACTTGTGGCGGCTAACTCTGTCTGACCAGGCGACACCTATTACTGGAGATACACAATGCTGATGCCACAGCATTCACCTCGCTCTCTTGCGTGATTTCGTAGCACATCGTACAGTGACTTCGGAAACAATTGTTCCAACGCTGACAGACATGTGATCTGGGTGGTGGCATGGAACACGATGGTAGTCGATAGAACCCTGCCATTGAATTTGGAATTCACTACCCATGCTGAATGTTTCTGATCTTGAGCAGGTGCTTAAGGAGATCTCGCCTATATTACGTGGAGCGTGGATCCAGAAAATTCATCAGCCGGCGGCTCGCACTCTCGTGCTCGACGTTCGAGTCCCTGGACACACACACCAATTGTTGATCTCATGCGAACCGAACTCCGCTCGACTTCATTTCACGACCCATTCCCAAGTCAACCCTCCCACACCTCCGCCGTTCTGCCAATTTCTCCGAGCCCATTTCCAAGGAGCGAGGATCGACGATATCCGTCAGATATCGAATGACCGCATTGTTGAACTGGTTCTCACCGGGAAGGAGGGGGCTGGCACGATTGTGTGCGAATTGACCAGTCAGAAGGCCAATATACTGATCCTCGATGTTGAGCGTCGGGTACTGAGGGACCTGTTCCAGCAACAGCCCCTTGTCGGGCAACCCTATGTGGTACTAGCGAGACGCGATACCAGGCCAGCAACACGACCCACTCGGTTCACCGGATGTGCCAACTCCGCATTTCCGATTTCTGCAGAAATCGATGCCCACTACCGAGAACAGGATGCGACACGAGAAATCGCTCAGGCAAGAGAATTGCGCGTGCGACTTCTCAACAAGGCACTCAAGAAAGAGCTGCGATTGATCGAGGCCTGGCGAGGAGACTTGTCGAAGGCAACCACCTATCGCGAGCATGCCCGGTATGGAGAACTGATCAAAGCCAACCTCCATTCGATCTCGAAAGGGACCGATCAGATTAAAGTAATGGATTACTTCGACGACAGATTGCCCGACATCACCATTCCACTCGATCCCACGAAATCGGCCCAGGGCAATATGGATGACTACTTTCGGAAGCATCGAAAATATCTCGCTGCCGACCGTGAACTCAAACCGCGCATAGAACGAGCAGAGCAGCATGTGAATCAGCTACGCGACGAACTGAAGAAAGTTGAGCAGGAAGCCTGGACTCCCTCCACCAGTCTGGTAGCTTCGCTTGCTCACGACCAAAGCGTTCGTGCAACAACAGAGAGACGACGACCAGCCAACGATCGGCAAGGCCCCTTTCGACGATTTACTTCCACAGATGGATTACCGATCTTCGTTGGACGCAATGCCCGTGAGAACGATGAGCTGACGTTCGGATTGGCAAAAAGCGAGGATCTTTGGCTACATGCTCGTGGAACGCCTGGGTCTCACGTCGTCGTGAGGCTGGCCAAAGGAAGCAACCCTCCACCGGAAACCCTTCGCGATGCCGCGACCTTGGCGCTCCTCTATAGTGATTTGAAGAAGAGTGGGAAGGGCGAGGTCATCTACACACGGCGCAAATGGGTCAAGAAGGCGAAGGGTCAGGCGCCAGGCGCTGTGGTCGTTACCCAAGAGAAAGCGCTGCACATCAGTCTCGACAAGACCAGGCTTGAAGCACTCAAAAGTCGAAGGCACCATGAGTAAGAGCCCAACTCCTAGCCACTTTCCCTCTCTTCTATTCCCATGCTCCTGCGCCCACGTATGGGCGCTGTTGTTCTGCAGCCTCCCCTGCTAAAGGTCATCCCTTATCTCCATCCGCATCAAAGGCGCTGATGCTACGGCAACGCACCGATGTAGATGTTCGTCGATAGTGTGTTCTTGGCTGTAGCTCATCTTTGGACAACAACAGTAAACCATAGCTGCCCTGCTGCCAGGATCGGTACCTATTTTTTCATCAGCATGATCAGGTACGATTGCCTCAGCAACACTGGATTGCCAGTTTTCCGCTTAATTATCGCCAGCCGGAGACCGCACGGTGAACTACGTCGCGCTCAAAATGCTCTTTGGTGATCGCGCCAAATACCTCATGCTGCTCTGCGGCTTAACCTTTGCCGTTATGCTGATCGTTCAACAGGGTTCTATTTTCTGGGGCCTTATGATGTGGTCTCAAGCCAGCATCACCAATCTCAATGTCCCTATTTGGGTGACAGATCCAGGCATCGCACAGGTAGACGAGGTCAAACCTATCGCCGATACGGCTGTCGACCGAGTCAGAAGTGTCGACGGAGTGGAGTGGGCGGTCCCGCTCTACAAAGGTCTCCTTAGGGCTCGACTCGCCAACGGGGAATACCATCAGATCACGTTAACTGGACTCGAATCGGCCACACTCATCGGACGTCCCGCTGAAGTGCTTGAAGGCCGCTTCGAAGACATTTTACAACCTGACGCGGTCGTGCTGGATCAGTGGGCCGTGGAGCGTATGGGAGGCCCAACGGTCATCAAGGTCGGCACCATCTTTGAATTGAACGACAAACTCGCCCGCGTTGTGGCGATTGCAAAAACACAGAAGAGTTTCACGAATATTCCTGTGGTCTATACCACATACGAACGGGCGATCCGCTATATTCCGCACGAACGCCGAACCTTGTCATACGTACTGGCCAAGGCCAAAGACGGAATCCCGGTTGAAGACGTGATCCAGCGGATACAGACTCAAACAGGTCTGGGGGCATTCACTGCCGAAGAGTTCGGCTGGAAGACCATCCTCTGGGTTCTGAAAAACACTGGTATTGGCATCAATTTTGGAACCACGATCCTACTCGGCTTCATCGTCGGGATGGCCATTGCGGGGCAAACGTTTTATCTCTTCACTGTCGAAAATCTCCGCCAGTTTGGTGCGCTCAAAGCCATGGGCGCTTCGACACTTACGCTGGCTCGGATGATTCTCCTGCAAGCCTTTACCGTTGGACTCACCGGCTACGGGGTCGGGATAGGGCTCGCCACAGTGTTTGGATATCTGACGGCTAGTGGTGGCAGCTTGCCCTTTGTCGAGACTTGGCAATTGCTGCTCCTGGTCCTCGTTGCGCTACTCACCATTTGCATCGTTTCAGCCACAGTTAGTATCGTGAAACTCGCCAGGCTGGAACCAGGGATTGTCTTTCGGTGAGCACGATGACCACCGACTCACAACCAGCTGCGGTGCGTGCGAACAGCGTAATCAAAGCATTCGGCACTGGAGACACCAAAGTTACGGTACTGAAAGGTATCGATCTGGAGGTCTATCTCGGGGAGTTGTTGCTGCTCGTCGGTGAATCCGGAGGTGGCAAGACCACGCTCCTCTCGGCCATTGCTGGAATTCTCGACATCGATGAGGGCCATATCGATGTCCTTGGAGTTCCACTCAGTACATTGCCTCCCGGCAAGCGGACCACGTTTCGAGGGCAAACGATGGGGTTTATCTATCAACAATTCAATCTGCTACCTGCGCTCACCGCCGCTGAAAACGTGGCCGTGCCGCTCTTAATCCAGAGGATTAGGCGCACGGAGGCCTTGCGTCGAGCACGCATGATGCTGGATCGGGTCGGTCTCAGTGACCGAACGGAGTTCGTCCCCAAGAACCTTTCGGGCGGCCAGCAGCAACGGGTCGCCATCGCCAGAGCCTTGGTCAATGAGCCGCGCTTGCTCGTCTGCGACGAACCAACCGCCGCCTTAGACGGAGCAAACGGGCAAAAGATCATGGAGCTGCTGCGTGAAGTCGGACGATCACCGGATCGTTGTGTCATTGTCGTCACACATGACAGCCGTATCTTTCACTTCGGCGACCGCATGGCCAACCTCACGGACGGACGCATCGTCAACATTGAACGCATTCAGCAGGAAGGAACGGCATGATCGTCCTGAAACGATTGAGTGTCTGGCTGGCGCTAGTAGGCGTGGCGTTCGCCGCATGGATCTTGATGGGTGCGAACCAGAAAGACCCAATGCCTCAACCGAATTCCGAACCACCTCGTTCGCCCTACCAGCAAACTGTAGCGGCCTCCGGCATCATCGAAGCCGTGAATGAAAACGTCCGCATCGCCCCTCCCGTCGCCGGCTTGATTACCAACATGTTTGTGACAGTCGGTGATCAGGTCGATGAACGGGCGCCACTCTTCCAGCTCGATGATCGAGACCTGCAGGCCCAACTATTGACTCGGGAAGCCGCCATTCCTCCAATACGAGCCCAAATCGACGAACAGAAGTACCGGATTGGCGATCTTGATACACAACTTCGCCGCCTCAAGTCGGTTCACGATGAACGGGCAGTGAGCGAAGATGACGTGAAGCGGACATGGTATGCATTGGAAATGGCGAAACGCAGTTCACAACGTCTCGACGCTAATCTCAAGCAGGCCGTCGCGCAGCGCGACGAGGTGTCGCTTTTGTTGGAGCGTCTTACGGTACGCGCGCCGCGGCGCGGAACCGTACTCCAAGTCAATGTACGAGCTGGAGAATATGCCACGCTGAACCCCGCTGAGCCACTGATCCTCTTAGGTGAAACTGAGCAGCTACAAGTTCGTGCCGATGTCGATGAGGTCAACGCTCCTCTTGTCACACCTGAAGCACGGGGAGTCGCCTCGATCAGGTCAATGGGAGAGCAGAAAATCCCGCTCCGTTTCGTCCGCATCGAACCTTTTGTCGTGCCTAAGAAGTCTTTGACGGGTGACAATACCGAGCGCGTTGATACACGGGTGCTTCAAATCATCTATCGTTTTGACCGCCCGTCCTTTCCAGTCTATGCCGGGCAGCAGGTCGATGTGTTCATTGAGCGACAAGAGTCAAGTCTGTCCGATCGAGAACAACCCTCCACATTGCTGACGGGAAAAGATCGATCGTGAGCCGTACGGGAGCTCCCATGGGAATCATGTTGGCAGGGGTGGTCCTCTGCTCCTGTGTGCAGGGAAAAGACTACCAACGGCCCTCGGTCGACACGCCGGATAGCTGGGCCAAGCTTTCCTCTGTTCCTACTGCAGTTTCCTCGGATCATGGACCAGAAGCTGCCTGGTGGAAAACATTCCAGAATGAGGAACTCACGGATCTCATCGAACAAGCGCTGCACCACAATCACACCGTGAGAGGAGCGCTGGCTCGAATACTGGAGGGTCGTGCTTCCGTTATGTCGGCTACCGCAGGGCTTTTTCCTCAGCTGAATCTGTCCAGCAGCTACACCAACATCGCCGTATCGAAAAATACCTTGGCTGGTTTAGGACTGGCAACGGGACAGAAACCAGGGCCTCAAGTGTTCGCGACGCCTGGAACCACCTTTGACCTGTGGAATGGCGCGATGGACCTTCGCTGGGAGGTCGATTTCTGGGGTCGTATCAGACGGGGCCGTGAAGCTGCGCAGGCTGACACACAAGCCATCGAACAGGACGCCCGAGCAGTTGCGCTGTCGTTGATCAGCGATGTGGGGCAGTCTTATTTTCGCCTTCGAGAACTGGATGAGCAACTCGACATCGCCACGCGCACGCTGGCTGTCCGTCAGGAATCACTGGAGATTGTCCAGAAACGGTCTTCGGTCGGCTTAGCGTCGGAGCTGGATGTCAAACGCGCTGAAGTCTTAGTCGCTGAATCGGCCGGGCTTCTGCCGGATCTCAAGCGACTGCGAGCCATCGAACTCCATCACCTTGAAGTGTTAACTGGGATGGGACCTGGATCACTGAATCTAGCCAGCCAACCCCTTCGGAGCGTTATTGTGCAACCGGATATCCCGATAGGACTTCCTTCTGAGCTTCTCGAACGGCGCCCGGATATACTCGAAGCTGAAGCCACGCTCATGTCCTCCCACGCCCGTATCGGTCAAGCGCGCGCGTATTTCTTCCCCACACTCACGATTACGGGGCAAGGCGGACTGCAGAGCGCGGACTTCGCCAAGTGGTTTACGGGGAACAGCTTGAATTATAGTATCGGCCCATCTGTCACCTTGCCTATCTTTCAAGGAGGAACGAACCTTGCCCGCCTTGACCAAGCAGAATCTCACTATCAGCAGATGCTGGAGAACTACCGACAGACCATTTTACTCGCCTTCCGAGAAGTCGCCGACCTCCTGACTTCTCTAAACACGCGAGGTGAACAGCTCACACATCAACGAGCACAACTCAGTGCGGCACAGGAGGCCGTACGATTGGCTCACATCCGCTATCGCAAGGGTATGGTCAACTATTTGGAGGTCTTGGATGCACAACGGACGGTGTTGTCGGCTGAAACCCAGCTGGTCCTCACCGAACGGGCCCGCCTCGCCGAGATGGTCAGCCTATTCAAAGCGCTCGGTGGGGGTTGGGAACCGGCCCCACCGGAACCTCCGACCTGACCTTGGGTTGCATGACACCAAGAATTGTGGTTTTGCTCGCGCTGCTCCGAGTTCAGCACTATGATGGGAGCTGGGAGGACTCAGGCATGGAGGGGCATCAGGATAGTCGATCATCAGAGGCTTCATCGACCATCTTAGTCGTCGACGACGAACTCCCGATCATCAAACTCTGCAAAGCTCTTCTTGAAGGGGCAGGTTTTACCGTGCTTGAAGCCGAAGGTAGTTCGGAAGCGCTCAAGATCTGTACGCAGCACCAAGGACCGATCGACCTATTGCTCACAGACCTGGTCTTACCTCCACCTAGTTTTCAGCTAGCCACCACCACCAACCAATTTCCACACGTCAATGGTCATGAACTGGCACTTCGCGCAACCATGATCCGCAACGGTCTCCGCATAATTTTAATGTCGGGCAATCCTGATAAGGAACTTACCAGTCATGGAATCAAGCGAGGCACACTCCCGTTTTTGGCAAAGCCGTTCGAGCAAGACCGCCTCATTGCTCTCGTGCAAACCGTACTCGCACAGCCGGCGCCGACCCTTGGAGTAGAAGACCGGCCACGCGCCGCCAACGATACCGACTGGTTCGGCTGAACGTCTGAAGAGACTATAGTTGAGGCTACCACCGAAAGCGGTTGAGCTCTGGATCCACCTACACCTAGCCTTGGCCCTTCGAAGTCCTAGGCATGCTCCGTCATGAACCATCCGGCGATCGACAACCGACCATGCTGTCCCGCCGTAAGATCGACACGACAGATCCGGTGATAGCGAGGCACCGAAAACATGACGAGTGTTCCTGGACGAGGTTCAATGCAATGCCTCGGCACAAGGTCACCAGAATCCAAGGACAGATCTGTTTGCCTGGTATAGATGATTAATTCTCCACCCCAATCAGGCTGCCATTCTTCATGGAGATACGTGACGATGGCGATTCGGCGTTGCAGCGCGAGACGGCCGGCGATGGACCGTCCCTGGTCGGTATCATCATGCGTCAAGAGACAATCACCGGTTGAATAGGAATAGTAGCTAAACCCTACATGACGCCCGATGATATTTGGGAAAAATTCGATGTACGCTTGAATGCACGGAAGTTGCAACCGAGAGAGAACATGCTCCCCTTCCGCCGATCCGATTTCAGCCTTTGCCCAGTTGCCTGAGTTGGGAAAATCTTCTCGAACATTCTCTACATCGGAGAGACTCTTCCAGGCAGCCTAGTTTATACCTGCGCGAAAGAACTGGCGCTCTTCAGCAGACCAAAAGTTTTCCACCACGAGCACCGGCCTGCTCTGCAATGAAACTGAAGACAGATCGCCAGGTCCTATGGTTGATTCCTCAAGACTCATGCTTGATCACCATCGAGCGACGGGAGTCATTCTTCCTCCCTATGCAGATCACAAAAAAAGAGGGGGTGCCATTTGAGTGGCACCCCCTCCATTCTACGCATGCAACTGATCACCTACCAGCGGTCGCGCTTACCACCACCTCCGCTGCGTCCACCGCCTCCACCGAATCCACCACGACCTCCACCGCCACCACCACCACCCGTGCGCGGTTCCTGGGGCCGTGCTTCATTGACTGTAAGAGTCCGGCCACCCATCTCTGAGCCGTTGAGAGCCGTAATCGCAGCTTGAGCTTCGGCATCCGAGGACATTTCCACAAAGCCGAATCCTCGGGATTGGCCGGTGAATTTATCCGTAATGATTCGCGCCGAGGCCACTGCGCCATGGGCCGCGAATAAGTCACTCAATTGCTGCTCGGTCGCCGAATACGGCAACCCACCGACATAGATCTTCGAACCCATCGGGGTTCCTCCTTTAAGATAATGATATTGTCTTGAGCACGAGGAACGGGGAAGGAGCGGGCCGAAGACGCGATCGCTGCAGCGACTTAGGTCTGACTTCCGACAAAATTCCCGGACAAGGCAACATCGACATTGTGGGCCTCCTCTGATAGACACTCTGCACCGCAGAGGCCCCCGGCGATACGAGTCAACGCTACAGTAGCACAGGGGTTTGGGGATTACAACCTTACTCCCCTACTCGAACCAGTAATCCTTGGTCTTTACAGTATGCGATCGTCCGGTAAAACCATACGACAACGCCGACCAACAACACACCATTGAGTCCGACGGCCCAAACGAGATTCGACAAAGGGGCCTCCCCGGAGATCAAGACCATCCGCATACCTTCAAAGATGTGCGCGGCCGGGTTCGCCCAAGCGATCGCCTTCAGCCACTGGGGCAGTACATCCATGGGGTAAAACACACATGAGATCGGCTGGAATAGAAACACCATACTCCAGGCTAGCACCTCAGCCTCTTGCCCAAATCGCATTATCAGTGAGGTCGTAAACACTCCGATGATCCAGCCAGCAACCACAAGATTGACCACGAACGGGATGAGCCATAATCCTATGATCAGCACGTTGTAGGAGTAGAAAACCAGTGCGCACCCAGCCAGGACGATCGAGACGATTGTCACCTTCATCACACTCATCGCCATCGTGGCGGCCAGAAATTCACTCGGCTTCAAGGGACTGGCGAAGAGATTCATCAGGTTGCGCGCCCAGAGTTCCTCGAGAAAAGTAATGGTGATGCCCTGCTGAGCGCGGAACAACACATCCCAGAGAATCAGGGCTCCGAGGAAAAAGGTTACGAACCCGGGGACCTCGCTCTGGTATCGGGCAAGATAGAGGGTGATAAATCCCCAGATCACGAGATCTAAGAATGGCCAGTAAAAAAGTTCCATGATCCGCGGCAGACTTCTCCGGTACAGATAGAGATGCCTGAGGATGAGCGCTGTAACACGATGCAGTTTCATCGACAAGTCTCATGATCGTGCGCATGATTGCAGCCACCACAGCCTTGGTGAGTTCCCAGGAGATCCGCCATAAGAAATCGGACCCCTTCCACCATATGCATACCCGCCGTTTTCCCGTCTGGCATTGGTCTCAATGAGAGTATCGACAGAAGTGCTGGCATTCCGACCAATCCACTCGCAAACCATAACCCGTCATACCCGCTTCCGCCACGCCACCACAAAAGACCTAGTAACAGAAATAACGGCACAAAACCTCCTGCAAGTCCTTTCAGCACTATGCGCCACCCACAGGTGCGACGGCTCCAGCCGATCAACCCGATCCCAAACCAAAAGATCCCCCAGACCGTGCTGACAGCAAGCCCCCCAGCAAGAAATCCCGCACCGAAACCCATGAGAGCCTCCGTCATGACGGCAACGGGACGATCGACTCCCGTGCGAGATTCAAGAACACTTCCTCTAAGTCTGTTTTGCCGAATCGTGCCACGATTGCCTGTGCTGTCCCTTCAGCCACGAGACGTCCACGTTGAAGGAAAATAATCCGATCCGACATTTCTTCCATCTCCCGCATGTTGTGCGAGGTGTACAAGATACTCAACCCCGATGATCGTCGCTCTTCTTTCAGCAAAGACCTGATTTTGTAGGCGATGTCGGGATCCAAACTGGCCGTCGGCTCATCGAGAAAGAGCAGACGAGGCTCCGTGAGAAAGGCCTTTGCCAATGTTAATCTTGTCATCTGCCCTGATGATAATTTGCGGGTGACCTTCTGTCGGAATTCATCCATCTCGAGCTTCTTGACGACAGCATCCACTCGACGCGCGATATCGCTCAGGCCATAAAGCCTGGCCACTACCCATAAATTCTCTTCGACGGTCAGAGATTGCGGCATGGCGATATAGGTCGAGGAAAAATTGACCTGTTGCAGAACTGCTTCACGGTGGGTGGACAGATCTAAGCCAAACGCTTCGATCGAGCCTGAGGTGGGCGTCACCACCCCGAGCAGCATCTGGATTGTCGTGGTCTTTCCGGCACCGTTCGGCCCCAATAACCCAAGGATTTCACCCGGTCGAACCTCGAAGGAGACCCCATCCACCGCAGTGAAACCTCCGAACCGCTTCGTCAGCCGCAACACCTTCAGAACAGGACTTGTCATCCGATCTATCACTCCGATTGACTAGTTAAATAGTAAGGCGCCGCTGATCTTATCAGGGAGGTGGCAGGTCTCGCATTTCTGATCCAGCAACTTACCGTCATGCTGGCTCTTTCCATCGTGACAGCTGAAACAGTCACGGAGGGCTCGATCACGAAGGTAAGACCCCTCGGGATAGATCGGATACCACGGTTTGCTGTCCGCGGACAGATGACCCCGCGGAATGACGACGGGATAGCCTTTAATGGGTGCATCATGCACCACGCCAGAATGACAAGTTGTACACCCTTCGCCCTGTCCGCGAGCCTTGAAGGCCTGCATGTGCTGACGATGGTTCATGATCAGCCCCACTTCTTTGACTGGCGATGGAAGATCGCGCGACGCTATTTCTGAAACACGGAGGATATGACGATGGCAACCAAGGCAGACCTCAGAATCCACACGTGCCTTGAGATTGTGCGCATCGGTCGGCATTCCAAATAGATAGATAGCTGTGTCTTTGGCGCCCGCTAAGACCTTGTCGTGTAACCAACCTTGGAGTCCAGGCCGCACATGACAGGCGACACAACTCACTTCTTTATGTGAGGATTTAGCCCAGCTCTCATAAGAAGGCGCGATGGTGTGGCATCCGGCGCAGAACTTCGGCAGATCGGTGAGAGGAGTTGCGACCCCAACGAGGGCCAGACCTCCGACAACGAGGCTCAACGCAAAGATGGCCTTAGACGTCCAGCTCATGCTCCCGGCGTCTGAGAGGGAACTGCTTAATCAAAAGAGCAGCGACACCACCCACATCGTCCATATGGAGCACAGGCACCGAGAGATCGACCAACGTATCGGAGACGACCGCCAGGAGGCCATCGGAAGAGTAAGAGATTTCACCCAATTTATCACGGACAATGATGATTTTTGGATACCCCTCGCCCTTCCATCCTTCGGCAATGATGAGATCGTAGGAGCTATCCAAGAAACGATCGCGAACCTCTTCTACCTTGAGCTGTTCCGAAACATCGGCAAACAAGGCCAGGCTTCCCTTTGAGATGATCACGACACTGCTGGCGCCGGCGCGCTTATGACGCCAACTATCTTTTCCTTCGGTATCAAGATCGAAGCCATGCCCCGCATGCTTGACGGTCGCCACACGGTATCCGGCCTTGACCAGCTCAGGAATCACGCGCTCGATCAAGGTCGTCTTACCACTGTTCGAACGACCGATAAAGGAAACGATAGGGACAGACATGAGACTACATCATCATCGATCAACCTAGTCATCGCGAAGCGGTAATAGATTTTTGGCCTCGTAGACGTCGCCAACAACGACTAGTGATCGTCCTTTCTAACAACAAGAGAGGCGGTGCGGACCGGCCTGCCCCAGCTCGGTCGCGGTAGGCCACGCCTCGCCTGTCAACAACTGAACCGCAACTTCATCACCAGGTTTCAAGCGCTCTACTGTGACAGGCACATCGATGAGACAGTTAGCCTTCACCATCGATGTAAGAATGCCGGACCCCTGGTCACCAGTCGTACGGACCTTGAAGACACCTGCTTCTCGTGTGAGGATACCACGCAAAAAATGCCGCCGATCGCCACGTTTGGAAAACGTTTCCTGAAAAACCGCCTGCACAACCGGGCGTCCATAGCTTCGACAGCCGCTCATTTTGAGCAATGCCGGCCGCACCAACTGCTCGAAGGTCACCATCGACGAAACCGGATTGCCCGGAAGACCAAACGCGAGTTTGCTCTGAATCTTGCCGAAGGCCAGCGGCTGACCGGGCCGGATGGCAAGTTTCCAAAAATTCATCTCGGCGCCTAGTTCACGAAAGACGGCCTTCGTGAAGTCGTAATCACCCATCGAGACGCCGCCAGACAAGACGAGAATGTCTGCGTTCAATCCATGTGCGATCTTTTCCTTGAGCGCTGCGGGGGTGTCACGAGCGATGCCGAGCAACAATGGAATGCCCCCGGCTTCTTGAACTGCCGCAGCAATCCCGTAGCTGTTCGAATTGATGATCTTCTCCTCACTGTACCGTTCGTCCAGGTCCGCCAACTCATCACCCGTCGAAAGGATCGCCACGCGCGGCCGCTGGTACACGAACACGAATGACTTCGCCAAAATCGCCAACATCCCAGCCTCACTGGGACGCATTCTGGTCCCAATGGGGATAATACAATCCCCTTTTTTGACATCCTCACCTTGTGGCCTGATGTTGGCTCCCTTTGGTTCAGCCTTCAAGACACGGACGGAATCAGGCGAATGGTCGGTGTCTTCAACCTTCAGCACGGTATCAGCCCCTCGAGGAATCGGCGCACCAGTCATGATACGGATCGCTTGACCAGAGCCCACCTCCTTCGACGGCATCGTCCCGGCTGGAACATCCTCGATCACCGCAAGGGACACCGGTTTCTGGATCGAGTGCTCCTGCTTAATATCCTCCCACCTGACGGCAAACCCATCCATCGCCGAATTGTCCCACGGAGGATTGTCTCGGCTCGCAACGATGTCTTCAGCCAACACACGCCCCAGGACCTCAAGGATCGAGACCTTCTCTACGCCCAATACCGTCGCGGCATCGAGCACCACGTGCTGCGCCTCGTGGAGTTGGGTCAATCCGGTCATGGCATCGGCAGCTTTCACAAACTCACTCCCTTGATCGGCCCGGCAGTGGGTCGCCCAACTTTCAGCAATGATCCGCTCTTCTTGCAGAATGATTCGACTTGATTCGCGATCCGGTGGTAGGCTTCCGCCGTCGACGTATCCGAGTTGAACATGGCGAACGGCTCACCAGCGTCTGATTGAGTAACGACATCGGGGTCGAGGGGGATTCGTCCCAAAAACGGGACCCCCATATCGACTGCGGAGGCCTCCCCGCCACCCTTCCGAAACACCTCAATCTCCCGGTGGCAGTGGGGACAGTCCAAACCGCTCATATTCTCGACAATGCCGATGATCGGCACTTCGCTGTCTTTGCAAAATGTGACTGACTTCCGCGAATCAAGAAGGGCCACCTCTTGCGGGGTTGTGACGATGACCGCACCGCTGACATTGCCGAGCAAGTCGATGGTCGTGACCGATTCGTTGCCGGTCCCCGGAGGAAGATCGATGAGGAGAAAATTTAGATCCTGCCAATCGACTCCGCCCAGCAGTTGGTTGATGAATTCATACTTGTAGGCATCCCGCCAGATGATGGGATCATCGGAGTTCTGCAAAAGAAACGACATCGAGGCGATCTTTAAGTTATAGGCTTGGAACGGAATGATCCCGCCAGACGTGCTGATCTTGAGCTTCTGCCCTTCAGCGCCGACCATTTTCGGAATGTTGGGACCATGAATATCCATGTCACAGATACCCACGTGCCACCCCTTGAGCGCAAGACTGACGGCAATATTCGTCGTACAGGTACTCTTTCCCACGCCGCCCTTATTGCTCATGATAAGCACTTTATACTCGATCCGTTCCATCCGCTTCGCGACCAACCAACGGCTATGCCCTTCCTTGTCCTTCTGGCACCGCTCATTCTCATCGCATATGGCACAGGCCCACATGTAGGTGCAGGCATCTTCACTGCCATCGCTGATGATGTTAAGCTCACGTCCCATGGGTCCCCTTTTCGTCCACCTGGCTGTCCGACGCCAGAATCAGAATTAGTGCCGCTTAGTGCCCTCGTCCTCCGGGAACTCCTACATACTCATCATCCGAGGATTTCCCCATCGACACTCCCGAAGCACTCCCCCCTGCTCCCGCCATCGCCACAGTCGGAACACCGGACTGACTCGTGTCCGAGGCTGTTTTTTTACCAAACAGTTTCGCGCCAAAAATACCGACCCAGTACAACAGAAACATGGGGCCGGCCATGAGTGTTTGATTGAATGGATCGGGTGTTGGCGTCAAGATGGCTGCTATCACAAATGATCCCAACAACGCCCACTTCCAGTACTGAATCAAGAACGGCGCATCGACCCATCCAAGCTTGGCCATAAGCGTGAGCGCCAACGGCACCTCAAAAGTCAGCCCAAAGACCATCAGAAACCAGAGGGCGAATCCAACATACTGCGCAATCGAGATTTGAGGCACAAATCCGGCGTTCACGCCATACGCAATCAGAAAATTCAAAGCGAACGGCAAGACGAAAAAATATGAAAACCCTGCACCGGCATAGAAGGCCACTGCGCTGACACACACAAAGGGCCCGACAAACCGTCGCTCCTGAACGTGCAGCCCCGGCACGACGAATTTCCAAATCTCATACAGCAGATACGGCATGGCTACCACGATAGCACATAGCCCTGCCACTTTGACGTTCTGCCAAAGCGCCTCCGCCGGGGCGAGAAAGACAAACGGCACCGTCGGCAGATCAGTGGGTTCCCACGAGAGATCGCGGGGCACAAACATGTTCTGGAGCGGAACTCGCAGCCATTTCACCAAGGCGTCCGCATAAAAAAATGTCCCCATGAAAATGACCGTGATCACGATCACCGCACGGGTCAGCCGCACCTGGAACTCCACCAGGTGCTCCATGACCGGCATTTTTTTATCTTCCAGCGGCTTGAAGATCGAATCTTGCAGCCACCGGTTCACCTTGTTCAGCACACAGCCTCGTAAGTTTCAGAATCTGTCGATCCGATGATCTGACGATCAGGCTTCCGGCAATCAATAGATTGACGGGTCAACCGATGCCCCTGTGCTTTCTACTTCGGATTGATCGCCACGTACAAGCTGTTCCCTTGGCGATTGACGAATACCACCGCTGGTTCATCCTTCTTGATCTTTTCCGCAGCCTTTTGATACTCAGCGAGCGACTTGACGGGCTCGTGATTGACTTCCTGAAGGACATCGCCGCGCTGAAGCCCGGCCGCCTCCGCCTCTCCCCCAGGTTCCACGGACGTGATAACAACCCCGGTTGTCTTCGCAGAAATATTGAGTTGGCTCATCAGTGCATTGTCCAAGGCTTGGACACGCAGCGACGCCAACACATTGTCCGGCGGCTTGATCATTTCTCCGGACTCCTTCTCCTTAAGTGGACCAGGTTCTCTCTTCGCCAGCATTTCGTCTGATGGACGTTCCGCAACCTTCACCGCAATCAGCTGTTCCTTGCCTTCGCGTACCACCTTGACCTGTGCATCCTTACCTACCACAGTTCTCGCCACCAGATTCCGCAGCTGACTGACACTCTGCACCTCTTTGCCATTGAATGCGACCACCACATCGCCCCGTTTAATTCCTGCTGCGTGAGACGGACCACTTTCATTGACGTCGCTGATCAAAACGCCCTTCCGTTGCTCTGGAAGTTTGAACGACTTCGCCAATGCAGGGGTAATCTCTTGGATCGCGACCCCCATCCATCCACGGACGACTTTTCCCGTTTTCTGCAGGCTATCCACGATATCGAGTGCGATGCTGCTCGGAATCGCAAACCCAATTCCTTCCGAGCCACCGGTTCGGGAAAAAATCGCCGTGTTGATCCCAATCAGCTCCCCATTCATATTGACGAGCGCGCCGCCTGAATTCCCAGGGTTGATCGCTGCGTCAGTCTGGATAAAATCTTCATAGTCAGCGATTCCCACATTGCCCCGCCCTAGGGCGCTGATGATACCGAGCGTGACGGTTGAACTCAGCCCGAACGGACTTCCAACAGCCAGCACAAGATCACCAACTTGTAAGTTTTCGTACTCAGCCCACTTGAGCGAGGGTAAATCTTTCGCCTCAATCTTGATGACCGCCAAATCAGTTTTCGGATCGGTGCCGACCACCTTCGCGGCAAACTCACGCCGATCGCCCAGTGTCACGGTAATCTGCGTCGCTCCCTCTACCACGTGATTATTGGTGACGATATAGCCGTTGCCATCCAAAATAACCCCGGAGCCTGCGCTCTGATCCGGACGACCGTGTGGGACGGGTGGACCATGCGGGCTTGGTGGTGTCGGAGACTCTCCGCCGCCCGGCTCATCACCGGGAGGAGGCGTCCCGAAAGGAGGCACCTGAGGAATCCCACCACGGCGCCGACTCCCTTCTTTTCCGCCAGTCACGGCGATATTGACGACCGCTGGGGTCGTCTTTTTCACTATTTCCGCAAAGCCTTGAGCCCAGACTGGAGGAACACCTGCTGCCGAGACGGATGACACGCATCCACTTCCAATAAGAGCACATCCGACCAATCCACAACCGACAAGCACTCTAGTTGCCTGCTGACTCCAATTGAGCATATCTGCACTCCTCCAGGGTATGGCTCTCTGCAAGAGAGTCCGAATTGGAAATGGGGCTCTATACTGCCCCGAACGATACATCTTACACCACTCTTTCAACAGGCTTCAAAGAGGAAAACTCCCCCGCCAATACAGGCAAAGACTCATCGCAAAGATCTATCGAGCCATTTCCGACCACACTGCGTGTGTTTCTATCCTTGAGATCTCCCTGCTGATCGTGTTGCTTTCAGGTATCATTTCCAGTACGGTTGCGGGCGCAAAAACTAGGCGAACCAGTGATCTCACAAAAACCATTCAACCGTACGGCCTTTGTTGCATGCGCAGGATTGGGAGGCGCCCTGCTTTTCCTTTCCGCTTGCGCCAAACATTTGGAGTTTCCTCTGCTGGGAGAGCCTCTCTCCTCCATCGCCAAACTGGAAGTATCCCCATCATTCAAAGACTTAACGATTCGCTACAGCGACTCCTGCGGACACATACAGGAAGTTCCGTTGGGAGATCGCCTCCATGAAGCATTGCAGGAAGGAGTTCAGCGAACATTCAAAACTGTGATATCTGAAGGCGATGTCGGCACGACCCCTCCCGATCATATCATTCAGGTTGATCTTGTCGATTCAGCATTCGATTTGAATAAGGAGGCATTGTACGACCGACCTCCTGCTAGCTTACAACTCACTACGGTCGCTCGCGTCTACGATCGAACGGGAACGTTACTCCGGCAAACAGACATCAAGATCGCTCGACGGGAACGCCTACGGCTTGAGCAGCTCGGGAAGAATTGTAATTATCATATAGACCCCTTCATCCACGACACCGCCATCGATCATGCAACGCGTGTCGCCTTGATTGCCAGAGTAGCGGCAGGCGGCCAGAGCTTGCTCGGTTCATCCGAGCCAAATTCCGCATTTTCCGGTACCCTGCCTGCGCCTTTGGCGTCAGCGACCAGAGAAAACCAGCATCCTCCGACCTCAACTTTGTCTGCCCTTCGCTTTAAGGCCATGTTACTCGATGAAAACAGTGATTTGATGTTCGAGGGTGGCGAACATGTCCGCATCCGAGTGGACATTGTTAATACGGGAACGACCCCGATTGAGAACGCGTGGGCATCGCTCGACGGAACTTCGGCGGTCATCGATCAATTTCCCACGACCAAGTTGAAGGTCTCGTCTCTTCTACCAGGCCAAACGAAATCTCTGGAATTTGTCGCCAGTTTGCCCCTGCTCGCCGAGCCACAGCATGCTGAGATTCGGGTTGCCGTGGAGGAGCGCGGTGGGGCCGCCGCCCGACCCCAAACGCTTTCCTTCACGATCGCCCCCACGGGAGCCAGCCATGACGATATCGATCAGGTCTCCGCACAAACATCAGGCGTTCGGCACCCGGAGACCTCTCTCATTTCGATCGGTCTCAGTTCCTATCTCAACCAACAGATACAGTCCCGCAAGTATGCGTCGCAAGATGCGAAAACCGTCGCCAAGTATTTTCAAATTCTCGGGGGCGTTCCATCCTCCAACATTTCTATCTTGACGGATCGCAAGGCAACCTATTCACAGATCGAGAAGGCGATCCGTGAATGGCTCCCGACTCGTCCCATGAAGGACGGAATTGTCATTGTCTATTTTTCTGGTCACGCCATGGTATCTCCGGCAGGAGAGATCATGCTGGTCCCCTATGATGGAGCAAAGGCTGCGACAACCCTGTACCGGTTGAAATCGCTCGAATCAGTCTTCGCGAAACTCAACCCGCGACAGGCCATCCTTGTCTTCGAAGGAAAAATCTCCCAGATACAAGATCATCCCAAGACGACCGTCACACCGCAATGGGATTTACACGGGGACAAGGCAATCCGCTTGATCGCTGTGGAGGGCCTCGGCAAAGGCCTCGACGACGACGCACATCGGCACGGTCTCTTCACCTATTATCTGTTGCGAGGTCTTCGAGGAGAGGCGGATACGAACCATGATGGGAAAGTCACCCTCGGGGAGATCGGCGGATTCGCACGCCAAAAGGTCGCCTGGGCGTCAAAATCAAAGTTTGGCTCGGTGCAACATCCCCAAATCATTCCGCTGCTGAGCCCGGAGGATAAAGCCGCCGACGTGGTCCTCACCACACTGCCCTCCCTCGCCGCATCAGAAGCGCCCTAACCCGCACTTTTAACGCCGGTCGTACGTCGAGAATCGAACCGGGGCTCGTAATGCACAGTACAATATCAGACATCAACTTCCGCTGTGGGCAGGGAGCCTGTGACGCAACGGCGTTTAGATGGCCGGTCAAAACATGAAATCCTCCCTCAATTGGCATGGCTAAGGGAAGAATGCTAGTTAAGCACCGCATTAGCACCCATGATGGGTCGCCTCACGGACAAAACTCATTGACACCGCAACCTCTATGGCGTATTGCTCCAGAAGATTAGGGCGTGTTCTAGAGACGGAACTTGTGGATCCTGGTTTTTATGTGAATCGATCTAGCCCCTCGGCTTTTCTCCTGCTGCGTGCCCAATGAGCGCTGGGATATGTCCGCACACAATGCGGTCCGCTGTTCCTGAAGCGCTACGATCAACGGTAATTGGAGGATCGTCACATGTCCCTTTCTTACGCAAAGCTTAGAGTGACTTTGCTAGTCTTGGCACTGGTGGCCAGTGTAGCCGAGGGGGTGCCGCAGGGATGGGCAGGGCAAGATGTTCGCGCCTGCGATGTTCTGGACATTCAAGGCGCCGGTCGGGTTATCGGAGCAGGCACCGAACACCCGGGTGGTGATACGGAGCAACTCACGTGTCTTTATTCGAACCCAGGGGTGGCCATGCTGACGATACAATTGTGGCCGGCAGAGTCATACGACCAGGTGACCATTCTGAAGCCGCACACACCGGTCCAGATTGGGGATAAAGCCCGCTACAATGTCGAAAAGACGGGTGCCGTCGCCGTTCAGCTCGTCACCGGATCCCACTCCGTTACGTTGAGCGTACGACCCATGGGCAAGTCGCGAACAGACTACCTGGAGCCACTCCTATCGGTTGCGCGCGAGGTAGCTGTTCGTCTGCGGCAGCTCAAATAGTAGTTGGTCGTGAAGTCAAGTTGTAGTTCCCATATTGGCTCGGAACACTTCGGGTTGCGGTATCATCTTCCGCCTCTGGGGTCGAATCTGGAATCACGCTCGGCGCCGCACTCCGATTCAGCTATTTCCCCGGAGACCCTCAGCGCAGGCTTGGTCCACCATCATCCTTCGCCTTACCAAAAAAAAGAGGGTGGGAAGTTACTCCCCACCCTCTTTCGATCTGTCACGATCTCAATCGGAGCGTGACTCTACCCTCTGCTGAACCACCGCTTCTATGGGCTGGTCACCTGCATGTGAATGCTGCCGGTGTCAGGCATCGGCGGGTTGATCGTGATGATGTACGTCTCCGAGGTCGCCAGCGTCACGGGCTTCAGTGTAAAGCTCCCCGCTGAGTTCGTCACCCCGGTTTGCAAGACGCCGTTTGGAGAATAAAGACTCACGTTCACATTGCCAATCGTATTTTTAGTAACCTTGATCGTCACCTGTTGATTGGCGGTACCCATAAACGTATAGCGCCCGTTCTGTCCGGCCCTGCTGATCATGATGGCTCTCGGAGCCGCGTCAATTTTTAGAGAATCTGACACCTCCGTTGAGAGGGTCATGGTCATTTTCCCGGTGTAGCTGCTGCTCGGGTCAACGAGAATTGTGTAAGTGCCGGTGGTCGGCAAGGGGTTTTGATCTTCGAGTGCCCCTCCAGCTGTACCCACCGCCGTGGATGCAAGGATGGTCCCCTCCGAGGTCATAAGCGTGACCGCGCTCGAGGTGATATCCACTGAAGTCAGCCCGAGGTTGACCCATTGCCCAGCCTTACCATTGAACGTATAGCGAGCCGTCTGGCCTGGCTTGGTGAGACTGACCGGCACCGATGGGCCATCAAGGGCCAGAGTCCCTGTGACTGGAGAAGAAAGCGCGAGCGTCATACTGCCGGTATAGTTACTAACCGGCTCCACCGTGATGGTATACGTCCCCGTTTCTGGCAAAGCCGTCAAAGGATCGAGACTGCCGCCGCTCGAACCGATGGTGGTCGATGACCACTTGCTGCCGTCCGGCTTCAGTATGGACACGGTGCTCGTGGCAATCGACACCCCAGTCAGACCGAGATTCACCCATTGGCCCGCTGTTCCGTCAAAGGTATAGCGCGCCCGTTGGCCTGGCACGGTTAGGGTCGGTGTTACCGTCACTTGGTCGATCATGATGGAACCGGTCAGTTCTGGAGCATTATACAGCGCGAGCTTGGCTCTCCCGGTATAACTGAGATCCGGGTCGATCAGGATGGCATAGGTCCCGGAAGTCGGAAGAACCTGCCCCGGAATCATGGCGCCGCCAGACACAAACGAGGTCGGCTTGCCCAATGGCATGCCATCTGGTTTAAGAATCGAGAAATACCCACTTCGAATCGTGACATCGCTTAACTGCACACTCACCGTTTGGCCGCTTTGACCTGAGAAGGTATAGTAAGCGTTTTGCCCGACCCGCTTGATGTCAACCGCAACCGCTGAACCTTGGGGGACGATTTCGCCACTCAGCGCGCTTGAAACAGCTATAGACACACTCCCTGTGTATTCGCTAAGGGGATCAAGGAGGATCGTATATGTTCCGGTCGCGGGCAACTCGACGAAGTCAAGACTCGCTCCGTTCATCTGACTGGAGGAGATCAGACTACCCGACTCGTCATCTGTGAACTTATAGGCCGTGGTTGACGTTTGGACCTTCGTTTGGGAGGAGAGTTCTCGCTGTGTGGTCGCATAGTAGTTTTGCACGGCTGACACCTGAGTTGGGACCACCGCGCTATCCGGCCCATACAATGCCACCCTGAACTGAGTGAGCGAAACACCGTTAAAGCCGATGCTGATCCTTTCGCCTGCCGTGCCGTCAAACATGATGACGCCTTTTTTCTTGGCAGTATTGATTGCGGCAGTGACAGGCTCCCCACCCACCGTAATGCGACCGTTATACTCAATGTCAACTGCCGCAACACCAGGCGGCAAAGCACTTTCTCCGGCATAACTTACCCCGGAGTTGATGCCCCCAATGGCGCCCGTCGACAGGAGCGCAAGCGATACCGTTACCACTGCTACGCGGCACTTCCCCCACGGCCATAGGCTGCCCATAGTCGCCCTCCTCTTCACAAAAGTTATGAAAACAGACGGCCCGATGTGGTTGTCACCTCGTTGGAGCTCTACTCTCGATCCAAATACAACGGGCGGACTCTACCCTTTTTTGTATCCACAGCGCAAGCGTCCAAGGCCCTTCTTCATGCGACCCCCCTTATGGAGGGGATCGCACACAAATGGCCGTGCAGCCGCGGATTTCAGCTATCGATAAAGAGAATATTTTGTGCTGAACAAGCAGTCGTCAGAGAGAGGAAGGCTTTATCTTTACGAATTTAGAAGCAAGAAGGGTGGAGAGTTCCCTCCCCACCCTTACAAGTCGGCTCACAAGAATCCACTCAGGAATTAGTCCTTCTTGCAGAAGGTCCGCTCGTAGTTGATAATGGCCCACGCCTCTTCTTCCGTGATCGCAGCCGGGATCAAGGAAACCATCCCCGTGCCTGGGCTGCCGTTCTTAATTACCCAGAAGAGCTCACCATCTTTCCGTTTTTTGTGGAACTTGCAATTAGTGAAATCCCGCGGGCTGGGATTAAGAATTTTACCAGCTTCACCTTGACCATCCCCGGCCTTGCCGTGACAATTGAAGCAGGTGCCCTTGCCATCATACAACGCCTTGCCTTTGGCGATGCTCTCCGGAGTGACGTCGACCGGATTCTTCATCCCTTTAGCATCAGCCATCTGATCAGCCGGAACTCGAGACTTCAAAGGATCTTTTTCTTCGGCTCCAACCACTGAGACCGAGAGGAGCATAAGCGCCGCACTAATACCCAGAAACTTGGACAGATACCCCATCACACGTCCTCCTTTGTGTTAAACCCACCGGCCTGAATTCAGCTCCAGACCTCCGACTCGTATTCTCCGCTCTCTATAGCCAGATGAAACCGTTGGACTATATCAATGCCTCTGAATTTCTGTCAAGGAAACATCCCCGCTGATACACTCAATCGCCTTTCTCTTCCCTCATTAAAGATCAAATCGTATGCCAACAACAACCTACAGAAGGGCATGAAAAAATCTCGGCACCTATGTGACTAACCATCACCTCGTTCCATGTCTTAAGCAATTTCATGACACCTTTGCGCCCCAAAGAGACCATCTCTGCCTCATCCGTGGTTGCGAGGAATTACGCTTAGGGGGACCTGGTGGTAAGACGGTGCTATCGTTTTAACACAATGTCGCGGGCCACTTTTCCACTCGGTCCAAATGGCTTTTGTGGTTTGCCGTTCAATTCAGCTTTGACCCCTCCGGCGTTCCCGAGGGTTAGGATGAATTGATCCTGCCCCGTCCAATGGGACTTTTCGCCAGGTCGGAGCAGTGATTCCTGAGGGCTTCCATTATCGATCTGTACGACGACCCAACTTAACTCCGTGGCTTCGAGATCCAGCACAAGCTGTCCATCACCCTGATCCCCTGCAGCGTTCAATGATAATCCCGCCAATGGGCCATCACTGCCAGGAGACACCGTCGATACCGTGGACACAACGTGTGGCTCAAGTTTAGAAACCGCCGCCGCCGATTGGTTTGGTTCGTGCTTTGGCAGCGTTTCAGTCGTGGGTTTTGATGTGCCGGCTGGCACCTCGTTTGGCTTCTGAAGTTCTGCCAAATGTTCCGATCCGCGGACACTCGTTTCCGGAAGATCCTTGACCGCTTGAGACGTCCGTTTCCCTGCCGAAGCTTGTTCGGGTGGCCCATTCCGAAATACAGCCGATTGCTCTCGGCTTAGGAGAAAGATCAGCGTCAGCACAGCGATACCAATCGCAATGACGACCGCCTTCCGATTGGCCTGGCGCTTCCGATCTTCTTCGACCTGCCGAATCTTCAGCCGTTCTCGTTCGTCCTGCTTCTCGTAGAAAGATCCAGCGGATTGGATAAAGCGATGAATTGCATCCTCTTCATCCAAGCCCAGCGATCGAGCATAGGAACGCACAAACCCCCGAGCGAATACCTGGTCGGGCAACTTGGCGAAATTCCCGTCCTCCAGCGCCTTGACGAAATCCGTACGAATGCGGGTTTTGGACGCCACCTCATCGACGGTCAACCCTTTAGTCTCTCGAACTTGCCTGAAGAATTCGCCAACCGACTCCATAGGTCTCCTACTTCAATCGAGTCAAGAGTTCCGATGCTGCCGCCGCCAGATCTCCGCCTTTGTCCATCGTCGTGACTTTCTTCAGGACTTCACGGGCTTGAGTTGCGTAGCCCAACTTATAATACACCCGTCCGAGCTCAAGATGAGTCATAGCCGGCGGGACGCTCGGAGGGCTGGCCGAGACCGCATCCTCAAAGGCCTCCATCGACCCCTGAAGGTCGCCCTGATGCGCGAGCGCGCGACCGAGATGGAATCGAGCCAAGTCTGGCGTTGGATACAGCGGATTCACGAGTGCCAGCTTATAGGACGCAATAGCTTCATCCCACCGATCCTGATTCGCAAGGACTTGCCCGAGATAGGTATGTGCTTCGGAATAGGACTCATCAATCTTAATCGCCTGGCGAAATTGCTCTTCGGCAAGCGACAGCTTGCCTTGAAGGGCATACACATGTCCTAGGGCGTACCGTGCCTCTTTGTTGGTCGGATTCAACTGGACGGACTTATGGAACGACACGAAGGCTTTCTGACGATCTCCCGGGAGACTAGCCACGCCTTCTTGATAAAAGCCTTGCGACTTCCGCAAGGCGTCTTTGTCGCTTGCACATCCTACCAGGGTAGTTACGAGTCCTAAACATATCGGCAGAAAGGACCGATTCATCCGATCACACCACCCGTTCGCCCTGTTCATCGAATATCCTCGAAATGCGTCAACCGCTTGAACTCTGAGAACCGAGCCTGAATCTCTTTGTAATCCAGGATTCGCAATCGGTCAAGACTAAAGGCTTCTACTGTAAACGACGCCATGACGCTTCCAAAGATGATCGCCTGCTTCATCGCCTCAGGCGAGCGATTCCCCGTCGCCGCCAAGTATCCCAAGAATCCTCCCGCAAAGGTATCGCCCGCTCCGGTTGGATCCCGTACGTCTTCAAGCGGAAACGCCGGAGCACTGAACACCTGATTGTCATTGAACATGAGGACACCGTACTCTCCGCGCTTCACGATCAGATGTTTGGTACCACGTGAGAGCACAAGCTTCGCGACTTTCACCAAGTTGGAATCTTGGCCCAGTGCTCGAGCTTCGCCGTCGTTGATGATGAGGACATCGACCTTCTCCAACACCTTCCACAGCGCTTCGCGTTGACCATTGATCCAGAAATTCATCGTGTCGCACGCCACGAGGGCCGGGCGTTGAACTTTCTGCAGCACATCGAGTTGCAACTCCGGATGGATGTTCCCTAGAAATAAAACGTCCGGCTCCCGATAGGCTTCGGGGATCTGAGGGCGAAACGTCTCGAACACATTAAGCTGCGTATCCAGGGTATGCGCCTCGTTCAGCTGGTGCGTGTATTCCCCTTTCCACCGAAAGGTTGCTCCGGGGCGCCGCTCCAAACCCGTGAGATCGATCCCCCGACTCTTGAGAAACGCGACATGCTGTTGGGGAAAGTCTTCTCCAACCACGGCGATAAGCGCCACCGACGTAAAAAAACTGGCGGCTGTTGAGAAATAAGTAGCCGACCCTCCCAGGATCTCGGTCCCTTCGCCGAAGGGAGTCTTGACCGTATCAAGCGCGACCGATCCGACAACTAGCAATTTCCCCATGACTAACGGACTCCTTTCTGTGGCCGCAGAGCACGGTCAATGAGCACGGCGAGCTTCTTCCGAACCGCTGTGGGAATTCGTTTCGGTGCCGTGAGGATGGCATGATCCAACGCTCGATGGCAGGTGCACTCTATCGGATGGGCAAAGGACGGCATCACCGCACCAAGTATCTGTTTCGCGAGCGCAACATTCTGATGGAGCGTGGACAATACCGCTTCTACCGTCACGGCCTCTTCCGTTTCGTACCAACAGTCGTAGTCGGTGACCAAGCCCACGGTCGCGTAACACAGCTCCGCTTCTCGAGCCAGCTTGGCCTCGGGCATATTGGTCATCCCAATCACATCGACACCCCATTGCCGGTAGAGCCGTGATTCCGCTTTAGTCGAAAACTGCGGACCCTCCATACAGAGATAGGTGCCGTTACGATGCACCTTGGCCCCGACTCGCTCTGCGGACGCGAAAAGCGACTCTCCCAGCTCGGCACACACCGGCTCACCAAAGGCAACGTGCGCCACGATTCCGTCCTCAAAAAATGTCGACGCGCGGCGCCTCGTGAGGTCGATGAACTGGTCCGGCACCACGACATCTCCTGGTTGAATCGATTCCTTCATGCTGCCGACGGCACTGATTGAGATGACGCGCGAGACACCAAGAGACTTAAGCGCAAAAATGTTCGCACGATAGTTGATCTGACTTGGATTCAACAGATGCCCTCGCCCATGCCTGGAGAGGAAGGCCACTCGAATACCCCTGAACGTGCCTACCGTAATCGCATCGGAGGGAGCTCCGAAGGGCGTTCGCACCCGAATTGATCGGGTTGCTGTGAGCCCTTCAATATCATAGAGCCCGCTTCCCCCGATCACACCGACCGTCGCTTGCCTATGGCTCTTCTTCATCCTCATACACATCCTTTTTCCAACGTGGTCTGCTGCAACGCAGCGGATTGTGCTGGTGCTTCTAGAGTCCTCACAAACTGCTCCATGAGTGCGATCACTCGTTCTGCTGTCCGCTCACAGGGCTCGCTCTCTTCGATCGACAACCATGCGACTCCAGATTCCTTTCGAAACCAGGTCATCTGCCGTTTTGCAAAACGTCTCGTATCGCGCTTGAACCGACGCACCATTTCTTCATAGTCATACTCATTCGCCAGAAAGGCTCCGACCTGGCGATAGCCAAGACCTTTCATGGAAGCGAGCCCGCACCCGTATCCTTGGTCAAGCAACGATCGCGTCTCTTCTACCATTCCGTGAGTCAGCTGCCAATCGATTCGTTCTTCAATCCTTCGATAGAGTGCTTCCTTGGTTCGTTGGAGTCCGATCAGGAGCGCCGAAAACAGTTTCTCTTGAAACCGATGTTCATCGTGCATGATTGACATCGGACGGCCTGACAATCGGTAGACCTCCAGCGCCCGCATCACCTTCGATTCATCATTCGGATGCAGCCGGGCTGCTGTTTCAGGATCGACGCGCATCAATTCGGCATAGAGGCCGGCTCTGCCGCTCGCTTCTCGCAACTTCTTCAGGTCTGCCCTCACAAGGGGATCGGCCTGAGGTGCGGGGCAGAGGCCTCTCACCAACGTTTTGATGTACAACCCTGTGCCACCGACCACGAAAGGCAGCCGGTTCGCAGCGTACAGTCGGTCGATTTCGTCTAGTGCGACGCGGCGATACCACCCAGCATTGAACACCTCGTGGGGATCGGCCAAATCGATAAGCCGATGCGGCACATCCTGTCGCCCTGCAGCCGTGGGCTTATCCGTCCCGATGTTCATCCCACGGTACACCTGACGAGAATCGGCCGTCAGAACCTCGGTATCGAAATGTTTGGCCACCTGCGTCGCTACCCGACTTTTCCCAACAGCAGTCGGCCCCAGAAGCACTACTAAGGGACGATAGCGGCGTAGATTTTCTGGAAGCATACATTCACGCAAGAGGAGCTGGTTGTCGTATTCGGGGACCTTGATTCCCCCCACTCATCTCATTCGCCTTTCTTATCCATGATCGTCTACCAGCCAACTCGTCCAAACACTTTCTCCAGCTCATCCGTCGTGAGACGAAACGACGTTCTTCGCCCATGAGGACAAGTCGTAATCTCTCCTTCACTCTGCCATTCCTCAACCAACGCTTTGATCTCCTCCAGTCTCATGGGACGCCCAGCGCGCACGGCACCATGGCATGCCATCGAGGCTAACACTGAGCGAGCCCTTGCCTCCAGACTGGCAATGCTGTCCCATTGTGTGAGATCCTCGAAGAGGTCCTGGAGAAAGATTCCCGCATCGATTCGACCAAGACCAACCGGCGTCGATCTGATCAGAATTGTTGAAGCGCCGAACGGCTCAATCTCCACTCCTAACTTCTCCAGATCGCTCTGATACCGCTTGAGTAAACCGGCCTGAGCTGGAGACAGCTCAACCGGATCGGGAATGAGCAGTGCCTGGGCTTCAATCTTACGGGTCGTCCAGGTTCGGAACAGTCGTTCAAACAGGACACGCTCATGGGCAGTATGCTGGTCGATCACGGTCAAGTCGCCGCCGACTTGCACCACAAGGAAGGTACGGTTGATCTGTCCCAGGGGGATCACCTCAGTCGATGGCACGCGAGCATAGGGCTCTGCCGCTTCGCTTACGAACGCCAACTGAGTTTCAGAACCTTGCCATGCGGGCAACGTCGAATTCGTCGGGGGAGACTCGGGCACGGGTGAAGGCTCAGCGACCGAACGAGAGCTGGAAAGGCTGGTACCGGGGAATCGGGCGCCCTCGCTCGAGTTATCTGTCGATTCTCCCCTGCTCAATGCCTGGCGAACGGCCCGTCGGACGAGCTGATGAACGGTTTCGTTGTCGGAGAATCGCACCTCTCGCTTGGCAGGATGGACATTGACATCGACACAATCTGGATCGACCTCCAAGAACAGCACAAATCGTGGATGACACCCCTTGGCGACGAAAGATCCGTAGCCTTCTCCTACGGCGTGAGACACCGCCAGGCTTCGAATCGGGCGACGATTGACAAACAACTCTTGGGGTGTGCGTGACGACTTCGCGTAGATCGCATCGACAATGTATCCTTTGATGGCAACACCCGGAAGAGCAGCCTGGAGCGACAAGCATTGATCGAGAAACGCAGGCCGGTACACCTGGGCGATCCGGTCCATCTCTGAGAGCACCGCCGGATAGTTCATCATCTCCTGGGCGTTGTACGTCAAACGGAATTGAATGGACGGCCAAGCCAGCGCCGCCTGTTGCACCACCCGAGTGATGTGCGAACATTCCGTAGCGATGGACTTCAGGAACTTTTTACGCGCCGGCTGGCTATGGAACAATTCCGCAACTTCGATTCGAGTCCCGGTCACGGGAGGAGCGTCGGTACTTTTCCCGACCAACCCACCCACGACTTCCAACTCTGTTCCAACTTCGGCCGAACGAGTCGCCGTACGTAAGCGAACATGCGCCACCGCGGCAATACTCGGCAATGCTTCCCCCCTGAAACCCATCGTTCGGATAGACCAGAGATCTAAATCCGACTGAAGCTTGCTGGTAGCGTGGCGGTCAAACGCGCGGGGTGCGTCCTCCCGGCTCATGCCCTCTCCGTCATCAGTCACCCGGATCAGAGAGAGACCGCCATCCTTCACGTCAATCGTAATCGCGCGGCTACCTGCATCGATACTGTTTTCAAGAAGCTCTTTTACGACCGCTGCGGGACGTTCGACAACCTCTCCTGCTGCGATACGGCCGATGACCTCTTCTGGCAGGATACAGATCTTGCCACGGCCGCCAGTTGTCAGCACGGCAACACGCTCCACTTGAATGCTGCGATGGTTGGAAGGGCAGGACGGCGCGCGACGGCGACGGTCATCGGATTTCGGCCAATTTATTCTTGGCCAATTTTGATTCATCCGATGAGGGGAACTCTTCGAGCACTCGCTTCAGATGTTTTCTCGACTTCGCAAGATCACCGGTCTCAGCCGTGGCCAAGCCAAGCTTATAGAGCGCGGCGGGTACCTTTTCGTTTCCCGGGTATTCCGCCACAAGAGAATCGAATGTCTGGATCGCCCGTCCGTAGTCTTTCAGATTGTAATACGACTCACCCAACCAGTATTGCGCATTCGGTGTCAACGAGGTACCCGGAAAATCCTTCACGAATCGTTGAAACCCGGCTACCGAGAGCTCGTAATTTCCATTGAGGTAATCATTATACGCCAGGTTGAACGCCGAGGTTGGGGTAATTCCGGTGACGATCGCCATCGATTCGGCCGGCGGGATCGTCTTAACGGGTTTGACGGCACGAGACTCAGCCGGAGGATCCACTTTTGCCGCTGACCGACTAGTCGTATCTTCCAATTTGGCAAGGCGATTTTCCATTTTCTGAAAACGGGTGGAGAGATCATCAAACCGTGCCTTGGTTGCCTCTGGATCCTTGATCTTTTCGATCGCCTCCAGCCGACGCATCACCGCATCCATCCGCTGACGATCCTGCTCTTGTGTTTTCGCAACCGTCGAGAGCTGGTGACGAGCTTCGATGAAATCTGCATGTCGTGCGCATCCGACAAAATCCACCGCCGATATCGACAGTCCGCATACGACAAGACCCGACAGCATTGGACGAACGCCCATGGTGTTAACGCGCCTCCTTGAGTTGTGCCAACTTGTCCGATGCTCTTCCTGCTTCTGCACTCCCAGGATACAGCGTGACCACCTGCTTGAATGTCGACAAGGCTCGCTTCATGTCCTTCATGGCCAGATACGCATACCCTTTCTTCAGAAGCGCGGCGGGCACCTTCTCACTGCTCGGATAATCGATCTCCACCTTGTCGTAGGTATCGATGGCTTTCTGGAAATCCTTCTTGCCGTAGTATGTTTCGCCCAGCCAGAACCGTGCATTCGGTGCAAGACTCGAGTTGGGATATTCAGAGAGAAAGCCGGTGAACCCTTGCCGAGCGCCTTCGAGATCTCCGTCTCGAAACATGGTCAAGAGCCGGTCATAACGAACCCGATCCGGGGAGTCGGAACTTCCCTGAGAAAGTTCAGACTTGAATGACTCTTGAGGGGGAACGATCGTTGTTTTAGCAGTCGTCGCCCCCGACTCACCAGGAGCTGTTGCGCCTTGCTCACCTTCAGCTGTAGGCTCGTTGGATCCGGTCGACTGCTGCGCTGATTTTGCCCCCAGTTGAAGCGCCGCAGGCTTACTTGAGACGTGCTCCACCGTTTTCGCCAGCGCATCGATTCGGCTATCTTGCTCGTCAAGACGAGCGGTGACTTTCTTCCCGACGATTTCAAGCACCTTGGTCACAGAGACCACGCTTCGATTGATATCCTCCGCATGCGCAGCTGTGGCCTTTGAATCGGCTTCGATCTTTGTGGTGAGGCTTTTGGCGGTCTGCTCCCCTGCACCCACCCGATCATTTAGGCCAGACAAAGCTTCCCGAAATCCTGTCAACGCCTGATTGAATTGAGCGAATTTTTGAGAAACTTGTTCGATCCTGCTACGGGTTTCCGCCGACTCCCGTCGTTGCTCATCAAGCTTCGCATCTACTCGCTTCGTGAGATTTTCGTTCGTACGCTGAACAACCTCAATGATGTCCTTCCTGAGTGCTTCCATAGCTTTAGATATTTCATCGAGCCTGGCGGAAACTTTCGCATCCTGAGTCTCAAAACTCTTCTGCGCCCACAAGTAACGGGTACTGCTATCGGTTTCCAGTTTTGTCGCCAGCTGCTCCAGCTTTTTTGTCTGTTGCTCCGATTGCGCCGAACGATGTTTGAGGTCATCTTGCCTGGCCTGGAGATCCTTTGCCAAATACAGCGCTTTTTCCAGTTCTCCCCGTAACTGCGGTAACTCCTGTTCTCGTAGCGTCGATAGTTCCTGACTCTGCTTTGCGCTCGTTTGTGAAAGCTGATTCTTAAAATCTTTTTCTGTTTTTTTGAGGTCGGACTGCTGCGCACAACTAGGCAGCACAATACCTATCATCGCAACACCCAGGAGGGCACCATAAGTCATTAATCGTTGGAGCGACATGTCCTGACCTCTAAGCCACTGTCGACCATCAGGGCACGTTCCGGTGAATCATTACCATGCGCGCATCAATTCCCAGTCCGAACGACGAGGTGCCCACGACGATTTTGCGAGTAACACGATTCTGCATGTTCAGTGCAGAACGGCCGCTCCTTGCCATACGAGACGACCGAGAGGTGATCGGGCGCCACCCCTAGCTCAACGAGATAGTTCCGCACGGCTTTCGCGCGCTTCTCGCCCAACACCAAATTGTAGGCTGACGTGCCTCGTTCGTCACAATGTCCTTCGATTTTCAACTGCGTGTTTGGATTGGACTTGATCCATTCCGCATTGTTGGAGAGCGCGTGACGTCCCTCGTCCGTGATCGAAAAACTGTCATATGCGAAAAAAACATCCCGCAGTTCTGCGGCTGCCGATGCGATCTGTTCGGCCCGTATTTCAGCCAACTGACGAGCAGCGGCACCCGGATCGGATTTGGCCATCAACCTATTCCCGTTACTCCCGGAACCACCGTTGCCGCCTAAACCGCCATTGCTACCTGCCTCGCTACTGAGCCGTTCTTCAGAAGGGTCACGATCCAATCCTCGCAAACTACTCGAATCGTTTCGACCGGAGAATGCCGTGTCTGGAAAATTCGGGCTGACCCCTCCTCTTCTAGTTCCTTCTCTCGTCGTCCCACTCTTGGCTGTCTCTTGTTGAAGGGTTTGGGCATCTCCACCCGATTGAACCGCCTTTTTCGAACAGGCAGGGGTCACCACGACGAGAATACCAAGAATCAGTGGTAGGTAAATGGCTGGTAACTTTTTCATGGGATTGATTCCCTCCTGTAGGATATCTCCTCTTACATACAGCGGAGGATGATTGCCGTCAATGCCTTCCCGAAAATCACGACGCGGGAGACCATGTCGGTGCGCTGTTGTGAGTCCCTGTGAATGTGATGCGCTCAAGATCTTTGCCGTCTGCATTAATCATATAGATCTGGCTCTTGCCATCCGCCGTCGAGCTAAAGACGAGATGACGCCCGTCCGGCGACCACGATGGAGAATCGTCCACTCCTGGCCCGGTCGTCAATTGCATGCGCTTCTGTCCATCGGGCGTGATCAAACAGAGCTTGTACTCTTTTTTGAGAGTCCTGCACACGTACGCGATCCAATTTCCTCGAGGAGACCAGGCCGGAGCAGCATTATAGTCCCCGTCAAAGGTCAACCGACGCACATTCGCTCCGTCCGCACTCATGAGGAAAAGCTGTGGGCCTCCACTTCGATCAGAGGTAAAGATCAACTCTCGTCCGGAGGGGGACCAGGATGGAGAAAGATCCCCTCCTGCATTCGTCGTCAGCCGCTGAACAACCTTTGTGCGCGTATCCAAACGGTACAGCTCAGCATTTCCCTCATGGCTCGACGAATAGGCGAGAAAATGCCCATCGGGAGAGAGCGCTGGGGTGATATTCAGCCCTCCTTGCGAGACCAACGTCCAGCGCTTCCCTGTCGCTAGTTCTATCATATCAATTTCTTGTGTGTTCCGATTACGGTAGGCGGTGAAGACGAGAAAGCGACGATCCGGGGACCAGTGTGGCATCAGGTTCAAGAAACCGTCTGTCGTTAACTGACGAGCTTCGAACCCATCATAGTCCATCACGAATATTTCACGAGCTGTTCCCTGCTGCGAAACATAGGCGATCTTCGTCCGTGCAATGCCAGGCTCGCCCGTATATCGAAACACCAACTCATCTGCAAATCGATGGGCCATAAGCCGGACCACCGACGTCGAACCCGCGTACCGTTTTCCGCCCACCACCTCATCACTCCCGGCGTCATATACGTACCCATCCATACTAACATCTGGAGTCTTGGTGTCAGTCTTCATCCCCGCCTTACCCCACACAATCACGGAGACTCCGTTCTCTGCAGCTTGTTTGAAGGAGGGGTGTGGCTCTCCACCCCGACCACCGGCCTTGATACCGAGATTGGATAGGTCAACGAGGGAAAATACCAAGGATCGTCGCACGTCCCCCTTGAGCACTTCCTCGATACGGCTACCCAGTTTTGCTCGTCCTTCGGGCGACTCTGGACCACCGACATGGTCAATCCCCACGACCCCCAGAGGAATCTTCTGAAAATCCGACCTCGTGGCTTCAAGAAAGACATCGGCGGCACCGGATTCGATGATCCACACGAGACCAAGCAATGCACAGAAACCGACGATGACACCAGTTCGAAACGTCATGATTTATCCTTGAGTCTCTCCGACGGTAAAGGTGAAATGAGCATCGAAATATGCATCGGTGATGTCGGCTGGGAACCTGGGTAAGGGTACCGCGCTCAGAACCGCCCGTTTCCCCGCCAAATCAAAATACTCATTTCCGGAGGACTGTTCGATGGCAACTCCGGTCACCGTTCCGTTTCGATGCAGTCTGAATTGCACAATGACGACATAGACCTGGTTAGTCACATCCAACGGGGGCGCATTCCACACACTACTGATGCGTTGGCGAACTAACGCGAGGTAGGCATTCGATCCAGGGGCCATCCCTGGGACTTTGAGAGTCGTATCAACTGCCTTCAAACTCGGCACCTTCGCCTCAACGCGCGGCGCAGGCTTGACTGGCGTCTCCGCGGGAGGTGCAGGGGAAGGTGTCTCCTTAGGCAGCTCAAGCTTTTTGATCTTCTTGAGTTCCTCATCCAATTCTTGCGCTAACTCTTCCGTTAAGGATGATGACGGAGGCGTGACCGCCTGTTTTCCCACCGCTTCCTTCGTCTCCGCCACAAGCGGAACTGATGGCAACTTGATGGCCGGCGCTTTCTTTGGATTATCCTCCGGACTGATCTCCCCGAGCTTTGGCGCATTCGGAGGCAACTCAATGTCTTTCAAGACATCGCGCATAATATCATTCGACCGTTTAGCCGAAGGGACCGGAGGAGGGGCTGGCGCGACGTTCACAGGTGGGGCGGGCTTGGGTTGTTCCACTGGATGGGACTGCTCAACCGGTTTTGATTGCTCAACTGCTTTGGGTTGTTCAACCGGTTTAGGCTGTTCGATAGGCTTCGGTGGCTCAACACGTTTCGACCGCTCAACTGGTTTAGGCTTTTCAACAGCCTTAGGTCGCTCCACTTCTTTTTTGACCGGCTGATTCTTCTCGGGTTCAACAACCTTCGCCGGAAGAGTCGGGAGACTCGCGAGGGAAATCTCGATGGAGGTGAGTGGCCGCTCACCATGGCGAGGCAATCGGACCCAGGTTAGCATAGCCAATATTCCTATATGCAACACCAAGGACACGAAGACAGCACGGCCTAAGCGACGAGCCAGTGTCGCCTGCCATTCATCGCCTGCAGACATGCTGGCTGATGTCCAAGCCTGCACCGTAAACCTTATCCTACTGGTTACTTGGCGGGGGCCGTGTTGTCAGTGATTCGTTCTGGTCCGGCAGGATCAGTCACCATACCGAGCTTCTCGATACCGGCTTTCTTCACTCCATCCATCACCTGAACCACGACTCCATAAGGCACATCGCGGTCGGCGCGTAAATAGAGCGACACGTCAGCATGTTCGGCCTTTAGAGTGCGCAACTTGCGCTCCAGCTGATCCACGCCCACTTGATCTTTGTCGAGATAGAGACGCTGATCCTTTTCGATGGTAAGCACCGCTCGCATCTCGGGCTTAATCGTGTTGGTCGCGGAAGTCGGCAAGTTGATATCCATACCACGATACAGCATAGGCGCAGTAACCATGAAGATCACGAGCAACACCAACACGACATCCACGAGTGGAATCACGTTGATTTCCGCCATAAATCGACGTTGCCTCGTCTCAAAAATCATCCTTTAACCCCAGCAGACACCGAGCCCGTGGGCTTGCCCTGGGCCGGGATCAAGGCCAGCAGCTCGACTACGACGGAATCCATCTGCAATGCGGTACGTCTGATGCGTGTCAGAAAATAATTATAGGCGATGACGGCAGGAATGGCTGCAAACAATCCAGCTGCGGTGGCAATCAAGGCTTCTGAAACACCAGGGGCAACTGCCCCGATGCTCGCTGTGCCTTGAGCGCCGATTTCTCGAAAAGCATCGATAATCCCCAAAACCGTTCCTAAAAGCCCGACGAACGGGGAAATGTTCCCGGTGGTTGCAAGAAACGGCAGATACGATTCCAACTTGGAGATTTGCCCCTGGGCGAGATGAGCCGCCGTCCGTTCCATCACATGTCGATCAAAGATCATCGAGCCACTGTCACTGAACGCGGTCGGAATTTGATCCAACCGTTGGATCACGGAATGGAAAATTTTCGCGCAGGGACTTCCGGCTGTCTGTGGTGCGTTTCGCGTCACCTCTTCGACATCTCGTGCCCGCAGCAACAAGGCCATGAAATGGCGGTCTTTGAGGTCGACCGCTCGAAAGGTCGCCCATTTGTAAAAGATGATCGCCCATGAAATGATGGAGAATCCGAGCAGCACCAACAGAACCACCTTGGAGATGACCCCAAGCGATGCAATGATTGCCAGCGGACCGGCTTGAAACATACGAGTCTAGCCTCTCCCTCTTGAGCTCTTAACAGTTCGTGGCAAAGTGGATTGTACCAAACACTGAGGAAAATGGCGGGGCCGACGGGATTTGAACCCGCGACCTCCAGATTGACAATCTGGCGTCCTAACCAGGCTGAACGACGGCCCCGTATTATCTAGTTATGGCGGAACATCGAAAACGACAAGACAACATCAACGGTCGCCGATCAACCCTTGAGCGAGGAAGGGAACCTCATCCCTGTAGGAATTTTCCCGTCCCTCCTTACCAGAGCTATGCTCGTTGGTAGGCGGAACAGGGATCGAACCTGTGACCTCTGCCTTGTAAGGGCAGCGCTCTCCCAACTGAGCTATCCGCCCGACTTTCCTAACAACCGCCGCGGAGCGTATCAAGTCCATTTCTCCTTGTCAACCAGGCCGCGCGTAATGCTCGTCTCAGCACATCACCTGTGATGCGCGTCGCGTCATTGTTGTCTCCTCACCTTTCTTTCTCCATCTGAACGTCCTGAACGTCGATGACTGAGTTGTCGAGGGAAGAACTGTCGATGAACATGTTTCAGTCGGCGACGGTCCACATGCGTGTAGATCTGGGTCGTCGCGATATCAGCATGCCCTAATATCGCTTGAACAACACGGAGATCAGCGCCGCCTTCGAGCAAATGCGTGGCAAACGAATGGCGGAGCATGTGTGGTGAGATGGGCTTGAAGATCCCCGCCCGTCGCGCGCGCAACGAAAGTGATTTCCAATACCCCTGCCTTGTCAGCTCGCGTCCCCGCCGACTGACAAACACCTTACGAGAAGATCGACGCTTGAGGAGGACAGGTCGCACTTGCTCAAGGTACTCGATCAACAAGTCTCGTGCCGTCTGTCCCATCGGCGCAACTCGCTCTTTGGCGCCCTTCCCCATCACACGAAGGCAACCGAGGTCTACATCGATCTGCGAAAGAGTCAGTCCGACCAGCTCTGATACACGAAGCCCAGACGCATAGAGCAATTCCAGCATCACACGGTCACGGCGATCCTCAGCACGGTCACGAATTGGCGCCTCCAGCAACGCCGTCACTTCCTGGAGGGTCAACGTCTTGGGCAATCGCACGGAGCGACGCGCGGTGGCCACATCGCGGAGAGGGCTGGTCTTGAGAATTTTTTCACAAACCAGGAAGCGATACCATCCCCGCATCGCCGAAAGCATCCGAGCCACTGACGATGCCGCCAGGGATTCCTGTTTCAGTGAAGCCAGAAACGACCGTATGATATGTGGTGACACGAAGTCACTCATGTTGAGTCGATGCCGCAACAAGTAACGTTGCACTCGGAACAAATCTCGCCGGTAGGACTCCAGCGTATTGGTCGCCAGCCCTCCCTCGACTCGCAGCTGGCTGAGATATCGCTCAACCAGAGGATCCAGCAGAAGAACCGATGAGTGAGCCGTCATCATTGTCATTAGATGACAAACTATAGCCAACTTTCTTCGTAGGCACAACGAGAACGCAGTAGTTCTCCTTGACAGGTCACACCCTTTCCGATACTAGTTTCAGTATGGCTTACCGCTGATCGAACGGAATGCTCGCCTACTCGCACCATCCCTCCCCCATTGCTACCTGGCCGCTGGTGATCGTCATCACAGCTCTTGCGGCGTGCGTCGCCATGGACTCCCTGTTGACCCGTTCAGGTGAGGCTGAGGCAGCGGATACCGTCAAACCCCTGATTCCGAATCCGCCGGTTTTGAACCAGGCCAAGCAACTGATCGAGAAAGGCAACCACGAGTCCGCGGCAAGTATCTTGCGACGATTCTTGACCACCAACCCACGACCTGAACATCTCGATGACACTTACTTGCTATTAGGTGCAGCCCTCTATGGCATGCAGAACTACGGCGAGGCGCTCCGTTATCTCAACCAACTCCACACAGAATTCCCTGAATCCGAGCTTGTGGACCGAAGTAAACTCTTGCTGGCCCGGACCCATGCGGCGATGGGTAATGTCGACCTGGCACTGCCATTGCTCACCCAAGTTCGTACGACGACGCTGGACGCAGTCACCAAGCGCGAAGCACAGCAACTTACGGCCGAAGCGTTGGCTCAGAAGAAGGACTATGTGCGGGCTATTCACACACTGTTAGAAGGGATGACTGGAGGTTCTGAAGAACAGGTCAAAGAAACCCGAGAACAGATTCGGCAGTTTGTCGCAGAGAAGTTAGACAAGAAAGGGTTGATCCGGGTGCGCGATGCCTACCCACGCTCATACCCCGGTGACATCGCCTCGCTTCGGCTGATCGACGATTACATCGGGCGGGGTGAAGACCACCTGGCGGAACGGGAGGCTCAGCATTTTCTCGGGGCATTTCCTGTCCATCCCTTTACTCAAAAAGCCAGCGAATCATTGCAACTGATCCGGTCACGATTGAGGACCAATCAGTATCTCATCGCCGCCGTCCTCCCCTTGTCTGGGAACCTGTCGACGTTTGCCACCGATGTCTTGGAAGGCGTTCAGCTCGCGGTGGAAAAATCTCGCGAACAACCCGGCAGCCCTTCCGTGGGCTTGATCGTAAAGGACCATGACGGGGATCGGCCGGGTTTTCTGGATGATCTCTCAACCCTGCTCCATGTTGATCGACCGCTAGCCGTGATCGGCCCGATGCTGTCAAGAAATCTACCGGTCATGGCTGAGATGGCACAGAAAACCAGAATCCCCTTGATTACGCCGGCGGCAACTCTCCCTAATGTCCGCCGATTGGGCAATTACCTTTTCAGCACATCGCTCACCTACGGATCGCAAGCCGAACGTATTGCGACCTACGCCACACAAGAGCAAGGGCACCGACGATTCTGCATCATCCACCCTGACACCGTCTATGGACGGGAACTTGCCCGACTCTTCGCCCAGGAGGTGTATCGTGTCGACGGGGAAATCATCGCCATCGAAGCCTTCAAGGAAGGAGAAACGGATTTCGCACCGCAAATCCAGCGACTGAAGGCCGAGGACCTCAAAAAGTATGGTCTGTCAGTTCCGGTAGAGATTCCTCGCCCAACCGGCAAACCAGCCAGCCGAACCGAAAAACGGCTACTCTACACTCCAGGGTTCGACGCGATCTTCATTCCGAGTCGCTCCCAAGATATCGGCCTGCTCGCTGCCCAGCTGGCATTCCATGACATCAAAGTTCCCCTACTGGGCACGAATGGCTGGAACTCACAGGACTTTGTCCGCACCGCCGATCGGACAGTCGACGGGGCAACCTTTGTCGACGGCTTCTTTGTCGACAGCCCGAACCCCGCCGTCCAGGACTTTGTTCAACGATACAGGAAACGCTTCGAATCGACTCCTTCGCTCTTCACCATGCAGGGGTATGACGCAGCCAGAGTGGTCATCGAAGGAATCCGTCACGGGGCGACAACAGGAGAGGCCCTTCAAGAATTTTTCACCACCCAGCGGGACTTGCCGACACTGGCCGGCCCAGCCAGCTTCGGAGCAGACGGCACCTTGCACCGTCCGCTCTTTCTTCTGCAGGTGAAACAGGGTAAGTTTGTGCAATTGAACTGAGCGAGTTCTCATGAGTTCTCTTTCACAAATCCTTCACACGATTTCGTACATGGGACTCCCCCTCTTGTTCGCGATGGTGCTCCATGAGTACGCCCATGGATGGACGGCGGAGAAATGCGGAGACTCAACCGCGAAACTTCAAGGGCGACTCACCGTCAACCCACTCGCCCATATCGACCCGTTCGGCACCGTCATCCTCCCCTTAATTTGTTTGCTGCTTCCGGGAAGCTTTCTATTCGGTTTTGCGAAGCCAGTCCCCATCGACCCACGGAATATGCGTCAGCCTCGCCGTGACATGGCCTTAGTGGCCGCAGCCGGACCTGGGATGAACCTACTCTTGGCCGTCGCAAGCGCGCTGTTATTGGCTGCACTCCTGACAATCGAGCCAACCTTATCGCTCCGAGGATCGACCGAGGCCGAGGCGTCGACGAGCCTGCTTGGAACTATGTTCTTACGCCCCATCGCGGTCATGGCGCTGTATTCCGTGATGATCAACGTATTGCTCGCGCTCTTCAACCTGCTTCCGATTCCACCCCTCGACGGTGGTCGCATCTTGACCGCCGTTCTCCCGCCCAAGCCGGCGATTGCGTTGGCACGATTAGAACCGTATGGAATGCTCATCCTCGTGGGGCTGATCGTGTTCGACAAAGAACTGGGCGTGATTCATACGATCACCGGAACCTTTGCCAAAGGCCTGTCCGGTACGATCCTCTCAACCGCGCTCGGCCTTCGCCCAGGAGTCGCCGAATGACAGCACCACGAAGGCGAGTCCTCAGCGGCATGCAGCCGAGCGGACTCATGCACCTTGGGAACTATTTGGGCGCGTTAGAAAACTGGAAGGCTCTACAGGAAGAATACGACTGCTACTTCTTTGTCGCCGATTGGCACGCCCTCTCGACCAACTATGCCGACACGAGCCGCATTCGCACATTCGTTCGCGAGATGCTGATCGACTGGCTTGCCGGCGGCATCGACCCGGAACGTTCCACGATCTTCATCCAATCTCGTATTCCGGAACACGCCATCCTGCATCTCTTGCTTTCAATGATGACACCGGTTTCGTGGTTAGAGCGCAACCCGACATATAAAGAAAAGCAGGAGGAGATCAAAGAGAAAGATCTCACCACCTACGGCTTTCTCGGCTATCCAGTCCTGCAGGCAGCCGACATCCTCCTGTACAAGCCTGATTTCGTGCCGGTGGGAAAAGATCAGCTCCCGCATCTTGAGCTAACAAGAGAGCTCGCGCGGCGATTCAACGACATCTACAAGACATCGGTGTTCCCTGAGCCGAAGGAACATTTGACCAAGTTCCCCAAAGTGATCGGCATCGATGGCCGAAAGATGAGCAAGAGTTACCACAACACGATCAATCTGTCCGACACCGAGCCGGTCGTCCGGCAAAAGCTCAAGACCATGATCACCGACCCAGCGCGCGTGAGACGGACGGACCCCGGCAATCCGGACCTCTGTCCCGTCTATGAATTCCACAATATCTATTCGCCGCAAGCGGTCAAAGACCAAGTCAACCGAGACTGCCGGACTGCAGCGATCGGTTGTATCGACTGCAAGAAACTCGTCGCAGACCGCGTGGTGGAACAGCTGACGCCGATCTGGGACAAGCGTGCCAAGCTTACGCAAGCGCCATCTCGCGTCGACGAAATTGTCGAGGCCGGCAGCACACGAGCCGCTGCAGTCGCCAGTGCGACGCTGCGCGAAGTGAACGAGGCGATGAAAATCTAACCCGGCCCCCCTCCTCCGACCTCCCTGCAAGATTTTCGAATCCGCTAGAAGAACAAACTGGTCAGTGGAACAATGCCTCGCAGGAGACCTATCTGCAAGGAGAGATCGCTATGACGTATAAAACTAGCCAACGACGGCTCAGAAGTATTGGACTGTTCGTAGGACTTGTCTCACTCTCCGGCTGTGGAAGCTGGTGGCACGGGGGGTATCAGTCCGTCACCATCTTTACCACACCACTCGATTCCCAAGTCGTGATCGATGACCGGGTTCATCTCCTGGCACCGGGAACCGTCTCCTTAAGTCGAAAAGACGACCACCAAGCTGTCATCACCAAGGAGGGCTATGAGCCAAAGACCATGGCCCTGACGAGAACCTGGTCTTGGTGGGTCATCGGCGATATCTTCGGCTGCGCCATCATCTTCTCACACGCCTGTATTGCAACCGATAAAGACAACGGCGGCTACTACGTCTTCGACGAGAAGATCTACGTGACGCTGGAGCAGAAAAGCACTGCATCGCTACCCAGCCAATAACACAAGCCGCCTTGCTAACCAGCAGCCAGATACCACGTGCGGTTTTGAACACAGCCCTATTGGGGTCGGAGAGGTAAATTTGGCGTGAAACCTGACTGGCCATTAGTTATCAAAGTCTGCATCACCCTAACCTTCATGTATTTCATTGGAGGGCTTTTCTATCGCTTCGTCTATCTGCAGGGATCGGGCATTGACCTGGGACACTTCACATCATACGTTTCAGTCGCAATCCTATTGCTCGTGAGCGACCGATTAATGAAACGCGTCGTTTTAAAGAGCTTGAGTTCTAACTCCAAGTGCAACACTGCAAGCCCAGATGGGCTACGGTGTTGCCATGCGTACAAAATCGTATTGCCATCTGAGTGCCGACGAACGTGAGACCTTGAGTCTGGGGCTGGCCCACGGCTATTCGCTCCGCGCGATGGCGCGGATCTTAGGACGGGCTCCGAGTACCGTGAGCCGCGAGATCGCCCGAAACACCACACGCGGCCATCCGTATCGCGCCTGTACGGCACAGCGCCATGCGGCTGCCCGAGCCCATCACCCACGGCGCGCACGGAAACTCCACGACCCGTGGTTGTGGCAGTATGTCCGGAGGCATCTGGCAGCGGGCTGCTCGCCCGAACAGATTGCTGGCCGCCTCCGCCGCCTGTATCCTGGCGACATGCACAAACGCCTCTCGACGGAGACCATCTATGTCGGTCTCTATATATTGCCCCGCGGAGCGCTGCGCAGTGAACTGTTAGCCGCATTGCGGCAGGCACGCAAGGCGCGTCGTCCTCGGGCGCGCGGTCGCGATCGCCGCGGCCAGATCCTCAATATGACACCGATTGCCGAGCGTCCCGCCGAGGTAGACACTCGCACGGTGCCCGGTCACTGGGAGGGCGACTTGCTCAAGGGGACCCGCAATGGGTCGGCCGTCGGCACGCTGGTGGAGCGAACCACACGCCTGGTTATCCTGGCCAAAATGAATGGAACCGATGCCACGAGCGCCCGCCAGGGCTTCACCAAGAAACTCCGGCATGTCCCCGCACTGCTTCGGAAAACCCTGACGTATGATCGTGGGAAAGAGATGGCTGAACACGAACGACTGGCCAAGCGCCTTACGATCCGTGTCTACTTTGCCGATCCCCATTGTCCCTGGCAACGTGGCACGAATGAAAACACGAATGGCCTGCTCCGTCACTACTTGCCCAAGGGCACCGACCTATCGGGCTATACCCAACAGGAGTTGAACGCCATCGCCGCTCGGCTGAACACACGCCCTCGCAAGTGTCTCAACTTT
>JBGTNJ010000020.1:0-5274 GCA_041743145.1 Nitrospira sp. | reverse complement strand
ATTGACGCGTACATGACCCAGCGCAATGCCAAGCCTAAACCGTTTGTGTGGACCAAGACGGCACAGGAGATCTTGGCGAAAGTGAATCGGGCCAGGATCGCCCTAGATAAGACAAGAACAGCATGAATCACTACACTAGATGGACAGCGCGTAGCCGGCCGAACGTGAACCAGGGCATGCCGTCAAACAATTCGGGAATATGGAACTGAATGGAAACGAGGATGCCGACGAAGGGGAACAGGGTGAGCCATACGAGCGACCACCGTGCCCAGGCTTTCACAAGCTGTTTATCGACCAGTTCAGTTGCTTCCATCAACTTCCCAATCGCTAAACAGACACACCCTACAGCTCACCAGACGAGAGCGCGACTGGTGCCGCTGCCCCTCACTGATGCAGGTGTCCATGCGAAGTTAAAGCGAGGCGCGATTCTCCTCGCGCAAGAAAGCGGCCTCCGCGCTGCGAGTGCTGCGCGAGAGTAACACCCCGCCGGAATGCGCGCTGTAAGATTTTCAAGTACTGTTATCTTACTGAATCTGCCTGCTGTCTAGCCATCAGGATCGCCAGGCGTTGCTGAAGCATCGGCAAGTCACTGAGGATTTCGATAGGCTGTGCCTCGATGGAGAGATTGAGGGACTGTGCACCGGCGCCTCCGATAAGGACGGTTCGATCCGGGGCTATGAGATCACGAAGTGTCGCGATCCACGAAGACCATTCATGCGCAGGTGGTGACACAGTCACAGATAGCAATAGGACATCCGGGGCGATCTGCCTGCAAAATATGGCCAACTGATCCAGAGGCATGTTGGCTCCAAGATAGTAGGTCTGACAGCCGTGTGCCGCGCAAAGATAGGCAGCCGCTTGAGCTCCGACTACATGAAATTCCCCCACGGGACAGGCCACCACCACACTCAGCCCTGTCTCATGAACTGGTAGATGGCTCATGGCCGCCAGCAGTTTTTGGCTCACCTGATGGGTCACGTAATGTTCAACCCCCATGTTGAGGTGCCCGTCATGCCATAATTGCCCAACCCGAGTTTGGAGAGGCAGGAGAATGCCATAGAGCGCTTCTTCAAAAGGAATGACTGCAACGGCTCCATTGAGACGACGTTCAAACGATTCGCGTTTAAGTGGATTGAGTAATCCCATCAGTTCGGTTAGGAGTCGCTCGTACGGTGTGGTTTCAGCTGCTTCCGTTCGGGCAGTCCGAGTCGCATCCGCTACAAGTCCTTCGCGACCAATCGCGGCGAGATCCCCAATCCTCTGCCCCTGATCTATCTGAGCTTTCACATACCGCAGGAGGGCCACCTCGTCGTCGGTGTAGGTGCGGTAGTGGTTTTGGCTTCTAAATGGTTTGACAAAACCATAGCGGCGCTCCCAGGCTCTGATGACGTCTTTTGAGAGACCTGTCAACTTTGCAACTCTATGTATTCTATGAGTGTTCATGCTTTTTTAAGTACTATTTAATGAGCATAGATTAATGTACAACTACTGTCAAATGATATTGTTATATAGCTTTTACGGATGTAGAATTCCTATATAACATTGAACATAACATTTGACCAATGGGAAAGAACACAGTGTCATTAAACGATCATGTCAAGCACCTCTCGTCATTTCATCCATTACCTCTTGACCACTACCGACGGTACGGGGAGCGCGGGTGTTGATGAAAGAATTTGAGGAGCTTGGGTTTCATTGGGGTGATTGGTGTGGAGGAACAGCGCAACGGCATGGTCGGCTTGTTCAATGTTAAGAAATTGTCGATTTCATGGTTCCGAACAATCGGTTGCGCTGTCCAGGCAGGGTTGATACCGAGCCAGGCGTCCGACACTGATGCTTGTTGGCAGACGTAGGCATTCCGAAGGCAAGTCCCGAGCAAAGGTGGCGCTGATGCCTCAGCACGGCGTCGCCCGCTGAGGTAGACAGGTCTTTCGGAGGGCAGTAGCGAGAGACCTGTTTCCTTGGTGACTGAGTCACCCAGTGCACGGCATCCTATTTCGTCATGTTGAGAAGGAGGAGGAGCAGCATGGATATGAGTGTGGTCTATTTAGCTTCGATTGCTGTGCTGAGTTGCAGTGTCGTGCCTCGACTTTTAGAAACCGCACCCGTCGTCGCTACGCGACAGGTGATGAGAAGAAATATAACCCGCTAGCTCTATGGTTAGACCGAATGTCGTCGTTGCTCACGGTGCGGGGAGGACAACTTGTACACCATGACACGCTAACGGAGCTTCACCATGCGAATCATCGTAACTGGTGGAACAGGATTCATCGGACGAGCGTTGGTCGATGATCTACTGGCTAATAGGCACATCGTAACTGTCCTTTCTAGAAATGCTACTGCCGCGAGAGCGCTGCTGCCGTCACCAGCTACCTGCATTAACTGGGATCCTCGCTCGGACGGCGTGTGGAGGAATGTTTTTCACGATGTAGATGCTGTCATCAATCTGGCTGGAGAGCCGATCGCGGACAAGCGCTGGAGCGATGCACGCAAGCGACTTATTTGGGACAGTCGTATCAGCACCACACAAGCGGTCGTGAAAGCATTGCGGAGCCATGCCACAAAGCCTTGCGTGCTGGTCAACGCCTCCGGTATCGGCTACTACGGCGCCAGCGATGATCGCCTATTGGATGAAGGCGCTGCTTTCGGCACCGGATTTCTCACTGACTTGTGTCTCGCCTGGGAGGCGGAAGCCATGCGCGCCGCTGTCTATGGGACTCGAGTCGTTATTATGCGGACCGGCATGGTCCTAGAAGCGGACGGCGGCGCGTTGGCCAAGATGCTGTTGCGATTCAAACGGTACGTCGGTGGGCCCATTATGCCGAGAAACCAGTGGGTCTCCTGGATTCACCGGCGTGATCACATCAGTCTGATCGAATGGGCGCTCAGTATGGCGATGGTTTCCGGTCCCATCAATGCTGTGGCCCCAGAACCTGTGACGATGAAACTTTTCTCTGAGGTTCTTGGAAGGGTACTTCATCGGCCGTCGTGGCTTCCCATCCCAGCCAGTGCATTGAACATTCTCCTTGGCGAACTGGGGTCATTGATGACCACTGGCCAGCGCGTGATTCCCGCGAAAGCGATGGCGGAAGGCTTCCAGTTTCAGTATCCAACGCTGGAACCGGCATTGCGAGCCGTGTTCAATGGGCCAATCAACCATAGAACTCCGGACACGGTGCATAACCGACATAGCAGTCTCAAGCCGCAGTGAGGCCATATGCAAGAGAGCGATAGCATGATATGGCCTAAAAGGAGGTTGAGTTATCAGCGCTTCCATCTACATAGCAACGGGATTAACAGCAGGGTTTGTACTAGTCGCGGCACTGTGTTTACTTGGATTGGCAAGTAGTAATTAACATCATGACCAGGAGGTTCTTATGCGAATCGCCAGCAGCCATCTTGTAGCAGGATTACTGATGGGTCTTCTTCTTACCGGTTGTGCGATGGCCGATCAGTCCAGGATCCAGGGACCCTATGGCCACGGTGGGGATAATAGGGTTTCCACCGGTGTGGTCGGTATCTCTCTTGTGATCGGAGCTGAGCGAATCGGCGATCCGGCAGGGTTGTATGTCGGGATGGTCCATCCGGACGGACCTGCATACAAGGCCGGCCTTCGGCATGGAGATGAGGTCAGAAGCGTCGAGGGTATTTCCGTGACGGGAAAAACTTACGAGCAGGTCGCCAATATGATTCGGGGGGAAGTGGGAACCATCGTGAAGATGCAGGTCACAGATGAGAAAGGCATTCATGAGCTGGCCGTCGAACGTGTCGCAGGCAACAAACTAAAACATCCGGCGGAATCCCAAGACAGACCCGAATAGCAAGGTAACGTCGGCGGATGGTGAATCTGCCGGCCGTCCAGGTTGGGAGAGAGGCTGACCATGACCAAGATAGCAACAATCGCGGCTGGCGCAATCCTGGGGATTGGATTGATCACGATTGTCTTCGGTGGCGAAGCGGCGATTTCAAGGACAGAGTTTTGTATAAGTTGCCATTCTGAGACCTATCCGTATGAGGAGTTGAAGAAGTCCTCTCACTGGGGTGCTCTTGGAGCTGATCCAGGATGTAAGGATTGCCATGTACCTCAAGGATTAACGAACTTCCACAAGGCCATCTATACGCACGTCGTTGATGGGGTGCCTTTCCTCATCAAGGAATTCACTACCGACTATTCAACGGTTGACAAATTCAACGAGCACCGGCCAGAGTCGGCCTATCGAGCTCGAATGAGGCTCAAGGAATGGGATAGTCTTACGTGCCGGGCCTGTCACAAGAACACGAAGCCTCCAGGAGCTTCGGCTAAAGCGGCACATGCCAAGATGCAAAGCGAAGGGGCGACATGCATCGATTGCCACCAAAACCTGGTGCATAAAAAGGTGCCTGAGCACGACCTCAACGCCAGCCTTGCCCAGAGCCGCCCGGTGCTGAAGGAAGTCAAGAAGCAGAAGGATAGTGACGAAGACGACGGTTAGGACCACCCATGGACAGAGAGTTACGATTTCTCAAAAACGATCTGTTAGTCCTGACGCAGCAGCTCTTAGCTTAAGCGGTGGATGAGGACAATTGGAAGAAGCTCCATATCGGCGATGTGCTAGGAAAGGTCTGCTTTATTCCTTTCCCGATTCATGCTATGGATGGCCGAGTACCAACTGAGAGGCCCTCCATGAAGCAACAGACCTTCGCCGATGCAGATTTGAGCAGTACCGGAAGCCCACCCGCACAACCATCTCGCAGCAACAGTATGAGATGGCACTGCAACGAGTTCGAGAAGCCGGCTTGAGTGCTCGTATCGCGGTGTTGCTCATGGACTATCGGATTTTGCCGGAGCTTGCCTCGCGATTTGATAAACTCGTCTCCATCGAAATGATCGAGGCTGTCGGGCATCAATATTACAGAACGTTTTTCGAGATCTGCAGCCGTATGTTGAAGCCTGAGGGGCTAGCCCTCATCCAGGGCATCACGATCGACGAACGATTCTACGAACGAGCGAAACGATCCGTCGCTTTCATCCAGCGGTTCATTTTCCCAGGCAGTTGCATCCCGTCCGTCAGCACCTTGACACAGGCGACTGCGAAGGTCGGTGATCTGGGTCTGATTCATCTTGAAGACATCGGGAGGCACTACGCTCCCACACTACGAGCTTGGAGGACAAACGTTGTCGCTAAGCTTCCGGAGATCAAGGCGCTGGGGTATCAACCTGAGTTCCTCCGCCTGTGGGACTTCTATCTCTCCTACTGCGAAGGCGGCTTCCTTGAGCGCTCGATCAGCACTGTG
>JBGTNJ010000019.1:0-20815 GCA_041743145.1 Nitrospira sp. | reverse complement strand
CGATCACCGCCACCAATTCCGCCCAGGGCACCACGCGATTCATTTCGTCGAGGAACCGCTCTCGGCGGGTGGATTTGCGATACTGTGCGAACGTCACCTCGGCAAATGTCTGTTGCGCCATGGGCGTGCCTCCTCATCAGCGAGTGTGGCGTTCCCTCTAGCACATCCCGAGCGAAGAATAAATCAGACCTTCCCTAGTTAGTATACTTCAATTTTTAGATCGCCATCTAGAACAGGCGATGGATGGTTAGCCCGCAGCCGCATACAGAAAACGGTAGGAGTAGGACAGGGTGGCACACGTAATTAAAAAGTGATGGAGATTACTCTATCGCCGCATCAGTCGCTCGCAGATGCTTCCTTACCCGAACCTTTTCATGGTGTTTACGCAGCAGCTGTCGGCGGAGAATGTCACTATTTTCAGCGACGATCTTGACCAGACGGTCCATATCTTCGGCATGATCCCGAACGAGTTCAGACAGCTTTTGCATCTGGCCTTCCAACCGCTCTAGCCGCCAAGCCAGGTCGCTCAAGGGACTGGCCGAAGGCTTTGCCGAGAGCTTCACCACACGCTTCGTCGTGTTTTGCGGCAGTGCGGCGATAACAACATCTCGCTTCATGCTGACTCCTTTACTTCAGGCTTCAGACTGCTGACCAGCCCTTCAAGGCAACTAGGTCTGGGGCTAGTATTATCCGCATGAAGGAGGAAGTCAACGATTCCGCTTCCTTTCTATTTCATGGTGGTCCTGCTAGAATCCAGCCCGTGAAGAATATTTTTACGATGGTCCTGGCCGGCGGGAAAGGCGAGCGTCTCTTTCCACTTACGGACCATCGTGCGAAGCCAGCCGTCCCCTTCGGAGGGAAATACCGCATCATCGACTTTACTTTGAGCAATTGTATTAATTCGGGGCTTCGTAAGATCGCCGTTCTGATCCAATACAAATCGCACTCTCTCGACCGCCATATCCGGGCCGGTTGGAATCTTTTCAACGCCGAATTGGGTGAATACATCGCCTCGGTCCCTCCTCAGCAACGAATCAGCGAAGATTGGTACCTGGGCACCGCCGACGCCGTGTATCAGAACATGTTCTTGATCGACGGTGAGAATCCGCAGTATTTACTGATCCTTGCGGGCGACCATGTGTACAAAATGAACTATGCAGAGATGTTCCATTGGCTCATCGCCAAAAGCGCGGATGTGGTGGTCGGTGCCATCGACATCCCCGTCGAAGAAGCAACCCGATTTGGCGTCATCGCGGTCGACGAAGACTACCGGATTACCCGCTTCGACGAAAAACCGGCGCATCCCATCCCACTTCCCAACGATCCAGCCCATGCCTTTGGGTCGATGGGCATCTACCTCTTCCGCACTCAGGCGCTACGCGAACATCTGATCGCTGATGCTCAAGAAGGCACGGCGCATGACTTTGGGAAAAACATCATCCCCCGCATGATCGAACAGAAGCGCGTCTACGCGTTTAAGTTTCAGGATGCCAACAAAAAGGCCGTCCAATATTGGCGTGACATTGGCACGCTCGACGCCTATTGGGAAGCAAACATGGACCTGGTTACCGTCGATCCCCAATTCAATCTGTACGACTCAGACTGGCCGATCCGAACCTATCAGGGCCAGTTTCCACCGGCCAAGTTCGTCTTCTCTCAGGATTATCAAGGTGGACGAATGGGGGTCGCCCTCGATTCGATCGTCTGCGGAGGATGCATCATCTCAGGCGGACGCGTGCAGAATTCGATCTTATCTCCCAATGTCCGCGTGCAAGATCATGCGGATATCCGCGAATCCATCATCATGGGAAACGTGACAATCGGCGAGCACAGCCGCATCCGGCGCGCCATCATCGATAAAGATGTGACGATCCCTCCCAATACTGAAATCGGGTACAATCGAGAGGCCGATGCTCAGCGCTTTACCGTCACCGACTCCGGTCTCGTCGTGATCTCAAAGGGAATGAAGCTGCATGCCGCCGTCGATCCATCCGGTTGATCTGGTCACCGCCCTTCGCCACAAGCATCTCACGCCAGCGATCGTATTCCTCACCTCACGCAGGGCCTGTGACGAAGCGATGGAAGCCTTTGACCACGCCGAACTCGTCCTTCCTCCGGTTCGGCAAGAGGCGATCGGCGCAGCACTCGAACAAGTCATCGCTCAGTACCCGAGCATTGCCGAGCACCCCCTCATTCCCATCGTGCAGCGGATCGGCGTCGCCGCTCATCATGCAGGACACCTCCCTTCCTGGAAGATCGCGATCGAAGAGCTGATGCGACAGGGCCATCTCGACGCCGTCTTCGCAACCACCACCTTGGCTGCAGGTGTCGATTTTCCAGCACGCACAGTCGTGATCACCCAGTCCAGCATCCGTAAGTCACGCGACTTCACCGACCTGACGATCGGCGAAGTCCAACAGATCGCGGGGCGAGCCGGACGCCGAGGAAAAGATCACGTGGGTTTTGCAGTGATCACGCCCTCTCCCTATATCGACTTGAACGTGCTGACCAAAGGGCTGACGGGACACCCGGAGGCCATCGACAGCCAATTCACCATCAGCTATCCCATGGTGCTGAACCTCCTCAAGGCCCATCCACATGAGCACATTCAAGGAATCCTGGCCAAGAGTTTTGCGCAATTCCAACTCAACCAACGTGCCGAGCTTCTCGAACGCAAATTAGATCTGCTCCACACGCAGTTAGAACCGTTCGGCCCTCGGGTGTGCACGGATTGGATCACGCAATGGCATACCTTCGATCACGTGCGGAGGCACCGCCCTGCTCGACATCAGACACACCGCTCAGAGTCACCGGAAATCGCCGCGCGATTGCCGTTTCTCACACCGGGACGAGTCGTGGGGCTTCACAAGGGGCACGGAATAGTCCTCAGACAGTATCGGAGCAAAGGCCAAAAGAACTCCATGCTAACCATGTTGCGGCCTAGTGGCGCCGTCACAGAATGCCCCGTCACGAGCGTGCGAGAAGTCTATGATCGAACTTACGACTGTGCAGAGATTCCAACGTACCCATGGTGCTCAACAGACACCTTTGATCGGCTCAGCGAACAGTTAGAAGGCCTTCCCCCTCGCTTGCCTATTCTCCCTATTCTGGCATCGCCTCCGATGGAAACATTGCCGGATACCATCGTGCAATCCTTGGGCGATTTTCCTTGCCCGACCTGTTCATCCCGCCAGGCTTGTCAGAAAGATTTTCCCACGGCCTCCCGACTTCGCCAGGAGCAACAACGTCACACAAAATCCATTCAAGCCCTGCGAACCAGTTTGTGGCATCGTTTTCAAGAACGTGTGGAGGTGCTACAAACATTCGGGTATCTCACGTCGACCGCGCAACTGACCGCTGATGGTGAATGGGCGAGACTTATTCGTATCGATCACTCACTTTTGATTACGGAGCTGATTCGCGCCGAAGCGTTCACCGGAGCGGACCCGTCTCTCCTCACCGGTATCATGGCCAGCTTGGCCCACGACGATGATCGCCCCGGAGCATTTCCACGTATTAGTGCCGGATTGAGTTCGCAGTTGAGGCAAGTTCGCAAGCTCGCTGAAAGTCTTGCTCCGCATGAAGATCCCCCGCTCCTTCGCGCGGATGTCGCAGCTTTGGCGGAGCGGTGGGTCGCGGAACCGACCCTCACATGGATCGGACTCTGCCGACTCACCACAATGGCGGAGGGCGATATCTATCGGCTACTTGCCAGGACAATAGAGTTTCTCTCACAGGTGCAGACATTGAAAGCCACCCATCCTGGCTTGGCTGACTCTGCGGCGGGAGCACTCACACTGATCCGACGCGGGGTCTTGGAGGAATTACCGTGAACACTATAGGACTGAGGGACGAGGCTTCAGGACTGAGGTTGGCCGCAACTCCGTTCTCAGCACTCAGTCCCCAGCACTGCATAGCATGACCACCGACGAACTTGAACAACTACTCGCTCAACAACCCGTCGCTCTCTTACATCGGCTTGCCCGCGGTCGTGTTCATCGGCAGTTTCGCGCCGGGAAGCGACGCTTGATCGAGTTGCTGCTTCAACATTCGAGTCACAATCGCCCCGGGCTGGAATCCGATCTCCAGGCTCTGCTGGAAGAGCGACAATCTCAATCAGAGTCCGGCGGGCGGCGTAACCAGCACCCTCCACCCATCACTCGGAAGAAGACCACTCCGCAGGCACCGGTTCCAGCCTTGCCCGAACCTGCTATTTCGCTCACAGGTTGGCTGGAAGGCATCGGCGTTCCCGATCCACAACCGTTCGTGCCGGACCCGTGGCAGACCGAAGCATTATCTGCACTAAGCGAAACCGATGTCGTCATCAGCGTACCCACCGGAAGCGGGAAAACCTACGTCGCTGTCGAAGCCGCTCGCCGCGCCATGGACGACAATCGCACCGTCATCTACACCTCCCCACTCAAGGCGCTGTCCAACACGAAATATACGGAGTTCTCTCGGCTGTTCGGCCCGGACAAAGTCGGCATTTTGACAGGGGATCGTCAAGAACACGGCCAAGCCCCGTTACTGATTATGACGACGGAAATCCTACGCAATCTGCTCTACGATGCAGCGAGCGGCGAAATCGACATCAGGCTGGACACGCTGGGACTCGTGATTCTCGACGAGTCGCAATACATTGCCGATCACGAGCGCGGAGTCGTGTGGGAAGAAACCATCATCTTTTGCCCGTCTCAGGCCAAACTCCTCTTGCTCTCTGCATCGATCGGTAATCCTCAAGACATTGCCGATTGGCTCACTTCGATCCGGCCCACGGTTTGCCGGCTGGTGCGGCACAGCAAGCGCACCGTCCCACTCAGGGCCGGCTATCTGCACCCCAACGGGAAATTGACGCCGCTGTTCAAGACTTTGGGAATCCCGTATGGACACCCTACCCATCTCCATCCTGAAGCAAAGCGTCTCTTCTTGGAGTACGAAGAAGCAACCCTGCCTTCAGGACGTTCGAGGCGCTAGCTCCTGTGCTCTTTCAAGAAGCTAAAAAGAACCCGTCAGTCCGAGGAGAACACCATGACGGATCGTTTGGAACTCGGTAAGCGGGACTGTTTCAGAACCACCTCCGATCGGATGATTCTTCCACTCACCGGCATAAGTGCGGTTCCACATGATGCGATAACCACCCGTTAGGGCTAGATTTCCTGTCAGCGAGAGTTTTACACCAGCCCCAGCATTGGCACTGACACCGACTCCCCACATCGAAAAACTCGGGTCCTGTTGCAGATCTGAGCGAAGATGATGCACGTCTTCATTATAGAGGATACTGACAGGACTCAGTGAGACCTTGAGGTCAAGACTCACACGACGAGTGACACGATATTCGGTGTCGACCCCAATATGGATGGGGGTAATCCAATGCGTCGTGTTGGTGATCGCCACCACACCAGGCAAGTTGAGGTTCGGCGTGCAAGACAAGCCGGGGATTCCCGAAGGGTTACAGATCACTTGTCGAACACCAGTCGCCTCGTACCTGGTCCTCCAATATTGAAATCCTCCAAACACATCCACATAGCCTCGCGATCCTGCGAACTCGGCTGCACGGACCCCAATATTGAAACTGCCGTACTGAGTGCCTGACCCCGTGATATCGCTGTGCGTCCGCGAGAAGATTTGCTGTCCAGTCACCGCAGTAAAGTCATCATCAACAAGGAGACCTCGATCAAACGACACAGAGAAGCCACCCTCGGCCTGGACAAACCCACGACGGCCGAAATTGAGCCGCCCTCCCAGTTCGATGATGTGGGTGTCGTTGTCCTTGTACACCAATTTGGACGTTGGATCTCCCAGCCGAGGATCGAGCCCGGATGCATCATGGCTCCATCGTGTTTCACCGGTCGTGTACAACCACGACCTGAGTGACAGCTCTACTCGCGGCTTTGCGTGAGGTTCTGAGTTTTGCCCCCAACTCGGAGCGGCCGGAATGATCAGCAGCATAAGCGCGATCGTGGACCATGCTCGAATCTGAATCATTCGGGCTCCGCTCACCGCCGGATCCCTCCCCTCTGGATGACCACGGTATCGATACATCGTTCAGCCGTATCGGGCATGGCCCGTTGACAAGCGGCTCGAATGTCTTCCTGCTGGAAATTCCTCTGAATGACGGCCGAGAACCAGACCAGCCAGGTACCAATCATTGCGAGAAACAGGGCACTTGCTCCGATATAGCTCCAGACTGTAATGGAGGCAGTAGGCACACTCGTCACAATCGTAGGGCCTACCTCCTCTTCCGTGACGAGACGAACAGACGACATGATCGACCTCCTACCGCACTATGCTAGAAATAACCTGATGTCGCAACCCGAGAAATCATACCGGAGACGATACGTGCTGGATAGATTTTTTCAATCTCCTTCACCCCAACCGAGCCTATACCTACTCCCTACAAAACATGTGGAACTCCGACCATGCACCTTGGTAAGATGCGCCGGGAAAACGTACTCTCATCGCGTGCCGAGGTAGCTCAGTTGGCAGAGCACAGCCCTGAAAAGGCTGGTGTCGACAGTTCGATTCTGTCCCTCGGCACCATATTTCGAAGACTCGCAGATAGGTCTAGGTAGGATGGTGGCACTGAAGTGGCACCTGAACATTGTTTTCCCCGATCAGAACGGCCTTCGTCAACGCTTCCAGCCCTTTCACTGCATCCCGTAATCGCACGTTCCAATTGTGAATGTAATACCTCGCCGACCTGGAAAGGTTCACCTTTGAGCTGGCTTTCACGGGCAACGGCGCGCGCGGGATGAAGAGCTGAGCCAGCTGCGGCGCGAGCTGGCGCGTGTGACGAAGGAGCAGGATTTTTATCGCGAAGCGGTAGCGTGCTTGGCGAGCGCGTCGCGAGGAAGTATCGGATGATTGAGCGCTGCCGCGAAGCTCAGGACTATATCGCGCAGCTACTATGCTAGAGGCTCTTGTTGCCTTTAGTTAAAGAATTCGGTCTAATATAGTCCGCCGCTTTGATCGAAAGGGGGCGCTATTATGCAAGAAGTCACCGATCCGTTATCCAAAACAACCGCCAAGCCCCACGACTTTCCCATTGAAATCGAAGAGTCACACTACGCGATGTTCGAAGCGGCGAACGATGCCATTCTCATCCTTGATGTGAACTATCGAGTGAGAAGGGCAAATGCCATTGCTGAAAGCCTGTACGGGTATTCCTTACAGGACCTCCAAAACAAAAGCCTCTATGATCTGCGCACATTGGAGACACCTGCGGCCATCGACGAGCAGATGCAGTATTCGCTCCAGCAGAATGGGGCGAGATGGGAAACCTGTCATGTGCGGAACGATGGGACGGTTTTTCCTGTGGAAATTAGTTCCAAACCGTTCCGTAGTGGCGAGCAGCTTTACTTTATACACATCGTCCGCGACATCACCGAACGCAAACATCAAGAAGAAGCCCTACGTAAAAGAGAAGCCGAACTTCGGGATTTCGTCGACAACGCGGCCGAGGGCATGCACTGGGTAGGATCAGATGGGCGGATTCTGTGGGCCAACCAAACTGAACTAAGCATGCTCGGTTATCTGCGAGGCGAGTACATTGGCCATCATATTGCGGAATTTCATACCGACCCACCGGTCATTGAAGACATTTTGACCCGTCTCACTCGGGGGGAGATCTTAGAGGGCTATGAAGCGCGTCTTCGCTGCAAAGACGGATCAGTTCGCCACGTGCTCATTAACTCAAGCGTACTCTTTCAGAACGGCGAATTCATCCATACGCGCTGTTTCACACGAGATATTACGGAGAGGAAGCAGGCAGAAGACAGGCTTCGAGAAAATGAACGACGATTCCGCGAGATGATTGATGCCCTTCCGACGCCCATTTATACAACCGATGCTCAAGGTCGGATCACACATTTCAACCCGGCGGCTGTGGAGTTCGCAGGGCATGTCCCCGTATTGGGTTCAGATCAATGGTGTGTGAGCTGGAAGCTATACCGCCCTGACGGGACACTATTACCACATGATGAATGTCCCATGGCCATTGCGCTCAAAGAGGGTCGCATGCTGCGCGGGGCAGAAGCCATTGCCGAACGGCCGGATGGAACACGCATCTGGTTTACCCCCTACCCCACCGTCCTGCGTAATGCCGAGGGTCGTATCGTAGGCGGAATCAATATGCTGGTCGACATTACGGAACGAAGACAGGGCGAGACCACGAGGGCACATCTGGCAGCCATCGTGAACTCATCTGACGATGCCATCTTGAGCACAGATTTGGATGGTCGGATTGAGTCCTGGAATCGTGGGGCAGAAGAACTTTTCGGTTATAAGGCCGGAGAAGTGATCGGCAATCCTGTTGAGCTACTCAGTCCGACGGCTCGGCAGGCAGGAGATCCCCGCATCCTTCAACGCATTTTTTCAGGGGAGCGACTCAACCACTATGAGACAGTCCGGCAGCATAAGGATGGCAGATTGATTGACGTCTCATTGACCATTTCGCCCATGTTTGATGGCCAGGGACGCATTATCGGAGCATCAAAAATCGCTCGGAATATTACAAAGCAGAAGCTGATCCAACATCGGGAGCAAGAACTGTTCAGGTTGGCGACGGCTGTCAATCGAGCGCACGCGTTACCGGACCTGTACGAGCAGACTCTGCATGCCATCGCGGAATCTCTCAACGCTGACCGCGCCGCCATCCTTCTTTTCGATCCCGATGGCCTCATGCGGTTTAAGGCGTGGCGTCGATTATCCGATGTCTATCGCCAGGCGGTTGAGGGGCACTCGCCTTGGAAACCGGATGCACGCACGCCGGAGCCCATTGTCATCACCGACGTGGAGCACGCTGACCTTTCGGTGGAACTTAAGGCCGTCATTCAAAAAGAAGGAATCCGGGCGCTTGCTTTCATTCCACTGACATACGGAGAACGTCTCATCGGCAAATTCATGGTGTATTTTCCTGAACCGCGCTGCCTAGATAAGGAGGAGCTCCAACTGGCGCAAGCCATCGCTAATACGTTGGCATTGGGCATAGAACGCCGACGCACCGAAGAGATAGTCAAACAAAGTGAAACCCAGCTGCGGCAGGCCCTGGCAGCCGGCCGAATGGGCGCATGGGAATGGGACTGGGCCACCAAGAAGGTCTATTGGTCGCCAACTTTAGAGGCCCTTCATGGGCTCGCCCCGGGAACATTTGATGGGTCATTCGAGGCATATCAAAAGGACATCCACCCCGAAGACCGTGAGCGTGTGTTGGCTTCGCTTTCCAAGATACTTGAAGGCGGCACCGAACACCACATCGAATATCGCATCCTGACGCCCAACGGAAGTGAGCGATGGGTGGAAGGCAAAGGGACGCTCTACCGGACTTCAGAAGGCATCCCCACAAAGCTGGTTGGCGTCTGTAGCGACATTACGGAGCGTAAGCAGACGGAGGAGAAGCTGCGTGCGAGTGAACGCCTCATGCGGGCCGTTTTCAATCAGCAGTTCGCCTTCAGTGCCCTGCTTTCGCCAGAGGGACAAATTCTGCGCTTCAGCGAATCCATATATCGAAACAACGAAGGGACAGACATTAACCCCAAAGACCTGATTGCTCGAAGTTTCCTTGAGGCTCCTTGGTGGCGTGATTTGCCTGATACGGTCGGCGACTGGCGCCGGCAATTCTCGGAAGCGCTAAGCGTGCCAGGACCAGCGCGCGGTGAAGCGCCCTACCGACATGGCAGCGGAGAGCTGCGGTACGCCATGAACACGGTCACTGCGCTTCGCGACGACGCCGGGAATGTCGAGTATTTACTGTGCGAAGCGATGGATATTACCGACCTCAAGCGATCGCAGTTGCGCCTGAAACACTCTGCAGAAGACCTCGAACGGCAGGTTACATCACGAACCGCTGAGCTTCTTGAGACACAAGACAGCCTGCGGGCCCTCCCGACTGAACTGAATCTCGCCGAACAACGGGAGCGCAAGCGCATAGCCACTGAGCTTCATGATCACCTTCAACAGACCCTTGTTTTGGGAAAGTTCAAGGTGGGGCACGCCAAGCGCCTTTTGAAGGGACTGCCTGAATCTCTCGACATGGTCAAGCAATTGGACGAAGTGTTGACGGACGCATTGTCCTATACACGCACACTAGTGGCTGAACTGAGCCCACCCGTCTTACGCGAACATGGCTTGTCGGCCGGCCTTCGATGGTTAGCCGAATACATGAAGAAGCAGGAGATGACTGTCTTGGTCAATGTACCAGAGCATCTTCAGCTCTGCCTGCCCGAGGATCAGGAGGTGTTGCTGTTCCAATCGGTCCGCGAGCTGCTGGTCAATGCCGCAAAACATGCGCAGACGGATCGCGCCTCCGTTACATTACAACAGCATGGGGACCACTTATTGATCCAGGTGCGTGATGAGGGGCAAGGGTTTGAACCATCGAGCCGGGCTGGCCCAAGTGATCAGTCTTCAAAATTTGGGTTATTCAGCATTACGGAGCGCATGAAAGCGCTCGGAGGGTCCTTTACCATTGAGTCAGCCCCTGGACAGGGAACCACGGCGGTGCTGACCTTGCCCCTTGGCTCCCGGCAGGAGGTCCAAATCACTTCCGCGGATAGCCAGCGACTCTCTCGATCAGATAATGGCAAGCCCGGCCAGGCGATGGACCTTCGAACAGCGGGGATTCGCCTGCTTCTCGTCGATGATCATGCCATGGTGCGGCAGGGGTTGCGGACGACGTTAGAGCACTATGCGGACATTCTTCTCGTGGGAGAAGCCAATGATGGCCAAGAAGCAGTTCATCTTGTCGAGAAACTGCGTCCTCAGGTCGTCATCATGGATATTAATATGCCGCGGCTCAACGGAATTGATGCAACGGCCTACATTAAGGCTCGTTATCCAGACATCTGCATTATTGGAATCTCGGTGAATGCGGGGGAGGATAACCAGGAAGCAATGCGACGGGCAGGCGCAACGCTGTTGATAACGAAAGAAGCTGCAGTGGATGAGCTGTACCACGCGATACGGGCTGCATTAAATCTCCCTGCCCTAACACCGAGAACATATAACATCAGGGACACTGTCGATGCAGAAGCCAGAACGACGTCTGGACCTCCCCGGTGTTAACCTCGCACCTGGGGGAGAGCATCGGTACCCGCATCCTGACGGTTTGCTGGGTCATTTAGCCCTCATCCATCACGATCTCAGGAGGCGGCGGAAGGGAGCACAAGGAGGACGGTGAGTGTGGGTTACCTTAGGATCGACTTGCCAGGCACATCGGACAGGGGCTTCAGCTAAACCCTTCTATTTCGTCAGCGTCCGGATATAGGCCAACACGGCTCGACTGTCCTCCTCCGACAGGCGAAGTTTCCAGGCCGGCATGTTGGGTTTTCCCTCGTGAATGGTTTGGAGCAACACCATATCGGACTTTTGCGTGGTCGACGGCCCCGTGAGATTCGCCGGATCGGGCCCCAACATCATATACCCATCCCCTTTCCCCTTTGGCCCATGACAGCCTGCGCACTGTCGGGAAAAAATATTTTTTCCACTGACATGGTCAGCACCTCGTGAGTCAACCTCCGTCTGAGCCACGATCGCACGGGGTCCTACGGGGACAAGAGCGAGGCTCAACACAACTCCCATGGTCACGTTCCACATCTTCATATTAGTGTAGTCCTCATTTAGCGTGATTCCGCCATCACGTCGACGGCAGGCTGCCCGGATGATGGGAGAGTCGCGGCTCACCGGTGCCCTGAGGCGTATCGAAGACTGAATCATGCGAGTCACCAGTTGCTCTCCCCTGCGAATCGCCCACGGGCGTCGTTCCCTGCGAACTCTCTTCCAGCCACCGATAGAGAACCGGCAACATGATCAGCGTCAGCAGTGTCGAACTGACAAGGCCGCCGATGACGACGATTGCGAGTGGCCGCTGCACCTCGGACCCGATCCCCTGGGCAAATGCCAATGGAACAAGGCCCAACAGCGCGACCAACGCGGTCATTAGTACGGGGCGCAATCGTAGTAATGCTCCCGAAGTCACCGCTTCATCCAGGCTATGACCATCCTCGCGAAGTTTGTTCATGTAGGAGACAAGCACGATCCCGTTCAGCACGGCCACGCCGAAGAGATTGATGAAACCGACTGATGCAGGCACACTGAGATACTCATTGGTCAACCACAGCGCCACCACCCCTCCGATCATGGCAAACGGCAAGTTCAAGACGATCAGGGTCGCCTGACGGAGGGAATTGAAGGTCGAGTAGAGTAACAGGAAAATCAATCCAATCGTGATCGGAACAATGATTTGCAGTTTGGCCATGGCTCGTTCCATATTCTCGAACGATCCACCCCATGTCACTCTATATCCGGTAGGAAGATCCACGCGCTGCTCGATTTTCTGCTGCGCCTCCGCGACCAGGCTGCCGATATCTCGACCCAGTGTATTGAACCCGATCGACACATACCGTTGAAGTTGCTCGCGACTGATACGACCAGGCCCCTCTTCCAACTGCACGGTGCCCAAGTCCGCCAGAGGAATCAGCGCGCCGGCATTATCGCTCACTCGAATATTGCTGATCGCTTCCACACTGTTCCGATATTGTTCTGGAAACCGTAGAATGAGATCGAACCGCTGCTGCCCTTCATACACGCGCGTGGCGGCCTCTCCACCGATGGCGGTCGTGATGATCTCCCGGACATCGGAGACATTGATCCCATGCCGAGCAATCTTGCCTCGATCGACATCAATCGTGAGGTACGGCTGTCCGAATAACTGCTCCACCTTGATATCCCGGACACCTCGAACGGTTTCCAAGACCTCAGCGATTTCCTGAGCTTTGGCCCGCAAAATCTCTAGATCATCACCGAACAGCTTGACGGTGGCTTCTGTCCGCACACCGGAAATCAATTCATCGACGCGCTGTTGGATCGGTTGGCTGATGAGGAACGTCGCTCCTGCCACACTGGTCAAGCGTTCACGGAACTTTTGAATAAGCTCCGGCCTGGTCTTCGCCGTCGTCCATTGATCGAGCGGCCGAAGCCGGACGACCGGATCGCTCTCATTCGGCTCCTGGGGATCGTTCCCCAACTCGGTTCGTCCGATTTTCGAGACGACCATCTCCACCTCCGGAAACTCCATAATCGCCTGCTGCATCCGTTTTTCGATCTCGATCGAAGCCGGGAGCGACACGCTTGGGAGGCGAATGGTTTGCGGAGCCAGCGATCCTTCATTCAGAATCGGGATAAACTCAGTTCCCAGAAACGGCACTAAGGCCAATGACCCGATCAGGGCTCCGACGGCCAGAACCAGCACCACGGTCCGGTGTCCAAGAGCCCATCGAAGGGCCGGGGCATAGAGACGCTTCGCCTGTCGAACGACCCAAGGGTCTTCCTCACTTCCCTGTTTGAGCACCAACGAGCAGAGTACCGGCGACAGCGTCAGCGATAAGACAAGAGACACCAGCAATGCAATCATGATGGTATAGGCAAGCGGCTTGAACATCTTGCCTTCCATCCCCTCAAGGGACAAGAGAGGGAAAAACACCAAGATAATGATCAGAATCCCGAATACGACCGGCTGTCCGACTTCTTTCACTGCTTCCGTGACCAGCTGAAGCCTTGGTATTGCGGCAGCCGAATGGTGCGATAAATGGCGATACACGTTTTCGACAACGACGACTGACCCATCCACGATCATGCCGATCGCGATGGCCAATCCTCCCAGAGACATCAAATTAGCCGTCAGCCCGATTTGCCCCATGACAATGAACGTGGCGAGTGGAGCTAGCACCAAGGTACCGACAACGATCAGTGCGCTGCGCAAGTTCCCAAGGAAGAGGAACAACACGACGACGACAAGCGCCACTCCTTCCGCCAGCGACTTGTAGACGGTATTCAGTGCCGCAGTGATCAGTTCAATGCGGTCATAAAACGGCACGATCCGCAAGCCATTCGGCAGCAAGTTCTTCGCGTGAATGTCGTCGATTCGCCCTTTGATGCCTTCGACGACATCCCGGGCATTGCCGCCGCGCAACATCAGGACGATCCCGCTGACCACCTCGCGTTCCCCGTTCAGAACCGTGGCGCCATGCCTTACTGCATGGTCGATCACCACGTGGGCCACATCGGAGACATAGACTGGAGTTCCACCGGTTTCCTTGACGACGATGCGTTCGATGTCGCTCAGTGAGCGAATCAGCCCGATCCCGCGCACGATATATTTTTCGTCGTGCTTTTCCAGAATATTGCCGCCGGCGTTGGCATTATTTCTGGCCACAGCGTCGAAGACATCACGGAGATGCAGGCCGTATTTTCTCAGTAGATCTGGCTCGACCAATACCTGATACTGTTTGACGAAGCCCCCCATCGAATTGACGTCGATGACTTCCGGCGTGCCTTTCAGGATGGGACGAATCACCCAATCTTGAATCGTTCGCTGTTCGATCAAACTCTGGTGCTCGGCTTCCTGGTTCATCGCCGATCTCCGAGTGTCCTCCAAATAATACTGATACACCTCGCCCAGCCCCGTACTATTCGGCGCCAGCATAGGTTCGGCCCCTGACGGAAGGTGCTCCTCGACTTCGAGCAATCGTTCGAGCACCAGCTGTCGGGCCAGGTTGATGTCCATCGAATCATCGAAGACGATGGTAATGAGCGACAGACCGACCTTCGTCAGAGAGCGCATTTCTGTGAGGGCGGGCACACCTGCGAGCTGAAGCTCGATCGGGTAGGTGACCAGGCGCTCGACCTCTGCTGGCGAGAGACCTGGAGCCTTCGTGACAACCTGGACCAAGACACTGGTCACATCGGGGAAGGCGTCGATTGGGATAGTTCGAAACGCGTACACCCCTCCGATCCCCATCATGACCGCAAAGATGATGACGAGCATGCGCTGGCGTAGAGAAATGGCGAGGAGGCGAGAGACCATCAGACGGGGTTCTTCAACAACTCGGACTTCAAGACAAAGGCGCCGTGCGTGACGACCGGTTCTCCTTCATTCAGACCACCAAGTATGGAGGTAAACGCCCCATTGGATTCCCCAATGTGGACTTCGCGCACTTCGTACTCACTCGCGCTGCGTTGCACGAAGACGAAGGTGCGGCCTTGATCGCGTTGCAATGCTGTCTCCGGCACCGCCAATCGATCTGGCTGGGCCTCTGAAAACAGTCGAATGGTGGCGAACATTTCGGGTTTGAGCCGTCCGTCTGGATTCGGCAATTCAAGCCGGAGCTGCATCGTGCGCGTGACGGGATCCAACACATCTCCAACGTACGTGATGATGCCCTTGAACGTTTCCTTGGGGTAGGCATTGACCTGTACCTCGACCGGCGTGCCACCGGACGCATGAACGGAGTGGACAAACGAAATATCCTTCTCTGGAATGTTGGCGAGAATCCAGACTTCCGAGAGATCCGCGATCACAAACAGCTTTTCGATGGTCTCGACGACTTCACCACGCGTCAGATTGCGCCCGATGATACGCCCGGCGAAGGGCGCCACGATCGGCACAACAGATCGAATCTCACGACTCCGGTCGAGGCGACGCACTTCGTCGACACTCATGCCGAGCAGCTTCAGGCGATCGCGCGACTCATTGGCCTCGGCCTGGTTACCCAGCAGTTCCGCATGTCGACGCTGCAGTTCGGCTTCTCCGATTACTTTTTCCTCCAGCAAGAATTTCGCCCGGCCATAGGCTTGTTCCGCAACGTGCAGTTTCGCCCGAGCCTTGAGATAGGCTGACTGAGCGAGACCCAATTCACTACTGTATAAAATCGCCAGCGGAGCATTCGCCTTGACTTCTTGGCCAAGGTCAGCGTACACGTCGACGACTCGCCCGCGAACCAACGTCGTAATCTCCGCCATGTTGTGTTGATTGGGCTGAACGATCGCAGGAAAATCCCGGTGCGTTCGAAAGTCGCTGAGTGCCGCCGGCTGGACGACAAGCCCCACCCGTGACGATTCCTCTACCGACAGTGTGATGAGCCCTGGTGTGGAGACAACTGCGGTCGACTTACTGGCCACCACGTCGCTCGGCGTTCCCTCACACCCCGCTTCGAGTATCATCAACCCGAACAGAAGACCGCATACCCCTTGGATAGTGCATAACGATGCCGCTCGCGTTGAATCAGGCCGGGTTTTCACAACGCCCCCCCTACGGCTTGCTCAAGACGCGCCAGCGAGACGGAGAGAGCGTGCCTCGCCTCGGCATAATCCAGCAAGATCTGTCGTTGCACACGTTGCGCATCGAGCACTTCCAGCAGGCTCGACGCACCCTGTTGAAAGCTGAACTGCGCAAGTCTCAACGCCTCCTGCGCTTGTTTGAGCAACCCCTTATCGAACACCTCAATCAACTCCGCCGTGGTGCGGACGTCTTGATAATGTTGATAGACAGCCCGCCCCAATTCATTACGCGTCCTGAGCAACTCGGCCTCCTCACGGCGCTTAGCCCCTAACGACGCCGCAATTTCTCCCTGGCGCCGATACCAGAGTGGCATGGGAACGGAGAGTCCCCCTTGAAATGCTTCACGCCCAATCTCGCGCCAATAACTCCCGCTAACCGTCACGGTTGGCACTCGAGCCTGACGTTCAAACTCGATCTTCCAGTCCGATTGCTCCACCGAGCTCAACAGACGTTGAATGGTCGGATGCCGCTCCATCATGCGGACCATTAACCCTTCAATCTGCAAATCCCGCGGAACCATCCTAAATTCTCCCTGGACCGTATAGGCTGCCCCCAACGCGCCACCGGTCAGAGTGTTGACGACAACACGGCTGATGCGAACCACATTGTCCGCGCGCGCCAGCTGCTGCCGAGCTTTCAGGACTTCCACCTCTGCCTTGATGGACTCAAATTGAGGGGCCTCGCCTGATTTGACCCTCGCCCTCACGATCCGTGCCACGCCTTCGACGGTATCCAGGTTCTGCCGCGCAAGGTCGGCTCCCTGCTGTGCCAACAACAAGTCGTAAAACGCAGCCTTGACCTGGGATGACAAATTCAATCGAGTTTCCAACAAGCCCACGTTGGCCGTCGCAAATCCGAGATCCGCAACCTGTTGACGAGCGGCGCGCAACGCAGGCCATTCAACCGGTTGTCCGACTACCACGTTGTATTCGGTGAGTGACTGGCGATCGAGAAAGGGCCCGATACCAGCTCGACCCGAATCCTGAAGATTCCCATGACCGCCGAAGCCGGTAACAGTAGGATTAGGATAGGCACCGGCCGCCGTCTGCCGACCCTTCTGTTGCTCAATATTTCCTTCTGCCGACGACACTACGGGGTTCTTCGCCAAGGCCAGGTCGATAATCATGTCCAGACTATACACCTGCGCCGCAGGCTCAGCAGAAGCCGTGCCCACGCCAATCGCGATGTTGAACCCCCACAGGAGAGCGAGCACCAGTGCCATTGTCGTTTCCTACCCCTCTATCTCGACAGAGACAAAGCCATCCGCCATAGTAGGCTGATTACGGTCTCTTATTCAAATGTCTACACAGCGCGTTCAAGTTTCTCTACTTCTCCATCGTGGAGTCAAGCAACAGTCCGCTAAAATAAAACGCTGAGATTGCCGCCGTTGCAGCGACATTCAGAGACTCCATCCCATCTGCAAGCGGGATGGAAAATTTGACGTGAGATGCCGCGACGACGTCCGGCGCCAGCCCCGCCCCTTCGTTTCCGACGGCGATCACGAGACGGCTCGGAATCTTCTGAATAGTCCTGATTGAGACTATATCAGCCGACGGGAGGAGCGCTGAGTAAATTTCGCATCTATACGAGGAAAATGTCAGAAACTTACACCCCCAAAATACAGGAAGGTTCAAAATCGAGCCGGCCGTGGCGCGGACAATTTTGGGGCTGAAGGGATCGGCGCACTCGGCACTCAGCCACACCCCGGAAAGATTCAGCGCCGCGGCTGTCCTGATAATCGCTCCCACATTCGCTGGATCTTGAAGCCGGTCCGCGTAGATTCCAAGTACCTTCGCCTGCTTAAACACCTGCGCTTCGTCCCATCGCGGTTGTTGGACGACTGCAAGCATCCCTTGCGGCATCTCAACATCGGTCAGCTTTTCAAACACGCTGTCCGGACACACGAACTGATAGTCAGGCAATTGGGATCGCACCTGCCGATCAGCATCGGTCTCAGCGTGAAGATACCGCGGGGATAGAACCAGGCTGCGAATACAGCGTGCGTGGCGAGGAATCAGATCCAGGCAGGACTTGGTTCCTTCGACGACAAACGCGCCTTCTTGCGATCTGACATTCTTATCGCGAACAAGCCGACGGATCAGAGAGCCCTGGGCGCGAGTGAGGGCCCGGAGATGCGGTACTGCATCCACTAGAGCCCCGACATCGCTCCCAAAGGGATAAGGCTGAGAAGGAGAAGGCCGTCAATCACCGGCGCCTACGTTCGGACGCCGCTTCCGCGGCGCGGATCCGCTGGGCCCGAGCCTTGGCTCGCTTCAGTGCCGTCAGCTTTCCTCGCGTGCGGCTTTGCTCGAACTGCAACTGTTCAAGCTGAGACTTCAGATGGGCCTTTTCCCGCTTATACAGGCTTGCGCACTCCGCCTTTGAAAGCTGGATCCAATCCCCGCTGCTCCTTGCGCGCTTGATCCGTTCGTCCAACGACTCTCGAAGCTGCTTGGCCCTCATCGTCACGAGAGACTTGAGTGCGTCTTGACGACGCTGAACCTCTTCTTCCTCAGCCATGATGCCACGGATATCTGTTCCCAACATAAATCTCCACCTCCTTCACCGTAAAAAACTTGCACGCATTATACCCGATTTGGCACTCAATCGAAACTCCATTTAACGCATTGAAAACTATATTAAATTTAGAATTTTAATCGCGTTCTCATTTCATTGAAGCTCGACCTCCCATTGTGTATCATCTGCTCCATGTCGATCGGCCTACGCATCCAGAGTTGGAGGCACTCAAATAACCAGTCTGTCGAGCTATTATCAGACGCAGCAGGCATTCCCTGCGTCCTTCTTGAACAAATTGAATCGGGCCTAACGGACCCCACGACAGGGACGATCGAAGCCCTCGCCAGAGCGCTTCATATCCCTCCGTCTTGGCTGTTTGACGAGCCTCAATCCTTTATACACCTGTTCACCGACGCCGATGAGGGTGAAGCCCCGGACCCTTCTCACATCGATCCGGTGACCGATCGTATCCTAGCCGGATCGCGAGCAGATCGATCGCTCTATGTTCTTTTGACCACGCTCATGCAAGCCGGCGATCCAAAACTCTTGCGTGCCGCTGAAATGAGTCTCCGCAGTTTAGTGAAACAATCTCGTCAAGCCACAGTGCCCTGGCAACAGCGCCCCTCCGGACACTTCGAGCCGCCGAGCGACTAGGGCATCGGCCGAGCTCGGGACTGATCCTGCCTCTCATCTATTACCAACTCGCCGCCAAACCTGACCAATGGGTGGACCACGGTAAGGGCACCAGTCTAGTGCTGCGAATGCGTGTGTTCAATGTCAAACAGGACGTGGTGTGCCGCTGGAAGCGAACGATGATGTCAGCGAGTGCCTGGACCGTCCTTTTGCCTTTAGATGCGGAAGCTTAGGTTGATCTGACACACGACGTAAGAGTGTGCACATATCGATCGGCAAGTCTCGGCCAAGTACGGAAGTTCGGCGCCAAGATCGTACTGCTATAAAGCGGTCTTCAGCCCTGTACAATTAACGACTCCCTTAAGCGGCGGCAATGAAGGGCAGCGTAATTGCTGACCGCCTTCAGCCGATTGTTAGCCCCTTTCCATCGATAACCGCTTTAATCATGCCTGAGTACTCTGAATTTCTATCCACCATTCTTTCTATTTTCTTTTTCATTAGTGCTCGAATGGTCGGATTCTCTTCTTTTGAATATCTTTCGACCACGTTATTTAGCTCTTCGATTGTTTCGCATTTTCGAATGATCAGTGGCAATCGTGCTGCAGTATCTAGCTCTAGCGTCTTCACTGTGATTTCTGCCCGCTCGTCCCCATTGCGCCATCCCACTACAGGCCCGTAGTGCTGTATTGTGTGTTCCACGTCGTCACTATATGGATCCAAAAACTCCTCGTCTTCTTCATAGTAGTCATTTTTTCTTCTATTACATTCGCCACAAGCGACTGTTAGGTTGGTCCAGGCGAAATTCAGATGCTCAGCTTTAGAGGATGGTACTTTGTGCTCAATATCGCCAGGTGTATTGTGGCCGATCTTGCTCTCGCAATACACGCATTTCCAACCAGTCTCCTTCTTGAGGGCCTCCTTTATGTCTGGGTGTCGGTAGCGATACTTTTTTGTCTTGCTCGTTTTGTCGGCTACATATTCTGCAGTCCAAACATCATACTTGTCCGATAGAATATCTGGGCAAGGACACTTTTCGAGCTTCCTCATCTTAATTCAGTCTGATGTCGTTAATATTATCGGACAATCCAAGCTCATCTAACGCTTCCATAATTTTCGCTGCTTTCTCTTCCCCTTCGAGTTGTTCAACCGAAATAAGGACATCCCGAATTTTATTTTCAACCCAAACAGGCATGGTGCTTGGCACATCCAGTATGTCGCGCAATATCTTATTTGGTGAACTCGCCAATTTCGCATTATCAAGGTGTGTAGAAGCTACTCTGCCACCTTCAAACAGAAGGGCATACACTTTAGCGTCCGGATCTGATGAAACTACAAAGGGACTATGAGTAGAAACAATGAACCTATAGTTTGGAAACGCCATCCGAAGCGCTACGAGGAATTCTCGTTGCATGCTAGTGTAGTGATTCATGCTGTTCTTGTCTTATCTAGGGCGATCCTGGCCCGATTCACTTTCGCCAAGATCTCCTGTGCCGTCTTGGTCCACACAAACGGTTTAGGCTTGGCATTGCGCTGGGTCATGTACGCGTCAAT
>JBGTNJ010000018.1:0-52545 GCA_041743145.1 Nitrospira sp. | reverse complement strand
CTCTCGGCGGGTGGATTTGCGATACTGTGCGAACGTCACCTCGGCAAATGTCTGTTGCGCCATGGGCGTGCCTCCTCATCAGCGAGTGTGGCGTTCCCTCTAGCACATCCCGAGCGAAGAATAAATCAGACCTTCCCTAGCACAAACGCTAGTGGGGATGACTTTATTGGAGGGCAATGGATTCCAGTGTCTGCCGACTTCTGCGCTGCGTTCATTCTAAACCGATTATCGATTTATCTGATCACTCCTACCAACACATCCTTCTTCGTCTTGCAACGCGAGGATATCGTTTCTTGATGTGCGTCACTCTGTCTGTTCCTCATCGTCCTGAATCAGACTTTTCATTGATCCGCCAACTGTTTTCGGTAGGCTCCGAAGGATCATTTAAAGAAATGCGATGGCGAAAGAAGTTGCATGGCTACTATTTTAGCGATTGATGATGAAGCTCCCATTCGGGCGTTATTAGGGACGGCTCTTCACTCTGCCGGACATGACGTGGTGGGGGCATCAGGCGGGCGCGAGGGGCTATCGTTGTACCGCCCTCTCCGGCCCGCCGGTTCAGGCTCGGTCATGCTTGGCACCACGTTGGCACCAAGGACAAATAAATTCGATGAAACAATGGGTTGGAGTCCTGTTCTGATGCCCAATCAGCGGGTTTCCATGCGCTGTTTCTCGGGGTCTAGGGGCATCCATAAGACTAGATTGACTCGAACATTACGCATTGGTAGCATTTGTTATGCGCCGGATTGCTGCCTTTCTGGTGTTCTTGCTGCTCATTCTCACCTTCAACGCCTACGCTTGCATCCTGCCTTTACAAACCGTAACTCAGATGGACTGTTCCTCTGATACAGAGGACCAAGCACGTCAGACGTGTGATGCTTTTCTTGAGATAGGTCCACAGTCACAGCTTTCTGTAAATCATGCCGTTAGTTCGGTCACGTTTGAATACGCAGTACCTACTCTGGGGCCCGATACGTTCAATTCTATTTTTACCTCGGTACCATCGCCTAGCCATGCCGTCTTCCCAATCCATCTCTCAATCCCAACTACCGTTCTGAGGATTTGATACCCTCTTCGGGTTTCTGCGCGCCAACTGAAAAGTGCACGTGAACAGTAATCCACCAAGGGGGATTTATGTCTGATAGCAACACCATAGGCAGAAGATCATTTCTATCGTCCGGCGCATCTCTAGTGGCCGCAGGTGCTTCTTTCATGATCTTACCCAACGGTTATGCATCGTCCGGTGGCGGATCAGAGGGTCAGCTCTCGTTGGTTCAAGGAGGGCATCACACGGACAGCGAGATGCAAAAGTGTATTCAGCTTTGCCGGGACTGCCATGCGATGTGTATTCAAACAATCGCGCATTGTTTGAAGCTGGGGGGCCGTCATGCAGCGCCTGAACACATTCGCTTATTCCTCGACTGTGCACAGATGTGCACGACCACTGTTGACTACATGATTCGGGAGTCCGTATTTCACGATCGAATATGCCGCGTGTGTTCCGAGCTGTGTAAGCAGTGCGGAAAGGATTGCGAGCAGGTGGCAGGAGACGATCAGATGATAAAGCAGTGTATTGAGATGTGTCGAAAGTGTGCCGAATCGTGTGAGCGTATGGCATCCAAAGCGGCAGCCTAGCTCTCCGACGGATACCTCGCTCGTGCTTCGTCCGCGTGGGCTGTGGCACAGCCACAGCCTGCGCGGGCCAGGTCAATTCTGTAGCGGTGTAGTGTCTCGATGGTGCCAACTTGGTGTCAAAACACCCTGATACACCATGATCCATGATGATCTGAGTCATCATAGATCCTCTCCATTTGTTGAGGATTCCTTTTCCTGAGTGTCCTGTGTTAGGTTCTGGGCGGGACTCTTAATCAGCGGGCCGTAGGTTCGACCTTACGAAGCCGCTAAGCTGCTATACCGATTACGTCAATCTGGAAAGTCAGAAGATCGCTTCCCCATTTGGAAAATCCCGTTGGGCCACCAGTCCAATTGCTCGACCTGAAGACTAGTGAGCGACGCTGGAGGGTTGTCCTATATAGGACACGCAGTCTGCAACTCGTTGTAAATCCATGCTACTCATCGCATCGTCCGATGACTCATCTTGTGGATTTTCTTGATTTTCGTCTGTCCTCTCAAGGCTTAGACACGGGTTCGAATCCCGTCGGGACCACCAAACCAACCTTCAGTTGAAGTGGCGCCTAATTAGCAGCACAAGAAAAGGTACCGGGAGTCTTTTGTCGCGATCTTCAGGTCTCTGCATCAACCGCTTGTGGAACCGCTTTGGTCGCCGCCGGCGAGCGCCGACCGGCTAACACCTGCGAGACGCATCGTTCGCGCCAGTTTATTTTTCACTCCCGCTGCGTGATCCTCGCCGGCCTGCTAGTTTCGCCCTCTGACTCCTGATTCCTCTGTGAATTGTAGAGTGCCTCTCCTCCTCGCGTGAGAGAGTAATCTTAAGTTCACACAGGGAGGAAACACCATGGCGACCAACAACTCATCCAATCGACCGGCAACGACGCTCTTCCCACGGAGAATGATAGGCGATGCGTGAGGAGATGGGCAAGTGAACCGTGCACTCCGCGACTGGACGAAGGGCAGATCGGCTTCTTGGCCTACGTCGTCTGGCTTTATCGAGAAGAAGAACCTGACATTACGCCGGTGGGCTTGAGGCGGAAGCCAAACTGAAGGAGGTCTTCGGCAAGAAGCCGAAGTTCCTCGCCTTAAATTTCAAATCCATGGTCTACCGGAAAGCGAAGACTCGCAGGGGCGTAACAGGAGCAAAAGGAGATGTTTCGGAACGGGACTAACGTCATTCCTTTTATTGTGTCATCTGTGGAGGTCAGCCATTTCCCGATGAATTGGGTAAATCATCCAGAAGGCGACCATGGTGTTTTAGGGAAAGGACGACGAGATCATCGCACTGGCTGGTTGAGACGGTCCCAGCGTGCAATTTTCGAGCTGGGATCAATGGACCAATAGATGAACATCGCTTTTCCCATAACCTTATCTTTGCTCACATATCCCCAGAAGCGACTATCGAGACTGCTATCCCGGTTATCGCCCATGACAAAATACGCGTTGGGTGGAACGATTACGGGTGCGAAATTATCGCGAGGATTTTGAGCCAAGGTCATGACGTTGGAATCAATGTGTTGAATGTACGATTCCATAAAGCGTTCGCCATTCACGTAAACTTGCTTGTCACGAATTTCGAGTCGATCCTGAGGAAGTCCGACCACTCGTTTCACAAAGATCTTCGTTTCATCTTCTGGATATCGGAAGGCAATGATATCTCCTCGTTTAGGTTCGTCTCGTTGATAGGCAGTCTTATTAATGCTGAAATGATCACCCGGTAAAAGCGTTGGGATCATTCCTTGGTTCGGGACTTTGAACGAACGCCAATGGGTTTGCACACAATCTTGTAATTGGTCCGATACAAACATTTGGCGGAGTGCCTGGAGTTTTGAAGAGTGTTTGAGTGCCTCATTCTCATTGCCCGCTGTCAGAGTCTGCGCTTCGGTGGGCGTCAACGTAGATGCATAAAATTGTGCGAGATGTGCCCTCATAAGTTTGGCCGTGGCCTCATCATCCAGCATAATCCTGAGTGAACGAACAAACGACTGTCGCAAGGTCTCCGTCTCAGATGATGTCAGGGGCCCTGCGAAATCAGGCTTTTGCTGAAGCAGCTCACTAAACCACGCCCCATCGAATTCAGCGATGGTCATGATCAGACGGTTCGAAGACAACTCCAAGTCAGCCAGCTTCTGAAAAGCATCGTCTGATTCAGCGAAGCGAGAAGAGGCAATTGTAGGTGCGGTACTGAATCCCGTTGAAAGTCCAAGGAAGGTCACAAGAAGGTACGTGATCCTATAATTTGAAAGTCGTGGGTTGCAGAAAATGTGAAGAAGACAGTTCATAAAACGCCTCCTTGTATAGGACCAGCATACTGTGGCGAGCCCTTATTGAGAAGGAAATGACCAAATTCCCAACAGGTACGAAGACCGTGAATGATTTCGTAATGATTGGCAGTCAAGCGCCGAGAAAGTGGTTGGGACCATCTTGTGTGATCTGGGCTGTTACATTCCCGCACATGTGTACGGTACACTCCTGTGGGTTTCCGGCACACATACTGGATACCTAATCAACTGATTCCTCCTTTGGAGTCGGCCTCATGCGTACCACGACATCTCTCCCTGCTCCGACGAGGAGCGCGAAGCCCATTTTCTATCGTGTCCCCTTCTTAATCGGGGCCATTGCGGTGGTGATCGTGCTGACCTGGCTGGCGGCCTGGCAGTATGTCCAACAGTCGGTGATTCGAACAGCGGGGGAAGCGCTCAGCTTGGGAGCGGCCGAAATCGCCTCCAAATTCGATCGGATGATGTTTGAGCGGGATGATGATCTCCGTGTGATGGCGGTCGCCTTCTCGAGCCGTCTGAAAGATGATCCCGGATTCGTTGACCGGTATCTCCAGACAGTGCGGGACGCCTATCAGATGTATCATTGGGTCGCGGTAGCAGACCGAGAGGGACGCTTAGTGGGCTCGACGTCCGCGGCATCGCCCAGGGGCTTGGACGTCAGCCACACTCCCTGGTTTCAGGAAGTCCGTGCACGGGCGATGGCAGGGCCGAATGCCATGCTGCTCGGAGACGTCGATGCCTTTCTGACCGAGGAAGGTGCTCCTGATGCCATCGCCATCTCGCGAGCCCTCTACGATTCAGGCGGAGCGTTTGCCGGTGTGATCACGAGCCGCATCACCCTTTCCGTCTTGGAAACCATCGCCGTGGGAGCCCTTCCCAGTTTGCCTACGAAGAATTTCATGTTGACCGATATGGAGTACCAGATCGTCGCCGATGATGGCGTGGCGTACGTCGACAGTGACTTGGCTCATAAAGGCCGATCGAACTTTGCCACCCTGAAGCTGCGTTCGCTGGAACTGGCCCGTCAAGGTCAGACGGGCTATCTTGAAGAGCAACACCTGCGGCGGAATATTCCTGTCCTCACTGGGTACAGTCTCACCAAGGGGTGGGGTCAGCCCCATGCGTTCCGGTGGACGGTGCTGCTGCGTCTCCCCACGGCGTCGCTCGTCCAGCCTGTGTACGATTTTCATCTCAAGCTTGCGTTGGCGGGAGTCGCCATCGTGGGGCCGATCTTCTACCTGCTGATCTGGATGTACGCACGATTGCAGAAGGAATGGCAACTCGCCCAGACGGAAGGGCTGCGCGCCACAGCGGCCGAGGCGCAGTATCATCTGTTGTTGCAGACCACGGATCAGGGCATTTTTGGGATAGACGACCAGGGCCACTGCATCTTCATCAACCGAGCTGCGGCCAAGATGCTAGGCGTGACGCCCGACGAGCTGCTGGGTCATTGCTTCCACGACCGTGTGCACCCGGTGGGGGACGCACCCTGTGACGACCAATGCGTGTTCGTGCGAGCCCTCTCGCACGGGCTCGCTACACACCTCGCCGAGCAGGCCTTCCGGCTCAAGGATGGGACTGTGCTGGCAATCGAATGCTCAGCCTTCCCCCTCACGGACCGTAACCACCGTACCGAGTTCGTGTTCACGTTTATGGATCTGACCGAACGAAAGCAGCGGACCCAGGAGCTCCTGCAGTACCAACAACGACTGCAGGCCCTCGCCACTCAGTTACGCAAGGCGGATGAGCTGGTTCGCCAACGCCTCGCGACCGAACTGCATGACAATCTCGCGCAGACGCTCGCCCTTTGCCAGATGAAGCTGGCGGTCGTGTCTCGCGCCACGCCCCCTTCGCTGGCGGTGGGTATCACCCCAGTCGCGGAACTGCTCAAGGAAGCATTGACGGTCACTCGACAATTGATGAGCGATTTGCGACCGCCTACGCTCGGCGATGACCGGGATCTGGCGGCTGCGGTCCAGTGGGTGACGGCGAAGCTACAGCGGCATGGGCTCCACGTCCGTGTCATGGACGACGGGAAGCAAAAACTGTTGGATGCCGAGGTCTTGCGCGTCGCGCACCAGTCGCTCCATGAGCTGCTCTTCAATGTGCTCAAACACGCCCAGGTCAGCGAAGCGACGGTACGGCTGCGCCGCATGGGCCATCATCTTGCCATTCAAGTCCGGGATCGCGGTGCCGGGTTTCACATGGAGGACACGCCGACCCCCACCCGAGATAGTGGGTTCGGTCTATTCAATCTGCGGGAGCAGATGAGTGCGATCGGTGGACACCTCCGCGTCTGGTCCGTCCCAGGCCGGGGCTCCCAAGTCACGATGCTGTTGCCATTGCAGACCCACTCGACAGTCACAGCGCATACCGAGCGTCAGCAGGTTCAACCCGCCGCGACCGTCGAGGCCGGGAGCGCGGAACACCGTCCGATTCGAATTCTCATCGTGGACGATCATCGGATCATGCGGCAGGGGCTGCGGAGCCTGCTGGAAGGCGAACCGGGATTTGAGGTCGCCGCCGAAGCGATGGATGGGGAACTCGCAGTCCAGCTCGCCGAGTCCCTCCATCCAGACGTCATCCTGATGGACATCAACATGCCGAAACTCAACGGCGTGGAGGCCACCCGCCGCATCAAGCACCGGTTCCCGGAGATCGCTGTGATCGGATTATCGATGCATGAGGATCCGAAGCTGGAGCAGCTGATGTCCGAGGCTGGCGCGTCCGCCTACCTGTCGAAGGGCAAGGCATTCAATACGGTATGCGACACAATCCGCAGATTACGGAAACACAGACCATCGGGAGAAGCTCTATTGAGCGAGGCGACGCTGCTTTCGACGGAGTTGGGAGGCAGATGATGACGAGACAGACTCTTTTAGCATGAGTTCGAGACCAGGGTTTCTCCTGGCCCGACAGAGCTCGTTCCGCGAGCCGTAACTCATAGGTTTTCTGCAGGCTCATCCAAATTCAGTGGTTGTGTTAAAAAAATTTCGAAACGCACTGATGATCGCACCTCAATGGGCCTGGCCTCCACTTATTGAATATCATTACCCACGACAGTCCATTTAGCATCGCCAGGTAGATTTCTCAAGTAGTTGATTGTATTGATATATTTATTCTTTTTTCGGGAACAGGTTCATGCTAAGATTCCCCTGCTGCTTTCTTTACGCTATGGAGTCTCTCCTGGTGCTAAGGAAGTCGGGGAGGTGATGTGGCTATCACCTCCCCTTTTTTTTGCTGCGCTGCTTCTTTGTGGTCGTGCACTCAGCCTGTCGGTCGTTCCGTCCTCTTTTGCTGTAGTCTTCATCTCATGAGGTGCGCTTCGTCGGCGCAACCGGTGGCATCCAGGCACCGTCGCCGATTCCATCCCAATGGAGGGCTGGTCAGTGAAAAGGAGCTCTCTTCGGTGACGTGGGTTCTCTCGGGTGGTCGAGTCGCTCGGAAGCGTTGTCGAGGACGTGTTCGATCGGACAGCGACTCGTGCGATGCGGTGTGGGGCTGAGGAAGGTCGACGACGCGGGATGATGAGGAGGCGACGTGGCCGACGCCTCCTCATGGTGGGACTACTACTTCTTCTTGGCCGCCTTCTTGGCAGGCTTCTTCGCTGCTTTCTTCGTTGCCATGAGTACTCCACCTCCCTTCGATTTCAAAAATGGTGATTGTCTATGTGTGATATAGCAGAGTTTGTGCTGTGAGTAAAATTCTTGCGACACAATGTGGTCAGTTCGGCGGAAAGAGGGATCACCCGTTGTTCTGTGCCTCCTCGCTTTCTGGCGAGTCAGGATCTGAATCCTTATCGGAAGGACTCTGTCTGCTGCTCGACGGATCTCGAACAAGCGGCTTGCGCAAACACGATCAACGCTCGCCGGTCTGCAGCGCATCGGTGAGCGCTTGGATTGTCAACGGCGCATTCCCCTCGGACCGATTGTTGACGATCACATAGGCGCGCCGCTTCTCTTCCAAAGCCTTCTTCACCAGGTCCACGGTATCCCGTCGCATCTCCGGCAGCTCACCCACGATCTTGTTGCAGGGCTCGGCGCGTTTCCTGGCTTCTGCATAGGAGATCTTCAAGGGGGTCAGCAGGCGCAGGACGATAAAGGGGGCCGTAAAGGACTCCATCTGCTGATGCTGGTCGGCCAAGGAGGGCATGTAGGACCAGTGGTTGTAGACGTGTGCGACGCCATGCGCTTCGAGCGTCTTGCGGTACTCCGGTCCTCCGGTCCTCCGGTCCTCCGGTCCTAACAATCCACCGTTGCGGACCTCGACGGCATACTGAAAATCTTTCGGCAGCTGACCAAAGAAGGTATCGAGCCGTGAACAAAACTCCTGGCTCGGCATCCCGTGCCGTTGGAACTCGAACAGCAAGGGGCCAGTGTGGGGCTCAAACTTCGCCTCTCGGTATGGAGTCAGCACGAGGTCGTTGAAGAGCTTCGCGTTGAGGAAATGAGGATTGGGTTGTCCGGCCTTCGCTCCATAACGAGCGTGTGTGGCATAGGTGGGTATTGTCAGCTCTTCCCACACCTTGAAACACATCTCAAAGTCTTCGGGGATCTGACTCAGATACTTGCGGAGTTGATTGGCTGTCGGGGGTCGGTAGAAGGTGGAGTCGTTGCCGACCGTGCGAAAACAGGGCTCGCCGTGATAGAGATACTGACAATACTCACCGAGACACTGTCGCGCAAAAATCGTCTTGGCATACTGCTTGAGGTAGACCTGGCCTTGCCAGCCCTCATACGCCCATGTTGAGGTTCCGAAGCGAATCAGGGGGGAGAGTGGCATGGAGTAGAATTCTACCGCAGTGGCTGGCGGGTGTCAGCACATGCTGGCTGGGATCACTTGGAGGACGCTATACTGAAATTCGATAGAAGATCACGACAGCCTCTTGCCCGCACCTGTCACAGATTCCTTGTACCGTGTGCGGTCCTCTCTCGTAGTTGATGGCTGAAACTGGAGGAAACTTTACAGCGGTCAGAAACTCTTTTTCTTTCCCGGTCCGTACTGTCGCGGGCGATAAGTGACTCATACATTCGTCGCAATAGTGGGCGGTTTCTTTCATGATTATCTGCTCAGTCTTCTATGGGCTCAACGTCGAGTATATCGATCGGAGGGTTCCAATGCCTTCGAGAGTTCTACCAAGAAATCTGCTTGTCGTCGTTCATATGCGACCTCTTGCGCGTTAATTGCGTTCAATTGCGATTCGACACATTGAGAATAGCGTGTCGCGAGCTCCGTGTTCTGAACGATGTTGGCCGCTCCGCCACACTCTTGGTGCGCCGCCAATAACTTGGCTTTCTCAGGTAATGATGCGATGCATCCGGTCAACAGACTCCACGCCAACATTGTGAGAATAAAACACGCCGTTCTGTTCATCGGGCACCTCCAGAACACGGGTGAGGAAACGTGTCGAGTGTTCCTCCGTGGAAGCGTACCAGTTCTAGGCTTTCCACCCTACGCAAGGTTCCCTCATGCGGTCTATGCCTCTTTGGGTGGGAAAGGCCTGGCGTATGGCTACGCGCTGACTTCCTTAATGGGCTCGGAACGTGCCTCGATGTCATGGGTGCTCAGCAGGCGAAGGGTTCGGGCCGTGACGGTCACTGTACACAACCGTTCTTCGACGAACCCCGTCAGGATATATGCCTGGTTCGTGGCGAGCAGATGGCAGTACTGCCGGTACGTGTTGGGAAACACCGTCGCATCGTAGATCGCGGTCTGATCCTCAAGGGTCATGAACTCCATCGGTTCGCCTTTCTTCGTGGAGACGATCTTCTCGGTGATGAGCCACCCGATCAGTGTGACCTCCTGACCGACATATCGAGACAGATCCTTTGTCAGGATGTGCGGAGTGGCGGCGCAGGCGTCGCGGTACAGATCGAGAGGGTGACACCGCAAGGGAAAGCCGAAGAGCTCGAGCTCGTGATGGAGCACCTTCTGTGATGAATACTCTGTGGGAATTGGAATGTAGCCGGGTGGCTTCGTAGAATATGAGGCGAAGATGCGCCATAGCAGGGCCGGTCTCGTGAGTTCGCCGGCGATTGAGTCCAAACAGCCGGCCTTAATGAGCAGTTTGGCTTGGGGGTACTCCAGTATTACTCGACCAAGCAGGTCGGCGAGTGATCGATACAGACCGTTCATCTCTCTTTCTGCGATCAGCTGCTTCGCCAGGTCCTCCTGAAGGCCGTTGATCTGCATGAAGCCGACGCGCACGGTCTTCCCAGATCCGGTATAGGCCCATGTACTGGCGTTGATGTCCGGTGGGAGGATGGTCAGGCCCATGCGTCGGCCTTCTGACAGATACGCAAAGGTCGAGTAGTACCCTCCTTGGTTGCTCACGACGGCGGCCATGAACTCGGCGGGGTAATGGGCTCGGAGATAGGCGGACTTGAAGCTGACCTGGGCATAGCTCGCGGAATGCGGCTTACAGAAGCTATATCCCGCAAAGCTCATGATCATGGCCCAAATCTGATCAATGACGGCGAGGGAGCACCCATGTGCCGACGCGCCTTCGTAGAACTGACGGCAATAGTCCCGGAGTTGCCGTGCCTTGTGTTTCTTGCTCAACACCTTTCGGAGCTGGTCCCCATCCTCGATGGAGAACCCACCCAAGGCCACCGCCACCTTCATCACGTCTTCCTGATACACCATAATGCCGTGCGTCTCAGCCAGGATCTCGTCGAGGATAGGATGCTGTGAGGTATACCGGTGGCCATGAGCACGCCGCACAAATTCCTCCGTGAAGGTGTTGGCGGCGGGACGGATCAACGAGGACACGACGACGAGGTACTCAAAGACATCGGCGGCCGCTCGTCTCGCCGGTGGCATCCCGCCCCAGAGCTTCCTCAGCAACAGCCGCGTGGCTGGAGACTCCACGTAGAAACAGCCCATCGTCTCCCCGCGTCGAATGAGGTCGTTGGTGGCCAGATCACTGATCGGGTCCCAGGTCGCATAGTCGATGGTGCGCCCGGTGTTGCGGGCGATGGCGGCCAAGGCATCCCGAATGACGGCGAGCGAGCGATTGCCAAGCAGATCGATCTTCACCAGTCCCGCGTCTTCGGGTTGGTCCTTCTCCCATTGAATCACCGGTAGGTTCGAGGCGGAAATCTCCACCGGCACATAGCGTCGGATCTCATCCGGCACCAACACCACGCCGCCTGGGTGGAGACCAAGATTGCGGAAGTGGCCGTCCAGCTTGGTGGACCAGATCAGAATGTCCGGCCAGGGATCTCTGAGCTTCAGCGCCGCACAGACTTCTCTCGCCCACCTCTTCAGCGTCATCCCTTCCTGGACCTCCACAAAGTCTGCCCGTCGATTCAGAAAGTTGAGCGCCTTGCCGATCTCTCCGGCGGGTAGCCCGTAGACCTTCGCGATCTCGCGTAAGGCCGCGCTGGTGGCGAGGGTATTCTGATTGGCCACCATCGCGGCTCGCTGCCCATAGTGCGTAAAGACCCAATCCAGAATGGCCGGCCGTTCATCCCAAGGAAAATCCACGTCGATGTCCGGCGGATCATGCCGGCCGGGATTCAGAAACCGCTCGAAGAGCAGATTGTGGCGAATCGGGTCCACATGCGTGATCCCGAGACAGTAGGACACGATGGAGGCGGCCGCAGACCCTCGACCACAGGTTCGGGGGGCTTGCCGGACAATCTCATCAACCACGAGAAAGTAGTCAGCGTAGCCCTTCTCGCGAATCAGGGTGAGCTCCTTCTCAATCCGCTCTCGGACTGCTGACGACACCGCACCATAGCGCCAGGACGCGCCCTCATAGGTCTTGTGGTGCAGCGCCTCGAAGGCGGCGTCGGATGAGAAGTGGCGAAACGAGGGGAAAATGGTTTGTTTGAAGTCCCACTCCGTGTGGCACTGATCAGCAATCCGTCTCGTGTTGGAGAGTGCCTCAGGGACGTTCGGGACGTAGCCAGCGAGCCTCTCTTCCGGCATGAGCCATTGGGACGGAAGACAACAGCGCTCGGCTTTGAGGCGAGAGAGGGTTGAGTTCTCAGCAATGGCTCGTAAGAGCCGATGGGCATGATAATCCTCCGGATGGAGGAAGTGGGCTCGTGTTGTGACCACGGGGGGAAGCTTCAGCCGTCGGCTGAGCGCGACGGCTTCCTCAAGTGCTGGCCCTGGTGTCAGCTCGACATAGACATCGCCTTCTGACTCCGCCTGCCAGGCATGAAGAGCCATGGTGTTATCGGAAAGGATTACCAATCCTGCTCGATGCTGCGCGACGGTGGAGATGAAATCAAAGGTCGCATCACAGTGACGAGCTGAGAGGATCCGACACAGATTGGCGTAGCCTGTGGGGCTCTTCGCGAGCAGGACGGCGCGGTCCATCCCGGCGACGAGTTCAGCACCCAGGATGGGCTTCAGGCCTGTCTCTCGTGCCACGCGGAGAAAGTGAATTGCGCCATAGAGGCCGTTCGTATCGGTCAACGCCAGGAAGTTGTGTCCTTGTGCGTGAGCGGCCTGGCAGAGTGCCTCTGCTGTTGGAATCCCCGACATCGGAGAAGAGGACGAATGGGTGTGGAGGTGGACAAACGCCATTCAATAACTCCTCCCGTAACGAATACTTTGTTCTCCGAATCGGGTATGAAGGCTGTCGAGGGCCACCGCAAGCTGTTTGGCTCGGTCTTGTTTGCGCTGCTCATCGTACGGCCGAGCATCGAAGAGTGTGCCTTGCTCGGCGTAGCCTGCCAGGCCGGTCATACTCAGAGTCATGGCGCGGAGGCGGATCCGTCGGCGCATGCACCTGTAGAAAAGCGCGTTCACGCTTGAGGAGAGATCACATTCCCAGCAGGTTGCTGACGCGAGCCGTTCTCGCTTCGTGACTTCGAGCTGATCGCTATACCGGATCGTGAGGGAGAGACTTCCACAGACCCGGCGCTGACTCCGCAAGGTGCGACAGAGGCGTTGCAGCGCATCCAGCAATCGGCCAATCAACACCGGATCATCGATCTCATCGGGGTCGAGACGCACGGTTTCATCGAGGCTCGGCTGAGTCGACGGGGGGAACAGGGGCACCGTATCAATCCCTTGTGCCCATCGTGACAGTTGGCCCGCATAGTCCCCCACCGCGAGCGCCAAGGCATCGAGGGGACTCTCTGCGACATCCCCCAAGGTCTCGAGATTGAGGTCATCGAGCCGGTCTAGCACGTGCCGCATGCAAGGGCGATGGAGGCCGGGAAGCGTGTGGACAGCCAGCGGGGACATGAACGCCTGTTCCGATCCAGGCCGGACATCATAGAGTTCAGACGGTTGAATCAACGTCGCTGCGGTCTGGGCCACGAGTTTATTGCTGCCCACTCCGGCCACTCCATCAAGTTGGTAGTGCGTGAGAACTTCTTGCTGTACCGTGGCAGCCACATCACAGGCCGGTCCGAAGAGACGGCCGGTTCCCGTGACATCTAACATCCAGGAGCCGGGCTGAACCGGTTCCCAGGTGGGAGCATAACGAGCCACGACACGAAACAGAGAGGCATCCGCGGTTCGGACCCGAGAGACGGTGGGGGAGAGGACTGTAAGAGAAGGACAGATCCGCCGGGCGTGATCAACCGGCATGCCAATCACCAGCCCTTCGTCTTTCGCTTCAGACGAAACTTCTCGAAGCAGTGCGCGGGAGCTACTTAGAGGTGCAATGGCCACAGGGCGAGTACAAAGGCTGGGATCATGCAGTCGAGCGACCGCGACTTCAAAGGACGGAATGGCAAAGCACACAATCTGGCGATCCATCGGAGGGGCTCACCGAATCTCACTTTCTTAGGTGGCGGATCACACCAACGACAATGCCTTCGATCTGGAAGGTATCGGTCGGCTTCACGAGAATCGGCTGCATGCTCTCATTAGCTGGATGGAGTTCTACAGTGCCCGCCTTCCGGTGATAGGTTTTGATCGTGGCTTCTCCATTCACGAAGGCAATCACGGTCTGGCCGTTCCGGGCCGTGTTCTGCTTCTGCACCACGACGACATCGCCGGGAAGAATCCCCTCGTCGCGCATCGAGGTCCCCTTCACGCGCAACGCAAAGGTTTCTCCTCGACCCACCATGCTTTTGGGGACATCCACGCGTTCAGTCTGAAGAATCGCCTCGATCGGTTCTCCGGCAGCCACCACACCGGCCATAAGCACCTGGGCCGAACTCAAGTGCATGATCGCGAGTTCTACCGATGCTGGAATGGGAAAGGAGCCATCTTCATAGCGGATAATGGTGCGGCGGGTGCAATCGAGTCGGTCGGCCAGTTCGGATTGAGTCAGCTGTAACTCAGTTCGGACCTGTTTCAGTTGGTTGGCTCGCATGTGACAAATTGTCACATCTTGGATAATGGATGTCAAGCCACGAGACACAATTACAGAAGAATGAAGGTTCAGTTTAATTAGCCCTTTTAAGGCGCGGGGTCAGTGGGCATGCAATCATCGGAATTTGTTTGGGCCTCCCACAGGCGTCCCCGCGAGCTTTCGTCGGCGATACGGCTGTCAAAATAGGAACGGTTCTACTACGTGGGGGGGTTGCTTGTGAAAGCGCCGAAGATGGGGGTTATCTCTCGAGCAATTGAGGTAGATCCCTGAGAGGGGTTTCTCCGCGGAAAAAGGAGGGCACGGTCCTGCAAGCAGGACGAGCATAGCTCGTGCTTGAGGGGCCATGAACGTAAGCCGTGGGGTCCATTTCCCTTATAACGGTCCCGTTTGATCCTCTTGAACTTTCAACGGCTATGGCACATGATTTCCGTGTTCAGAAACAAATGTTTAAGATGGAATCTTGCGATTGGAAACAATATCGAGGTCTTCCCAATATCGTGGAGGTAGACTTTCACCACTCTGATCGTAGGCTAGAACACGTGCCCTATCGGCAGGCCATGGAGAACGGGGGTCTTTGAGCGGGCACTACGTGCGACACAAGAGGCGCTGAAGCGTCTTGCCAAGAGAGCCTAGCTTCCGTAGCCGCTCAGCGGCGTAATTTACGGGCATTCTCATGCTATAATTTAGCCATGCCTTCTAAAAAGCCTTCCAAGCCCAGGCGCGTGCCCAAAGGGAAAGGTAAGGGCATCAACCTAGCTCCCTTCAAGGGAAACGACAAAAAGACGGGTAAACCCCTTCCCGATACGAGCCGTATACCATGGATCCCACCCAAGCCTAAGACCGGAACGAACGCATAGACTGCACAACCTATCTGGAGTCATTCATAGAGAACGGAACGCCAAGGCCAAGTTTATCCCTCCTTTTGCTGTGCGCCCCCTGATTTACAGAACGTACATTTGAGCTCCCTACCCGTAGGGGGGGTCTTATTCCAACATAGGATATCACTCCATCACGCTGACCATCTATCCTGTGAGCGGTTGAGCCAGTGAAGTGGCTGCTCACAAAAGGAGGGTGGTATGAGGCTCTTCTTAGTTGGCTGCGTACTCATTTGGTGTACTGGAGTCTTAGGGTGTGCCAAGCGGCCCTACGTGATCTGTCATGGCGAGGCGTACTGTACGGATCCTTTGACACACGATGAGGCTATACACGCCGTACAGCTCAAGAAAGCCAGGGGAAATGATGTATTCTATGTCCGCCCAGGTCAGTAGGAGCGGTAAGAACTCGTTGCGTGCTCGCTGACGTTGACTCTGTCTACTAACAAACCGATCTCCGTAGCTGCTGGCATTGTGCGATGGGTACAAGGACGAGACTACGGGATAGAAACGCTGGTCATCACCGCTTGACTGCCCTCGCGCACGTTGATGTATTGGACCATGACGGAGAACTTTCACAATTCAGCTGCCTCATGGGGCTACGCGAGCGATGACTTTGATAAGTTGCACGGGCTTGGTCCCTTTGTTTTCCCATCGATGTGGCGTACCGAGCGGAATCGTGACGGCATCACCTCGCCGAAGGAGCTGCGCAGTCTCCCCCAATTGTAACCGAACTTCTCCGGCAAAGACGACGGCGAATAGCTCCGTCTCACGCGAATGCATGTGCCCACCGCTTCGGCCCCCGGGGCGTATCGTGATCAACAGCGCCTCCAGCCTGGAGTCGATACCCGCACGACCCAGTGATTCAATCCGTGAGCGAGACCATTCGCTCTGGAGCACGAGTCGCTCAGAAGATCGGACCACAATGGGACCTGGTGACGTGGCAGCTTGAAAGAATTGGCCGACCGTAGCCCCGAGTCCACAAGCGATCAGCTCCAGAGAAGTCAGAGAGGGAGAAGCCTGATTCAATTCGACTTGTGAAATGAAACTGGGAGAGAAGCCGCACCTGCGTGCCAATGTCCGTACCGAAAGATGCCGCTGTTCTCGAAGCCGCCGAATCGCTGCCCCAAGCGACTGCTCCAATGGGCGACGTGGCTTTTGGCTCGACCTGCCGATCGATTTTCGCTGAGATCCATTTCGTTCACGCTTGGCCAAGAAATCTACTCCTCTCTGTCCTCCGGTCCCTGATCGGATACGGAGCCGGTTTAGTCAGCGAGAGTGGAGAACACGTTCGTAGACCGACTCGAGTCGATCAAGCATCCGATCCAGAGAGTACTGGCTCTCGACAAGCCGACGGCCATTTGCACCGAGCCGTTTTCGAAGCGACTCGTCCTGAAGCATCGCGATCATGTGTTCCGCTAATGATGCGGCGTCTCGCGGCACAGCCAGCAAACCTGTCTCTCCATGTTTCACGACATCTGGGATCGACCCAAACGAGGTGGAGATAGCCGGGAGGCCGACCGCCAACGCCTGCATAAGGGCTTGTGGAATCGTGTCCGCCTCTACAGAGGGGAGGACGAATACGTCGAGTGAGCGCATGACTTCCACCTCGTCCTTGCAAAATCCCAGGAGCAAGATACGGTCCGTCAATCCCAACCCTTTGATCTGTGTCCGGAGATTGCGTTCCTCTGGTCCTTCGCCGGCAATGACAAAGGTTACATCCTTGATTTGTGACAGCACTCGAGCGGCCGCCTCGACAAAGTACCGATGCCCTTTGTAGGCTCGCAGATAGGATACAATTCCGATCAGCCGGTGATTGTTCGGGATACCGAGTTTCTGCCTCAGGTCCGATGCGGGTATGCCTGGGCGAAAGCGAGTCACATCAATGCCGATGGGAAACGCATCCACCCGTCGAGAGTCCAGTCCGTCCCGTTCGATTAACGCGCGTCGCGTCAATTCCTCTCCGGTCACGATCACGAAATCGCACAATCGTCTATAGAGCGTGCGCGTCGCCAAATTCTTGTTGAGAGGAACGGAGATGTGGCGACTGCGAATAATTTTAGGTCGAGCACGGATCAGCCGTGCGGCCAGGGAAGCCGTCCAGGTGTCACGAGAACTATTGGTGTGCACGATCGCCGGACAGGTCCGACAGAGCATACTGCGAATTGCAAGAATGGCGGACGCATAGTGTGCACGACGCATGGAAATCGTGACCACAGGGATTCGCCGGGTCTTCGTCAACCAATGAATGGGGCTCCCTGGTTCCACGATCAACGACAGATCGTGCCCACGGGCGAGCAAGCCTTCCGCGTACAGAAGCACCGCAAACTCTTGCCCTCCGATCCCTCCCGATGACTCCGTCATGACAATCTTCATCTAGACATGCTTCTTCCCTGGCTTGGGCACGATCATGGGCACTGCATTTCACCTCAGTAACATGAGTTCCAGCACAATCCTCTTGCGGCGCGGTGAGCATGAACTGTACAGTATCACTGCACGACTGTCCAGCGTACAGACAGGTCTCTGGTAGAAATCGAGTCGAGTTTCCTAATGGGAAAGCCGCAGAAAACGCAGGGAATCGGCTGGCGGGGAATTGCCCGTGAGTGGCGTAGCTGCCGCCGTGGGAGTGGCGGAAGGCGAAGCGGTGCAAGTGAGCATCGCTGTGACCATCCAACTCCTATGGTGTAGTTGATGAATGAGACTCGGCATACGCCACAAATAAGTGTGTGCGTACCACTCCCAACTGGCACCCTACCCGAGAACCCTCTTAGAACGAGCCGCCTTGCGCGGGATTGCCAATGGTTCAGGTTCCCAACGCCTCAGCTTTTCTCGTCATTCTCCTTTCTGTAATTGCCACAATAGTAGCCATCCCCGCCCAAGCAACGGAAGAGGCTGATCCTCGGCAAACTCTTGCTAAAACACGCTCTTTGAAATGTACTTTTGAAACTGCAATGCAAGGAGACTGGAAAGACGGTCGTCTCTTAATCAGCGGGCTCTTCGCCCAAACCTCTAGGCTGCTAAGACTGTCACATCAATCTCGAAGTTGAGCGGATCTGTCCCCCTTTAGGAGATCCCGTGGGGGCGTCGCCGGTGTGAGAGCGGATCAGGCCAAGGCATGAGCCTGGGTCCCAGTTTGCGGGGGTTGCTCCGCTATATTCTTCAATGCCCTCGCGGGTCTTGGTACCCTGTCTGTACATCTGCCTTGACGATCTTGATCTGTGCCGCCCGCTCCCGTTCCGCTAAGACCGCAGGGGCAATCAGACACACGGCTTTCGTGCGATGCGTTTCCTCCTCAACCCGTGTGGGGAAGTAGGCATTGATGATAGATGTGGAATGTTCATACCCCGCCCCCGTTCCTGAATCGACCACCATTCCGATCAACCCGCCAAAAATCAGATTGCCCCACACCATCCCGTTCATGACCGGCACCACCGTTTGCTGGTACGGAAGATAGTGGTCTTTCTGAACCTCCACCACATACGTTTTGTTCCGTTCCAGTGAGGCCACGACCGGCGTTGCGCCATACGGTTCGCCGTTGATGCTGACACACAGCGCCGCCGGTTGACTCGTCACCGTCAAATCTTGATGACTCCCATTTATGATGCTCGCGCAGCCGGTCGCCATCAAGCTTGCCACTGCGATTCCAACTGCCGAAACACATCGTCGTCCATTCATGCTGTCCTCCTGAGGTTCCTGCTCACAGAAGGATGCACTGGAACGGAACGCTCGGGTATTCCCCTATGCTGGGGCGAGAGGCTACCGAGGGCGTGTCCGTGGCAGATGATGGACGATTCGGGCTGGTCGCATCCTAAAAGCAACTGCCACAGATCGAATACGAGGGACGATCCGGGACCGGTCCGACCGTCACAGCAATAGGGGGAGGCGGGGCTTTCGCTTTCGCCGGACATACACCGGCAGGTAGACCACACGCAGATGTACATCGCCAGTGGAGGGAGATGAAGGTGTCGGCGACTTGCGCTTGCCGTTGGTCGAGAGGTAGTCCGAGAGGGACCGCACCAGCTTCGACCGTCGTTGAAGTCCTAACGCCTGCAAGCGGCGCGTGAGACCATCGGCAATCTGCATCCGCTGCACGGTCAAGGCGTACGCTTGGCGTCTCTTCTTGTTGAATGCCCCAGCTTGGAGAATGTAGGCGTCAATACTCTGAACGAGGAGCCAGTCCTCAGCGCACATCTCCACGATGGTGTCTTCCAGCGCCTATAACTTCTCAGCCCCGCCCAGGCTCGACAGGAGTTCAGCGCGGTATTTGGCGAAGGACTAGGAGAGTGCCGACCAACCATCGAGCTGTCGCATCCGTCCCCGCAAGAGACGTGTAAGTCCGTGCTTTCGGTAGTCACGAGTTAGTTTGGTTATCGGTTCAGGCTTGGTAAGGGTTGGCACCACGTTGGCACCAAGGACAAATAGATTCGATGAAACAATGCATTGGAGTCCTGTTCTGATGCCCAATCAGCGGGCTCAGTCTGGCGTGCTTTCCGCTTGCACCGAGTCTCTTCATTCTTCTATAGGTGAGCAATTTTGACCAGACCGCTACGGGTCCACTCGTCTAGTATCCCGACAAAATGGAGATGACTGACGCGTTGCACGAAGCACCGCACCCTCTCCGTGAGGAGGACATATGCGCATGTCGCTTCTATCAAAAGAAATGCAGGCGTTTATTGGTGTATGCGAGCATCTACTCTCTACGCATTCACCTCTGCTATCCGACGATGAGAGATACCTCATTGACTATTACATGCAAGAATTCTCCAATACCTATGGTGCCCCGAAGGAAGACGGAGCCGGTTCAGCGAAGGCACTTAAGGAGCATGGTGCCAAGCTGGTGCCAAAACACCATGACACAGGCCAACCAGGATGAGATAGGTTCATGCCTCATCCTCACTAGCTGATTGAATTTGCTCGTCCTGGGTATCCTGGCTCTTCTGCGGTAGGTCTTGGGTGGGACTCTTAATCAGCGGGTCCAACACGGCTAAGCCGCTAGAGCAATCACCTCAATTTTGAAGGTGAGGGGATCGCTTCCCCATTTAGAAAATCCCGTTCTGGTATTGTATGCTGACAAGATCGTTCTTCTCATGAATCTTCCTAAAAGTTCTGAACAGTCCTTCTATGCTCAAGAACGGTCTGTGTTGAACTGTGATAAGGAAATACCGAGGTGTGAACGACGGTACTAACTAATTTGTACAAAATGTGTTCTTAGGGAGGCCACTGTGAAAGAGCTAAACAAATTGGCTGAAGCTGAGATAACAGACCAGCTGGAGAATCTAAGGGATTGGTCATTAAATCAAGGAAAGCTTTACAAGGAATACAAATTCAAGGACTTTGTCGCAGCGTTCGCCTTCATGACTAAGGTCGCCGAAGCAGCAGAGGCGCTTGCTCATCACCCAGAGTGGTTCAACGTATATAATACTGTGAGAGTACACCTCTCAACGCACGAGGTGGGGGGTATAAGCCAGCGTGATTTCGATCTAGCTAGAAGGATGGAGGATATTGCTAAGGGTTGAACTCGACATACGCATCTTTTTGTGCCGTCTCATCAGTTCCGCAACAGACATACTGTCCGGCGATTACTACCAGAAGCTTCCTCCTAATTATATAGGAGGAATCAAAAGAGGCGGGAAGACTGCACAGCACCCTGCTTCGTGAATGCCGCTGCGGTTGTGATTAAAGCAGGATGGTGGAGCAGGAAGGGAAGACCCACGAGAAGCTATAGGATCATATAAGGCTCTGAACGCACGCTAAAATTTGGAAAACTGAGGCAAGAGCGAGCTTTGTCACAAACTGCCGTTTGTCCTTTGTAATCAGCGGGCCGTAGGTTGGACCGTACGAACGCCTCTAAGCCGCTAGAGCAATCACCTCAATTTTGAAGGTTAGGGGATCCCTTCCCCCTTTGGAAAATCCCGTTGGGGACACCAGTCCATTTACTCGACCTGAAGACTAGTGAGCGACACTGGAGGGTTTGTCCTATATAGGACACGCAGCCTGCAACTCATTGTAAATCCATGCTACTCATCGGAACCGTCCGATGACTCATCTTGTTGAATTTCTTGATTTTCGTCGGTCCTCTCAAGGCTTAAACACGGGTTCGAATCCCGTTGGGACCACCACACCAAGCTTACTCGTGCCGGCCGCTATTGTGGGTGTTCTCGGGTTATGGCGGCCGGATAGACACCTCAAGTAATTCTTGTTTCTCGCTCGTTCCCTGGCCTAATATCGTTTTTTGGAACTTGGTTGCGACAGGAAATGCCTACAACTTTTCGTTTTTCGATGCTGTACTTTGTGTAAGCCGCGCGCTCTTTCACTGTCGCGTCATCAAATGCGCGTAGAACACTCTCCCGGTAGGCAATCTCTCCTGTCCCTCCGTGCTTGCGGCCAGCGGAGGCTCGTTGAAAGCATGACGTTCACCATCTCGGAAAAGATTCGGATGAGTAGCTCGTTCGTGAGAGACGTCGCGCACACTCGGCGACCACGGAAGCTATGTACAGGACTGGGAAGTGGCTTTGCGTAAGACGGTCACTACTGATAAGCTAACCATGTAGAAACTGAGAAGCTCAGCGTGAATCGTGAAAGCCAACGAGACGGCGAAGGACGGTGATGACGTGGTGCGCCGTGCTGTTTGATAGAGTAAGGGGGAAGCTATGAATTCCAAAGTGAAAAACCTGCTGTTATGGGGCATGATCGGCTTGTTCATAGCCTTGCTTTTGAATATGTTTTCCGTTCCGACGCATGTGCCGGAAGAAGAAGTCTATTTCAGCGATTTCATGGCGAAGGTGGACCAAGGTGCGGTGGTAAAGGTCATCATCCGCGGCCATCACATTAGTGGAGTCCTGAAGGACAACACACGAGTGCACACTTATGCCGCGGATGATCCTGAACTGATCACCAGGTTGCGGGACAGGGGAGTTCAGATCGAGGTAAAACCAGCTGGTGAGACCCCCTGGTATATTACGTTTCTCTATACTTGGGGTCCCTTTATTCTATTTCTGGGACTCTTCCTGTTCTTCATGCGGCGGATGCAAGCCGGTGGCAACGGCGCGTTGTCGTTCGGCAAGAGCCGTGCGCGGATGCTGACAGAGGAGCACAAGAAGGTCACCTTTGCTGATGTGGCTGGAGTCGATGAGGCGAAAAACGACGTGCAGGAAATCGTCGAGTTCCTAAAAGATCCTCGCAAGTTTCAGTCGCTCGGTGGCCGCATTCCCAAGGGGGTGTTGGTGGTCGGTCCACCCGGAACGGGGAAGACCTTGTTGGCGAAGGCTGTCGCGGGCGAGGCCGGTGTACCCTTCTTCAGCATCAGCGGGTCTGATTTTGTGGAGATGTTTGTCGGGGTCGGGGCATCACGGGTGCGCGATCTGTTTGAGCAGGGAAAGAAACATGCCCCCTGCATCATCTTCATCGATGAAATTGATGCGGTAGGTCGCCTGCGGGGAGCAGGCTTGGGCGGCGGTCATGACGAACGAGAACAAACGCTGAATCAGCTGCTCGTCGAAATGGATGGGTTCGACACAACGGAGGGCGTGATCTTGGTCGCGGCGACGAATCGGCCGGATGTCCTGGACCCGGCCTTGCTACGCCCCGGGCGCTTTGATCGCCAGGTGGTGGTCGATCGGCCAGACCTTCGTGGCCGAGCGGAGATTCTCAAGGTCCATACGAAAAAGGTGCCGGTGGCAGCCAACGTGGAGCTGAATACGATTGCGCGCGGGACACCCGGATTCTCAGGGGCCGATCTCGAAAATCTGGTCAACGAGGCCGCGTTGTGGGCCGCTCGTCAGAACAAGACCGAAGTCGACGCCGTCGATTTCGAGATGGCGAAAGACAAGATTCTGATGGGAGCCGAACGGAAGAGCATGATTCTCACGGAAGAAGAGAAACGGGTGACCGCCTATCATGAAGCGGGACATGCCCTGATGGCCAGGCTCTTGCCAGGGACGGATCCGGTGCACAAAGTGACCATTATTCCGCGTGGGCGTGCGCTGGGGGTCACGATGCAGTTACCGACGGAGGATCGGCATAGCTATACCAAAGAATTCCTGTGCAACAGACTGGCCGTGCTGATGGGTGGTCGAGTGGCAGAAGAGCTGGTGTTCAAACATGTGACGACAGGCGCAGGGAACGATCTCAATCAGGCCACGGATCTTGCCCGCAAGATGGTCTGTGAGTGGGGCATGAGTGACAAATTGGGGCCGTTGACGTTCGGGCAGAAAAACGACTCGGTATTCCTGGGGCGGGACTGGACCGCCAAAAGGGACCTCAGCGAACGAGTCGCGAAGGAGATTGATCTCGAGATCAGGCAGTTTGTCACCGAAAACTACGAGCGAGCCAAGCGAGTGCTGACCGAACACATGGCCGGCTTGAACGCGTTAGCTGAGGCACTGTTGGTCAAAGAATCGCTGGATGCGTTAGACATCGACCGAATTCTTACGAAGTCTTCTGCGGGAACTGTGCCTGCCTAAAAACACCCGATCCGGTGGCTGTTCGAATGGTGTCTGCGTGTTCGCGTGAGCGAACCATTCATTGACGCCTCCGTTCTTGTTTGTGTATAACCGAATGCACAGGGATGAACTCTTCTCGAGGGACGAATGTACGCACGCGAATTTCATGATGGCGCAAAGGACGGACTAGAGGCGCTGGAGCCGCTCGATCCCGACAAGATTACCTCGTTCAGCGAACTGCTTGAGGCCATGGGCAAGACGGCATTTGGAGGACGGCACCTCGGTAAGGCGTTCGACGTGCTCTGGGCGATGATCGAGGATCCGGACTGCCGAGTCGTCATGACGCTGTCCGGCGCCATGACCATTGCCAAGATGGGAACGATCATCACGAAGATGATCGATGAAGGCATGGTGCACTGTATCATCTCGACCGGGGCGCTGATGGCTCACGGCCTCAGTGAGTCTGTCGGGAAGACGCACTATCGACATGACCCGTCGATGAGCGATGAAGAGCTCTTTCGTAAAGGGTACAATCGCGTCTATGACACGCTCGAAATGGAAGCCAATTTGAATTATGTCGAGCATGTCGTCACCCGAACAGTGAAGCGCCTCAACGATGATCGGCCGCTTTCATCGGAAGTCCTGACAAGAGAATTGGGGAAGACCTTGGCCGAAGAGTTCGATGGCGAAGGCATCCTGAAAAGCGCTTACCTGAAAAAAGTGCCCGTGTACATCCCGGCGTTCACCGACTCGGAGGTGGGACTCGATATGGGAACATGGGCGATGGCCCGAGAAATCGATCAGGCCCGGTCGCGGGCCGGACAACATGGCGATCTGGCCGTCTTGCAAACTATTCTGAAATCCTATCCGTCGTTTAACCCGTATCTGGATCTCAATAGCTATGCCGACCATATTCTCTCGGCCAAACGTCTTGGCATCTTCACGATCGGAGGAGGCGTCCCGCGGAACTGGGCGCAACAGGTTGGCCCGTACATCGAAATCGGTAATTTGCGGTTAGGGCTCTCCGTGAAGCCTCCTCGATTTCAGTATGGAGTGAGAATCTGTCCTGAACCGGACTATTGGGGAGGGCTCAGTGGGTGTACCTATCAAGAAGGACTCTCCTGGGGAAAGTTTGTGACCCCCAAGGATGGTGGACGATTCGCCGAAGTCTTGAGCGATGCCACGGTCGTATGGCCCTTGTTGATGATGGGGCTTCTCGAGAGAAAAAAGGCTGGCGTGGTGCGTCACTCGTGAGACGGACGATTGGTCAATGGCTAGTTCCGCTGTGTATCGGTAGCATCCTCGTATGGTCTGCAGCGTCCTCCGCCGGAGATTCGCCGGATACCGACGTCCGGGTGAGGGGGCAGGCCAATGCGCCCCTGACCTTGATCGAATACTCTGATTTCACCTGTGGGTACTGTCTGAAATTTTTCAAAGACACCTGGCCACGCATTCAGGCTCGGTATGTCGATACCGGGAAAGTCCGATTTATCTACCGCGATTATCCCCGTGCCGATCAAGGTCCGGGCGTCGACGCGGCGGCGGCCGCGCGCTGTGCCGGAGCGCAGGGCAAGTATTGGGCGATGCATGATCGCCTATTTGCCGAAGGGGGCCGACTTGACAAGCAAGTGTACCTTCGCCATACATCAGCGATCGGTCTTGATCAGCCCGCATTTGAGCGATGTCTCAAGGATGGCCGATACACCAGTGCGATCTTTGAAGATCGCCAGGAAGCCAACCGGTGGGGGTTCCATGGAACTCCTGGGTTCATTCTTATAAGAACGGCCAGTGAACCGACTGAGAAAGAGCCGGCCGTCGCGATACCTGGGGCATTTCCTTTCGAGATGTTTGCGGAAGAAATTGACCGACTTCTGGCAAGGTCCCAACCGTAGCAGAACTGTGCTGGAGGTGGGTGGACCTACGCGAGTGATGTTGGTGTGTGCTCCGGTTTAATAGTCCAGTTCGTAAGCAAAGGTAAGGTGGCGTATGGCGTCGATACAATCGTTCTGGCCCGTTTCCCATCGTGACGATGACTTCTGGGTCTGTATGTCTTGTCTGACGGAAGTCTTCTATAGAAAAGTTCCCATGCCGGATTGTCCATCTTGTCACGGCGTTTCAACGTATGAAGGTTTTACCTTGGAGGCAATTCGCGATTGGGGAACAGAAGAGCTGATCGCGAAGGCTGTTGCCGCACAAGAGACAGCGACTTCAACTCCACCTCCCGTTGAATCTGCCGAGCCGGTTGAAACGGCGGATTAATACCAACTTCACTACGGACTCCAGCGAGTCTTCCAGTGCAGGAATCGCGACCATTCCTCGTTCATGGCCAATGGAAGCAGGGCCAGTTTGCGGCCCCGGTCGTTGACCCGTTCTCCGGGAAGCTTGTCGCGCGGGTCGCTCAAGCGACGGAGTTCGATGTCGACCAGGCCGTGGCATCGACATCCAGCGCGGCTGGTCCCATGGGCCAGCTACCGTCCCATGCCCGATACAACATTCTCCAACAGATAGCCGCACTCCTCTATCGACGACGAGATGAGTTCGCGCAGACGATTACAACAGAGGCAGGCAAGCCGATCACCGATGCGAAGCGGGAAGTCAGCCGGGCCATTCAAACGTTCACGGTCGCGGCTGAAGAGGCACGACGAATTCCAGGGGAGGTGGTACCGCTCGATTGGACCCCCGGCTTCGATACGCATGTTGGCCTGCTTCGCCGTTTTCCCATCGGTCCGATTCTCGGGATTACTCCCTTCAACTTTCCACTCAATCTGGTGGCGCACAAGGTTGCACCGGCGCTCGCGTCTGGTAATTCGATTCTGATCAAACCGGCTCCTCAAACACCACTCACAGCCCTCTTGCTTGGAGAGGTCGCCTTAGAGGCGGGAGTCCCTCCGGGTGGGCTCAATATTGTGCCGTGCGACAATCTCTTGGCTGAACGGATGGTAGTCGATCCGCGATTCAAATTGCTGAGTTTCACCGGCAGTGTCGCGGTGGGATGGATGTTGAAGGCCAAGTGCGGAAAGAAAAAAGTCACACTTGAGCTCGGCGGCAATGCGGGTGTCGTAATTGAATCGGATGCTGATATCGAGCTTGCCGCCCAGCGTTGCGCTGCCGGCGGATTTGGGTACGCCGGCCAGACCTGCATTTCCGTGCAGCGAATCTTCGTTCACCATTCGATCGCTGACCTGTTTACGACCAAGTTGCTCATGCATGTGGCTCGGTTGAAGACGGGCGATCCGACCGACGAAATGACGAGCATCGGACCCCTCATTGACCATGCTGCCGCTGAACGAGTGGAAGGTTGGATTGGCGAAGCCTTAGCAGACGGGGCGCGCGTGTTGTTGGGTGGAAAGCGGACGGGATCGCTTGTTGAGGCGACGGTACTGTCGAATGTGAACCCTGAGATGAAGGTCTCGTGCCGAGAAGTGTTCGGACCGGTCGTGACGGTCACGCCCTATCGACAGCTGAGTGAGGCTGTCGCGTTGCTCAATCAATCGGACTTTGGACTACAGGCCGGAATTTTCACGCAGGACATCAATAAGATTTTTTATGCCTATCGTCATCTGGAAGTTGGGGCAGTCTTGGCGAACGAGATTCCCACCTTTCGTGCGGATCATATGCCCTATGGCGGCGTGAAAGATTCCGGTTTAGGACGCGAAGGTATTCGGGCCGCGATTGAAGATATGACGGAGCCGCGCATGCTCATCATGAATTTGAAGGATCCGTTCGGCTCGACCGAAAAAAGTGTCTAGAAGATATTGCGAAGCCAGTCCAATCTTGCTACAACGAGTGCCCGATACCGCAGTTGATCTGGTCCGGTTTGTTTGTCTGGCTGACCGCTCGCGAACACGTCACCAAACAACTTCCAAACAGCCAGAAAAGTCGATTACCAGACGAAAGGGGAGATGATGGTACCTACGCACATGTTTCTCACGAGAGGTGTGGGAGTTCACAGGGAGAAATTGGCCTCCTTCGAAGAAGCGTTGCGCAGCGCCGGTGTGGCGTACTGCAATCTCGTCAGCGTGTCTTCCATCCTTCCACCCCACTGTAAGGTCGTCCCCCGGAAACGCGGAGAGAACCTGTTGAAGCCTGGAGAAATTACGTTCTGCGTGATGGCTCGTTCAGAAACCAACGAGCGGAACCAGCTGGTTTCGGCATCGGTCGGCCTTGCGAAGCCCACGGATCTCGGCACATACGGATACCTCTCAGAGCACCATGCGCACGGTGAGACGGATGAGGAGACAGGAGAGTATACGGAAGATTTGGCTGCGCAGATGCTCGCGACGACCTTAGGAGTCGAGTTCGATCCGAACGTCGCCTGGAAAGAGCGCGAACAAGTCTTTAAGATGGGTGGGAAAATCGTGAAGACGCTGAACATCACCCAATCTGCCGTCGGCAAGAAGGGCAAGTGGACAACGGTCATCGCGCTGGCCGTCTTCATTCCACCAGAGAATGTTCCCAACCGTCCCCGCAGATAGGATCTGATAGGGTGGGCTGCGTCGGTGATGCCTCAGCTGATCACCTAACTTAAGGGGAGAACGCCCGTGACACTTCCCGCTGGTTGGGAGGGGCCGAACCACAACTTTCTGGGCCTCGATGAACCCTGGTGCCATCCGGACCAAGCGGGTGTCTACGTACTGCCGGCTCCCTACGAACACACCTCCAGCTACATCCGCGGATCGGACCGCGGGCCGTCAGCCATCCTGGCAGCTTCCAGCCAGGTCGAATTTTACGACGAACAGCTCCGATGTGAACCCTATCGTGAATGGGGTGGAATTGCGACAGCGGCACCGTTGAATCTCGACGGGAAGGTCGATCGCTCCGCAGTCGATGCAATCGAGGCATTTGTCTTACCGCACGTCGGAGCCGGACGGTTTCTGGTTACACTGACTGGCGAACACACCGGCGCCTTGGGGGCGATCCGAGCCCATGCCAAACAATACCAGCAGATGACGGTCGTACAGATCGACGCCCACGGAGATCTGCGGGATGCCTATCTCGGCAATCCGTTCAGCCATGCCAGCGTCATGGCGCGCGTCGTGGAAGATGGTTTGCCCCTGGTCCAGGTGGGGATCCGATCGATCAGTACGGAAGAGGTGGCTCGTATCGGCGCCACGGACCGGATCCAGACGTTTTTTGCGGCCAACATCCTTGATCCGTCAGGTCCATATGAAGGCAAGGCCGCGAAATGGATACCGGACGTGGTGGCCGCTTGCCGAACTCCCGTCTATCTCACATTCGACTGCGACGGATTGGATGCGTCGCTTGTGCCCGCGCTTGGGACCCCTGAGCCCGGCGGACTCGGCTGGTACGATACCCTCAATCTCATCACGGCGCTCGCCAATGGGCCGGGAATCGTAGGAATGGATGTCAGTGAGATCGCCCCAATCGAAGGTTTTGTCGCGCCGCAATTCTCCGTCGCGCGTTTGATCTACCGTATACTCGGTCGCATTAGGGCCGGACGTCGCGTTCACTAGCGCAAGCCTCACACGTCGATAGACTCGTCATCCTGTGGCGCACACCACCCGCATCAATAAGTTTTTTACCGAGCAGGGGATTTGTTCCCGGCGCGAAGCCGACCGTCTGATCGAGTCTGGCGTCATTACCATTAATGGTCGGGTGGCCAAGCTCGGCGACCAAGTAGAACCCTCAGACATCATTGCCCGCGAGGGCCGCGTGATCCCCTGGGGTAAGGCTGCTCTGTACATCAAGTATCATAAGCCGGTCGGGGTTACGACCACGAGTGAGCCCCATGTCGCCCGCAATATTATTGAGGAGATCGGGTACCCCGAGCGAATTTTCCCAATTGGGAGGCTGGATAAGGATTCATCCGGTCTCATCTTGTTGACGAATGACGGCGATATCGTCAACGAAATTCTTCGTACCGAATTCGGTCATGAACGGGAATATCTCGTACAGGTTGATCGCCCGTTTGACCAAACATTTCTCGATCAGATGTCTCGAGGCGTGGTCATACTTGGGAGTCAGACGAAGCCCTGCCGAATGACTCGAGTGGGAGGCGATGAGTTTCGCATTATTCTCACCGAGGGACGAAACCGCCAAATCCGGCGTATGTGCCAAGCGCTTGGCTATCGAGTGACGAAGCTCCACCGGACGAGGATCATGCACATCACTGTCGCAGGGCTGAGAGTCGGTCAATGGAAGGAGCTCACGACTCAGGAACGAGAGCAGTTGCTCGAGGCTGTGAGGCCCATGAGCAGAGACTGATGTGCTAAGGCAGAGACATGGTCTCGCCGGTACCGGTGCGACCGAGCTCATCCATATCGGCCAAGCTGTGTTGGGGTTGGGGGGTGGACTCGAGTATTTTCTGTCTGCTGCCTTCAACTACCCGATCTTGGCTGAATGCAACAAGGTCGCCGCATGGGACGCATTCAACCGACTTGCATGAGAAATGGGGGCGGGATGACGAACGATGTTCTAGGTTCTAGTCATCACCCTCATCGCCGGCATCTACGCTCTTCGATCCCAACCCGCCGGATCAGACTGTTACGGGACACTGCTTCTCGAAATTCCAATCAAGCCGGACGTACGTAAACAGAAAGGAGTCCCCCTATGAAAGTCCTGTCGTTTGTTCTCAGCTGGCTGTTCATACTACCTGTGGTCAGCGATGCAGGCCAGACAAGAGAAATGGCTCCGGCTACACCACTCCCACCCATCCCCCTCAGTCTTGACGAACTCCATTCAAGAATTGATCGGACACATCCGCTCCTCAGGGGGGCGGGAGCTGAAAAAACCATCGCCCGCGGCAAGATGCTGAAGGCCCTTGGCGCGTTTGAGCCGACTCTTGTAAATGACACGGAGCTCGAACGGTTCATTCCAAGCAGCGATCCGGGCAAGGGGACACAGACTGTAGGTTACAACGACACGCTGGTCGAAGTGCTTCATCCGTCAGGTTTTCGAGGCAGTGCAGGGTTCCGTCAGGCTATTGGCGACGCAAGAATTCCCGACCTGTCATTCGGTGATGGTAGTCAGCAGGTTGTCCTGGGTGGCTTCTTGCCGTTGCTTAGGGGATTGATGATCAACCCCGAGCGTGCCGCACTGCAGCGATCGGAGTTGGCCGCTCCCCGTGCGGAAATCAAGATCGCTCAAACCAGGCAAGATCTCTTCTTGGCCGCTGCGTATCAATTCTGGGAGTGGGTGGCAGCGGCGAAGCTGCTCGACGTTCAGAAACGAGCACTGGCTGTGGCGCAGGACCGCTATAAGCAGGTGGAAGAACGTGCGAACGCCGGGGCGGTCGCCGCAATCGATGTGACGGAAGCCGGCCAGGAGGTACACCGCCGACGCGAAGTCGCGATCACAGCACGGCGACGGCTCGAGGAGGAACAGTTCAAGCTGTCCATGTTCCTATGGGACAATGGCTCTCCGACAATCCCGCCGATCGATCGCGTCCCGGACTTCCCGGTGGAGAGGCGGATGCCGACCTCGGACGACGTCCTGACTCATAAGCTAAAGGCAATGTCAGAACGGCCGGAGGTCAAGGAGCTTGAAGTAGAGGCCAAGATCAACAACATCGACCTTGCGTTGGCGAAGAACAACCTCCTCCCAAGCCTAGACCTCGAAGCGGCACCGGCACGCGCCCCGGAGAAATTTGTTCTCGGGTTGGGGTATCGATTCGGTGTTGAACTGAGATTCCCTCTTCTGCAACGTCGCAGCCGCGGCGAAGTGCTACAGGCGCAGGGTCACGCGGAGCGTCTAGTGATGGCGCAACAGTACCGGGAAAACCAAGTCGTCGTCGACGTCGATAACGCACTGTCTGCGATCGAGCGAGCTCGCGAGCGGATGGAAGAAGCTTCCCAGGCTCGGCGACTGGCCGAGATCGTCGAAGAGGGAGAACGTTTTCGCTTCAATGTCGGTTCGAGCAGTGTACTGTTCGTCAACCTTCGCGAACGCACCACCGTAGACGCAGAGAATCAGGTGGTTCGGGCTAAAGCCGAGTACCACAAGTCTTTGGCACTATACCAGTGGGCTGTCGGAGCCTGGGCCAGGAACCCGCTCGAACCCATGCCGGTCCTGTACCGTTAAGGCGGCCAGGTTAGTGAGCGGGCAGGAGCCCCAGCGTGAGTCTTGGGGATCGCCGGATTCGCCCTATGGGTTGTGGCTTTAGAACAGACTGTATATCTTGACTGCATGAATGATCGCGAGGATCAGTTCGCATGACACGGGCTTCTGACGAAAATCAGCCGAACCCATTCCAGGTCTTCACGCATGTTGCGCGTTTCTTCCGATCAGAACGCAAAATCCTGGCTCTCGTGGGTTCGTACGCGCTTGTGATCGGAGTGTTCTCCCTCATCATACCCTTGACCGTCCAAGAATTGGTCAACACGTTCTCCTTTGCGATCCAACCAGTCATGATTGCTACGTTGGCGATCATTATGGTCGTCGTGCTGGCGTTCGTCGGGCTGTTCAAAGCGTTGCAGTACTACGCGGTCGAGGTGCTCCAGCGTCGACTATTCGTCAGGACGGCGTTCGCCATGGCACAAAAGCTTCCCCATATTCGATTGCAAGGATTCAGACCCCGGGTCTCGAACTACTTCATGGAAACGTCGTTCATGCAGCGTGCCTTGTCGGTCCTCCTTGTGGATCTAGTCCATGTGATTGTCGGTGGCGTCGTCGGAATGACGATTTTGGTCTTTTACCATCCGTACTTCATCCTCTTTAACCTGGTGCTGCTCCTGGGATCCGCACTCATTTTCTTCGTCCTCTCTCGCGGAGGGCTGCGGACGACCATCGCCATGTCGCACGCCAAGTATGATGTGCTGCACTGGATACAGGAAATTTCACATAATTTACTGCACATCAAGGCGACGGACAGCCAAGCGTTGCTTATTCAGAAGACCGACCAACTGACAGCAAACTATATTGAGTGCCGTCGAGCGCGTTTCGCCATCCTGCTGCGTCAATTTATCGCCTCTGTGGGAGGACAAGCTCTCGCACACAGCGGTGCCCTGGCTCTGTCCGGCTGGCTTCTGTCCATCGATCAATTGACACTCGGCCAACTGGTGGCGGTTGAGGTTGTGGTCGGCAGCCTTCTCATCAACTTTGACTCGGTGGTCAAAAGTGTGGGGCACGTGTATTTTTTCTTCACGTCTCTGGAGGAACTAGAGGCCTTCTTTGCACTACCGAAAGATCAGCACCCTCTCCCTCCGACTTCGTCGGTGACCCTCCTTGACCCCAAGACTCATGGCATCCGGGTGATGGGCAACGGGTTGGGACTGATTCATGACGATGGGCCCGTGTTCGCCAATTTTGATCTGGAGGTGACGCCCGGCGAGAAAGTCGCAATCTACGCGAGGACGACGACGGCAAGAATGTCGCTGGCAAGAGTGTTGGCTGGTCTCGAATTGCCGAGCAGCGGGAGCGTTTCCTACAACGATGTCGATCTCCGACATCTTGATCTGAACCGTATCAATCAGCACCGGGGCTTCATGATCGATTCACAGTTGTCATTGATTGATGGCACGATCGCGGACAATATCGTGTGGCGACGTTCTTCCGTCTCCTATGACGATGTCCGGTGGGCGCTCTGGTTGACTCAGCTCCAGGAAGAGGTCGCAACCCTTCCACAAGGGATTAACTCCAGTATCCGTACGCTCGGTGAATTTCCTACCCCAACCCATATTTTGCGTATTTTACTCGCGCGTGCCATCGTGGGGCGGCCGCAACTCCTCATCTTCGACGGCATGATTCATGACATGCAGCCGACCTTGCGGGACACCATGCTTCGACGACTCTGCTCGAAAGAGGAGTCCTGGACAGTCATTTTTGTCTCGAACGACCCGAACTTAACACCGTATGTCGATCGCCGGATCGTTCTTGGTGACTCGGACAGCACCGTGCGGTTGTTGTCTCCCTGAAACACGGCTATCAGTTCTGTACGATTACCCTGAGGGCTGGTGTGAGAGTCGCATCGGTAGGAAGTAAGTAATTACTTCGAGCCCCGTCCTGCCTTAGGCAGAAGCGTATCGATCATCGTGTGTGATCGCTCCTCGTAGTCAGGTGGGAACAGGTTGAACCGACGCCAGAGTTCATACCAGAGCGGCACCCGGTTCAAGATGACCCATCCCATCGCTTTCGTACCCTGGCGGACGTGTGATTGTTCAGGCCAGGCACGATCGTCGAGGTCGGGAACGACCCAGAATCGATAGTTTCCTTTTCCGTCATCGACTTGATCGATCACCTTGATCACGCCGGAATAGGTGCCGGCCATCAATTCGGGCCAGGCGGGGAGAGGAATCGCTGGGATTCCATAGAAGAGGATTTGTAATTTGCGACCGACATTCAATAGAGGAGCGTCCAGCCCATCCGCTGTCATCTCAATCGCCTTGTCCGTGCTGGTGGGAGAGAGGCGAACCAAAGTATCACCTTGCCGCACCGTTTCGCCGACCCCGACTTTCACCATCTTGACGACTGTGGCGTCGATCGGTGCTAAAATTTTTCCGGCCAAACGGCGCTGCTCGGCGTTTGACCGTCGCAGCGAGACGTCGGCAAGCTGGTCGGCCACTCTCGCGGCTTCGGCCACCGATGCATCACGAGCTGCCTCCGCATCAAGCAAGCGCTGCAACATCTCCGCACTGACTTGGTCGCGTCCGAAGCCGAGAGATTTCATAGCCTGTTCGGCTGCGTGGAGATTTTCCTGTGCCCCTTCGAGATCAGCTTGACTCGCGGTATCTGCTTGGATCGCCATCTCCAGCTCTCGTTGGGAAACCAAGCCTCTCTTGAGGAGTTGTTTGTGCCGATCGAGGTGAAGAGCTGCTGTAATTGCGGCAATTTTGGCTGCCTCGACCTTCTGGTGCGCTTCGCGCACTCTGTTTCCGGCCTCGACCACTCGTGCCTCCGCGGACGGTATGGCCGCTTTCACCAGATTCCGCATTTCGGAAATCCGCTTGTCCAGCTGTTCGACCCTGGCCAACGCCGCGCTCTTGGTCTTCTCCTGTGCTCTCTTCCGCTGATCGAGAAAGGCAAGTAGGTCGGGTGACATGAAGTTGGGATCATTGTCCTCCAGTTCAAGGATGAGATCTCCTTCCTTGACCTTGTCACCTTCGAACACGTGCCATTTCTTGATACGGCCGGTAATCTGGGCTTCGATGTCCTGTGGCCGCTCGTAGGGAGTATAGGCCGACATCTGGCCGGTCACCGTCACTGTCTGAGTCCAAGGGACGAAAATAATGATCAGCCAGAAGAAGAGAACCAGGGCGATGGGCAAACGAGAGGAAAATCTCCATCCCTTCGGAAGTTGAGCGTTCTCCCAGGACCGGAGTTTGGTGGAAGCGGCGAGCTCGTCGATGGTGATTTCCTCGGAGCCAGACTCCTCCTGACCGTGAGAACGGATTCTCTTTCTCAGGCCAAGATCCAAGCTATCCACGAGTCGTCTTCCTTCTGGAGCTCACGACGTCAATGGGCCCTCGTCGGTCACGCCCGGTATCATACTAAGCCACCTGGGTTTCCACAAACTTTTGGTCTAAAGCGCTAGGAATGGGCTTCAAACGCTTCGCGATGGGAGGTTGTACAAGCATCCTGGGAACAACCCATGGCCTTCCTGGCCGAAGGCTTTTAAGGTGGCGCTATCTTCGAACTCCAGACCAGGTGCCGTACTGCTCCTAGTAGGGTAAGTTGCCAAGTGCCAGATGGAATCGTTAGGGAGATGCAGGCAGGGTCGAGGTGTTGTCAGCCCAGCAGTTCTTGCCGGGCCGTTCGGACGAGCGCCAGGACGGCCTGGTGTTTGACGCGTCGTTCCACCGTGATCGCATAGAAATGTTGCTTGAGTGCCTCAAGCCGTCCTACCACCTGCACCCGGTATTGGCGGCAGATCTCCTTCTCGATCACCGACGCGCCGGGGAAGACGCCATATCCGTCCTGGCCGAATGCCTTCAAGGTCGCGCTGTCGTCAAACTCACCGACAATGAGCGGATGTAGGCCATGGTGGACCATCCATTGATCCAATAACCGTCGAAGCATCGCATTCGGGGTGGGAAGCAGCATGGGTGCGCTGCGTAACGAGCGCGGAAAATCTCGACGATACTGCCCGGCCAACTTCGCGGTCGCGAACAAGGTCACGCCAGATTCCCCTAAAGGATGGTTATACATGTGCTCCTTGATACCCGGCGGAGCCGGGGTATCAGCAATCACCAAATCCGACCGATGCGCGGTCAGATCGATCAACAGTTGACGCAGCTTGTCCTCCTGGCAGATCAAGCGAGTCGGCCGGTACAGTTTCATGGCGGATTTGAGGAGCTGCGTCGCGAGGGGTTTTGGGATTTCGTCCACGATGCCTACGACCAGCCTGGTAGGCTGCCCATTCCCTTGGCTCTTGACCGTGTTCAGGAGCTCTTGGCCGGTGGCGAAGATGTCTTCCGCGTATTTGAAGGCCAGGTGGCCCATCTCCGTCAACGCGAGACGGCGTCCGGTGCGGATAAATAACTTTTCCCCCAGCGTGTTTTCCAGAAGACGGATCTGTCCGCTGATCGTGGGTTGAGCAAGACGAAGCTCTTCGCACGCCTTCGTCATGGTGCCGTGTTTGGCGACGGACCAGAAATACAATAAGTGATGATAGTTCAGCCAATCCATCTGGCCCTAATGCTCCAATTGAGGGGGACACTATACATCGGATTAGCCGATAACTCCAATCCGTTTTATCTATTTTGAAAAATAAGCAGGAGATTGCTACTGTGGGCGCCGTCCGCCACCAAATGTGAAAGGAGCATCCCCCCATGATCGCTCTGGTATTGGCCCTTGTGACTCTCCTGCCAATGACCGCGCTGGCGGAACCGGTGATCGACTCGCGTGCCGTGCAGGCCCAGTCGACGCGCACTGCTCCACTGACCATCGATGAAGTGCTGGCTCGCATCGAGCTGACGCATCCTTTGCTTCAAGCGGCCGGAGCCGAGCGAACGAAGGCCCGGGCGAAAATTCTCAAGGCGCTTGCGGCCTGGGAACCGACGTTCCATAACATTACAGAGGCCGAACGGTTTGAAACGTGGAATCTCACGACAGCTCCCGCTGGTGGCTTGTCCTGCTCAAAAACTAACCCATTATGCGAGCCGCTCCAGCCGCAAAGGTTGATGGCGGGATTTAACGACAGCAAGCTCGAAGTCGGGCATCCCTATGGCTTCAAGATCCATGGCGGGATCCGCCAAGGCTTCGGGGATCGCGGCACTTTAATTTTTTCGGCTATCCCTGACCTACAGGGGCTCGATAGGATGCAGCAATTCATCGTCGGCGGGTCGTTCAAACTGCTGCGCGGCCTCATGATCAACGAAGAGTACGCCGCCTATCAACAGGCCGAACTCGCGGGGCCGCAAGCGGAGATCAAGGTCGCGCAGAAACGGCAGGATCTCTATCTCGCCGGAGCCGTGCAGTACTGGGATTGGCAGGTCGCGGTCAAGCAGGCCGAGATTGTGAAACGCGCCTTGGCCGTGGCCGAAGACCGCTTCGTCCAGGTTGAAGGGTTAGCGAAGGGCGGGAAGGTCGCGCCGCTCGATGTCGTTGAGGTGAACCAAGAGGTGCAGAAGCGGCGAGAGGCGGCGATTGCTGCGCAACGGAAGATGGAGTACGAGCAGTATAAACTCTCCCTCTTTCTTTGGGAGCAGAACGAGCCGGTGACGCCGCGACCGGAATGGGCGCCGGAATTTCAGGGCGAAACGCCGCTTCCGACCGCACAGGAGATCGACGCCTATAAAGTGGAGGCGAAGGAAGATCGGCCGGAAGTGCGGGACCTCTACATCGAAGCCAAGATGAACAATATCGACATTAAGCTCGCCAAGAACCACCTGCTCCCAAAGTTGAATATTGACGGAGGGCCGGCGGATGCCGCCACGGACTGGATTGTGGGAGTTGGCTACCATGTCAATCTTCACTTTGAGCAGCCGCTGTTCCAGCGGGGAGCGCGTGGGAAGGTCATGGGTACGGAAGTGCTCCAGCAACAATTGGCGCTGAAACAGCAATATGCCGAGCAGCAAGTCAACCTCGACGTGGACAACTGGCTCTCGGCGATCGTGCGGGCCCGGGATCGGGTGAAAGCCGCGTCGGAAGCGCTGCGCTTGGCCAAGACGCTGGAAGAGGGCGAACGCAAGCGATTCAACATGGGCGCGACCACCGTGCTGTTTGTGAACCTCCGTGAACGCAACGTGGTGGAATCAGCGTACCAGCTGTATCGGGCGCAGGCCGACTACGCCGTGGCGCGTGGAGGGATGTTGTGGGCGAGGGGCCTGTTGTCGAAGCCCTGGCCGACGGAATCCTTGGCGAAGTATGGGAATCCCCTGACGGCGGCTGGCACGTACGGGTTTCAACAGCCGGGCCGCGATTAGTCAGGCACATTCATCAGGCATAAGGAGCATCCTTTGATGGCCGCTCTATTATTCATCATTCTGATCGTGTTCCCCGTGACAACCATGGCGGAACCGGTGATCGATTCGAGTGCCGTGCAGGCGCAGTCGACGCGCACCGAACCCCTGACCATCGATGAAGTACTGTCTCGCATCGAGCTGACCCATCCGCTGCTTCGGGCGACCGGGGTTGAACGGATGCAGGCCCGGGCGAAAATTCTCAAGGCGCTCGGGGCCTGGGAACCGAAGTTCAATAACAATACCGAAGTCGATCGGTATCAAAATTGGAATTTCCTGTCCGTCTTGCATGAGCACACGGTGGGTTATAACGACAGTAAGCTCGTGGTCGGGCATCCCTGGGGCTTCGAGGTCCATGGCGGGATCCGCAACGGCTTCGGGGATCGCCTCTTTCACAATTTTTCGGGCGTCATCCCTGATTTAAATCTCTTCTACGAACAGCAGCAAATGATCTTCGGCGGAAAGTTCAAGCTGCTGCGCGGCTTTATGATCAACGACGAGTACGCGGAGCTCCAGAAGGCCGAACTCGCGGGGCCGCAGGCGGAGATCGCAGTGGCGCAGAAACGGCAGGAACTCTATCTGGCCGGAGCCGTGCAGTATTGGGATTGGCAGGTCGCCGTCAAGCAGGCTGAAATTGTGAAGCGGGCCTTGGCCGTGGCCGAAGATCGCTTCGTCCAGGTCGAAGGGTTGGCCAAGGGTGGGAGGGTCGCGCCGCTCGATGTGGTTGAGGTGAACCAAGAGGTACAGAATCGGCGAGAGGCGGCGATCGCCGCGCAACGGCAGGTGGAGTACGAGCAGTACAATCTGGCCCTCTTTCTCTGGGAGCAGGGCGAGCCGGTGACGCCGCGCCCGGAATGGGCGCCGGAATTCCAGGGCGAAACACCGCTTCCAACCAAAGAGGAGATCGCGGCCTATAAGGTGGAGGCGAAGGAAGACCGGCCGGAAGTGCGCAACTACTACATCGAAGCCAAGATGAACAATATTGATCTCAAGCTGGCCAAGAACTACCTGCTCCCGAAGTTTAATTTTGAAGGGGGACGGATGGAAACCCCCGGAGACTGGGCTGTGGGCGTGGGGTATCGGATGGCCACGCAGTTTGCGATGCCGCTGTTCCAGCGGGAAGGGCGGGGGAAGGTTCTGACTGCGGAGGCGGAGCAGCAACAATTGGTCTTCAGCCAGCTGTACGCCGAGCAACAGGTCAGCGTCGATGTGGACAACTGGCTCTCGGCGATCGTACGGGCGCGGGATCGGGTGAAAGCCGCGTCGGAAGCGCTGCGGTTGGCCAAGACGCTGGAAGAGGGCGAACGGACCCGCTTCAATTTGGGCGCGACCACCGTGCTGTTTGTGAACCTCCGGGAGCGCAACGTGGTGGAATCGGCGTATCAGCTGTATCGGGCGCAGGCCGACTACGCCGTGGCGCGTGGAGGGATGTTGTGGGCCAGGGGCGTGCTGTCGAAGCCCTGGCCGACGGAATCCTTGGCGAAGTATGGGAATCCGACGACGGCGGCTGGCCTCTCCGGTCACCCCGTGGCTGGACGCGATTAATTCAGCAACAAAGGAGCATCCTTCCTTGATCCTTCTATTGTTGATCTCGTTGATGATTGTGCCGGCGACCGTAGCGGCAGAACCTGACGCCTCGGCGAGTGCACCAAGCGCGGAGTCTCTGCGGACCGCTCCCCTGACCATTGAAGAGGTGTTTGCCAGGATTGAATTGACCCATCCGTTGCTCCGGGCCACCGGGCTAGAGCGGTCGCAGGCTCGCGCGAAAGTGCTGAAAGCGTTGGGTGCGTGGGAGCCGAAGGTTCGGAACGAGGTCGAGATGGATCGGTATGTCACCTATAATCTGACGAACGTGTCCGGCATACCGAATGACTTCACGAGCGGCTATAGCGATACCATGCTCAAAGTGGCGCATCCCTGGGGCATTGAGGTGTTCGGGGGTATTCGCAATGGTTTCGGTGATCGCCACACTATCAATTCAGGAACCCGCGGGAGTTTGGTAGCCTTCCCTCAAGACCTCCAAGCGTTCTGGCCGCAGCAAATGCTCATCGTCGGCGGAGCGATGAATCTCCTGCGAGGATTCATGATCAACGAAGAGTATGCCGAGTTTCAACAGGCGGAGCTCGCCGGGCCGCAAGCCGAAGTGAAGGTGGCCCAGAAACGGCAAGATCTCTATCTCGCTGGAGCCATCCAATATTGGGATTGGCAGGTCGCCGTCAAACAGGCCGATGTGGTGAAGCGTGCGCTGGCCGTCGCGGAAGAACGCTATGGCATGGTTGAGGGGAGATCGAAAGCCGGTGCGGTTGCTCCGATCGACGTGGTCGAGGCCCAAGAAGAAGTTCAGCGGCGTCGAGAGGCTGCCATTGCCGCGCAACGGAAGGTGGAGTACGAGCAGTATAAGCTGGCGCTCTTTCTCTGGGAAGACGGCCAGCCTGTGACGCCTCGCCCTGAATGGGCACCAGAATTTCAGGGGGAAACGCCATTGCCGAGCGAAGAGGATGTGGCGGCCTTCAAGGCGGACGCCGCGGAGGATCGCCCGGAAGTGCGTGATCTCTACATTGAAGCCAGATTGAACAATATCGAACTGAAACTGGCCAAGAATAGTTTGCTTCCAAAGCTCACGTTTGCGGGGGGGCCGGCGGTGGGCTCTCTCTATTGGATTGGAGGGTTCGGCTACAATATGCAGCTTCGGTTCAGTATGCCGTTATTCAACCGGGGCCCCCGTGGAAAGGTCCTTCACGCTCAGGCTGAGCAGGAACGATTGGCCTGGAAGCAAGCCTATACGGAACGATCGGTTACGATCGATGTCGATAACTGGCTCTCAGCGATTGTGCGCGCTCGGGACCGAGTGAAAGCTGGAACGGAAGCCCTTCGCTTGGCCAAGACCTTAGAAGAGGGCGAACGGGCTCGGTTTAATATGGGAGCGACGAGTGTGCTGTTCGTCAACCTGCGCGAGCGCGCCGTCGTCCAAGCGGCCTATGAACTCTACCGTGCCCAGGCTGACTATGTAGTGGCCCGAGGAGGAATGTTGTGGGCCAGAGGGGCGTTGTCGAAGGCACTCGATGAAAACATACTCGCCAAGTATGGCGATCCCCTGCATGCGGCTGGGTCGTCTGGTCGTACAATTTCTGGGCGTGATTAGCGTTCGGATGGGTAGATAGTTCATTCGGGGGGCTTGGCTGCAGAATCGTGAATGTGGTTAAGTGCCGGCATCATTAAATTCAGTAAGGGACCAATGATTCACATCCTGACTTATAACCGGGGGTACTCATGAAAGAACCTCAGGGCAACCGTTATCCGGGCCTGTTTGAAGCGTTGATGAAGCAGCTTTCCGTGGCCATGAAGGCTGAGAAAAGGATCATGTACCTGATCTTTTCCTACGCCTTGGCCGTCGCGTTCTTTTCCCTGATCATCCCCTTGACGGTACAGGAGTTGGTCAGCACCTTCTCCTATGCGGTTCAGCCGGTCATGATCTGGACATTGACTGGAATTATGCTGACGGTGTTGTTGTTCGTCGGCCTGTTCAAGACATTCCACTTTTACGCGATAGATGTCATACAACGTCGCGTCTTTGCCCGAATCACAGTGGCAATGGTTGAACAGCTTCCTCGGAATCGATTCAAAGCCTCACAGAATCAGATTGCGAACTATTTCATGGAAACGGTCTTTATGCAACGGGCGTTGTCCACCCTGCTGTTCGATTTGATCAATGTGGTCGTGGGTGGGACGGTCGGTATGCTCTTGCTGATGGTGTACCATCCGTATTTTCTTATGTACAACGTGATTCTTATGGCGGGGTTTGCAATCACGTTCTTCGTGCTCTCTCGCGGGGCACTGAGGACGACTCTCGACATGTCTCACGCGAAATACGATACCTTCCGGTGGGTTCAGGAGGTGGCGCAGAATTCGTTGCAATTTAAAGCGACCGACAGCCGTCCATTTATCCTGCAGAAGACGAACGACCTCGTGAACCATTATGTTGACGCTCGAAAGGCACGGTTTCGTGTCCTCGTGCGTCAGTACATCGGTTCTGTGGGTGGACAAGCGTTCGCACAGGCAGGTGCTCTGGGCATTGCGGCCTATCTCATGTCCATTGGCCAGTTGACCCTTGGTCAGTTAGTTGCCGTCCAAGCGGTGGTTGGTGCGCTGGTAATTAATTTTGACACTCTCATCAAGAATATGGGGTTCGTGTATTACTTCTTCACAGCCCTCACCCACCTTGATACGGTCTTCCAGCAAGAACAAGATTACGTCTCGGTCGAATCACCAGTGGGAATGCCGAAGCATTTAACCCAAGGTGTGCGTGTTACCTGCAAAGGTGTCAGCCTGATCCACGGTGGTGCGTCCGTATTTGACGGCTTTAACTTAGATGTGGCGCCCGGAGAGAAGCTCGGTATCTATGCCAAGACCACAGGGGCCAAAACCTCGCTGGCCAGAGTCTTGGGAGGTCTCGAAACCCCGACCAGCGGGGTTGTCCAGTACAACGGCGTAGATCTGCGGTACATGGATCCCAATGGCCTCAACCAAGTCCGCAGCGTCATGCTTGATTCTCAATTGACGTTGGTTGAGGGAACGATCGAAGAAAACATCGTCATGGGACGTTCCTATGTGACCTATGACGACCTGAACTGGGCCCTCCGCTTTACCGAACTGGAGGAAGATATCGAAGCCTTGCCACGCGGGGTGAAGTCAGATGTCTCCTCGCTCGGAGAATCCCTTTCACCGACGCACATCGTGCAGATCTTGTTGGCTCGGGCTATCCTTGGCCATCCGCAAGTGCTCATATTCGATGGTCTAATTCACGCACTTGAGCCATCGTTGAGAGAAAGGGTGTTGCGTCGCCTGTGCTCTAAGGACGAAGCATGGTCGGTGATTTTTGTGTCAACGGATCCAAACCTGACGGATCATGCCGATCGTCGTATTATGCTACACCATGCCCATGCATAATGAGCAATGGTTTAATTGGTCCATCAATACAGGTAAATTTATGGAGGCTCCATGGCTAGTCTAGGTGGTGGTCTCGAAAGAAGCGGAGAACGTGCACTCGTAAGAAAGGGCGTTGGGTTGGAGGCAATCGCGATCGAAAAAGGATCAGCCTTGTCAACGATGCCCTGCTGGGAGTCCGTGAAGCTTTCCGGTGGAATGTTCACGGCGTCGCGAGCCATCCTCACGATCCTTCTCGTGTTTCTCATCATCCTTGAGTTCGTGCCCTGGACACAGACGATCAGCGCACAAGGCCAGGTCTCGGCCTATACTCCCTATGATCGGCCACAACATATCGAATCTCGGATTACCGGCCGGGTCAAGGCATGGCATATCTTTGAAGGTGTCAAGGTTAAAAAGGGCGACCTCGTCGGTGAGCTCGAGGACTATGACCCGATCTATATGGCGCCTGAGATCCTTCCGTTGTTCGAACAACGCCGGGACGCGTTAGAAAAAACACGCCAAGCAGCGTTAGGCAGGGCGGATCAACTCACTAGACGGATCGGCGAGATGAAGAAATTGGTCAAGGCAGCCGTCCCCTCTGCGGAAGCCCGGGTGGTCGAGGCTGATAACCGAGTGCGCGAGGCCCAACAGAAGGTCGAGGCGGCCAAGATTGACGTTGATACAGCGCAACTCAACGTCGATCGACATCGGCAACTTGTGAGGGATGGACTCGTTTCACAACGAGAACTCGAATTGACGATCCAAACTGAAATCGGGAGTAAAGCAGCTCTGCAAGCTGCCCAGGCTAACCTTCTGGGGGCAGAACAGAGCAGATCGGCTCTGAGCTTCGGCCGGGATCAGATTACCGCCGATGTGAATCAGCAACTCATCGATGCCATGGCGTCACGTGACAATGCGGTGGCTGATGCTGCCAAGGCTACCGAACAGCTCGCAGAGATGTCCTACAAGCAACAAGGGGTCCAACAACGTATCGAAGCGGCCAAACTCTATGCGCCCATGGATGGGACCGTCGTCAAAATGGCCAGAATTGGAATTAACGAAACAGTCAAGCAAGGGGATGAACTGGTTACTATTTCACCCCACGCCACCGATCCGGCTATCGAAATGGTAGCCGAAGGGTTGGATGCTCCCCTTTTGAGTCCTGGACGGAAAGTCAAGATCCTGTTCTTCGGAGTGCCGGCCATTCCATTGCCGGCCTGGCCGGGGCTCATGGCTGGTACTCGTTCAGGTGTGATCAAGGTGGTCGATCAGATCGACGATGGAAAGGGGAATTACCGATTCTGGGTCGTGCCTGACCCGGACGATCCTCAACCCTGGCCGGAACAAGCGCAGGTGCGGCAAGGAACGAGGGTCTTAGGATGGGTTATCCTCAATCGTGTCCCTCTCTGGTACGAGCTGTGGCGACGATTTAACTTCTTCCCACCAGACTATATGGAGCGGGAACCAAGCATCTTTGAGATGTTTGCGCCAAGGTCAGCTGGACAAGGCATCAAGTAGTCGAATTGCGCCGCACCAATGTGCGGCGCATGAACTTACCTCTGTGAAGCTGACTCAGGAGTTCCTCTCCTGAGTCAGCTTCGCGTTTAGTGGCAGATAGCACATTTCTGAAAACCACAGACCATGCACATTATGAGACCGGCTTACGGTACGAAGTTGTGCTCTGTCCTTTCTGCGCTATAACCTTCATTAGTTCCTGCTGTGAATGCTCTTCTTGACCGCGACGAACAGACCCGCTAATGTTTGTAGTCAAGCCTTCGAGTGGGATCACGTTTCTCAGTAAGAGGGAGAGGAAGTCCAGAATGGCTAGGATCGGAGGGACGCTGAGCGGATCACCGAGTAAGGTCAGGCGAAAAACCCCGGTTCGTATGCCGGTTGTCGGTGTGCTTGGAGGGAGCAAATCAGATTTTCCCATCTTAGAGAAAGCTGGGGTAGTCCTGGCTCAACTCGGTATACCATACGAATTCCTAGTCGTCTCTGCCCATCGAACGCCGGACCGTCTTTTTGAATACGCGACCAACGCTCCAGGTCGAGGGATCAAAGTCATCATTGCTGGCGCTGGAGGAGCGGCCCATCTCCCTGGCATGCTAGCAGCTAAGACGCAGCTGCCGGTGATCGGAGTCCCCATTCCAACAGAAAACCTCCGTGGCCTCGATTCCTTACTATCGATTGTCCAGATGCCAAAGGGTATTCCGGTTGCAACAGTAGCGATTGGTGGTGCTGAGAATGCAGCTCTTCTTGCGGCACAGATTCTTGCTGTAAGCCATGCCGACATAGCCCAACGAATTAAGAGCTATCGCACGGCTCAAACAGAAAGCGTCCTCAATTCACCTGAGGCAAAGGGAATCGCGGAGGCGAGCCGGCGACGGTGACCACACCAATCCTTGAGCCGGGCTCAATTCTTGGTGTGCTGGGTGGCGGACAGTTAGGGGCAATGTTTGCCACAGCCGCACGCCGAATGGGCTATCCTGTGGCCGTCTGGGATCCAGATCCTGATGCCCCGGCCCATCAGCTAGCCGCCCACTCGTACACTACACCCTTTTCCGACCCTGCCAGCCGTGAGCCGTTTGCGAGTATTGTCCACGCGGTTACCCTGGAATGGGAAAACGTTCCGGCGGATCTGTGTGGGTGGTTGGAAAAGCGTTGCATGATGACGCCATCCAGCGCAGTTCTTCGCACTCTCCAAGATCGGATTGAACAGAAACAATTCTTGTCGTCTCGACTACTCTCGGTCCCTTCATTTGCTGCTGTGGAATCTGCCGGCCAGCTGATTCCCGCAGTCGACTACCTTGGGCTTCCGGTTGTCTGTAAAACGGCAAAGAGTGGTTACGACGGAAGAGGGCAGTGGATCCTTCGAACCCCCTCAGATGTGAAGTTGGTTGAAACGATCCTTGGACAGGCCGAATCTGGCCAGCGGTGGATTGTTGAACAGTTCATTCCATTTGTCAGAGAACTCTCCGTTCTGGTAGTACGCAATGAACGTGGAGAGTTCCGAGTCTATCCGGTTGTCGAAAATCGGCATGAGCAGGGGATCTTGCGTGACACACTCGTACCTGCATCCGTTCCTCCTAATGTAGCTGAACGGGCGGTAGAGCTTTCCACACAAGCGGTAGCGGAATTACAGGGCATCGGCGTGTTCTGTGTAGAGCTCTTCCAAACTGAAGACGAAAATCTTCTTATTAATGAGATCGCGCCACGTCCTCATAATTCCGGGCACTACACATTGGACGTCTGCACGGTCTCCCAATTCGAACAGCAAGTACGAGTGACCTGTGGACTGCCCTTGGGAGAAACCAGACTCTTGAGCCCTGCGGTCATGGTGAATCTCATCGGCGAGGAAGTTCGATCTGTGCTATCCGCAGAGGGTTGTTCCGCGCTCTACTCGACATCAGGAGCGGCACTTCATCTGTACGGGAAGCCCATGATTCGTCCTGGCAGAAAAATGGGACACGTGACTTTCACAGCTCCGCAAAAGGAGATGGCAATAGCAACGGCTCAGAAGTTCATCGCGAACCTGAGAAAGCCCGTCTAACTGGTTCCCACCCAGCACTCATTCCCCGGATATCAGGTGAGCAGTGCGCTCTATAAATTGGGCCGTTCGATTTTGTCACTATTTAGCTCGCTAGAGGGCAAATGATCTCTGAAATGTGTGGGAAAAGAACGGGTTAACATCGAGCGGGAGGGTATGTAATTTGCTTCTCCTCATGTGCTGTTCTTTCTCGAGGGTCTCCAAGATGTCCCACAACTCAGTGCAAACCAGCCATAGTCAACCGGCTAACAGACTCTACCAATTGCTCACGGATCCTGGCTCTCGCTACCTCGTCCTTCAAGGCCTTGTCACCATTATCCTGTCATATGAATTACTTTTTGGTGGTCATTCGATCATCAGTCGAGGCATAAGCAACACGTTGGTGATGGGATTCTGGTTGGCCATGGTCGCAATGGCTGTGTTGCCTCAGGCTGTACTGGCATCTGCTTGGTTCAGTGCCGGCTTGGTGACAATCGATACGATTCTCGTGACCTCCGTTATTTATCTTTCGGGCAATGCCCGATCCGACCTCTATATTGCGTACTTTGTTCTAGTACTTGTGGCGGCATCCGTAAGGAGGTTGAGCCACGTGCTTGGCCTCTCCCTGCTATTGAGCGTCGGATATGCGGTTGTCCTCTATGAAGGCATTCTCCAAACCGGCACGATGGCCACGGGGCAACTCTTGGGAATTCCGGTTCTTCTCGTGATGGCGGTGTTCTACGGTGTCGCCCTGGAAAACACGGCCATTGCCCAAGAGGAAAAAGCATCGTTACTGAAAGACGTTGAGGGCTTGAGACGGACAGAGGATGAGTTATCGACCACAAAAACTCGGCTCGAAGCGCGAATCAAAACCATCAAAGAGGACCTCACGAGGGCAAACGCCGAGCTGCGCGAAGGCCAGATTGTCCGACAAGGACTGGAACGACGACTTCAGGAAGCACAGAAAATGGAAGCTGTCGGCCGAGTCGCGGCGAGGATAGCCGGAGAATTCGGAGCGTTGTTCGCGGGGATCGGAAAGCAGACCGGCATCATGTTGTCACATTTCCAGGCGAACGATCCTCTCAAATCATCGGCCGACGAGATCTTTAAGATTGGCGAAAAGGCCGCCACCTTGACGGCACAGTTGATCGCACTCAATCTCGAAGACCGACCGGTTTGTCATACGGTCTCCGTTCATGCGGTATTGGCCGACTTGCAAGGAATGATGAAGAGTCTACTACCATCAGGTATTGAACTGATCATCAAAACACAGAAACAAGTGGTGTGTGCCGAAGTGGATCGAGAAGGCTTAGAAACCGTCATTTTTCACCTTGTGGTGAATGCACGGGATGCCATGCCGAATGGAGGTCGCTTGTTGATCGACGTCAAGACACTCAAGGACGCGTCACAATCGAATCTGTCTTTGCCGACGGGCATGAAGTACCCACAGGTTTTAATTGAGATCACTGATACAGGAACCGGGATGAATCTGGAGACCCAAACTTACATGTTCGAGCCGTTCTTTTCGACGAAGGAAACGAACATCGGCCTTGGCCTCACAGCGGTGTATGGCATTGTCAAACAGAATGGGGGCACACTCGATGTCAATAGCAGACCAGGGCAAGGAACGACCGTCCGCCTGTTTTTCCCTGTTGCTTCACCCACGGGGGTACGTGAGGAGTCTATTTTAACTGCCATAGCAGCCAAAGGAAATGAAACCATTCTGCTCGTGGAAGAGAATGAAATCGAACGCAAGCTGGCGCTGTCAGCCCTGCAACGGTATCGCTATCGGGTTCTGGAAGCAGCGTCGTCAGTCGAGGCCCTGATGCTCACGCAACAGTATGACGGCATTCTTCATCTTACGGTGAGTCCATTGATCATGCCAGAGATCGGGGGGCGTGAACTAGCACGCCGCCTCATGAATCAACATCCGAAGATGAAGGCGCTGTTTGTGTCTGGCTACGACGACGAAACGATTCAACACCATCGGATCAATCAGCGGTTTGTATTGCAACATCCTTACCGTCAATATGGTCTTGTCGAAAAGGTAAGAGAGACGTTGGACGCTGTGTAAGAGGCGTGGACGGAATGGAACGGAAAGCTCGGCGTTAGTCATGCCAGGTTGATCGAGATGGAGCAAAAAATTTCACGTCTCTCCGCTTGAAGAACCCGATCAGAACCATGCCTGCGATAAACCCTCCGATGTGAGCAAAGAAGGCAACGCCCCCTCCAGTGGCACCGACACTCATCCCTCCGCTGATCAGTTGAGTAATGAACCACATCCCAAGGACGATTCCAGCCGGGACTCGGGTCATTCCAAGTCCGAGTAGAAAGACTAGTACGTGAGCCCGTGGAAAAAGCAATAGATAGGCACCTAACACTGCGGAGATGGCTCCACTCGCTCCGACCATGGGAATTTGAGAGGAAGGATCGATGAGCGCATGACTGAGCGCGGCGAGGATGCCGCAGAGAACATAAAAGACAACGAATTTTGCATGACCCATCACATCTTCGATGTTATTCCCAAAAATCCAGAGATAGAGCATGTTTCCTAACAGGTGCATCCACCCTCCGTGAAGAAACATGCTCGTTATGAGCGTAAGGGTGGCGGGAAACGCGACCCTGGCTTCGTCCGGGAGTGAGGCCTGGCCGAAGATGACGGAAGGAATCGCACCGTATTGGAACGCGAAGAGTTCGGCTGGTTCCTGGCGGAGATTGACTTGGTGCAGAAACACGGCGACAGAGATGCCGATGAAGGTCATTGTAACGACCGGAGTAAGTTTCGTGGGGTTATCGTCGTGAAGCGGAATCACGATGGTTCCAAGCTAGGGCTTGAGGCGGCGCTCAATAACCAAACGTGGCAGTCTGGGGTCAGTTGGTAGGGTTCCATCGTTCTGCAGAGGAATGGAAAACCCCGCTGCGTGGGTATGGCCTCCCCCGCCGAACGAGGCGGCGATGGTACCGACATCTGTTCCATCGGCACGGGAGCGCATGCTGAAATAGCGACGACCATCCCGATCATGCCATATTAAGCAAAACGGGTGATGTGGTGAGAGTCGTTCGCCGATCTGGCTGGTCAGGATCGCGCTTTGCACAGAGGGAACGACGACGCCCTGGAATTCCACCATTGTCGCCTGTGCTGCGAGCTTGCCGACCAGCTCATGTTCATAGCGTAAGATCGCCCGACCCTCTTGCTCGAGCGAGGATTGCGTAAAGCGGTCCCACACAGTGAAATCGAACGGATAGGAGGCTAGAGCCGCATTGATCTCCCGACTTCCCGGTAAGGCCCACGTCCAGAGATCCTTGTCTTGAATGTATTGAAGCAACCATGGTGCGCTGGTGCCATGTGCCCACTCCCAGCCCAAAACCGCACCGGACTTCGCTTGATCGAAGTAGGCGTTGGGAAAACCCTCCAGCGTTCTCTCTGCCGTGATGTGGTGGTCCAGAATCAAGAGTTCCTTTGTTTCGGAGGCCATGGCTTCCAGAATTGGGCGGCTATAGCTGAAGTCGACAATGACAACTCGTCGATCCTTGAGGTCAGGGGGAGGAGGCTGTCCGTGTTTGACGGGGACAAAACTCGCGCTCGGAAATTTCCTCCAGAGGGCCCAGGCTGCCCCAAACCCATCGGAACAGTCCGCATGGTAGAGGACAATGTCGGGAGAACCATGAAATGGAGGAGCAGACGAAACAGTATCCATAACAGTGGGAGAGGATACCATGCCCACGGCGTGACGAAAAGGTGTCTTTTGGGTCTATACCGGGAAGCGGGTCGATTAGAGCCCGTTTAGGTGACCAATCAATTGGCGAAGTCGGCCGGCACTGCGTCGGTTGAAGTTGAACACGAGCCTTGGTAAGTCGCGCAACGCCGGTTCATCGAGCTCTTCCTCGAGAGGGCCACGGAGTTCGAATGTGCCGTCGGAAAGAAGATCCGTGAATCGCTCTCGGATCTGCTCAAGTTGCTCGGAAGAGATGGTTTGTCTGAGTCGCATTGCGAGCTGTCGTCCTACAAACCGTATAGAGTGATATCGGCGATAGAATCGGAGAATGTGGCCGACCGCCGCTTCCGCAGAATCGACGATGACAAAGAGACTCATGTCTTCTTCATTGATCAATTTTCGCGTTAACAGTTGTCGTACCACGAACGCCGACCAGTCATTCCAGTAGTCGCAACCAGGAGCCTGCAGGCAGATGATAGGCTGAGGGTCACTCTTTCCGGTCTGGGCCAGGGTGAGGATCTCAAAGCCTTCGTCGTGTGTACCGAAGCCACCGGGAAAGAGCGCAATGGCGTTCGCTTCCTTTTGGAACATCAGCTTTCGCGTAAAAAAATATTTGAAGGTGATCAGTTTCTCGTCATCGGCGATAGTTGAGTTCGGTCCTTGCTCAAACGGCAGCATGATATTGACACCGAAGCTGTTCTCCCGCCCTGCACCTTCTTGAGCGGCGCGCATGATCCCATCCGCCCCTCCGGTGATGACCATGAACCCTTCTTGCACAATGGCTTGGGCGAATTGGTGGGCCAATAGATAATTGGGATCGTCCGATGGCGTCCGCGCGGAGCCAAAGATGCTGACCTTCTGACGATCACGATAGCCATGAAACACGCCAAACGCATGACGCAACTCTTTGACGGCCCGATTGACGATTTTTATATCCAGGAGGTCTAGGTGTGCATCGTTGAGTTTCAACAACCCCGTCAGAAGTTCTCGCATGAGTGCTGCATGCAAGTCATCTTCCGGACTATTCAGAAGCGTGCTGATTTGATGAAGAATCTCGTCGCGTGACAAGACGGGACGAGAGCGGTTCTGTGATGATTTTCCGGTTGTGTGCATGGTCGTCCTTGCGCTGAGTGAGGAAATTGTATCAGCGGAACGGAGGTTGGTCAAAGATTGAGATGATTTAGACCGATTTAATGTGGGTCGAATTAATGTGGGTCGAACGACTTCGGAAGATTCGCCAGCACCCACGCTTTGATCCTTGACTGATCGGCCGGAGAGAGATCCGTAAATTGGACCTCGATGCCAGGAGGCGTGGAGATGGCAGAACGGGTTGCGCCTGAGACCTGCTCGACCAGAGCATTATTCAGGACCGTCCCTCGTATCGTCAAAGGACTCATGGCTTCGGAAAGGGAAAAACTCAGTATAACTTTTGTTCCTGAAAGGAGGAAAGCTGGAGACTTCACAGAAGCACCGGCATGACTAAGTTGGGTGAGGGTACCTTGATGTTCAGCGCCCACTGACTCTCCATCCATAATGCTGATGGTTGCTGCCATGTTTGTCACGCACCGCTTCGGCGAAAGCACCAGGTCTCGGGCAGTCAGGACTCCGACCGGTTGATCTTGTTTGGTGACGATTAGGATCGGCGTCCCAGTTGACATCATGAGGGTCGATGCATCCTCCATAGCTCGATCGTATTCGATAAATTGGACTGGTCGGGTCATAATTGTACGGACTTCAATATCATCCGGCTCAAGGCCCTGGGCGACCACTTTTTTAACGATATCAGTCGGTGTCATGAGTCCGAAACGAGACTCCGAGTCTTTGACGAGGAGACAGGGCATCCGTTCACGTTCTAAGAGAGACGCCGCCTCGGTGACGGATACATCTCCAGGAATCTGAACGACGCCGGGTGTCATCATGTGTGCAACCAGAGTGATCTGCTGTTCCGTCTCTTTCCGCTCTTGATCGTCCTTGTCCAACATTCCTCAGCCAGGTCCTTTTTCACCAGTAATTTGCTCCCCTGGCCGTCGCAATGTATGCCAAGTATAGCAGAAGGTCTTGTGAGCCCACGAAGGGGGGAAAGGCTTGTCATTCAATGGTTTTACGACATACACTAGGCGAAAGTTGTTACCGGCATAATGGGTAGAACGATGACAGTTCGAGGGTGGTTCCATCAGGAGTTCCTTCGCCGGCTCGAGGCGATTCCTAGGCACGGACTAGGCCTTTCCGTCGATATCCATGCTCCTATCCTCGCGAGCTTGCGGGGAGCTCTCCAGGAACGTCACCTTCAGCTCAGCTATCTGGAGGTCTTCCGTACAACCTCCATGGCCTTGAAGAACATGAAGAAGGATCTTGGCGACGAGTTACTAGTGTAGTGATTCATGCTGTTCTTGTCTTATCTAGGGCGATCCTGGCCCGATTCACTTTCGCCAAGATCTCCTGTGCCGTCTTGGTCCACACAAACGGTTTAGGCTTGGCATTGCGCTGGGTCATGTACGCGTCAAT
>JBGTNJ010000017.1:0-3924 GCA_041743145.1 Nitrospira sp. | reverse complement strand
CAACCCAACAAATGCGAATCTGCCGCTGACATGCGAGCGGCGAATCCCCGTCGCGCTGCTCACGCTTCGTCTCTCGGTTTTCATCGTGATGTTCGTGTGGACGTTGGACAAATTCGTCCGACCTGAGCACGCGGCCTCGGTGTACGACGACTACTACTTCGTCGGCGGGCTGAGTCGTGCGGTGACCCTGACGATTGGCGCTTTGGAAGTCGCCTTACTCGTCGGGTTCGTTCTTGGAATTGCGAAGCGCTGCACCTACGGGGCGGTCCTTGTTCTTCACGGTATCTCGACGCTCGCCGCGTTCAAGCACTATTTGGCTCCCTTCGCTGAGGGACCGCACCTGCTCTTCTTCGCGACATGGCCGATGCTGGCGGCGTGCTTCAGTCGGTATCTGCTTCGAGATCTCGACACGCTGGGCATTGTTCGCTGGGGAACCCGATCGACGCCGCCATTGTGGAAGGAACGGACCGCAACATGAATCTGACCACCAGACGAATCTATTCATCCAAGAGAGGCGAGGCGCCCGATATCGCGCTATCCCGTACCCGTGAAGACTTGTCGCAACCGCATTACTCCACACATTCCGAGGCGGGGCCGGACGAACGGACCATTGAATCATGACGACACACACGCTTTCTCCTGACATGCTCCACAAGTTGGATGCCTATTGGCGCGCCGCCAACTATCTGTCGGTCGGCCAGATTTATCTGTACGACAATCCGCTGCTGAAGCGGCCGCTCACGCTCGCGGACGTGAAGCACATGTTGCTGGGACACTGGGGGACGACCCCCGGGCAGAACTTCATCTATGTCCACTTGAACCGGGTCATCAAGAAATATGATCTCGACATGATCTATGTCTCCGGCCCCGGACACGGCGGTCCGGCGCTCGTGGGCAACGCGTACCTCGAGGGCACGTACAGCGACATCTATCCCAACATCAGCCAGGATGAGGCCGGGCTGCAGAAGCTCTTCAAACAGTTCTCGTTTCCCGGAGGCATTCCCAGCCACGCCTCGCCGGAGTGCCCGGGCTCGATCCATGAGGGTGGCGAGTTAGGCTACTCGCTCAGCCATTCCTTCGGGGCGGTGTTCGACAATCCTGATCTCCTGGTCGCCTGCGTCGTCGGCGACGGTGAGGCGGAAACCGGACCGCTGGCCACGGCGTGGCATTCCAATAAGTTCCTCAATCCGGCCTCCGACGGCGCCGTGCTGCCGATCCTGCATCTCAATGGCTACAAGATTGCCAACCCAACTATTCTCGCCCGCATTACCCGGGAGGAATTGGAGCAGTTTCTCCGTGGCTGCGGGTGGACGCCCTACTTTGTCGAAGGTCACGAGCCCGAGCTGATGCATGAGGCCATGGCCACGACGCTTGACAGGGCCGTGGAGCAGATCAAGAAGATCCAGCAGAACGCACGGATCCACGGCAACCTCACGCGTGCGCGCTGGCCGATGATCGTCCTTAGTTCACCCAAGGGTTGGACCGGGCCGAAGGTCGTCGATGGCCTGCAGGTTGAAGGTACCTTCCGTGCGCACCAGGTGCCGCTCCATCCGAGGGCGCATCCCGAACACCTCACGCAGTTGGAAGACTGGCTGAAGAGCTACCGTCCCGAGGAACTCTTTGATGCGCAGGGCCGCCTGAAACCGGAACTGGCCGAATTGGCACCTAAGGGTGAACGCCGCATGGGCGCGAATCCCCACGCCAACGGCGGCATCCTGCTCCGCGACCTGCGGATGCCGGATTTCCGCGACTATGCGGCTGATGTGCCCGAGCCGGGGGCACCCGGCATCGGAGACACCCATGTGCTCGGTCCATTCCTGCGCGATGTGACAAGGCTCAACAGTGAGCAGCGGAACTTCCGTGTCTTTGGTCCCGACGAGACGCTCTCAAATGGTTTGGAGGCCCTCTTTGAAGTGACCCAACGCCAGTGGGACGCCGCCACCTTGCCGAACGACGAATTCCTCGCGCCCGCCGGACGCGTGCTGGACTCGATGCTCAGCGAGCACCAGTGCGAAGGGTGGTTGGAAGGCTATTTGCTGACCGGGCGGCACGGACTCTTCAACTGCTATGAGGCGTTCATCCACATTATCGATTCGATGTTCAACCAGCACGCCAAGTGGCTGAAGGTCACGTCGCACCTGCCGTGGCGACGGAAGATCGCCTCGCTCAACTACCTGCTGGCCTCGCATGTCTGGCGCCAGGATCACAACGGCTTCACCCACCAGGATCCCGGTTTCATCGACCACGTCGTGAACAAGAAGGCCGATGTCGTGCGCGTGTACTTGCCGCCGGATACCAACTGCCTCCTGTCGGTGATGGACCACTGCCTGCGCAGCCGCCAATACGTCAACCTCGTGATCGCGGGCAAACATCCGGCGCCGCAGTGGCTGACGATGGATGCCGCCGTGAAACATTGCACTCAGGGCATCGGTATCTGGCAGTGGGCCAGCAACGATCAGGGCGTTGCGCCCGACGTGGTCATGGCCTGCTGTGGCGACGTGCCCACGCTGGAGACGCTCGCGGCCGTCTCCATTCTGCGCGAGCATCTGCCCGATCTGAAGATCCGGGTGGTCAACGTCGTCGATCTGATGAAGCTGCAGCCGCAGACCGAGCACCCACACGGCTTGAGTGACATGGATTTCGATGAACTGTTTACGAAAGATAAGCCGGTGATCTTCGCCTACCATGCCTATCCCTGGTTGATCCATCGGCTGACCTACCGCCGCACCAACCATGACAACATCCACGTCCGCGGCTATAAGGAAGAAGGGACCATCACGACGCCCTTCGACATGACGGTGCTGAACGATCTCGACCGCTTCCATCTCGTGATGGACACCATCGACCGGCTGCCGCAGACCGGAGACAAGGGCCTCTATCTGAAGCAGCAACTCAAGGACAAACTCATCGAGCACAAGCAATACATCGCGCGGCATGGCCAAGACCTGCCGGAAATCCGGAATTGGAAGTGGGGCGCAAGTCTGCCGGCAAGTCACGACTCATAAGGAGGAGGAAACCATGAGTACATCCCAGTCCGACGCCCTGGTCTTTTTCGGCGCCACGGGCGATCTGGCCTTCAAGAAAATCTTCCCGGCGCTGCAGGCCATGGCCACACGCGGCCGGCTGGATGTGCCGGTCATTGGCGTGGGTCGGTCCGACTGGACTGCCGACCAGCTTCGGGCTCGGGCTCGCGACAGCCTTAAAAAGCACGGGGGCGTTGATCGCGTCGCTTGTAAAAAGCTCTGTGGCCTGCTGCGCTATGTGCGCGTCGACTATTCTGTGCCGACGACGTTTCAGGCGTTGCGGAACGCGCTTGGTGGAGCCAAGCGGCCGGCGCATTACCTGGCCATCCCGCCTCAGATGTTCGAAACGGTGGTGAAGCAACTAGAGAAGTCCGGCTGCGCCAAGGGGGCGCGCGTGCTTCTCGAAAAACCCTTCGGGCGAGACCTGGCCTCCGCACGGAAACTCAATCGGATCCTGCTCAACACCTTCGATGAGTCGGCGATCTTCCGCATCGACCATTTTCTGGGGAAGCGGCCGGTGCATAACCTGCACTTCTTCCGCTTCACCAATGCATTTCTGGAGCCGATCTGGAACCACCACTACATCGAGAGCGTGCAAATCACGCTGGCGGAAGACTTCGGCGTCCAGGGCCGGGGCGGTTTCTACGAAGAAACAGGCGCCATCCGCGATGTGATCCAGAACCACCTGTTCCAGGTGCTGACCAATCTGGCGATGGAACCGACAGCCGACGCCGATAGCGCGTCCGTTCGGGATGCAAAAGTCGCAGTCCTCAAGGCCATTGCGCCGCTGAAAAAGAAGCACCTCGTTCGCGGCCAGTTTCGCGGCTATCGCAAGGAGACGGGTGTGGCGACGGGATCCAAGGTGGAGACGTATGCCGCTATGCGACTGGAGATTGATACC
>JBGTNJ010000016.1:0-9749 GCA_041743145.1 Nitrospira sp. | reverse complement strand
CTATACCCAACAGGAGTTGAACGCCATCGCCGCTCGGCTGAACACACGCCCTCGCAAGTGTCTCAACTTTGCGACGCCCCGAGAAGTCTATGCCCACATGCGCCATCATTCACCCGTTGCACTTGGAACTTGAAACTGTCGGGTCATGAAAGGAAGCCTCGTGGGTAGAATACAGGATACGGCGGAACTTGGCGCATTCTCAAAAGTGGTTTGAAGGCAGGTTTTTATGCAAGTGATTATGACCAGGCCGCTCGATAGCCGCCTGGTCATATATTCAGTCTCAACGATTGATAATCTTTTGAACCGCCTTCTTGGGTTGAGAAGGCTTGTTGACGACTTGCTCAACCTTCTTACCTTTACCTGGGGAAGCGGACCATGGGGTGACGATAATCTCGACCCGGCGGTTCTTACTCCGGCCTTCTGCGGTCTTGTTGCTGGCAAGGGGCTTCGTGGCGGCATATCCAACGGTCTTGATTCGGTCGGCACCCAATCCGCTGTCGATCAGGGTTTGGCTGGCATGTTGAGCCCGTGCCTGAGAGAGTTCGAGATTGTCGCGGAATGGTCTGCGATTGTCGATCCGGACTGGGATGCTGTCCGTGTGTCCGACGACTTCTATGCGTTGATTACGGAACTGTTGTAAGGCGGCGCCGATTCGCTCAAGTAAAGACGTTCCCGCCGGCGTCATGGTAGCGTCCCCTTGCGCAAACAATTCACCTGACGCCAACGCGAGGGTCAATTTATTTCCTCGCTGCCGTAACGCCACACTCCCCCGTTGGAGCTCATCCTGGAGCGCACGCGCCAGATTCTCGTTGACTTTGCCAAGATCGGTCGGTCCAGTTTGGCCTGGCACAGGACCCTTGCTGGAGGCGGACTGATTAGCTTGCTTCGGCATGCTCCGTCCGAGGCTCGCCAGTAATTGCTTAGCCTGCGTGAGCTGTGTGTTCTGATCAAGTAGGTCTCTATCGAGGTCTGCAAGTGTATGGGTCATCTTGTCGAGATTGGACTTGGTCATCTGCAACTCTTGTTCTTTTGCAGCTAGCCGTTGTGTCGCGTCATCAAGATGTTCGTTGGCGACGATAAACTCTCGCTCCCGGTCGAGCACTTGCTGTTTGACCTGCTCGAGACTGCTTTTCGTCCGATTCAGATCCTGCGACATTTGTTGATGGGTGTCCCGTTGCGCACAGATTCCAGAGAGTTCCTGCTCCTTTTGGGTCAGCTGTGCTTCCAACTGGTCTGCGCGGGTCTTTTCGACGTTCAACTGATTGGTTGCCGCTGCCGTCTTGTCTTGCAGAATGGCCAGCTCGTTCTCTTTGGCGCTGAGTTGTTGCTGTAACTGCTCCTGCCGCACACGTTCTTTGTCTGCTTCTGAGAGTTGGCTCTCGGGAGTGTCTACAGTAATGGAGGTCCTAGGAACAATGGGAGTAGCAGGAGAGGCATCGTCACCGTCGACTCTATGGAGGTATGGGCGTGCCTCAGGGTCTGCCTGAGCGTGCCGAACACTGTTCGCAGTTCGGAATCCGAGAAGAGTGCGCATGGGAAAACTCTGAGCGTCGGTTAATCGAACAATGGTCTGCTGCTTATCGCCGAATGGCTGAAGAGCAGCAGCCAGACTCGACTCCTGTCCATTTACCGTGAACGTGAAAAGAAAGGCGAAGGGGATTAGCTTTACGATCATGTCTCACCTCACTAAATGGTAAGTGAAAGCGACTTCATAGATGGCGTCAAGAATTTGGAAAGTCGGATGTTGGGGGAAACAAGGTTTCTGTTCTCCCTGCGACCAACACGACGACGCTTCTGCCGGTACTTTCTCTCGGATACTGTACTGAAGGGGAGCCGAACTATGAAACAGGGCCTATCCTATACGCTGTCCGGCTGCGCGTTGCAACTGGGGATTCTCGGTGTTCCGTCCTCCTCAGCCAAGCGTGTGGGGCATTCCATTCCCGCCACCGCTATCCGATTTCGCGATAAGACCTGAAGAGCGAACCTCGATCAACGGCCTACTCAGTTGTTCTTGGGGGCACCGTTCTGAATTCATTGTGATACAGTCCCTTATCCAAACAGATACGGGTAGGAGGCACAGGTATACCACCTGACCACCATCGCCTCGCAAGATGTTGCTCTAAAGAGAGATTCTTTCATGATCTAGGCCGGTATGAACATTGCTTTTCAGGAGCATGTGACCAAACATTCTTGATAGTGACAACTGGCTTGCGTGGCGTTGCTCACGGTTGATCGGGGGAGGAATTCACATGTCAGGAAAAAACATCGTGCTCTGTTCAGATGGAACGGGGAATACGGCGATTAAGGCGCGTGGGACGAATGTCTTCAAACTTTACGAAGCAGTGGATATTCAAGGGCATAAGCACGACCCGACCTTGAAACCGCAAGTGGCGTTCTATGACGATGGAGTCGGTACGTCACGGCTCGCACCGATAAAATTGATCGGCGGGGCGTTCGGCTACGGATTCGGCAAGAACGTCAGAGATCTCTACACGGAGCTCGCACATGTTTATGAACCAGGTGATCACATCTACCTGTTTGGGTTTAGTCGCGGCGCCTATACTGTCCGGGCGCTGTCGGGTCTCATCCAGTACTGTGGGATCGTCGATATTAAGCAGGTTGGGTATGAATCGCTCAGGAGGTGTGTCGAAAATTGTTGGGGGACATTTCGGCGGGAAGCGTTCAAACGAGTGTCCGAGAACGAGCGGCGCGAAGGTCAGCCGACCGCCGATTACAGCCGAGAGGATCGAGAGCGACGGGAACGGTTCTGTGCCGTCATTGACGAGACGCACGTGCCGGATGGAGCGGTCACGATCGATTTTGTCGGAGTGTGGGATACGGTCGGAGCGGTCGGGATGCCGTTTGAAGAACTACGGGACTTGTTCAATTGGATCTACCCCATGCGGTTTTCTGAGCTGACGCCGAGCAGTCGGATCACGCGTGCCTGTCATGCGCTCTCGATCGACGATGACCGCCGAACTTTCCACCTAGAATTGTGGAACGAAAAGGGCATTCCCGCGACCCAAGTCGATCAAGTGTGGTTCGCTGGGGTACATTCCAACGTGGGCGGTGGCTATGTGAAGCACGGAATGTCCTTAGTGGCATTGGATTGGATGATGGCCGAAGCAGAACGCTGTGGGTTGCGCTTTATCGCGGCGGATCGCGACTATGTCCGCACGCACCACGATGTGCATGACGAACTGTACGACGCTAGAGGAGGATTGGGTGCGTACTATCGTTGGGAACCACGAGACATCGTCACCCTATGTCGGGATCACAATATCCCTCGCCCCAAGATTCACGTCAGTGTCTTTGAGCGTATTGCCAACGGCACGGGGTGCTATGCGCCGTTGAATCTGCCCTCGCAGTGTGTGGTGGTGCGAACCAATGACGACTGTTCTTGGCCGGAGAAGACGATGATGTCGGGTGTTGAGCAGGAAGTAGCACAGCCTAAAAGGAGTCACGCTATCCCCCTCCGAAATAAGTCGTTACTCGAGGGTATCCGGGGAACTCTGCAAAGCGGAAAGATGTCGTACTACACCTTTGTGGCGGCGACTGTGCCGGCTCTCGGATGGTGGTTCTCCTTGCCACCATTTCCGCAACTAACCAGCGCCATTACCCAATGGTGTCCGTATCCCAATCTCGTCATCGGTGCCCTCTATGCCTGCGTCGGCCTGTTGGTGTGGGGATGGTCCAAGCGAGTCGATAACCGGATGGAGTCCGTGGCACAGAATCATTGGCAACGTCATCGTGACGCGCTACGCAACATCTTCACCAACAGTTATAAAAGCGATCAGGGCAACCTTCTCAAAATGGTCTACTAGGAGAGATATTTGCGGTCCGAGCAACCGGGAATCTTACTATGAAGCGGTAAGTTGGAGAATTTTGAAGAGATCAGGGAATCAGATCTTCTACCCTATGGCCGGCCATCAAAATCATGGTGACAGGCGGTCGCCGACGGAGGATATTCGTGGTCCCCTGGCGAACCTTCGAAACCGACTCGGTGTCGGCATCCTTATCTCACTTGTGGGGTGCGGGACGACGACTGATTTGCCCTGCGGCCATGGGGGGCAACTTGCGGTCCAAGAGCTGTTGTACTTCGGAACAGAAACGCCCTCCGGTCACGTCACACCAGAAAACTGGGCGGAATTTCTCAATGAGACCGTGACTCCACGGTTTCCGGATGGTCTTTCCGTGTGGCAGGTGTCTGGCCAATGGCGCTCTGCGTCGGGCAAAGTCATTCGTGAGCCTTCTTACGTTCTCAGTCTTCTTCATTCTGACGGGGTCGACGAGGATAGAGCCATTCAGGAACTCCTTACTGCCTACAAAACTCGTTTCCAGCAGGAAACGGTGCTCCGGGTCAGATCGTCCGTGTGTAAATCACTGTAGCCGCACATCTGGAACGTGGGTTGGAGCAGGTGAGCGATGAGTGAGAATTGAGTCCATAGCCTTCTCCATGCCGCAACGGGAGGGTATTAGGGGTGTGGAGTCGATTCAGAGTGGACTTGACGTTTTTGTTCAAAGTGTCGCCGAACGATCGTTTCGACGGACATGAAGTGGCGTTCAGGAAGATTCTTGAAACGACGCCTGCAATCCACCATTGCTTCTTCAGCGGTTGAGAATGGCTCAATCACGGTCCGTAGATGGCCATAGTAGTCCCGCAGTTTCAATTCGGCCGTCCGTAAGTGACTTGGATCGCCGGCGATGGCCAGTGCGGCTTTAGCCTGGTCGCCGTTGGCTTCGACGAGGGCCTGGAAGCAAAGCCCTTTCAGGCGCTGTGTCACTGTACTACGGTCCCAGCCCAGCGTTTTGGCTGTCGCTTGCATGTCGAAGTTATGTTCCCTCAAGCAGTTCAGGACCGCGGCATCACTGGCTGGGTCTGGGAAAAGTTGCCTCGCACGTCCTGCCGATAGCGTGCTGTCTTCACCGAGCCTGAGGGATTCCTTCGTCAATAGGGTCCCATCATTCAGAGTGACGGCTCGTTCTAAACAGTGACGGAACTCTCGTACGTTCCCCTTCCACCCATGGTCCATCAGCGCACGAAGCGCTTCATTGGCCAGCATCGGGACCGGTTTGCCAAGCTGCTGAGCAAGCTGGTTCAAGAAGATTTCAGACAAAAGGGGAATGTCGCCGGTGCGCTGACGGAGTGGCGGGAGATGGAATACAATTCCATTTAGCCTGAAGTACAAGTCTTCGCGGAACCATCCCTCCGACACGCCCTTCTGCAGATCGCGGTTGGTAGCGGCCACGATGCGAACATTCACGGTCGTTGGTGTGGTAGCACCGACTCGATAGAACGACTTGTCCTGCAACACCCGCAGCAGCTTGCTCTGATGATCCATCCGAAGGTCGCCGATCTCATCAAGAAAGATCGTGCCATGATCGGCAAGTCCAAAGTAGCCGCGACGATCAGTCGTCGCGCCGGTATAACTTCCCTTCATATGACCGAAGAGCTCGCTCTCAAACAACTCGGGCGATATTGCCGCCATGTTCACAGCAATGAACGGCTTGCTTGACCGTGGGCTCAGGCGATGGATCGCGCGAGCAAAGAGTTCTTTCCCCGTACCTGGTTCACCCAGAAGAAGGACGGTTAACGGCCACTTGGCGCTCTTCTTGAGATCCTGAAACAGGCGCAAGAGGAATCGGTCACGCGTAATGATTCCGAATTGGCGGGATTCGGTTTGAAGTAAGTCAAGTTCAGTATCGCCAATGGTACCGGGCACGGAGCTGACGGCCCTGAGGTCGGAGAGTTGTCGTTCCAGTGACTCGAGCTGTCGACGAGCCTCTTGTTCCTGATTTTGAGCCTCTGTGATCTGTGCTCGGAGAAGATCCGTGGTTCTAGTCAGCTCTTCCTGTTGGTTTGATGAATGGGCGATAGTTGCCATCGCGGTATCTAAATCTTCCTGCAGTGCTTCCGATCGATCCTCACGGAGAACAAGTGCCTCTCTGACGGCAGCCGACTCGTGCTGGAGACGGATCATATCGCGTTCAAGCAGGATCAGACGTTGGCTTGCCGTCAGGCTGCTCCATGCGGCAGTGCCGATGAAGACGAGTAGTGAAGCAGTGAGAGGCCAGGCGACCGGCATGATGAGGGACGCCATGCTGAGGACGCCAACGGTCAGAATGCCATAGAGAACCACGACGACACTGGCAAGCAGAAGGCTGAGGGGGACTCGAAATCGTAAAAGACTCCAAGCTGCCAACCATGCCATCAATGTTGTGATGGTGAAACGACTGAACCAGTCGAGCGAGTGGATCCGTTCACGGGCGAGCAAGGCATTCAGGAGATGCAGATGAGCGGTCATGCCGTCAACTGAGGAGCCGGAGGAAAGCAGCCATGTCTTTGGGAGTGCCGGACTTGATTGGATCACGACGACCTTGTCCTTGAACCAGGACGCCAACTGTTCCCCGTCGTGCCCTTGAAGTATCTGCAAGACCGATGACAGCGGGATCGGCTGGAGAGCAGCGAGTGACCCGTCGCCGACCATGTTGATCAGAATAGTAGCGTCGGACATGCTGGAAAGGGATTGTGTAGGCCTGGTGATGTGTCGGCGAAACACATCGTATAGTACGGGGCCAAAGCCTGAGATTGTTTGGGCTCCAACTCTAGTAGCCAGCGCAATGCGCCGGGAAACATGATCAAGATCTCTCAAGAGCTCCACGTGAGTAGAGATCACGGCCTCGGATTGAAGAAGGGAATTGGTCTCGTGAATTAGGACAACCGGGGAAGCTGTGCGAAGAGCTTCAAGGAGGAGCGCATCACTTGCGGCTCCCCCGAGCTGCGTGGGACTCGCATGGTCGAGTCGATGGTCAATGCCGATAATCGACGCCCCTGCCTCATGAGCTGCCGTAACCAACTGAGCAAGAATGGCGCGATCCCAGAGACCGGTTCCAAAGCGTTCTTCACTGACTGGGTCGCGAGTGACGATGGCCAACGATGGACTAGTGCCGATGGTGGTGCGGTGGCGAATCCAGGTGTCATAGACCGTGTGATCCAACGCCGTAAAAGTTGCAGGGGCTAAGGACCACAGTATTGCTGATAGCAGCGTGGCCAGCAGGCCAAAGCCCAGCGACTGAAGAGGAACCGACGTGATGAACAGGCGCCAAGGTTTCTGTCGATCCAGCATACAACTAATGGAGGCCTAGCTCATCGAGCAAGGATTCTGTCTCTTGTTTTGGAAGATCTTTGAGCATAGCTTTTGCTTTTAAAGTATCGGTATCCAGACCGAGTCCCTTTGCATAGATACGAGCCAAAATTTTCTTGGCGGGGACAAACCCATCAGCTGCGGTGGATTCGAAACAAGCCAGAATCCTCTTGTCGAAGGGCTTCAGAGAGGGGACCAATCCAGCTTCATAGAGTGCGGCCAGTTCAGTGTGGGCCTCTTCGCCCAGGGCGGCACATTCCTTTATCAGCACCCAAAACGCATCTTCTCCGCGGCCCTGTCCAAGTAGGACCTTCCCCAAAGACTGTCGATCACTGACGCGACTCATGTCCGGGTAGTCGTTCCACAGTATGGTGCGGTAGGACTGGAGGCCTTTGAGCAACTCCACTCGACGCTGGGTGGTCAATCCCGGAGCAAGGGTCTGGCGCCGCAATTTCGACAATGAATCGTAGGCTGTTTGCTGACCGAGCTCAATGGCCTGCATCCACCAAGAAATCGCCAATCCAAGGTTTTTCTCGACCCCTTGCCCGTCCCTGTAGGCATTACCGAGAAAAAACCTCGCTTGTGGTACGCCGTCAATCGCTGCCGCTTCCATGTGGTGTGCGGCTTCTCGTTCTTGCCCGGCGACTTTTAACAGCAGTGCCAAACGATAGTGTGCGTCAAGAAAGTGGGGTTGCAGCTCGAGCGCACGGTGATAGGACTGAACTGCGGCCGTCACATTGCCGAGTGAATAGTGAACACTGCCGAGGCTGTAGTGAGCATGCGCGAGACCCGGTTCCAGGCGAATAGCTTCCTTTAGCGCAGAAGCAGCCGTGCGCGCCTCTTGTTTTACCATGAACAGGATGCCGAGCTGTAGATGCGCGTTGGCGTCATCCGGTTGTAGTGCGATGGCGGCGCGACACTCCTCAATAGCGGCGTCGAGGTCACCGACATGAAGCAGTGCATCGGCCAATTTCAACCGGTAATCTGGGTCGTTCGACAAGAAACGCACGGCTCGGCGTAGTTCGTTAAGAGTGGTCACCACATCCGCTCGTTCGTTGGCAAGAAAGGATCCATCAACTAACGGGTGATGATCTTCACCCTCATGGGGGAAGGCAGGGTACGAAGAGAAGACCAGGACAGCGAACGTGAGGGGCAGAAGCATCAATCCAAGACGCATGGGAACGTGTCATCCTCAGGGTGGATAATCATGAAGACGTGGCCAAAATTATACCATTCGTTACGTATACCGTATGAGCGGGCTCCTAGCGAGCCATAATGGTTTGGATACTTGCTGAAATTCATTCGGGTGCTTGCCGTCAGGTCAAGGCTTATCACAGCGTCACGTTGGCAGGGGACTTCAATCCGAAGATGATGGTGACCCAAAACCCGAAAAGTAGGCCAGCGGGAGCTTGAGGAACGGGCCGACGGCGTGGTCTTCTTGAGTTACAAGGAGGACCGACGATGGCACGACGACGTGGGCATACGGAGGAACAGATCCTGGCGGCCCTACGGCAAGTGGAAGGCGGGACCACCGCCGTGGAAGTCTGTCGCCAGGTGGGCATCACCGAGCAGACCGTTTATACATGGAAACGAAAGTACGCGGGGCTGGGCCTGAGCGAATTGCGGGAGCTCCGGCAGCTGCGGGAAGAAAACACGAAACTGAAACGGCTGGTGGCCGACCTCTCGCTGGATCGACATATGCTGCAGGAGATCGTCCGAAAAAAGCTGTAAGGCCGCGAGACCGGCGGGCCCTTGCCCGCTGGGCGCAGGTGACCTATCAGGTCAGCGAGCGACGGGTTTCGAGGCTGTTACCGATGGCGCGGGCCTCCTTGCAATATCAGAGTCGGCGCGATCCCCAAGAGGCGTTACGGATGCGTCTCCGAGAGTTGGCGGCGGCTCGGGTTCGATTCGGGTATCGACGACTCACGGTGTTGTTGCGACGCGACGGGTGGCGGGTGAATGCGAAGCGAATCTATCGGCTGTATACCGAAGAAGGATTACGGGTGCGAACCAAAGTCCGTGTGCGAGCGGCTCAGAGAAGCCGGGTGCCGCTGGTTATGGCCACGAGGCCGAACCAACGCTGGAGCATGGACTTCATGAGTGAGCGGGTCGCGGATGGGCGGTGGTTCCGCATCCTGACGGTAGTAGACCAGTTCACCCGCGAATGCCTCTGCCTGCTGGCGGATCAGTCTCTGACGGGAGAGAAGGTGACGCAGGCGTTGGAGCCGGTTGTCGATCACCGGGGCGTGCCGCACTCCATCACGGTCGACAACGGCAGTGAATTTGCCAGTCGGGTCATGGATGCGTGGGCGTATCGTCACGGAATTCAGTTGGACTTCATTCGGCCCGGTAAACCGGTCGAGAATAGTTATATCGAAAGCTTCAATGGCCGATTGCGCGACGAGTGTTTGAATGTGCACGTCTTCTTCACTCTGGAGGATGTGCGGGAGAAATTGATGCTGTGGCGGGAGGATTACAACCATCAACGGCCCCACAGCTCGCTGCAGGACGAGACACCGGCCGGCTTCGCCGCAGATTGGTCAGCGGTGTCCCAGAGAGGCCCTGCCTCACCCGAATTGCTGGAGACACTCACGTGAGCTATGC
>JBGTNJ010000015.1:0-9359 GCA_041743145.1 Nitrospira sp. | reverse complement strand
GGCGGTGGCTGGGTATTTCCTCTCCTTTCAAGCCCCGTCCGCCTTGCACACGTCGCTCGCCTTGCGTCAGGCCATGTGGCGTAAAGCGGACGCCCGCTGGGTCGTGTGCGGCATCCCCGATGTCCTCTACACGGACAACGGGAGCGATTTCACCTCCCAGCATTTGGAACAAGTGAGCGCAGATCTGAAGATCCGCCTGGTCTTCTCCATCCCTGGCAAGCCGAGAGGCCGCGGCCGCATCGAACGGTTCTTCTCGACGGTGAACGAACAGTTCTTGTGCGAGTTGGACGGCTATGCTCCAGCTGGCGGTGCGATCCGGAAGACGCCCACCCTGACACTGGCCGAGTTCGAGACACGGTTCCGCGCCTTCCTGCTCGACGTGTACCATCGCCGAGCGCATACCGAAACCAAGACGTCCCCCGTCGAGCGCTGGGAAGCCAACGGCTTTCTCCCGCGCATGCCGGACTCGCTGGAGGAACTGGACCTGCTGCTGATTCACGTGGCCAAGGCGCGCCAGGTGAGGACCGACGGGATTCACTTCCAGAGCCTCCGCTACATCTCGACCACGCTGGCAGCGTACGTGGGAGAAACGGTCACCCTGCGATTCGATCCACGGGACATGGCGGAGATTCGGATCTTCCACGAGGGCACGTTCTTGTGCCGCGCCGTCTGCGCGGAACTCGCCGGTGAAACCGTTCCGCTCCGGGAGATTCTCCGCGCCCGGAATCAGCGGCGACGGGAACTGCGTGGCGTCTTGCGGTCCCGCGAGCGCGCCGTGACGACGCTCCTCGATGTGAAGCGCGGAGGAATCAGGGAGAACGACCATGCCCAACACGACAGTCGCTCCACTGGACAATCCGCACAGCCGCACTCCCCTGTCACCCGGCTCAAGCGATACCACAACGAGTAGCGACGCGCCCAGCGCGGCCCCCGTTGAAACCCTCGAACATCGGCGATTCGCAGAATTCTGCGAGGCGTGTACGCGCTATCGCTACATCGGCCTCTGCTACGGCGCGCCGGGTGTCGGCAAGACGGTGTCCGCACGGCACTATGCCAACTGGAACAGGATGCAGGACCGCTGGACTCATCCTGGTCCTGGCGCAGCCGCCGTGGAGGAGATCGCTGGGGGCTCCACAGTGTTGTACACGGCCCCGGTGGTCAGCGCGCCAAGCGTGATCGAAAAACAGATCGGGAGGCTCCGTGATCGGCTACATCGCGCCGCCATCGCGGTACGACGTCAGCGTGAGAATGCGGAACTGCGCAGGCTCCTTAGTCGGCTCGATGACCTGCGTGATCGTTGCAAAAACCCAGAGGGCTATCGCAGCCAGGAGACGGAGGACGCGGAAGACGCGTATCTCACGCAACGTCATCGGGCGATGGACGTGGAACGACTGGTCCCCGATCCGACCACGTTGGTGGTTATCGACGAAGCGGACAGACTCAAAATGGCGGCTCTGGAGCAGGCTCGGAGCATCTTTGATCAGGGTGGGATCGGAATGGTCCTGATCGGGATGCCCGGCCTTGAAAAACGCTTGGCTCGCTATCCGCAGTTCTACTCCCGCATCGGCTTCGTGCACGAGTTCCGTCCGCTGGCGGCGAGCGAGACTCGTCACCTGCTGGAGCGCCACTGGACGCCCCCCGGCGTCACACTTCCGGGGGACACCATTGACTCGGTCGCCGCCGCGTCGATCATCCGGATCACCGGCGGCAACTTCCGGCTGCTGCATCGCCTCCTGACGCAGGTCGAGCGGATTCTCGAAATTAACGCCCTGCCCGCCGTGACCAAAGAGGTGGTGGAGGCGGCACGCGAGAATCTGGTCATTGGGCAAGCCTAGCAACACGACGCCGCGTGGGTGTCCCACAACGGGTTGTGTGTCTCGTTCCCAGAGAGTCTCTATGCCAAATAGTGAGCAACCGTCTACGCCAAATAATGTGCCAAGTGACAAAATTCATAGACTTTCTCACCGTTGATTGCATAGCACTTTTGCTATATATTTAATGGAACACGATGAGACCGACTCTCAGACTGGTGATCTGGTTGGGCAACTCTCGCAAGAACATGCAGGCGTTTCCCAAGCCAGTCCGTATTGATCTCGGTGCAGCGCTGATGGCGGCGCAATGTGGGGAGACCGCTGAGCACGTCAAACCGTTCAAAGGTGTCGGGAGCGGCGTGTTTGAAATCGTCGATCGATTCAACACGGACACCTTCCGGCTGGTGTATGCGGTCCAACTCGGCAAGAATATTTATGTGCTGCATGCGTTTCAGAAAAAGTCTAAGTCAGGCACTGCGACCCCAAAACCCGACGTGGAGTTAATTCGGCAACGGTACAAGGACGCACAGGAGCGTGAGCACCATGGGCACTAATCATTCCACCTCAGACCTCGACATGGGTTCTGGCAATATTTTTACGGACCTTGGGCTTGAAGATGCGGATGAACTCTATACCCGCACGGCCCTTGGTATTCAGGTGATGAAGACGATCCGAGAGAAAGGGTTACGCCAAAAAGAGGCCGGGAAGCTGCTGGGGCTGAAGCAACCGGACGTCTCAGCCATCATGCGAGCCAAATTCAGCCGCTTTAGTCAAGAACGCCTGATCGGATTTCTCAACAAGCTTGAGCAGAAAGTCACGATTCACGTGAGCCGTCACCACCGAGGTGAACCGTACCAACAGGTCATGGTTGCGCGATGACAGCCAGAGCCTCTCTGAACGCACGCGCGTGAACCAGTGGAACGGTTAGACTCCGTATTCGCAGTGTTGAACATTGTGTACGCTCACCGATGAACGGCCCGCATATATCGGCGGTCGATCGACATGCTGCACCACAGCGTGAAGTTCATTTTGCCGAACGGCTGCAACCTCATTGATTCACACGAATTCAGGCAGTCGCATCTTGACCTGACCCGTCTACCGTGCTTGTGCGCGCACCCACAGTGATATGACGATTCTAAAAAAGGTCTATGCTCATGTCTGATTCCAGAAAATCGGGGACTATTCCACAATAGAAAGAAAAGTCAGGTTACAAAGCCCTGCTTCTCTAGCGGTATCTCGATGCGATGCTTGTTTTGCAAAGAGCATTCAGATCTGTCAATTTCCATTGAGCACATCATACCTGAGTCATTGGGGAACGAGGATCATATATTACCCCCTGGTTGGGTTTGTGATTTATGCAACAACTATTTCTCAAAAAAAGTCGAGAAGCCATTTCTCGAGAACCATTACTCAGTTGAGTCGAGGTTTCGAAGGATGGTCGCGAATAAAAAGGGCAGGTATCCAATTCTCCAAGGTGTGCATCTCCAGAGTTCTTCTAAGATAGATATATCCTATAAGGATAATGATCCGAGGAAAGGAATCGAAGTAGGTTTTTCAGAAAAAGGTAGAATCCGTCTCCTTGAGATGAAGCCTGGGGAGCAAGGAACTTTGATTGTCCCCCACGTGCCGGAGCCCTGCAATGACACAACGACAGCGCGCTTTATAGCTAAGATCGGATTAGAAGTATTGGCATTTCGATTGAAAGATGTTCCCGGAGCGAACGAAGAGCTGGTGGGAAAGCCTGAATTGGACGAAATACGAGTCTACGCCAGAAGAGGACTGCCTCAGATTGCCTGGCCCATTGGTCTTCGGCAGATCTATCCTGAACATTTTTTGTTTGCCGATAGTATAGCTCCTCCGTACGAGGTTTTGCATGAATTCGATCTCTTATGCACGCCTTGTTCGGAATATTATGCCGTAATCGCTATCTTTGGCTGGGAATACGTGATCAATCTTGGTGGGCCACAGCTAGAGGGATATCAAGAATGGTTGAAAAGGAACAATGGAAGAAGTCCGCTCTATTTCGGGAATAACGTTTGGAAATAAGAATGAGAGGGTACAGTACCTGTCTTTTTAAACTCCTAGCCTCAGTATCGCCGTCAAAATTCGTTCAGCAACTGAATTAGTGCTTGCAAGATAGAACTCAATACTCATGCCAGTCCAGTGCTTTTTCATTCGTTTCATTCCTTAGATAAATTGATGTCTTTTTTCGTCCGCAGTACACTGCCTACTCAGTCAATGCCCCCAATCATAATGTGTAGTACCCTACCCCATGCGCTTTTTGCTTGATACGAATATTCTTATCCCCCTCGAAGATTCCCAAATACCCCTCCGAGACAGTCTGGCGAATTTCGTCCGATTATCGAATCAACACGGTCATCAGCTCGTCTACCATCCAGCGACTGTCGATGACATTCAGCGGGACGCGAGCATAGACCGACGGACCAAAACGCTTCAACGTCTCAAGCAGTACACATGCCTTGAGCTACGTCCTTCTTGTCCTTGGAACACTGCGGAAACGGATCAGAATGATGCCGCCGACAATGAGATCCTGTATGCGCTTCATTGTGATGCAGTGCATGCCCTGATCACAGAAGATCGCGGTATTCATGATAAAGCTCGAGCTCGTAAACTACTCGATCGTGTTTACACGATACAGACTGCGGAAGACTGGCTACGACGGCTCCACGAACCGCGGACTGTAGTTCTGCCCAACATTGAAGAGGTAGAACTGTACACGCTTACACAAGAATTGCCGGGTTCATTTTTTGATAGCCTTCGGACAAGCTATACCCAATTTGACGACTGGTTTAGAGCGAAGGCTCGTGATGGCCGGAAAGCGTGGGTGGTGAGACAACCAAACGGACAACTTGGCGCAGCCTGCGTTTTCGCACACCAGCGCCATGAACAAATTACTGAGGACGGCCGAATGCTTCGTGGTGCTGGGCTGAAGCTATGCACATTTAAGGTTGATGCTCCCGTTCGCGGTCGCAAGATTGGAGAATTGTTCCTTAAGGCCGCGTTTCGCCATGCAACTGCGTATAGCCTTGAGGAGATATTTCTACATGGTGATGATCAAGACCATTTCCTCTTTGGGCTATTGGAGGACTTTGGATTTTCTCGGATCGGCACCCATCCTGGCTCCAATGCGGGTGAGGCTGTTTATTTGAAGGAGCATCCCGTTGAACCTCCGTCAAGTTCACTGGCTGCCTTTGACTACCTTAGACAATACTTTCCCCATTTTCGGCATGATGACTTAGTCAGAAAATTCATTGTTCCAATTAAACCCAAGTACCATGACATACTGTTCCCTGATTATCCTCTGAGCAATAACAGGCAGCTTGGTTTATTTTCATCTCAGAATCAGGCTGGAAATGCGATCAAGCTCGCTTATCTCTGTCATGCCCCCACCAAGGCGATGTCTCCGGGCGATCTCGCGCTCTTTTATCGATCAGGAGATCAGTCTGCCGTGACAAGCCTAGGTGTGGTAGAAAGCTACGAGACGTTTGGCGATGCAAGCGTTATCGCCAGTCGAGTCAAACGGCGTACCGTCTATTCAATGGAAGAAATAGGTGAGATGGTAAAGCGGCCAACCAAAGTCATGCTTTTCCGATTGGTGAAGCACTTTCAGCACCCTCTAGATCTCACATGGTTAACATCAAACAAAATCACAAAAGGAGCGCCACAGAGTATCATGCACATCAATACTCCTGCCTTTGAGAGAATCTTTGACAATGGACACTAGTGCCGCATTGATCTCAATTCAGCCTGAGTATGCAACGAAGATTCTGACAGGAGAAAAGAAGTTGGAATTTAGACGTCGATGGACTCCCAGAGAGGTCAAGACTCTCGTTATCTATGCCACGGCTCCAGTCCAACGTATCGTTGGGTTTGCAACAGTGGTGGGAGTAACTCAGGGCACACCAACTCAGCTATGGCAGTTAACTAGACGGTGTGATGGAGGGATCACTAGGCCGAGACTATTCGCATATTTGAAGAATAGCCCAACTGCGGTGGCAATTGAACTTAGTGAAATCACACGTTTGCCTGGTGGAATTGATCCATGGCACTGCCTGGGTCGCGACTTCCGACCACCTCAGTCCTTCAGATACCTCAGCCAAAACGAACTAGCCCTAATCGCTTCAGCTCGGAGACGATAGAGTGGGTGTGATCTTTGTGGGTGGGGTCCATGGCGTGGGAAAGGGAACACACTGCCAATTGATTTCCCAACGCACTGGTATTCCATGGTTTACTGCAAGCTCAATAATCAAGGCTGAAAAGCAATCAGCAATAGCGGTAGACACGAAAGTAGTGGCGGACCCAAACGGAAACCAGAGCCTGTTGCTTTGTGGCGTTCGCCGTGTGACAACTGCCAATTCGACTATCCTTTTGGATGGTCATTTTACAATTCTTAACTCACACAACTCTATTGTGCTCATCAATGTCGAGGTATTCGACCAACTCCAGTTGCAAGGAATTGTCGTCCTCAAAGATAATCCATCCCTAATTTGCGATCGATTACGTCGCCGAGACGGATGCGAGTGGGTCGTGGCTGATATCAGCTCACATCAGGAGACAGAGATTACTCATGCCCAGATGGTTGCCACAAAGCTCGCCATCCCTATAATGATCGTGGAGTCGTCTGACAATGACAGTTTTTCTAAAGCTGTTCGAGCGATGCTTGACTAGAGCATTGTAAAAACCCTCTGACTGGCAATAGATAAACTGGGTATCTCAAGGTATTCGATCCGCCTGACGACAGAGTACACCCCGGTCTGAGTGCACCATACCGTGGTACCGGTCATCGGTGATGCCGCTCACCAGATTCTTATGGAAAGTAGGAGTGGCCACTTGAAATAAGAACGAGCGAAGCGCGACGGGATGCTAGGAGACCTTCGGTCGAAACAGCTCTTTGATTTTGATGGGTGTAAATTTTGATGACAGGGCACCTGCTTTGATTTTGTCCATGACCGGCGGCGGGATGGGGTCAAGCTTCTTCCCAATGCGAGACTTCCTTAGTTCGTGGATTTTCTCCCCCTCAACAATACTGCCTCGTTGATAAAAGACCACGGAATCCCGCGAGAGCTGCTTGTATTCGTATGGTTTCACGATACACGTGCCGTCGCATTTTCCAGGCCGATAGGACGTGAAATTAAAAAGGACGACCTTTGAGACTGGGATGCCGTCAGTATACGCGACGAAGTAGACATGTTGATCATCGGTGACCGCAAGATTGAACAGAAACGCGTCACCGACCGTCATGCGGGGTAGCTGCTTGCGTGCACCGGCTCAGCAGGCGATCAAACTGAAAGGCCGCTTCGGCTGTCTGATTGATCCATTCTATGTCAGCATCGCTCTTGCCTTCAGCTCGAAGGATGGTGTTGGGATCGATCGGAAAGGATGAACCGTGCGGGTCTTCATATTCTGGTAACTCATGAGTCAAGGCACTGATGTCCCATGGACCTAGATCGCCATACTTCTCGTGGACGCTCTTCAAAACATCGACTTCATATTCGGACAGTTCGCCGATCTCAGGGTTGTCCTTTGCGAGTGCAATCTGGTGGTTCTCTCGTTCCGTCAAGTATTCATACCATGGATTGGTCTTGTCAAACCCGTATTGAATCCAATCATAGATCGTGCTCAAGACTGGACCAAGGGGCATCGAGACCATTCCATCACCCGTGATGGGATAGCCCGTTTCGAGAAGGGCTTTCCGATCCGCGAGGTAGAGGAGCTTGATCAGCACCATCGTGTTGAGCTGGCCACCATGAAACTTCACTAATTGGGCGGCCGCCTGCGCTGCTTTCAGTCGATTAAGGATGAATCGCATAGCAAGGATTATAAGCGAGACCGCTTGTTGTTTCACCTAATTTTACAACATCTCAATGACATTCTGCTGCCACTGCAACCTCGCATTACTGAAAGCCTCTTTTCGTTTGACGCAGTTCCTTCACCGCCCCACGCGGTGCATTCGGCATCCTCCCGTGCGCAGTGCCCGACGCGCCCAGACTCAGGTGCGCATGGTGATCGACGACCCTTGTGCCTCACGCCAGGCCTCGCACCAATTTGGGGACCATTTGCCCTTTGACGAGCGGGTGTCGTGGCAGCGGCATTCCAGAACTGGCCTCTTCGCCTCCTCTGATTTATCTCGCGTGCTGCACGCCTAAGACCGGCATCGGTGTTGACGCGTGGTGCCTGTGCGCGTCCGTCCTTGGCCCTGGCCTTTCCTCGCCGGGCTGCGTCGATCACGCCAGCCTTGCTGCCATTCCTCCGCTGGTCGCCCGCCGGTCCGCCAGGTCGCCTCGTCCTCTCGATCTCCTTTGTCGTCGCTATGTGGCCTCCACGCCCGGTGAGAGGCCAACACACCAACTCTAACCAAAGGAGACCAGAACCAGTCTCGGAACCGGACATTGCCACGGATCCCCTGCTCACGGCGGGTGGAAGCACCGCCATCGATGCCACCCGCGAGTCCCTTCGAAGACGAGTTGCTCATTGCCAGGCAGATCTATCAAGCCGCCAAAACGATCGTACAGAATGGCATGCACGACACGAGGCTTGGGCGGGCTATCAATATGGATGAGGTGAATCGAGTTGTCTCCGACATAAATGACAGTGTCCTCAGGAATCCCGATGCCCTAACCAGCCTGTCACCTCTGAAACACTTCGATGAGTATACCTTTTTACCACTCCGTCAACACTGACCTGTGCGACGCAATGTGCGGCGGAGCGGATCTACACGTTTCATCTCGGCGACGTTCGCCAACTCGCCACGGCTGATCAACGCACGATGAGCTTCTTGCGCGATAACCTTCTCCTCTGTGGTGGGGGCCACAGGTTCTCCTGTCTTAGTGGTCAGGAGCGCCACGAACGTCTTCCTCTTCCTACAGGAACCCTAGCACTCATTCGCAATAACCGTAACATCCTAAACAAGCGAAATTAGCCATTGTCTGCCCGCTCTACCGGACAAACAGAGAGTGCCCCGTAGACAGATCTGCTCCCAGCGAGCGATTATACCCGTGATATAATTTAATGGGTCAACAATAGGGGTATAGAAATACAGCATTTAAGTGAGTATAGTATCTCTCCAGGCATGCTGAGGAGGCGTGTATGAATGATAAGAGACTTCTTATCCCTCTAGGAGCGGCCGTCGCGGCCTTATTGCCATTAAAGGCTCAAGCAACGCTGAATACAGCAGACACGCAGAAGCTCCCTCATGATGCCGTTCGCACCTCCCCTTTAGCAGCACCAGATGATTACAACCGAGTGCTCCGAGAGCTGACGTATGTGACTCAGTCTGAAATACATTCATTAGTGCTTCGTCAGTCGAGTACCGGAACGCTCTATGCCGGACATGGATCCCACCGGTCCCACGGGTCACACGCTTCCCACGGATCTCATCGTTCTGGGTACTAGTGTAGTGATTCATGCTGTTCTTGTCTTATCTAGGGCGATCCTGGCCCGATTCACTTTCGCCAAGATCTCCTGTGCCGTCTTGGTCCACACAAACGGTTTAGGCTTGGCATTGCGCTGGGTCATGTACGCGTCAAT
>JBGTNJ010000014.1:0-27093 GCA_041743145.1 Nitrospira sp. | reverse complement strand
CAAGGGCTTAGTGTGGAAGCTGTCGGCCACGACGGCCAATTCGGCGACCGGCCGCTGCAGTCGGAACACGTGAAACAGGCCGGGCCCGCCCAACACGGCCAGTCCATCCAGTGTGTGGTTCCAGAAGTCATGATCGTCAGCGAGGGCGTCAAACGGTTCCAGAAGGAGCCGGGTTTCAGCAGCCGGATGCTTCTGCCGGAGCGAGGTCCCCAGCTCTTTCACAAGATTGCGAAACCGGATCGAGTCTTGCTGATTCTCGGGATGGCGCCGGTGAGTCGGCTGATAGAGTGAGAGACACGGCGGCTGGTGATCTGCCCCCAACTCGGCCACCAATTCGTTCGTGAGCATCGTCCATTGCTGTGTCATTTCCTGCCTCCTGTTGTGGGACTCAGGCACTTCACGACCACAATAATGGCTTCACGCTTGATCGTGCGCAGCAACTGGCTTTTCGTCGCTCAACATGCCGCTTGGTTCAAAATTGACTGGTTATTCATCACCGACTGTCCGTCGCTATTCACGGCGGAAGCGCACGACTTTGCCCGTTTCGAACTGCAGCACTAAGTGCTCGCCTTCAAATGAGTATTTCGCCATTGCTCCGCCACGTATCGCCTTCGAGCTGATCGTATTGCCATCGACTTCATAGGGCTACGACAGCTTCGGTCAACCATTTACCCTCCATCGGTTCTTATCGACCAGAGCCTTCCTGCAGCCTTCTGTTATGCCAGGGTTCTAACGGATTGTTCCCGCTCCCACTGGCGCGTCCTCGCCGCAGCGATAAATGCGTCTATATCGCTGACATTCACGATACCCGCGTCCGGTACGATATTCGCTTTCTTCAGAAGCGCCTGGCCGCCTTGATCGACGGCAATGGCCTTGAGATGACCGAACGCATCACGCACAAAATCAATGGCAGCGCCTTCCATCACCAGGGCCTTTGCACCTGCGTCGGAGAGAATCACGGCGACAGCATCGAATAGCACAGAAGGCGCGCCGGCCAGCTGGCAGTCGGCCGCCAGCATCGAACCATCGGCCAGCTTCGCACCGCCCACTTTGGGAGCGATGATTTTCACGCCTGCCCCCGCCTGGGTCGCAGCCTTTTTAATTTTCTTGATGGTCGCGCCCTCTGAGCCATCCCCAATCAGAATGCCGATCGCGCGCCCCATGAGGGTGTCTTTCATCTTGCCGATGATCTGTAATGCGGGCGAACGCTCCATCTCCTGCACAGGCGCTGCAGCCTTAGGCGCATGCGGCATATTGGCGAGCCCGAGACCCGCGGCCACCCTCTTGGCAAGATCTTCTTCGATATGTCGCAGATGCCCGACCATCGCCTCGCGTATATGCAGATGCTCGACCTTGGATAGCTCGAACACTAACGCCGAGGCGATATGTGCCTGTTCATACGTGGTCTGGCTGAGATAGAACTGCCGTGCCTGGCTATAATGGTCGGCGAAGCTCTCGGCACGGATGCGGCCTTTCTCGCCGGTTGCATCAACCGCAGCGCTACGAAACCCCTTGATCGTTTCTCGAGGGGACTTGTCGGACAAGGAATTCGGCTCATATGCAACACGGCCTGTCGGTTGAGACATCTGCATGTGGCCGTCGCGTTGGTGGTTGGCAAACGGACATTTGGGGGTGTTGACCGGGATCTGGTGAAAATTGGGTGAACCCAGACGCGAAAGCTGGGTGTCGAGATAGGAGAATAGCCGGCCTTGCAATAATGGATCGTTCGAGAAATCGATGCCTGGCACGACATTCGCCGGACAATAGGCAACCTGTTCGGTTTCCGCGAAGAAATTGTCAGGCCAGCGATTCAGCACCATGCGCCCAATCACTTGCAGTGGAACCAGTTCTTCGGGAATCAGCTTGGTCGCGTCCAGATGATCGAACGGGAAACTGTCCGCTTGCTCTTGCGTGAAGAGCTGAACCGAGAATTCCCACTCAGGGAAATTGCCGGCTTCGATGGCCTCGAACATATCGCGGCGGTGGAAGTCTTGATCGGCGCCCGAAATCTTGACGGTCTCATCCCAAATAGTGGACTGTAAACCCAACTTGGGACGCCAGTGGAATTTGACGAATGTCGATTCGCCGGCGTCGTTAACCAGCCGAAAACTATGAATGCCGAATCCTTCGATCATGCGCAGCGAACGCGGCAGCGTGCGATCCGACATAATCCACATCACCATATGCATGGCCTCGGGGGTGAGCGACATGTAATCCCAGAACGTGTCGTGTGCAGTCGCCGATTGAGGAAACCCACGGTCAGGTTCCATTTTGACGGCATGGATGAGATCGGGGAATTTGATGGCATCTTGAATGAAGAAAACCGGGATGTTATTGCCGACGAGGTCCCAATTTCCTTCCTTGGTATAGAACTTGATCGCAAACCCGCGTACGTCACGCGGAGTGTCGACCGAACCCGCACCGCCAGCGACGGTCGAGATGCGGGTAAACACAGGGGTCTTCTCCCCTACCTCGGTGAGTATTCTGGCGGTCGTGTACCGCTTCAATGAGGCGGTCAGTTCAAAATATCCATGCACGCCTGTGGCACGGGCATGCACGATCCGTTCGGGAATCCGCTCGTGATCGAAATGGGTAATTTTTTCCCGGAGGATAAAATCCTCCAGTAGCGTTGGTCCGCGCGGACCGACGCTGAGCGAGTTTTGATTATCGGAAAGCGGAACGCCTTGATTAGTGGTGAGCGCGGGATGCTCTCCTCCAGCGGTCTGGTGCAACTCGCCACCTTGAGCCAATTGTGAGTCTTTATACGGTCCCGAGTCCTTCTCCTGTTTGGGCATGATCGATCTCCTTGGTGAGTATGATTGAACTGTCATGTCGTGCACTGATGCAACTTGTGGCGATTGGCAATACCATTCGAATTCCCACGTACCAGCTTGCGCGATAGCCTTCCAGGTGGCGATTTGCCGTCCCCGTTTGTGAGCAGGACACCATCGATTCCCGCATATACGGTCGAGGAAGACAGCCCGTCGGAGCCGGTGCCATCGTGTCCGTGACGGCAATCGCCGTAATCCTCATGATTTCAGGGTTCTTACTGGAACCGTAGAGGAAACTTCCAGGTCGCCACGACCAATCGTGCCATCGGCGCGGAAACCCTGATGGCCCTGGCCTTGACGTGACGATACTTTGACTGGCCTCAATCCACACACCGAAACAGATTCACAGTAAACAGCCGGCTTTCCGCGTCCTCCCCCATCGTGAAGCGTACGTTTGCTCTGTGTTACGCAAGAACACCCTGACAGTGCCTCCTTAAATAAACCCATGCGATCAGAGCGGGTCAGCACCCTATCGCCCCAACAAGGTCTTCATTAAACGAGGACGCGAGATCGCATGGGTTTGGCTCCGTCCCTGTGCTTCATTCAACCGGCTTTCTGGATCTCTTTCCAGAAGAATCCCTTCTGTTCGATATATCGAGCCCACCAGTATGCTATAGCCTGGTACCCGGTACCCTTAAGAATCCCCCTGCTTCGCCTCACTTGCAAGATACAACAGGAGTCAATGGGATACAGGTTGGTCGGTCAGGAATGAGATCGCGTGACCCGCGGCATCAACCTTCGCTTCCACAGAATCTCCTGGTTTAGCCGGCATGTTCGACGTTGTCGTCGTACTGTTGTCAACATGCATGCGTACAACTGTTCCATCTCCCTGTCTCACAAAATAGTTGTCACCATCAACCCGTACAACATCACCTTTAATTGTCGTGCCGGGCTTAAATTGGCCAACCGAGTCGCTCACCATCCTCACTGACGAGCTGTTAGCTATATGGTTCCCGGCATAGTTCCCAGCGGAAGACACAGTGGCTAGCACAAGTCCCAGCCATAAAAAAGATCCGGACGTAAGAAAACCAACCACTTTATGAGTACGGGTCTTCATAGATGTCTCCTTTCTCTAAATATTAAATTCCCTTCCAAGAGTTGCCTAATTTCTGCTTATCATAACGGACTATGAGCAATAGGCACGGCGCTGGAACCTACCTGGACTATCCAAAGTTGCTGGATGATTGTTCCGTGCTCATGGCTTCCGCTCGAGATTCATACCCTGCCGCCGGTCATCCGGACGATCGAGCTTCTCGTTGGCCTCGTCGAGGCTTAACTGTTCGTCGGATTGAGCAGATTTGCTTCCTTTGGTGTCATGTTGTGTATTTTTTCCATCTTTCTGGTTGGACTGGTCCTTGGCGCCCGGCGCATGCTTCATGGACTTGTCCGTCTTCTTCTTGGGAGTACTCTTGTCAGTGGTGGGACGATCAGCGGAAGCGTCCTCATCATGATCTCGGGTATCCACCAGCCTCATGAGTGCGTTTTCTGAACCAAACTGGCGATCTGCCGCCTTGACCGACCCGACCAACGGCGTGGCTTCGGCAATGGACGATAAGCCAAACATTGCGATCGTGAGCCCTCCGAACACCAAGCCTCGTATCACCTTCGTTGTAATTGGCACAATGACTCTGCCCATAAGATTTCCCTCCTCTTCCTAATGTTTTATGGATCAACGAATTGAGTGTACGTTGATTAGTTATTTGATGCTGTTACATGATAAGTTCCACTACTCAGCTTAGAAACCTGGCATTTCCCCTAGTTATCAGGTATTTGGATCCGGTGCCTGTTCGAGATCTTTCAAATTGTCTTACCACCTGGCGACTAGCTTTCTACCGACACGACCCAACATCAGACCAGACTCCCTAGGGGTTGTGCTGGTGGCAACGTCCGACGATTGTGATTTACTCAGTATCATCCTCTGCCCTCGCATTCTCGCAGCAAAGGATCTGAGAGCTGGCGAACCGTAGCCTGCTCAAATTCTAGTTCATGGCGACTCATTTAATGAGGCCGCTAAACCAAAGTGGAACTATATGTCATCAGAAAACATCTCACGCGACACGAAGGACATGAAGATCGCCGGGTGCGACGTTCAGCTGGTGTTTTTGAACTCCGGAGGCGATTGGACCGTCGTCGGGACGTTGTCGAGCGGGACCGCGGAAAACAAGAATAAGGAGGCCATTACCAGTGGTCCGTGGTCCACACGAGATCTCGCCGAGCAAAAAGCATTGGAACGGATCACAGAGCTTCTGGGCCACAACGAAGATCGAAGCACTTCGCGAGTGAATAATCCTGGGGAATCATCGACGGACGAGCAGCTTGGCGAACAAGTTGAACAACATCAATAGAGACCAGTGTCAAACCACGCTACCCGAGATAGGGGGAGACTTCAGATGGCCAATGCGCGCAGACGATAAAATAACGATCCCATGGGGCAAGTGTGAGAATTACATCAGCAAGCCCGGATTGCCTAGGTTCTCGATTGTTTCAACGCCGTTTGATGACCGGGTCCATTCCCAGGAGACCTCCCTCTCGAGGAGGAATGGACCTCCGGACCGGTCATCCCATTTGGCCGGTCCGGCGGTTGCCTCCCATCCCATGCAGAGGACGTAGAAAGTCGATGTCCTCTGACCGAAGGGAGATTCCAACCCCGTCGCCAGGGACTACACGGACAATGCGATCGCCCTGTGTGCGAGACCCACCCTGATTAGGGCCGCTTGGACGTAGTCTCGGGACCTTGATATCCCTAGTGTTTTGTCCAGTACTTTCCATTGCGAAACTGGTTATCTTTCAATCTGGTAGCTGAGCACGTGTGTACAAACAGAAAGGAGGTCACACATGGCGACCGATGCTAACGAAGATGTCATACGAGCAGTGACTTGTGCCATCCAGGCTCGTCCTGGATTGAACATGGATGACGTCATTCTTTCGTGCAGACCCCACACATGGAATCAAGTATTTTTAGCGCTAGATGCGCTCATTCGAGTGGGAGTTGTCAGGATTCGACCTCACGGTGGTTTCTATACCATTTCGCCATCGTTTAAACGGATCTCGGGGCGGCACCAAAACCGATCTAAGAAGCCTACGGTGAAAGGCGATATCAACCCATATCGCCAGATCTCGAGAGACGTGTCAATTTCACAGTCTCTCAATCAGGCGGGGAATCCATTAATGAGGTGACCGAAATTTATCGCCTGTGCTGGGCAAGACAAGGCCCGTGATTCCAGCAATTGTGCCGGAATTAACTGGCCCCTCCACCCTCGTGCCCAGCATGTCACGCGAGAACGTTATGTCCGACTCGGCTCGCCCCCTCATCGGAGGCTTTGGAAAGTAGGAACGGTACCTCTTCCGGTTGCTCTGCCCAAAGATCTTCTTCTACAGATCTCTTCTGACTTATATCGGCTGGATTCAAGCGATTGCGGAGGATGACCTGATCGAGAACATCCCCACATTGGATACAGCGCAAGGCAGGGACGCACTGCTGGAGCGGAGCTTCAACACCACCATCCATATGGTCGGTGACTAACATCCCTCCGCAGCGCATGCAACTCCGTGATCCCCGCAGGATCAGCAGAAGTTGTGCCGCACGGGAATCGTCCTTACATACGAATAATTGGTTCGCCTTTTGCTGTCGCGACGGGTTCTTGACTCGCATCGTTCTCCCTCCATAGTTTGGATAACATGACAATCACTCAATGCAGCCCTCATAACTGATGCAGGTGCGGGTCGCTCGAGTGTAGGGCTGATTTTAGGGCTGATGATGCGGCATCGGAGGCTAGCAAAGTCTCCAGATCAGAGGGTAGAGGTCCCCTGTTTCTGATGCCCGGGCCACCTAGGGCAAGACAGAATATGCTTGGAGATCGCGAGTACGCGGCGGTGATGACGAATACCGGCTCTGTATTGCCGGTGTGCAACCCATACGGCGGGAGCGACTAATACGGTCAGGACCTTCTGTGGCCCGACCAGCGCCAGAAAAATCCGAGCAGCCCTCCTAATACAGCCACAGCTGAGAGAATGAGGGATTTTCGAGAGAACGTTCGATGCCTGGATGGCCGAAGGATGATCTGCCAGAGCTGTTCCGAGTCCACTGGACGCTCAGGATCTACCAAGGCCGCGGTCGAGACAAGTTGTTCGATTTCGGGAGCTACGACACACGGGCAGTCGTGCAACCTTCGCGGTCCGCCGTTGAGATGACCGATAGCGTCGATGGTGGAGAGTCCTCTTCGCTCAGCTTGCTCCACCTCCGTTGCATCCCTACCCAGATGCTCACCTAGAAGCCTATATCGCACGTTTCGTAGTCCGGCTTGAACTCGATCGCTCTCAGTCCCATCAATGATCAAATTACACTCGCTGTCCAACCCCATCGATCTATTGGAACAATTAGCCGATCCGATCGTCAAAATCGCATCGTCGACGATCAAAAGTTTGCTGTGGACACCAATGCATTGGCTGTCCGGGAGACATACGGTCGTAGGGTACAATACTCGCAATCTTGCTTCGTTGGCCGTCGCTCGAAGGCGGCGAATCATACGAGCACGCAATACGTCCATCGTGTGGCACTCAAGCCATCCATCGCTCCTTATTCCCGTCACGATCACAACTTCCGGCCCTTGTGGATCAGACAACCGCGAGTCAATGACAACGCCGACTCGATGAGCTGTAAAGTACTGGGACTCTATGAAGATTCGGTGCCGAGCAGCCGTAATGGCATCAAGGTACAGTTGTTCAATTTCACGCACTGCCGGTTGATCCTCAAATTTTGGCTGCGTGCGCGCGATAGCGACAGGCAGGTTCTCGAGATCACCCTTCACGCCGATCGGCCACACATCGGAGACCGGACGCCGATGAGCTGGCGGGAGCCTCTCACCGGTGGCATGCAGCCATCGTAGACAAGCCAGCTCACCCAACGCTTCGGCGACCTCACCCGCCACGATCGTATGGACATCGTGAAAGGGCGCATACGCATTCCCATCTGGATCCACCCGACGAGGCTCTTGCTCCTTATGCTCTGGGGTATCCCAACGGTTCTTCGTGAGGTCGAGCCCCCCGATGAACGCGACGGTATCATCGATCACAACCAGTTTTTCATGTTGGCAGGCCCCAATGGGATGCCGGTCGTTGAGGTGAAACCGCAATCGATGATGAGTCCGCCAGCCATAGTGAATGGACTGGAACCATTGTCGCTCCATCGCATAGAGCATGGCAAAATTCCAGTTGAGAATGTTTACCCGCAACGCTTTCTTCTGACGCAGCAACTGCCGCACGAAGGGGCCAAGCTCCGTCGAAAATCCATCCACCTCGTGGGACGTAGGAAAGAGCTCCGTCCGCGTGTCGATGTCCCAACTCAGAATCGTGATTGAGCGTTCGGCATTCAGCGCCGCACGATAGAACGCCTCGAAGTACGAGGCGCCATCGATCAAAAAAGCGAGTTTCTCCGCAGTGGCAACACGCCAACAATTGCGCCCCGGTTGCAGCTTGAATGGTTGAGCGATGGCCGTAGGATCCTTGTTCATTCCGTGAAATGATTTCAGTGACTTAAATGTGGGTGCCAATCCACTAGAGGAGTCGCGCCGGCTGCATTCTTGCTCAGACAGCCTTCACCGGTAGAGGCATTCAACTCCATCAATATCATAGCCGTTCGACACCCATCCACGCTTCAGATGCTTACTCCAGCCTAGGGGTTCTACCAGTTTGGGCGTTATGCAGCGGAGTCTATACTAATTCTGCACTATCAGAGCAATACGGTCAGTGAATAGCTTCATGAACCAAACTGCTTACATCGATATAAATAGGCTTACCCCTGCGCCTCCTCCCCTAGTCGTAATTCGCATGTTCACCATGATCACAGGTCTGGTAGTCATAGCGTGGTCTATTTTGTCATTGGGAGTACGAGTTTTCCAGGCCATGACCACAACAGACGTCGCCCCTCAATTCCTCTCAATGAGCGCGACGAACGCCGTTGGCTTCCTGTTGGCTGGAGTCAGTGTGCTCCTCTATGCCTACGGCAACCCTTCTCGTCAACGCAAAACCATCGCTCAGATCGGCGGTGGCATCATCACGGCATGGGGAATGGGCTGCGCTGCGTCGGAGCTAGGGTTCTTCTCCTCGATGTTCGCGGAAGATGAGCGCCTTGCGGCTTCGGTCCCGATTTCGTGCGTCATCCTGGCGGGTCTCGGCCTCGCGATCCTGACGTTGTCGTTCAGAACGTCCGGAGGACATCGTCCCTCCCAATATTTTGCGGTTGCGACCGTCCTGATGGGAGGGATCGTGGGCACCGGTTATCTTTATCGTATCCCTCCCATGTATGACTCCACCACCTATGGTTCTATCGACGCCTCGACCGCCGCACTCTCTGTCATTCTGGGTCTCGCTCTGCTTTGCGCGCACCCGACGGAAGGACTCATGCGAATGCTGATGTCGCCGGACATCGGCGGGACCCTCTTGAGACGTCTCTTGCCCTTCGCCATCGGGCTACCGATTCTCGCTGGGTGGCTGCGAATACTAGGACAACGTCAGGGATGGTACAGTTTCGATTTTGGCGTCGCGGTTGTCGTTGGTGTGGTGCTCCTGATTCTCCTCACCTGCCTTTGGTACGTGGCCGGCTGGGCCGACCGAATCGACCGAGAGCGGCGCGGTATGTCCGAGGCATTTACCGAGCAAGAGGCCAGACTGAACCTCGCAGCGGCAGCAGCTCGAATTGGGTATTGGCGTTGGATGGAATCCACGGACTCGATTGAGATGGATGGAGTCTCGTGCGAACTGTTCGGCATACATTCCGATGCCACGATCACTATGGATGCGTTCCGAAGCGCGATCTGCATCGAGGATCGCAGCGCCTTTGAGCAGGTGATCGAAGAGGCACGTCGCAACCATAGACCCTTTGAGATCGAATGTCGGCCCGCCGCGAAATCACAGGTGGAGTGGATCAGTGTGAGTGGCCTCCCATCGGCTCACACCGATATCAGTTCTTACCGGTTTCATGGTGTGATGGTCGACATCACGGAGCGGCGAACTGCTCAGGAAGCACTTCAGGACAGCCAGCAGCGACTGAACAGTATCGTGCAATCAGCGATGGATGCGATCATCACGCTCGATCAAGACCAAAACATCCTCTTCTTCAACAAGGCCGCTGAAACTCTCTTTCAATGCAGTGCCGACGAGGCACTCGGAACATCAATCAGCCGGTTCATTCCTGTACGTGTTCGCCAACGTCATCATTCTCATATGATGAACTTTCAGCAGAGTACCGTCACCGCGCGCCCTATGGGACGCCCGGGAACCGTGACCGGTCTCAGGACCGACGGGCACGAGTTTCCTATTGAGGCATCCATTTCTCAAGTGAGCATCGGGGGGCAAAGTCTATGCACGGTGATTCTTCGAGATATCACCGAGCGGCTGCGCAGTGAAGTGGCGCTTCGCGAACAAGAGGCCCGTTTTCAGAACATGGCCGACAGCGCTCCCGTCATGATGTTCATCACCGATTCAGTAGGATTCTGCACATACCTCAATCGGCAATGGTATGAGTTTACGGGCCAAACGGAGGAGTCCGGACTGAAGACGGGCTGGCTAGACCACGTTCATGAGGACGACCGCAGCCGCTTGATTGCGTTACTCAACGCCTGCGGCGATGAGGAGCTGCGGCGATTGGAGTGTCGCGTGCGAAGATACGATGGAGAGTTTCGGTGGGCGCTCTGCTCCATCCTGTCTAGGGTCGACGAAAACGGGGCGACAGCAGGTTGCATCGCGTCGATTATCGACATCACGGATCACAAGCTGGCGGAGCACACCTTGAAGCGGTCGGCGGAGGAGCTTGAGCAGCAGGTTGCCGAGCGGACAGCGGCGTTAAGCCATTCGCAAGAACGGTTGCGTGCCCTCACGGTCCAGCTCACGCGAACCGAACACCAGGAGCGACGGCGCATCGCCGGAGAGTTGCACGACTACCTTGCACAACTCCTCGTCGCGGCGCACTTAAAATTGGCTCAGGACCGACGACCGGCAAAGACTGAACAGGACCGGGCCTTGGTAAAGGACCTGGAACGGATCCTGGACGAGGCTCTCACGTATACCCGCTCGCTGGTCGCCAAGCTGAGTCCTCCTGTGTTGTACCATCTCGGACTTCCAGCGGCACTGCAATGGCTCGTCGAACAAATGGAAGAGCATCAGCTGATCGTCGAGACGGCCTTCGATGTTCCCCCCACTCTTCCGAAGTTACAAGATGACGTGGCTGCCATCCTTTTTCAATCAGTTCGAGAGCTGCTTTTCAACGTCGTGAAACATGCCGGTTCGCTCCACGTCCGCATCGCGTTACAAACCCCCACGGATCAGGATCTCGTGATCGAGGTCACCGACCGTGGTTCAGGATTTGATGCGGCACAATTGGATCAGGCCTCGACCTCTACGACCTCCTTTGGTCTCTTCAGCATCAAAGAGCGAATGGAGGCCCTCGGCGGATCTGTGCATATCGATAGTCGCATTGGCCACGGCACATCTGTGAGATTGACATGCCCAATAATACCTCCCCCCAAAGCCGGAGCTTGCCAATCAATTCGGAGCGCACATGACGGAACACCCACCGTACCGCACTCAAGGTCGTCAAGATCGATTCGGGTTCTTTTGGCCGATGATCATGCGATGGTCCGTCAGGGAATTCGGGCGTTGCTTGAGAGACACGACGACTTAACCGTGGTGGGGGAAGCCTGGGACGGTCAGCATGCCTGCGAGCTGGCGGAGGCCTTACGACCTGATGTCATCGTCATGGATGCCAATATGCCGCACCTCGATGGGATCGAAGCCACTCGTCACATCAAACGAAAGTATTCCCACATAGTGATCATCGGACTGTCTGTGCAATCCGCAGCTCAAGTCGCGAATAGCATGCTGCAGGCCGGCGCCAGCCGCTATCTGACGAAAGAGTCCGCCGGAGATCAACTCTACGAGACGATCATGGCCGCAGTGACTCACCGCGGCTCTTCGGCAACAGACACGGTCACAGGAGAACACGAGCCTCAGCACCACTGAATCATGATGCATATCGCCGCAATACCGAGTCCCTGAGCAACGTCCTATGTCTTTTGATCTCACACCCGCGCTCGATCGTATTTATACTATGGCGGATTCCGTCGTGGCGAACTTGCCGAATCTGATTATCGCCGTGCTCGTGTTCGCCCTGTTGTATCCGCTGGCCAAAATAGCTGCATCAGGCATCAGCAGGTTGGCTCAGAGACAGCTTGAAACGCCGGGCGCAGCCGTGGCGATTTATCGATTGACGAAAGGCGTCCTACTTCTCGTCGCCCTGTTGATCTCACTGTCGGTCGCGATCCCAAGTTTCAAGCCGGGTGATGTCATTCAACTACTGGGCATTACCAGCGTCGCATTCGGGTTTGCCTTTCGCGATATCTTGCAGAACTTTCTCGCCGGAATTCTGATCCTTTTTACCCATCCGTTCCGTCTGGGCGATCAAATCGTCGCCGGCCCGTTCGAAGGAACGGTGGAAGACATTCAAACTCGCGCGACGTTTATCAAAACCTACGATGGCCGACGGATCGTCATCCCTAACGCCGACCTCTTCACACAAAAAGTGATCGTGAACACGGCGAACGATCTAGTTCGAGTCGAGTACGATCTCGGCATCGGGTATGGTGACGACATTGACCGTGCCAAATCCTTGATTCGTGAGGCCATAGGCGCCGTCCCGGGAATTCTCACACAACCGCAGCCGGACGTGATCGTGATCGAATTGGGTAATTCTTCGGTTGTCCTTCGAACCCGCTGGTGGATTGCCAACCCGACCAAGGCTCAAACGCTTGATACGAGGGATCGGGTGCTGACAGCGATTAAGAACACGCTGTTTGCGAATGGGATTGATTTACCGTTCCCGACTCAGCATATCTTGTTTCATGACCAAACTGAGGAGAGTGATGGCGATCGCGCTCAGCAACGAGAAGGTTGGCCTGCCGGGAAGGATCCTGGGCCCAGACCTCGCCGGATCGCCGATTCCATCCACAACTTGGCAGCTGCTTTAACGGAAGACTCCCGTACGCTCTCGCGTCCACCTCACGATGCAACGAAGAAGTAACAGAGGTGCGAACGCAGAAAACCGCCATCATCGTTTGAGATCATCAGAAGATATTCATTCAATCGAGTGAGATGAGCGCGTATGCTTCTAGTGGAAGGGAAGCACATGACGGGCCTCTGTATCGGTCGATACAGAGGCCCGTCATACCGCCTTAGCAGTCGGTCGGCGATCCTAATTCAAGCTGTTGGTTTACGCCCCGTAATAAATCCGACGAGCGCAAGGATAATGAAGATCACGAACAGCGCATAGGCAATACTTGTGGCCGTGCCGGCCACTCCGGATAACCCAAGCACTCCAGCAATGATTGCAACGACGAGAAATGTGATTGCCCAACTCAGCATGGCGTTCCTCCTGGTTATATGAATAAGCTACTCACCGCTTCTATACAAATTCTCTCGCTTCTATTTGCAGGCGAGACGGAGTGACTCGATTTCATTTTTCATCTGGGCGTCAGCCAAATTGCCGATGTTCTGGTTGGAAGCCATGATGAGCGTGCGTCCCGCGAACTCTGGATGCTCATAGGCAACCATCGTGGCCTCGGGTCCGAGAACGACGCTCTCGATGTCATTATCCCAGTTCTGATCGTTCAGCCCTTTCAACGTGGGAAGATCGTGAGGACCGACGAGCAATAACCTCGGGGCATTATTGTCGAAATCCGCATTCATGTAGATTTCCGCCCAGCATTTGTTGTCATGCTTTATCGGGTTGTTATCCTGCTGTTGCGAAATCCCCATTGCCGCTCCCTCCCCAACCAGACCTACCAACGCAGGAACGAACAGGAGGCCGGCAAGGAGTCCGATCCATTCGGTGAATTTCGTCTTCATGATCACTCCACTTGCATGGGAAGCCACATCGAATTGCTTCGATCTGCAGTTCCGAGGTTAAAGCAACCCATTGTTCTCAGAAGTGAACATTCAATCCGACCGTGATCATGTGCCCAGTATCGTCAAACTTTTTGTCGTCGAGAGACACGTTCTTCGACTGAATTTTCTCCAGCCAGATATGCCGATAGGAGGCATCGGCGGAAAAATGTTTGCTAATGAATACCTGCAAGCCTCCTCCAACATGGCCACCGAATCGGTGTTGCGTATCATCGAAATTTCCAGGACCCGTGACCGTGCTGTAATACCAGCCACCTCCACCCAGGATGAAGGGAGAAATACGCTTAAGGCCCAACGGATAGATCATCAATGAGCCCTGCACAGGATAAGAATGAACCCTCGTGTCACCAAAATCGTTTCGGCGATAGTCAACGGAACCTTCCACGGCTAGGAAGCGGATCGGATGAATACGGACCTGCGCTCCCCCAAACCATTGGCCGTCACCATCCTTCGGATCAAAATAAGTCCCACGTCCCCCTATGGAGAACAATCCAGCATCCACATCGTCAAAAATACCTTCGGCTCGTGCATTCTCCACCCCTCCGAAAGACACAAATCCCACAGCCATCATTAGAGCGGCGGAAAGCATGAAACGATTTTGAATCCCCATGAAACGATCCTCCATTAAGATTGCCCTGAGGACTTCTCTGACGTCTCTGTCATAATGTTGTTTTACTCCAGATGTCGCGCGTGACGTCCTGGCAGATGCCCTAGTCGTCCGTGGCCTTTCCCCTAGCCTCAGCGAGGCACAGGAATCATCCGGAGCCGACCATTAGAACAGTGGAAGAGGCTCTGCATCGGCAGAGTTGAATTCTAGACCGGAAGAAGCGTAGGCTACTCTCTGGTCACAAATCATGGAGACGGGACCTCCTCGCTCAGGACCGCTGACCGCTAACATCCGAACTAAACGACTCTTGCCTTGATTGGGACGCCAACGACGCGTTCGTTCATCCGGCCATGATCTTACGAGTTTTCCATTGACCGAACGGAGACTCACCCTTGCCGGTCTCATCCTGGGATTGATCGTGCTGGCCGGACTGGCATCCTATGCCGTCGAGCGACGGTCGGAACAGGTTGTGCAGCGGGAAACTTATCGCGAAATCCGATACATCGTCGAACAAGTCCTCGCTTTCCAATCGTACATGTCTGATGCGGAGAGCGGACAACGAGGCTTCTTGCTCACCGGTGATCCCCAATATCTCGGTCCCTACCATGTGGCCGTCGAAACCCTTCCCTCTGTCCTAACCGTGCTGAAACAGAAGACCGAGGGGGACCCACAACAGCAAAGGCACGTGGAAACCTTGCGCATATTCATGGAGAAAAAGCTGTCGGAGCTGCACACATCGCTTGAGCTTGCTCAGAAGAATCGAGCGGAAGCCCTTGCGTTGGTCAACGTACACCGCGATGCAGAGAGGATGTTGACGGACGGATTGAGACGCGAACGCAAAGCCATGCTCGACCGTGAATACGAGCTTCTCCGGATCGCAGGTCAGCGCGAGCATCAGGCCGCCGAAGAGGCTTTCCAAACGATATTCGGAGCGACACTGCTGGCACTGCTTCTGTCAGGAGTCGGGACCTATCGCGTCATTCGCGATTCGGAAGCGAGTGAGCAGGCCGAACGACTGCGCGACCAGGCCCGGCTCTTAAATCTTGCACCCATTATGACCCGCGATATGGACGGTCGTATTTTGTCGTGGAGCGAAGGGTACGAACGGTTGTATGGCTGGACGGAAGAGGAGGCAATCGGAAAAATTAGCGACGACCTGCTCCAAACTCGTTTCAGCACCTCGCCGGACCAGGTCCACACAACGCTTCTGAGCGAGGGCCAATGGGCCGGAGAGCTCACCCACACGCGCCATGACGGCACAACAGTGATCGTCTCGGCCAGTTGGACGTTACTCAAAGAGGGAAGACGACGTCCCATGGCTGTCGTAGAGGTCAATACCGACATCTCTGAACTCAAGGCGGCCCAGGCGGCCTTGATCGAGAGCGAAGGTCGGTTCCGAGTGCTAGCCGACAATATGTCCCAGTTTGCATGGATCACCGACGAAAAAGGATGGATTCATTGGTACAACAGCCGATGGTTCGAGTACACCGGCACAACCCTTTCCGAGATGGAAGGATGGGGTTGGAAGAAGGTTCACCATCCCGATCACGTCGATCGGGTCGTCGAGAAGTTCGCCCAATGTCTTGAGACCGGCGAAGCGTGGGAGGATACGTTCCCGTTGCGTGGACGGGATGGTCAATACCGATGGTTTCTATCTAGAGCTATTCCTGTCCATGATGCACAGGGACAAATTTCACAGTGGTTCGGCACCAATACCGACATCACAGACTTGCATCAGGCTGAACAGGCGCTTACAGAACAGACAGGCTTTACCCGATCCGTTCTCGATTCACTCCACGTTCATATTGCGGTGATCGACGCACGGGGGATGATTCTCCAGGTCAATGCAGCCTGGGACCATTTTGCGAGAGAGAATCTCGGGCTATGCCCTCCTGAGTCCCTTGGTATCGGCACTAATTACCTCGAGGTCGTTCGCAAGGCTGCCGCCTCCGACGAAACATGCCGTCGGACCCTGCAAAGCCTTAATGCCGTCCTGGCAGGACGCCTGGACACGTTCGAGCAAGAGTATCCCTGCCATTCCCCATCCACGCGACGCTGGTTTCGGATGTCCGTATCTCCTCTAAGGACTTCCAGTGGCGGTGCGGTGATCGCCCATTTTGATGTCACCACGCGCAAGATCGCGGAGGAAGCACAGGCGTTTCTCGCTGCCATTGTGACCGGCAGTCCGGACGCGATCATCACCAAATCGCTTGATGGGGTCATTCTTACCTGGAACCGAGGAGCCGAGGGATTATTTGGCTACACCACGGACGAGATTGTCGGCCAACAGATTGACCGACTGGTACCCGAGGAGTTGCGAGAGGAGGAGCAGACGCTTCGTCACCGCACCTTGGGTGGAGCAAGCGTGGAGCAGTTTGAAACTCAGCGACTGCATAAGGCAGGTCGGCGGATCGACGTGTCGATCAGCATGTCACCCATCACAGACGACAATGGTACGGTCGTCGCCACTGCGCAGATGATGCGTGATATCAGTTTTCGCAAACAGGCGGAGGCGGCGATGAAGACGAGCGAGGAGCGTTTCCGCACGCTGACGACGGCGATCCCTCAATTAGTCTGGACATGCCGACCCGATGGCGCCTGGGAATATGTGAGCGAGCAATGGCTTGCTTATACCGGCACGACGATCGAAGACAATCTGGGATCTGGCTGGCTGGCGTCGATTCATCCCGAGGACATCTCGATGGTCGAGCGGATGTGGAACGAGGCTGTGGCATCCGGTCTTAACTACAATGCTGAATATCAGCTGAGGGCCTGGGACGGATCCTATCACTGGCACCTGGCCCGCGCCACTCCTCAACGAGACGACGTGGGACACATTGTACGGTGGTTCGGTACCACGACCGATATTTCATCCCAAAAAGACACTGAAGCCACCCTGGAGCGGATCAATTCTCTGCTGGAATCCAAGAGCGAGGCCCTTGCGGCTTCGAATAAAGAGCTGGAGGCCTTTTCATACTCGGTATCGCACGACCTCCGCGCACCGCTTCGGACCATGACGGGATTCGCCCAGGCACTGATCGAAGATTACGGCAATACTCTTGAGCCAGAGGCGGTGCGCTATCTCACGACCATCTCTAATGGTGCCCGTCAAATGGGTCGCTTGATCGACGATCTTCTGTCCTTTTCTCGACTTTCGCGCCAGGGTTTGATTATGAGCCCGATCTCGATTGCAGAGCTGGTGCAGGAGATCCGTGACGAACTCGCTGCGGATCAATCTAATCGTACAGTCGAATGGGACATCACCGACCTGCCCACCTGTCAGGGTGATCGAACCACCATCAAACTGGTCCTTGCCAACCTGATTAGCAATGCGCTTAAATACACGAGACCTCGGAACATTGCGAAAATCCAGATCGGATGGCAGACCGACGAACAGAATGCAAAGTCCTGCCGAATCTTCGTCAAAGACAACGGCGTCGGCTTCGACATGCGGTACGCGGACAAACTATTTACCGTGTTTCAGCGATTACATCGAGTGGAAGAGTTCGAAGGGACCGGCGTGGGTCTTGCCATCGTGCAGCGCGTCGTGCATCGGCACGGAGGGCGAGTCTGGGCCGACGGACAGCCGAACGAAGGGGCCACGTTCTGGTTCACGCTGGAGATGACATCATGACTACGACCACCTATGCCGAAATTCTTTTGGTTGAAGACAATCCGGACGACGTCGAGTTGACCATTCGAGCGTTGAAGAAAAACAACGTCACCAATCAAGTGGTTGTCGTTCAGGATGGGGCCGAGGCCTTAGAATATCTCTTCGCCACGGGCCGATATGCACATCGCTCGATATTCAATCTGCCCAAGGTCGTCTTGCTCGATCTCAAACTGCCATTAGTGAGCGGAATCGAGGTGCTGCGCCAATGTAAGGCGGACGAACGCACCCGTCGACTTCCCATCGTCGTGTTGACCTCTTCCCGCGAGGAGCCCGACATTCAAACCTGCTACAGCCTCGGCGTGAACAGCTACATTGTGAAGCCTGTGGATTTCCAACAATTCACCGATGCGGTACGCCAGGCCGGTCTTTATTGGCTCCTCCTGAATGAGCCGCCGAGCACCATCTGAAACGAGAGACTTGCACAATGACTCCTCCGGCCGCCACACAATTGCTCACCCCGCTCAAACTACTCATCGTCGAAGATCGTGAAACCGATACCGAGCTGATCGTTCGCGAACTCAAAAAACACTGCTTCCAGCCCACCTGGATACGGGTCGATACTGAGGAGGATTTTCTCAGTCAGATTCACACGCCTTTCGATTTAATCACCGTCGATGCCATCATGCCGCAATTCAGCGCTCACCGCGTCGTGACCTTACTCCAAGAGCACCAGGTCGATATCCCCTGCATCATCATTTCCGGCTCGATCGGTGAAGAAGAGGCGGTCGCGCTGATCCGCGCGGGGGCGTCTGATTACCTCATGAAAGATCGTCTCGGACGACTCGGACAATCCATCCGTCAGGTGCTGGATCAGCACCGACTGCGCAAGGAGCATACGCAGGCCCATAATGCCCTCATCACATTGAACGAAGAATTGGAGCGACGCATTGCCGAGCGCACCGCCAAATTGGCAGACGTCAATCAACAACTGGCCCAAGAGCTCTTAGACCGCAAGCAAATCGAAGTGCGTCTCCGTCAACATGAAGCCACACTGGAACGGCAGGTGGCGGCTCGGACGGCACAACTCGAGCATTCACATGCTCGACTACGGCGCCTGGCCAGCGAATTGACGCTGGCAGCGCAACGAGAGCGTAAGAACCTGGCCTCCGAGCTGCACGATTATCTCGCTCAATTATTGGTCGTGTCGAAATTCAAGATCGATCAGCTCCGTCGCAATCACCCTGACAAGGACCCAAGGGGACTTTTGCAGGAGGCGGAGTCCTCGCTCGATCAGGCGTTGACATACAGCAGAACCCTCATCGCTCACCTGAGTCCGAACGTTCTCTTCATTCAGGGACTCGTTGCCGCGCTTCACTGGCTGCCGGAATATTTCTCCAAGCACGGCCTTCGGGTCGAGGTGAAGTCTCGCGTATCTGCCGTGAAACTCTCCGAAGATCGTTCGATTTTGCTGTGTCAATCGGTACGAGAACTGTTGTTTAACGCGCTGAAACACGCTGGTACTGGTGAGGCCACCGTGGAGATACATGCTATTGAACAACGAATCTTGCGCATCACAGTGATGGATGGCGGAGCAGGTTTCGATGTGAAGATGTTAGCCGAGCAGACGAAAGGGTTCGGGCTGTTCAGCATCAGGGAACGGATCGAAGGACTGGACGGCACATTTTCCGTGCTCTCATCGCCAGGAGCCGGCACGCAGATCGAGCTGTCCATCCCCTTGGCCGAGGTTCTCGGACTTCCAGAAATGTCGGGTGAGGTACGGGAAATCGAGGACCGGTCGCTTAAGCCATGTCGAGTCATGGTCGTCGACGATCATCAGTTGATACGACAGGAGTTGACCCAGCTCGTGAATGCCATGAACGGTGTAACGGTGGCTGGTGAGGCGTCGGATGGACATCAAGCCGTAAAGCTGGCGAGCACACTATGCCCCGATCTCATCTTGATGGACATCAACATGCCGGGACTTGACGGAATCGAGGCCACGCAACAGATTCTTGCTCAGAATCCACAGGTGAAGGTCATCGGCATCACAATCCACACCGATAGCGATATCCACACGCGTATCATAGCCGCGGGAGCAGTCGCTTCGCTGGTTAAGGATGCACTCTCGCGAGATCTTAAGCCAACCATATCTCGAATGCTTGACCTGCGCGACACGTTAGCATCTTCTTGAATAAAGGCTATAATGAACCTCGCCTTTAGGAGATCGCCTTGTTGACACTGTCATCAGAGCACTCCGAAGAAGTACAGTAAGATGACAATTATGCCCGGAACGCCCAGCAGCCACAAAAGTAGTCCTTTACCCATATTGATTCCCTCCTTCTCTAATAGAGTCCACGACTAGAGTTTACTCTTCCCGATCACGTGATTTGGTTAATGTGCGAGGGTTAGAGGAGGATCGGTCGGTATTCGGACAGGTCCTCCTCATCGAAGGAACAAGGATGCGCCCCTTGCTGCTTCGATTTCACTCTCCGTCCAGAGCTCCTGCCACCCTACTCTATTTTGTACGAGAGCGTCCTTGCTCGTCATGCCGCTCGAACCACTCGTCCACCCACTTCTTCACGTCTTCCTGCTTGTCCCCGTACCGTTCTTGAATCTTGCCTTCCAGCTTGTCTGTGCGGCCTTCGATGTACAACAGGTCGTCATCGGTGAGGTCCGCCCATTTCTTCTTCAGCTCGCCCTTAAACTGCTTCCAGTTTCCCTTGAGTTGGTCATCATTGACCACCGGCACCACATGGGCAGCACTTCGCGCGCTCATGTCTGGCCCCCAGACCGACGCCGATCCGGCGAAGGAGTGAGCTGCTATGAGGGTACCGCCTGCGACTATAAAAGTTGCGAGTAGTTTTTGATCGATTTTCATGCGTCTCTCTCCAAGAATGAATGCCGCCATCAGGCGGGCGGATGTGATTGCTGTACTTCAGCCTATCTTAGCTCTCCGCTTTTATGGATATGCCTGCTGCTATCCTGCGCGGCAGTGGTGCCGCGCAGGATCCGGAGCCACCACTCACCTATTTGTGCGTTGGTGATGCTGCTTCGTTGGCCTGTTTTTCATACCAGTCGTTTGTCCACTTGATGACATCTTCCTTCTTGTCTCCATACCGCTCCTGTATCCGTCCAACGAACTTATCGTAGTTTCCTTCTGCCTGAGTCAGGTCGTCGTCAGTCAGCTGCCCCCACTGACGCTTCGCCTCACCTTTGAACTGACTCCACTTTCCTTTGAATTGCTCTGCATTCATACGAACCTCCTCGGTTGGTTGATAAGTGAATCAAATGCCCTTTACAGTCCATGGTAAAGGCTTTGTCATTTCACATCACATCGTACACTGACACAGTCCGATCCGTGACTAGACGATCCCCTAGTTATCGCCAGCTGGCTGTCTTGCGGTTCGGTTTTTTCCACCTGTCACTCGGTGCGAAGAACGGAAACGCTCATCCATTACCGGTGCCGACAAGACTCCTGCCAGCTTCCCCTGTGCATCCAAAACCGGCAGGTTAGTCTGTCCGGTCTGCCGCATCCGGTTCCACGCTTCGCACAGCAGTTCGTCGGGCGAACAAGGGTCAATCCTGATATCACTGGTATCCATGACTTCTCTCACCCGGACATGGTGGGAGTAATTGCTCATGGCTTCTTTTAGGAAGGAATACCCTATGAGCCCCACGTATTCTTTTCCATCGTACACAGCCATTGCCTTGAGATTCATCGTCGTGAACAAGTGGAGTACTTCACCCAATCTCGTCTGTGGACTCACCACTGTAATACTTGAAGTCATACGATCCGCGACGTGGGCAAACCGAATATTCTCCCACCTGTTATAGAACCCCTCGGAAGGTTCCCGCTTACGTCCTTGATGCTTGTAGCTCTGCTGTGCAGCTTCAGCTATATCCATCATCTTCACCTCCTGATCTATTTGTCGCTCTAGTGGAATTCAACCGTGATGATACAGGGATTGAATCCGATGCCTGCCTTTTCGCCAACTAGCTCATACCCGAGTCCCACAGGCCGGGAGCCTTGCCGTTACCACATGGCGAATCGAAGCACCGACATCAAATATTACGACTCGCGGCGAAGTAGGTCGAACAGGCTTGAAGGCATTCCACGTTGGCGATCGAGAGCGAAGAGGTTGGTTTGGTGGACGGTGTCGGTTCAATGCCAGGAACAGAGCCGAAACACCTGATTAGTAGCAAGATACCAACTGCACAAGCCATTTCACTGGCCACTACTAGGACTTACTCCAGCATCGGTATTCTCTTAAAAGGAAATAGACTTTCCCCTACAAATGTCTGTTTCTTTATCTATCTAAAGGGAGGTCGAACCATGGTGAACCTATTCACATCTAAGGCAATTGGGGTCGGAGTCCTCGGTCTCGTGTTTTGTGCGGCCGTATCTACTGGAGCGTTAGCTGAAGAAAAGGCTGTTTACGACGGCATGCCGGACGTTGAGCAACCAGGGACGACCATCCACGGAAAAGTCGTCAAGGTTCAGAAGCGCGACGCGGACACATACAAATGGGATGTGTCTGTAAAGAACGTGGCAACGGGCGAGGTGGTTCTACTCCATCTTGACAAGACGACTCAGATGAAAGAGAAGGCCCCGGATCCCGCTCTTGGAGATATGGTGGTCGTGAAGTATGACGACCATAGTAAGCATGCGCTAACATTCCTCAAGGATGGATCGCCATCGCCAAACCCAACCCCTTAACCTGCGAGGCGTCGAGTCACCGCCCTGATTAACAAATTCAATAAGTACTCTGTGATGAGGTGTCCACCTTACGATTCATAACAAGGAGGTTTCGCATGTATAACCTTTCTAAAGCAGTGGGAGTTGGTTTTCTCAGTCTCGTGTGTTGTCTGGCCCTATCTACCGCGGCCCTATCTTTGGATACAGAGGTTTACGATAAACCCGACATTCAACACGTAGGGAAAACGCTTCATGGCAAAGTCGTCAAGATTGATGAGCGTGACGCAAATCTCCAACGATGGGACGTGTCCGTCAAGAGTGGAGAAACGGGCGAAGTGATCGTGCTCCATCTCGACAAGACGACCATAAGAAAAGACAGACAGATGGATCCTGTCCTTGGAGATAACGTGATTGTCAAGTATGACGAGAAAAACAAGCACGCCATATCGTTTCTGACGGATGCTTCAATGAGTCATTAATCAGCCGGCTTTCCCATATGAAACGGAGATACTAGGAATGCCTTAGCCGCTCACGGATGTGTATCGCCGTCCGTGAGCCATCGAACACACCCTGGCCTCGGGATCATGGTGACGAGGTAGAGGAGGTCATCTTCTGCATCACTCGTTCGTCTCTGCGGACTAGCTACCTCGGTTCTTCCCACTACACGCGACTGATCGCGAGGTAATCGAGGCACAGCATGCCAGCTCCAGTGGAGAAGGTCCTAGGGAATCGCCCAGTCCATATAGCGCGATAACAGGAGTAGATTGATGTTGGGCGCTTACGTTTCGAATAGCCTGCTCCGGTATGGGTGTACCAAATGGAAACTTGTGCGATACCAGAGGAGGGTTCTTGGAAACGTTCCGAGAGAAATATTGAGAAAACAGCAGTGTCCATTCTAGGGTTCGTTCTCGGTCTGGTAGCGTTCCTAGGTCTCATTGTTGTGGCAGTCCCGAAACTCGTACGAGGCTGGGCGGTATCCCAGCTGACCAGCGTTCTAACCCACAAGGTCGAGATCGATAATCTGGCTCTGAACATTTTTACGGGACACATCGAAATCAACGTGCTTCGTGTCCGATCGAAAGAGGACAATTCAGAGCTCGCGGTCATCCGACAGATCAATGCCGAGGTCGAGGTGTTGCCGCTTTTCAAGCGAGAAGTGTCTCTGAGACGTCTGGACATCGTTTCGCCCATCGTTCAGCTTCTTCGAACGGAAGATTCCGGATGGAAATTTCCGGCCATCAGCGAAAGAGATTCCTCATCGGCTTCCAAGACCGGGAGCTCCGTAAAGATTCAGAACGCTGTGCTTCGCGACGGCTCCTTGATCATTGAAGACCGTTCCGTCTCCCCTGCTCGGACCCAACGCATGGATGAGATTCAACTCACGTTGACAGGTTTATCGCTGGCCTCGTCGGACCCCGCCAATATCCATGGGTCTGCCCGGGTTTCTGATTCGGGTACGATAATGATCGATGGGGCCATCCTGTCGGATCTTCGTTCCGGCAACATGAAGGTCGACCTCACGGACGTCTCCCTCGCCGCACTGCAAGAATATTTCAGCGGTCACGTGCACGTGAAGGGACGTGTAACCGCTCATCTCTCGGCAACGTGGCCCGGCAAGGGCGAATCGCCGGTCGGCGTGTCAGGCGCTCTCGAGGGGCGCGACATTGCCCTCTCATCGTCGGGGCACTCGATAGGTCATGCTGCAATGGTCTCTGCGTCACAGGTTGAGGTCATGTGGCCTGATATGGTCGCCATGGATCGACTCGTGGTGAACAAGCCGGAGATCTGGGTCCATCGAAATGAGAGTGGCCGTTTCGTTGGGTTTCGGGCTGGAGAAGGCGACGCACGGAAGCCCAGGCCTACGCCGAGCTCCAAGGACATGGAGTCTGATGCGGTGGCGACTTCGACACAATGGCTCATCGATAAGATCATTATCCGAGACGGAACCGTTCATCTCGAGGATCGATCCGTCAGTCCGGTGTATTCGGATTCGCTTCAGAATCTCGAGATGACCGTGGACGATTTCGTGTCCTCCCCCGATCATGGAGTGATGATCACTGCTCGCACTGATATAACCAGCGGTGGAACACTCTCCCTTCACGGCCGAGCGGCCCTGCTCGGTCCTACACCCACCGTATCGCTGAAAGCCACCATCCACCGGATGGTCGTGCCATCGGCCAATCCATATTTGGAACGAACGGTCTCACACTACACCACCGATGGAACACTCACATCGGCAATGGACATACGACTCAGCGGTGACAAGTTGGAAGTGTACAGCGACGTGACGCTTTCCGATCTTCAGGTTGAGCCGATTCGAAACTCGACTTATCGAACCGTCCAAGAACGAATCGGTCTTCCACTGGGACTTCTCATCACACTTCTCAAGGATGATGCCGGTCGCATCGTCATCACATTTCCTATCTCCGGACCCCTGTCCAATCCTACCTTCGATTGGACGAATGCCATCTGGACGACGATTCGCAATACCGTTGTCAAGCTCATCACCCTACCGATTCGCTCCATTGGCCGGTTCGTCATGGGCGGTCATCAGCTCGACGAACTGGCACTCGACCCGATCACCTTTGACCCTGGTTCATCGACCATTCGCCCTGAAATGGAACGTAGGTTACACGACCTCGCGAGGCTCCTTCGTTCGGAGAATCGTACCGTTCTGCATATTATGCCGGTACTGAGCCACACAGACCTTGAAGCTCTTCGACGTCTCCCGCCAGAGTCCTGGCCTAATCCGGACCTTGACACGCCCGAGACAGCAGGACATGTGTTGGCGGTCCGGCGGGCCTATATTGTGGCCGCACGCTTGGCTGGACTGAAGAAATTGTCCGCAGCACGACTCCCCGTGGATCCACCCCGACGAGATACCTCAGAAGCAGGTACGCCAAGAGTGGAATTGCAGCTTGAAAAAGCTGACGGGGCGAACGCCATCGGCCGCACATTGTCCGGGAGTCAGGATTAACCATGGCTGCTCTCTCGATCATCGTTGCTGGAGACCCCGCCACTGCCATTCAAACGATCTACAGAACCTTCCGATTACTGGTCGTCATTCTGGCCATTGGTATCGTACTGCTCGGGACGAATCCGGCGTGGTCGCGATCGGTCACTGACGAATATATCTTGGGTTTTGCGACGTCGGTGTTGCACCACGAATTCAATGTGATCGACACGAATCTGAAAGTTCGCAACGGCGTTATATGGGTCTCTGGCAGCGGCCTGGAGGGGATCAATCAAGACAAGCTGAAGCGGGCCTTAAGCGGCATCGAGGGTGTCAAGCAGGTCGTCATCAGCGAAACGGAAGACACCATGGCTCCTGCGTTATCCGATGAACCCGAGGAAGCCAGTTCCATCGATGGTACAATAGGCTTTTTGCAACGCGGTCTGCTCTTTGCCCCTTTTCACGCTGATCCACGATGGCCTCATTTCTCAGCCGCCTATCGCGGATATCGCACCAATGATCTCACAGCGGCTTTTGCCGGCACCTTCGGTGAAACCTTCTCGCTCTACCGCAACAGAGCGCCGTTCAGCGGGCAGTGGGAACTTGTCCTCCAAGCCGGCGTCTTCAGCCTGTTCGATCTGAGTGCGACCTCGCTGGACCTGGTGAACGCGGATTACAACGTAGGACTCCTCACGGCCTACCGGTCCGGAAAGTTCTCCGGGTTTCTGAGGCTCCATCACCAAAGTTCGCACCTCGGTGATGAGTTTATCCTCGCGAACCAGCGTGTCCAGCGTATCAATCTGAGTTACGAGGAAGTGGATGTGAAGTTGGCGTATGATATATCCAACTGGATACGTGTCTATGCCGGCGGTGGCTACTTGACGCACCGGGATCCATCGGATGTGGAACCAATCAGTACCCAATGGGGCATTGAGCTAACCAGTCCCATTGCGTTCTTGAGCGGGGCCGTCACACCGATCTGTTACGCAGATTTTCAATCTAATGAGCGTTCGCAATGGGCGATTGCACAATCCATCATGGCGGGCTTGCGATTTGAAAACGCACGAATCGGAAATCGGCAGCTACAACTCCTCGCCCAATATTTTGCAGGTCCCTCCCCTGACGGTCAGTTCTATACGCAACATTCCCATTGGTTTGGTATCGGACTTCATTTCTATTTCTGAGTCCCCATCGGCATAAGGCGCGTGAGATTGCCGGTACCCCCTTGGGCATATAAACATAAGACTATCTTGGTCCTATGCATCAACGATCAACATGGGCCAATGCGATCCTCGTCATTTATTGATTCGTGGTCTCGGTTGCACCTTGGAGCGCAGTTGATCCACTCGATCGGTGAGAAAGCTGAATCGCTTCTTCGGCGGATAGGGGAATCGATAGGCGATCGGCTCCTCTTGCGGCGGCAAGTGGTTCATATCGCGA
>JBGTNJ010000013.1:0-4594 GCA_041743145.1 Nitrospira sp. | reverse complement strand
TACCCCCTGCGCGTGAGTTCCTCGCAGGATGGCCAATGTTCGCGGCGGAGTTCAAATCGAGACCAGAAGAAAGTATGAGTTATCGATTCCGTTTCAATCAGTTACGGGCGATCAATCGCTCAACGTTGGGACGCTACTGATGCCGGATATAATTCCAAGCTCGAACAGCAAGCCAGAGGGAGCTTGATGGACGGCCTTGCGTGGCGTGTCACATTAGTATGTGTATGTCGTATACCACATTGTCTCGCGCGAGGAAGCGGCGGGACGAAACGTGTAAGGCATAGGACCCTCGCAGGGAGGCCAATTTGTAGGAGTGCGGCGAACCATGGTGCACGAGGGCGCACGAGTCTGGCGAGTCTGGAAGGGGCTATGTTGGCATCCAGACTCCAACGTTGAGAAGTCTTGGCATCGGCCATATCTGTGCGTATTCACTCTGTGGAGGGAGCAGAAAGCCTCACACTCCATAGTGCACTATGTGCACTATGGATCAGCCGGAGCCTGCTGCAGGTGTTAACATCAAAAAGTCGACAGATATTTTATGCATCCAGGCAGGACACAGTCCTGCCTTTACGGCAAAGGAGAGTTGTGATGGATACCAGGACTCAATGCAGGAACACAATCATCGGGATCGCTTTCGTTGGGCTGCTGGGCGCGACGGGGCTTGTCGGCTGTGAACAGGAACAACCGATCAGGGACGTCAAGAAGGAAGCGCCGGCTCAGGCCCCTGCTTCGGTGACAGAGTCTTCACCCTCCAGCGAAGCCATGCCAAAAGAGTCTGGCGCTGAAGCAGCCGTCGCGTTGATGGCTCCTGAGGGATCGACAGGACGAACTCACAATGATGAGGGCGTGAATCATGCCCAACAGGGGCATTGGGATGTGGCGGAGTTTCATTTTCTGAAAGCCATCGCAGCCGATCCTAAGCTGGCCGAGGCTCAATTCAATCTTGGGCTGACCTTGGCCAAGCTGAAGAAGTACGACGAGGCCACGATTGCCTTCGAGAAGGCTATCGAACTGGCGCCTGGGAACAGAACAATAACGGAGTCTCCAATCTTGAAGAAGCATACCAGCGCCTGAGTGATCGTTCCCCTTGAGGGAAGGTCTGAATAATTCTTCCGTCGAGGGCACAGCTGTGGTAGGAGACGGTCCTCCATTTCTCACCAGGAGTTGCCCTGAGGTCCCAGCTGGCCTTTGCGACTGCCACTGAGTTTGAACGGTTTCGGAAACCGACCCGGCGCGAGCTCTTTCTGGCTAGATGCAGCAGGTCGTGCCATGGACGAGCTTGTGTGCGGTGATCGAGCCTGGCAATCTCTTCTCCAACCTTCTTTTGCTCAAGCTTCTTGACTGCCTTCGTAAACCCTCGCTCGATCCTCTTCCCAACTTTTTCGCGGTATTTCCGATTCGTTCGAGCACGCTCGCAGCCTTCGTCAGTTCACCCTCGGCCAAGGTTCGAGATCCCCACACAATCCAGAGCGGGAGGTCCAGCCAGACTGCTCGGTGTCAGTTGTGGTTCACTCGCATGCCTGCCTCTCCTCTTACACAAGGCATATCACGAACCAATTGCGCTATCCCAATGGTTGTATCGGTCATTATTCTGTGTGTGGGTTCGCACGACGAGGGAGGGCAAGAGTCTGATAAGGTCATGATCTTGCCCGCTCTGAGGTAGGGTTGTGCCAAGCTCCGTCTGCTCCGATAAGGGAATCCGCCTCTTTTGGTCCCCAGGTGCCGCGCCTGTACGGGTGGACCCGGTGGTGCATCTTCAGGACTGGATCGACCACCGCCCAGGCGGCCTCCACGGCATCCTGATGAGTAAAAAGTGCGCTTGTGCCGGCCATCGCGTCACCTAATAGTCGCTCGTAGGGTGTTTCTTTTCTTTGTTGCTCATCAAGCAAGTAGAGTTCTCGTTGATCGCCGATAAACTCCTTCCCGACGCGTTTCACGCGCGCGGCGAGCGCAACCGCGGAGCGGGGAGAAAGTCGAAAGCGCAGGTAGTTGGTTCGGCCTGATGCCGGTCTGGAATCGTCAAAGAGCCGTTGAGGAGGGGGCTTTAATTCCACCAGGACCTCGGCCACGGTTGTTGCCAGACATTTGCCCGAGCGTAGGTACCACGGCACCCCTTCCCAACGCCACGAGTCGATAAACAGCCGCAGGGCGCAGAAGGTCTCCACGTCGGAACCATTTGCCACGCCCGGTTCCTTTTGGTAGCCGGCATACTGGCCGCGGACCACATCGGCCGGCTGAAGCGGGCGCATGGCGTGAAATACCTTGGCTTTCTCGCTATGGACAGCCCCATAACCCTGGTAGGCTGGCGGTTCCATGGCCAGCAGAGCCACGATCTGAAACAAGTGGTTCTGAATAACGTCGCGCAAACAACCAGCGCTTTCGTAAAACCTGCCGCGACCCTCGACACCGAAATCCTCGGCCAGCGTGATCTGGACATTGGCCACGCAGTTGCGGTTCCAAATAGGCTCCAGGAACGAATTGGCGAACCGAAAATAGAGGATATTCATGATCGCTTCCTTTCCGAGGAAGTGGTCAATGCGGAAGATCGATTCTTCCGGGAACACGGACCGCGCAAGACGATTAAGCTCGCGTGCAGAGGCCAGGTCTCGTCCAAACGGCTTCTCAATGATGACGCGGGCATGCTCGGCCAAGCCGGACGACGCAAGCCCTTGTACGACCGTCGCGAAAAGCGCAGGCGGAATGGCGAGGTAGTGTGTGGGATGCCGAGCACGACCTAGGGCCGGTCTTATCGCTGTGAACGTCGCCGGGTCATTGTAATCGCCCTCTACATACTGGAGCAGGGAAAGTAGATGGCGGAGCGCACGCGGGTGATCGATCTCTCCCGATCGCTTGATGCTGTTCGTGACGTGCGTACGCAGGTGTGTCAGGCTCCACTTGGAGGAGGCGACACCGATCACTGGGCCCTTCAATACCCCTCGTTTCGCCATCGCATAGAGTGCTGGGAAGATCATCTTAAAGGCCAGATCGCCTGTGACACCGAAGAGCACCAGCGCGTCGGACCGTCCCGGTCCCCTGGCCTGCTCGTCCATCTCCACCATCCACTCCGGTTAAACCGAAAAATTAGTTTGGGAAGAATACCTCTTCCCTCTCGAGAAATCACCAAAGTTTCCGACGGCAACAAGCGAAAATGGGAATAGGTATCAGCGGGCATGCAGGTTGGAAACGACACGCGGCGTACCGAATGACGAGCGAACTTGGGAATCGATTCAGGCCCCATGGGCTATCGCGGAGGCCAAACCGAGACTAACCGTGGGACGTGTCAACGCTGGGAGGCAAGGACTTTTGTCTGCCCTGGTTCCGTCACTATCAGCACTCGCACGGTGGTACAGAATCAGTTGACATACAGAACCCATGGCGTAACTTTCAGTGATCACATCGGTTTCGTGACATCCTGGCAGGACAGGCGGTTCAGCTTGAAAGCTTGTGCGCCAAGGGTCTGCGCTCATGGTTGAGCACTCTCATCTTTCTAAGAAGAGACCGGCAAGCTCTCGGCCTTTTCCAGACCCTCTACCTCTGCCGACCCGGACGAGTACTTCAGGTTATCGACCTCGGTTCAGGGAATAGGATCCGCCCGACGACGAGATGGGCGCATGCAGACTGTCCATATCCTGTCGCATTTCTCTCAGTGCGGAGCCGATCTGTTTGACCGAGCAGTGGCGCAAGGCATGGATGCTCTTTCCCATCCCCGCTCAGCTTTCAGTTCATCTAGAGCAACCCCTTCCCCGGCTCCATCCGCGAGGCATGCCGTGACACGAGAATGTACCCCATCGCACTCCTGCTCGACCTTATCCTTGACCACCTGATTTACCGACAGCATGTCCAGCACAGTGGCCCTGGTCGAAGCGGGGGTGATGCGACTATGAACTGTGGATGGAGCATTCATCTCTAATTCTCCTTTTTGCGGAAAAAGCGATTATGTCTCAACAACCACTTCCGTATTTTTCGGCGACCGGCTGTCTGGTCGCGGCCCGGTTTCCACGTAAGAGCTCGGTTCTGGTGACGCTTGCATCGACACTTTCAGCTCTTGGGCCCTTGCAACGTCCGTTTCTGTCGATCCGAACCGGTCTCCCATCACCTTGATGGCTTGCCTGATGGCGGTTGTCATCTTCACGATTTGCTGTTCTTGTGTCATGGCGTGTTTCCTCCTTTCATGAGTTGCGGGCGTTTGCCGAGAAGTCTTATGCCTCTCCCCGCGACAGTCTCCGCCTGAGATAATCGAAAAACTTCAGCCCCGTCGGGCATAGCCAACGAGCTCGGCACTGGGGAAGCTCGCCGGCGTTGAAGCGGGGGAGACCGAGAAATCAGACGCGCAGGGAGGAATCAGGACGCACATCGCGTCTGCAGATGTCGATACTTCGCGCGAGCCCGGGCTGAGGCACGAAACGGGAATTTCCCGCTCCACTGTGCGGCAGCGGGTCACTCGCTATTCGCGTAAGAGATGAAACCAACGACCAGAAGCATGAGTGCCATGAACCCGAACGTTAAAAGGATGCTAACCATGTCTATGCCTTTCGCTCGAGCCAATCACGCGTATGGGAAGACACATATGCGCATCAGTCGTCTCACCATCTCA